>JANOVM010000019.1:0-63883 GCA_031417395.1 Bacteroidota bacterium | reverse complement strand
CTGATGCATTACGGATAGGTAAAAAAAGAGAACAGGAGATAGCCTTTAAGGAATTGGAGAAAAAATTAAAATGAAAAATACCCGGATAAATTTAAAGGTCATTGGTAAAGTAGCAAAAGCACTTGGAGAGCTAAATGATCGGGTAGACTATGTGGGTGGTGCGATTTTCAGTTTGTATATTAATGATCCGGCAGCAGAAGATATCCGTCCAACAAAAGACATAGATATTAGCCTTGAAATATTAACCCTGGGTGAGTTAGAAAAACTAAGAGTACTTCTAACGCAGAAGAAATTTTATCAGACATCGGATGAGACTGTTATGTGCCGGTTTATGTATGATGATGTTACCGTTGATGTAATGTCAACAAAAGCGGTTGGATGGGCACCAGCTGATCAATGGTTTGCGCCTGGCTTTAAACATGTCGAAACAAGAAACATAGAAAGACAGCAAATTCAAATCTTACCATTGGCTTATTTTTTAGCCACAAAATTCAGTGCCTTTCATGATAGAGGAGCAAAAGACCCGCGGACAAGTAAAGACTTCGAAGATATAACTTACATTCTTGACAACAGATTGGACTTAATTGAACAAATCATCAATTCTCCGGGAGATGTAAAACAATATTTAAAGTCAGAATTTAAGAATATATTAAGTGATAGCGGTTTGCAAGAAGCTCTCATTGCCAACTTATTTTATGAAACACAGGTAATTCGCTATAAGAACATGTTTAATAAACTGAATGCAATTGTGAGCCATATTTAAATCGAACACATCTGTTCTCTATATTAAACAAAATAATTCTAAACCTAAATTTAAAAATTCTAAACCCATTTAATTACATTTACTTAGAAAAAATGGGATAAATAGTATGTCCCGTCCGGACTGCTTGATTTTTAAATAGTTACATGTGAAAGCGGTGACTTTTTTTGAATTTATGACAGTTTGTGCTGAAGATGCGGGGTTGCAAATTTTTCACTACAATTACAAGGGTATTGAAGGACGATGAGATATTAACGGTGGATTTAAAATCACACAATACAAAAACAACGGATGCCTGCCTGCCGAAATACAATGAAGGCAGGAATATCCGAAGCCGATATTTCTATTAAACTTTAAATGAAAACCAGACTTATAATTTTTTTGTTAATTATAAATTATGATATGTATTCGCAGCAAAACTCGAGGAATGCAGGAGAATATTACAATCGTGGATTGGATAAACTTGAATCTAAAAACTTTATCAAAGCAATAGAGCTTTTTACAAAGGCGATTGATATTAGTCTAAATTATGCTAATGCGTATGCTGCTCGTGGTAGCGCTAAAGGAATGTCAGGAAATGATACAGGTGCTGTAACAGATTTTGATAAAGCAATTAGTATCAATAATTCTGTAGGAAAAATTTATAAATACCGCGGAGAGTTCAGAATGAAAAAGGATGATCTTGTTGGCGCAAAAGAAGATGTTGAGAGATCGTTGGAGCTTGATTCAAATTGTGCAATTTGCTATGACCTAAGAGGAAGGGTTATTTTGAGAAAAGGCGATAATTCAAGTGCCTTGAAGGACTTCAACAAGGCAATTGAGCTGGATAACTCAAAAGCATACTTCTATATAAATCGTTCAATCTGCTATTTGAAACTTGGCGAATTTCAGATGGCATGCACAGATCTGGATAAATCTTTATCAATAAACAGTCGATATCAGTCGGCCTATTATTGGCGGGGATTTACAAAATCGAAAATGGGGAAATTTTCAGATGGAATTCTTGATCTTGAGGCTGCTATAAAACTTGATAAAAAAGATTCGAAAGCGATTTTCTATTTAGGGTTGGCTCAGGTGAGATTAAAAAATTTTAAAGATGGCTGCTACAACATAAAAAAGTCTGAACAAATGGGTTTTGATGATGCGTATGATGCTTATGCTGAGTATTGTGAAAATTAGTAGGAGGAGTTTTCTAATGTGGATTGAAAATCGCTCAACACAAAAACAACGGATGAACATCCGTCGAAGCAGAGTCGCGTTTTTATAGTTGAGTGATAAGTAAATCCAAAGCAGCGGGCAAAAGTGATATTGTATTTAGAATTGCCAACAGATTTATTTTTTAATCCAATAAATTATTTTAAACAATTGAAAAACAACGATCCCTTACACGGTATTACACTCGAAACTATCGTAAAGCATCTGGTAGATCATTTTGGATGGGAAGTACTCGGTAGGATAATTCCAATCAACTGTTTCAGAAAGGATCCAAGCATTAAATCAAGTCTTACCTTTTTACGAAAAACACCTTGGGCGAGGACAAGAGTGGAAGAGCTGTATGTTGAGTTGGTAGCTTCACTTTAATCAATAACAATCGCGCGCCTAATCGTTTTTGATTCTTGCGAATGAATAACACTTCCTGCACAAGCATATCCTGTTGCAGTGCTTCTTTCCCACGTTGTAGCTGATTATTTATTTGTGACGTTTAAAAATAAATCTAACTTTACTATTAATGGATAATCTTATAATTTTGTGAATATGAAAAATGGAATGTGTGTAATTTTACATTAATGCTTTATAGTGATTCGACTGCGAATGAAATGCCTGAACGATTGAAAATGTAAATGACTTTTATACCGGTTCTGCTTCAGGGAGGGCAGTATAAAGCCCCGTGAATTATCCCATGAAAACCGTGGTTTTGCCATTGTAATGAAACTAAAAATGCATTAGCTTTGGAATATAAAACTGAAAGGCAAAGAAAAACATTTACTTCATTCTTCTTCTATTCTGTTACAACCCCTTCAATTCATTCTCTCAAATTCAAGTTAAAATGAATTAATCAAATAAATAATAACCCTAAATATTTTAATTAAGAAATATTTTAAAAATCATAATATACACATGAAAAAATTAATTACAATTATTGCACTTGCAATCTTATTGGCAGTTTTTAAGGTCAACGCGACTACAATCACTATTCAAGCAATCGGAACTACTTCTGCAAACGAGGAATTCAGTCCACAAGTCGCTAATGCTGTTTGTGGCGATACCATTCGCTGGGTACTTGTAAGTGGAACCCATACTACAGCATCAACTACAATTCCACCCGGTGCCACATCTTGGACATCAAACAATATTACCACCTCAGGATATATTTATGTGGTTACTGTGGCGGGTACATACAACTATACCTGTCATCCACAAAATGGCGGGCATATGAATGCATCAATTGTAGTTACCTGTACAAATGATATCTCCACTTTATCTGAGAAAAGTTCATTTTCAGTTTTTCCTAACCCATCAACCGGAAAATTTACAATTAATATTAAAGAGAATACTAATAGCTTATTTGAAATTTACAATGTTTTTGGCGAAAGAATATTCCAGTCCACTGTGGCGAATTCAATAACAGAAACAGAATTAAAAGTACCTAACGGAATTTATTTTTACAAATTAAAATCAGAAACGAAATTAATTGGAAAGGGAACTCTTGTTATTCAAAATTAATAAAAGGCCAAACAGTCTATTTTTACTTTGCATAATGGCACTTTGTTTTATTTCCTGCACTAACAAAAAGCTAGATTTAAACCCATGTGAAAATGTAAATATAAAATACGCCCAAAGCATTGCCCCACTCATTCAAACTCATTGTGCTTTGCCGGGTTGCCATAATGGGGATTCTACTTCAGTAGGAAATTTCAATGAATATTCCGAAATTAAAATGAGGGTGGATAACGGACAATTCAAAATAAAATTATTTGATACCCAATCGATGCCACCAATTACCCGGCCACCGCTTACATCTGAAGAGTACAACCAACTAAAATGTTGGTTCGATGCAGGTGCGTCAAACAATTAATGTTTGCAGAAATCTAAAATGAATTCAATTAAAAGTATAATAAGTAAACCATGAAGATTTAAAACGTCAAGGCTTTTTTAATGCTATTAGGTTTAGAATCTCTTTATAAAACTTCAATCGTTTAAGTTATTCTATGCAATTCCTAAATTATACAATCCCTCACATTCAGAAATCTTCGTGTCCCAATCCTTTCGAAGTATAGAATAGATTATTCTAAAACAGGAATACGAAACATTTTGATCAGTTAATTAGCCTGATCATTCTCCGGGAACTCCAGATATTTCTGTTCTAAAAAGATTTTATATTTATTTCTAATTGACCGATCCTTCTAAACAATGCTGCCAAGAAAGGTCAACAGACACCGTTCTGTAAAAGAAAATTGATCGGGTTTGCAACTAATTATTTTCATTAGAATTATTGTAAGTCAAAGATCCAATAAATGATAGAAGCTATCAAACCATATCCCCCAAAAGTGCGAACTATGAAACAATTTCCAATAATTATGTAACAAATAATTTTATTAAGTTTTGCTTCTTTGTGCAATAAAATTAATTCAGTTAAGTTCATGTTACAACGATTCCACACACTTGTCATTTTCATTTTTGTTATCATGACCGGTACATTGCGAGCCCAAACATTTCAATGGGCAAAGGATATTAAAAGTGTTGGCTTTGATGAAGGATTAGATTTGGCTACTGATCCTGATGGGAACACTTATGTGTGTGGGCAAATCGAATTCGACACAGATTTTGGAAATAATGTCATATTACAGTCGGCAGGAAAACATGATATATTCATTGCCAAATATAATCCTATGGGAAAATTGGTGTGGGCTAAAAGTGCAGGAGGAAAAGGCGGAGATAAAGCTCATTCAATTGTCCTTGATGGAAACGGGTATTTTTATACTGTCGGTGAATTTGAAGATACTTCTCATTGGGATGGAATTATGAGAACGACACCGGGACCGGGCATCAATAATATGTTCGTTTCAAAATATGATACGTCCGGTGCAGTTCTGTGGGTAAAAAGTATAAGCGCCGGAACTGGCCCATTACATACCCGCGGATATGGCGTAACGTGTGATGCTCAAGGGAACGTGTATGCCTGCGGAGCAACCAATGGTGATGCTCTTTACAACAGCACTTATCTTTTTTCAACCGCGGGTAGTTATGATGGTACTATTGTAAAGTTCGATCCCAATGGTAATTTTTGCTGGGCCCGCAGAATGGGTGGTAGCGGAAGTGATAAAACGTATGGTATTGTAAGTGATAAAAATGGGTCTATTTATGTAACAGGTTATTTTGTGGGTACTGCAGATTTTTCTCCAACTAAAACACTTAACGGTACAGGACATACTGATATATTTCTTGCCAAGTATGATACTTCCGGATTGTTAAAGTGGGTAAAACAAGCAGGTGATACAGGCTTCGATCGGGGCTGGGACATTACCTATAACGTCAATGGACAAATTGTAATAACAGGTGAATTTCAAACAGGATATTTTGGTTCAACCTTAGTTCACTCAAATGGAAATGAAGATATGTTCTTAGCTGCTTACGACACCAGCGGAAATAATCTTTGGGCACTTGCAGGTGGAGGAGTAGAGGATGATATTGGCAGAGGAGTTTCGCACGACACTTCCGGAAATATATACGTTGTCGGTGATTATGCAAGTACAAGTTATTTTCCTCCGGTTTCAGTTGTATCAAATGGCTTCGCCGATATTTTTCTGGCAAAATATAATTCCAGCGGAACAACTCTTGATTGGGTACGAACTATGGGTGGACTTGATAATGACCGTGGACGTGGAATAGGGACGGATCTTACCGGTAATAACTATTTATGCGGTGAATATGTTGATTCAACCCACTTTGATTCGTTTAACTTACATGGTGATACACTACTGGATATTTTTGTTGCTAAAATTGTTCAGGGTAACTTTTGTTCGGCACAGGTTTCAGCAATTATTCTAAATCCGTGTAATGGATTTTGCAATGGTAGCGCCACCGCTTCAGCAACAGGACAAGGACCTTTTATGTACAGCTGGACGACAACTCCTGCTCAGTTTAGTGCCACATCTACAAGTTTATGTGCCGGTACTTATTCTGTGACTATGACCGATGCTGTAGGATGTACAGCTACTGCAGCAGTTACATTAACAGATCCGCCTTTGTTACAACCAACAGCAACCGCTACAAATGCAAATTGTAATGGCTCTTGTAACGGTATTGCAAATGCAACTGCAACAGGTCAGGGACCGTTTGCCTTTAGTTGGTCAACAACTCCGGTACAAATAGGTTCAATGGCTACCGGTTTATGTGCAGGAACTTATTCTGTGATTGCTACTGACATTGCAGGATGTACTGCTACCAATACGGTTACATTAACAGATCCGCCTTTATTACAACCAACAGCAACCGCTACAAATGCAAATTGTAATGGCTCTTGTAACGGTATTGCAATTGCATCAGCAACAGGCCAGGGACCGTTTACCTTTAGTTGGTCAACAACTCCTGTACAAATAGTTGCCATTGCTACGGGTTTATGTGCCGGAACTTATTCTGTGATTGCAACTGATATAGCAGGATGTACAGCTACCAGTACTGTTACATTAATCGATCCGCCGCAGTTACAAGTTTCAGGAACTATTGTAAATACAACTTGTATTGGTTGTTCAGATGGTACTATAAATCTGAATGTAATTGGCGGAACTAATTTATATCAATTTGTTTGGTCGAATGGTAGTACCAATAAAGATTTGCAAAATGTATCAGCCGGAATTTATAGTGTTTGTATTAATGATTCAACAAATTGTAATTTGTGTGATTCATTTACTGTTCTGGATCCCACAAGTGGTATTTTTTCATCAGCTTCCACACCGGATTTTTCGGTTTTCCCAAATCCGTTTATATCTTTCACAACAATAAAGCTAAGCAATCCTATAGGTGAAATTACCCTGGTTGAAGTTTATACTGCTTTAGGACAGAATGTTTATAAATCAGAATTTACCGGAAATGAATTTCGTTTGCCGGCAAACAATTTAAAGAGTGGCGTATATTTTCTTCAACTGAGCAATAAACTTTTTGACAGAAAGAAAATAATTCCTCTGGTTGTTGAGGAATAGGTTTTTAATTAAAGAACTCCTGATATTTCTTTTCTAAAAAGATTTTATATTTTTTTTTATATTCACTTGATAAAAATGAATTAGCAACCCAATCGATTGCATGCGTTTTGTTTTTCAGCATCCGTTTAAAAACGGCATCAATTTGCTTTTCATTAAGATCCAGAATTTTCCCTAAATGTTCAAAGTTTGTACGTCGCAGTTTTTTCTTTTTGCCTTCGAGCGTTAATGCAAGCTCTTCTTTATCACCGGGATTTACTATTGATACATTCAACAAATCATAGGCAGGAGCGAGTACCCATTTATTTCCGGAATTAATCATCGAAAAGTTTTTCAAGTGCATGTCATTATTTCCTGTTATAAAACAAAATACACTTAGTTCAAAAAAGTATACTTGATCTAATAGCGTGTCATCTGAATATTGGCCGATTGCTTTGCCAACTTTTTCCATTGAACTTTTGTATTTGTCAAATGCTTCTAAAACCTGAAACATATCAAGCATGTGAATTTTTTCTCCACTGTACGTCCGATCAATTCTTTTCGTGATATAGGAAAGCTCACCGGATTGCAAGCGGATCAAACTTGATTTTACCGTATTAATTCCAAAGGCTTCAGCAATCCGCATTGTTAAATGCTCGTTTTGGGGCATTTCCGGAAAATGTTCCGAGGGTGGTTTTAAAATGTAATTTCCCCCCAATGCACCTACAACGGTTAATCTGCCTCTATTCCCATCAGCTATTGTATTATTTTCTAATGAAAGGGATAATTTAGGTTGTACACCGGGTATAGCTACACTGCGTTCTACAACTTCTTTTGCCAACTCTGACATCTGATTAAAAGAATAAAAAAGCAAGGGCGCTGTTTTCGTTCCGAAAAAATCTAGACTGCATCGTTCATGAAAATCGCTTTCATCAGCCGGCTCTAATTCTTTATAACAATACAAGCACCTATTCATTTTCTTCAGCGATTGCTTTTACGCTAACAGCACCAATACAATTTTGACAACATGCTAATAATAATCCCATCCGGTCATTCGGATTTATTTTCCAATTTTTTGATGCAATATCAAGAAGCCATCCTTCAGGAATAAGACCTTCGAAAAACGGAAACAACCGATTATCGCTATAAGGATATTCGGTCACAGGCATGGAAAAAGTAAGGAACTGATCCGGATATTTAGCAGCGTATTTTTTGTCATACTGAAATAAATATTGGCCATCATCGGTTTCTGTAAGTAGTCCGGCAAGAGAATCTTTATAATATATTTCAGCTCTTCTCATTGTTTTGTTCTTTCTTTAATAATAACTCCTTTCTGCTTATTGGGACCAATATATGACCAAACATCTTTAACACACGATTTACTTTTTCGAGGTTGAGGTTTTCTTTCCCTTGTTCAATTTTTCTGATAACAGTAAGTGCCACTCCCGCCCGATCAGCAAACTCTTCCTGGGTAAGATTGGCCTCTTTTCTTTTATCCTTAACAAATTGCGCTAATGTCTTCATTATATCCTTTTGCAACGATTTTTAGCAAATATACTAAATTATATGCTTATACATATAAAATACAAAAATTATTACTTATTATATGCAAAAGCATATAATTTAATTGTGATGAGATCTTAAAAATTATAAATACTAAATAAAATTCTAAACTTAATTAATTAAAATTTTTTAATCTATAGTTCGTGCTTCGTCCACCTTCCGGTTCCTTTTCCAAAATTCCCTGACCCATTAAATCATGAATATCACGAAGAGCAGTATCCTGTGAGCAATTAGCCATTTTTGCCCACTTAGAGGTCGTCAATTTGCCGTCGAATACATCAAGAAGTTTATTGATCATTTTTTTCTGTCTTTCATTGAGTGATTTTGTATTCAGCCAATCCCAATAGCGTGCTTTGTTTATTACTCCGGCAAGTCCTACCTCAGCTGCAATTAATGCTCGATCCAAACAAGCAAGAAACCATTCCAGCCATTCTGTAATATCAAGAGAATTTTTTTGTGTTCTTTCAAGTATATCATAATATTGTGTACGCTCTAATCGGATCTGTGCAGACATGCTGTAATATCGCTGAGGAATTTTATCAGCTCTGGTTAATTGCATATCGGCAATTGTTCGTGCTATGCGACCGTTGCCATCTTCAAAAGGATGAATTGTTACAAACCACAAATGTGCAATTGCCGCTTTAATAAAAACATTGTGTTCTTTGTTTGTATTAAACCAATCCAAAAAGCTTTTCATTTCTTTTGATAATTTTTTTGCTTCCGGTGCCTGGAAATGAACTGTCTCTTTTCCCATTGCACCTGAAACAACTTGCATAGGATCTTCAGGAGTATTTTTTCTCCATGCACCTGCTACAATTTTGAGCATTCCACTTCTTCCTGTTGGAAAAAGTGCTGCATGCCATCCGAAGAGACGATCTTTCGTCAAAGGCGCTTTGAAATTTTGTGTAGCTTCCATCGTCATTTCAACTACACCTTCAACATTTCGATCGGAAGGAACAAGTCCTGCTATATCCATCCCTAGTCGTCTTGCAATGGATGAGCGGACCTGATCAGCATCTAGAAATTCTCCTTCAATCTCATTCGACTTGAGTATTTCAAGAGTCATTGTCTGCAGGACGGCTTCATCCTTCAGTGAAAAACCTAATCCTTCCATTCGTCCAATTATTCTACCTTGCCGGTGACTAATTTCTGATAAGATTTGAAAGAGTTTTCCCTTGTTCCAGGTAAAGTTGGGCCAGTCTTTTTGTTGGTATATATACATTTTATTCTCCGCTTATTATGCGGTGAATATATCAATTAATCTCCGCAACTTCAAAAAAATCTCCGCAAATTATGCGGTGATTAGAGAGTCTATTCACCGCATTAAAAATATGATCAACCGCAATCAGGAAAAAAATGTAAAATTTCAAGTTTTAACATTCGTAAAATTGAAAAACAGTATTAAAAAACATATTTATCCCTGTCCCGTCCGCTACAAAAGCTCTCCAAACAGAGCTTTTTTTATGCCCTTCTTATTTCGAGAGTCCAGAAAATTAATAAGGCTGCGCCTGGAGAACATACTTCTGATAAAATAAACTTTTGCCTTTAAGCTGAGTATATTTTAATACATCAGCAGATGACATATTGTACAATAACTTGGTGTCGTTAAACAACGATCCATAAAACGAATAGTTAGAACCGGTGATTGAATACAGATTGAATAAAAATGCAGGTTCAAGAGATTGTAATTCAATTATCGGATAATCGAGTTTATTAAACTTTTTTGCTGCTATAGTAATTCCTCCATAGGTAGAAGCACCCTGATCAATTCTGAACTTTATCCTGTTATCCCACTTGCCATAACCGGTTTGTGCAGATAAATAATCTGTTACAGTGACATAATTTGATATAAATATTCCATCACAATAGTATACCATTGAATCTACAGCTTGTTGGGGGTAAGCGTAATTTTTCCCCATCCATCCTTCATAAAAATAAAATTTAGCCGTATACCGGTTGCACATCTCTTTTGTTAATCGCAACAGAGAGAAACAGCCCGCATAATCATGTGTAACCCAGGGTTCTTTTTCGGTCAGGGGTGCTACGAATTTAGTTAAATCAGGATATGAAGTATATAAAGCATCCCAGTTGGCAATTTCAGATGTTTCCCTGATATCACACGTAATTAATTTAACACCGTATGAACTCACTGCTTTGCGGCAAAAGGCAGCAAACTTAGTTCTTTCAGAAGATGTTGTCATTGAATTGCGGGCATAACAGTTAAGCATGTTACCACCCTTGACTTTCAAATAATCAAGGAGATTATTTTCGCTGGCAGTATTTCCAATTGTAAGGTAAGACGGATGAGTATAAAATCCGAATAATTCAGTTTGCACTTGATTATTTCCCTGTACATCGGAAGAAGAAATTTTGGATGCGACAGAAGGCTCTATGATGGATTTTTCTTTGGAACATGAAGTGAAAAAAAGTGAAAAACTAACCAGTATAAATGCCGGAATCAAATTAAGTCCTGTATAGAAATACTTTTTAATCATTTTTTTAAGTCGGTGTAGAATTGTCAGATGATTGATGCGTAGATCAATCTCAACTAAATAAATTTGAAATAGTATGATTGTTGTAAACGGAGGATTATCAAATTACGTGTCAGTCAATAATTCTTCTCATTTGATAGTGATACAATTTTTTTCCTGTTCGTTTCCGCTTCTACAATAATAGATATAGAATTTGTGTTTTAAATGAACTGCACCACTCCGGGTAAAGAGTGGATTATTAGGATATTGGAGCTTTAAATGTAGTTAGAATAGACAGAAAATGGGAATAATTCCCTTACTTTCTGGGCAATTTTCTTGATACAACCGGGCTGAATGATCATACTTTGACTCACTTTATTGTGGATGACTGTTCACCCCCGGACCAAGCGTTTTCCGGTAATAGAAATGCTTAACCTAAAATTCAAAATTTTTAAGTTTCAGATAAAAGTGACTTTTTATTATCGCTCCAATTTTATAAATCGAAAATTCTGAAAAACATCTTCAGATTTTAGACGCAGAAAATATATACCGGCAGAAAGACCGGAAACATCAATTGAATTTCCCACGACATTTGTCAGCCTGCTGCGCATACATAATTTTCCTGTTTCAGAAAATATTTCCAGTTCCGTATGGCCGGCATTTCTCTTTGAATTTATATTCAATGTATTTATAACAGGGTTCGGAAATATAGCCCACACTTCTTCACGGTTTTCTCCGATATCCATTGTCGAACACCATCCTATATTTGCAGTCGAATCGCCGAAGCCTTCCTGAATCAAAAATTCATATTGACTAAAGTCGGTTATTCCTGCCTGTGTAATGGTATCCTGATAAACCTGAAATGTATTACCCAATTGAGCAAAGAAATTTACAACATTGGAAGGATTTCCAATCGTATCCCCCGGGGCTTCTACAATCCTGACCGATGGATAATTCAAATGGGAAATATTTCCATTAAAGATTCTCACATTTATCAATGTTGGATTACCCGGCTCATACCAGACGCTATCCACGCAAACAAGTGAGTATTCAACCGGCATGGTAAAGAGGGGAGTGTCAAACTTTATTATGGAAGAACCTCCTATACTGTCTTCGAGTAAGTATATTCCTGAGTTGTCGATTGCCATGCTGACTGCAAACTCCTGCTGATTGTTTGAATTATACATTCCATGCCAACTGACATGACCATTAAGATCATATAAGGCGATCTTTACATTTGGGTCTTGTCCGTTTGATACAGTTCCTGCAATTGCCAGAAAATTTGTATACACAATCTTTGCATCTATTGAATAAGTGTCCAGCCCGTTCATGGAACGTTTCCAAACAGGTGTACCATCCGGTTTAAATTTATACATGGTATCAACAATACCGGCAAGAATAACATCATTATTATTATCCGTTAAAAGTTCGAATCCAATATCTCCAAAACTCATATTCGGTGGGAATGCATTTGTGCTCCATTGAAAGATTCCATTACTATCGTATTTGGCCAATTCATATCCCGGCCATTGTGCAAGCAGGTAAATATTATTTTCATTGTCCACTGCAATACGTTCAGCGTTGATACTATTGAATGACGTATCCTGAATTCCACTGCCTGAATATATAAGTAATTGTTGCTGCACAGATACAAATGCAGAAACGAGCATCCTCCCTGAATTATCTACGGCAATCCTCGACGAAGGAATCGGTAATGACCAAAGTTCGGTTCCATTCAAATTAAAAACTGCTATGCCTGATTCGCCGCGGAGATATAATAAATTATTTTTAAAAATAATTTGCTGTGTCATACCCGTGCTGAAGGAAAGCGTAGAATCGCGTTGCCATTGAACAACACCTGCCGGATTTACTTTTAGTACTAACGGCCTGTAATGAGAAACATTCATCAAAGCGCCGGCTATGTAAATATTGTCGGAATTGTCCAGATCAAAATCAAATGCTCTCGGTTGACCAAATCCATTGTTGTCAAAAACCAGGTTCCAAATCAGATTTCCGCCGGAATCAAATTTATTGAGTTGAATCTTATTAATTATTGGTGAAATTGAATTTTTTATATAGCTACTTAAGACAAGAACATTGCCGGTTCCATCAACACGTGTTTTCACAGGAGAAAGCTGTGCAGAATCAGGCAGTGTGTTTAAATTTCGTACCCATGACGGACTCTGCAAAACCTGAGCGTTAACAGATCCTGTACAAAGCAGAAATATGACAATGAATAGGGTTGAATTTTTCATAATTATTGTGTTAAATTTATACACAATATTAACGACAATTACAGTTGCGAACAATGGAGTTTTTAAGGTTTCAATGGTACTTTTTAGGGATAGCTGCTCAAAGTATTTCTTTTACTATTTCTTTTAAAATTATCTTAATAGCACTTTCCCACTTTTCAAAATGCTTTTCCCGATAAGTTTTACGAAATAAATTCCCGGAGCAAAATTGCTTTTTGTTATCGTAAATAAATTGCCTGTTAGATTTTCATACCGGCTTACCAATTTTCCATCCGAACTGTAAAGCATTACAATCATCCCTTTCTCAAAAATAGTTTTACTTCTGATAAATACTGTCTGTGATTGAAGATCCTGGCTGATGCTGATTTCATTTTCAGTTGAAGGCATTGTAACACTGTTAGGAATATCATAACAAATATCTAACCTTGGATGCCTTGCCGGATCGGGATGATCGCTCGAACAAAAAATAAGGCTTCGGAAATAATTCTCATTAATCAACTTAATCATTAACCCGTAATTAGTTGAAGGGGTCGATATCATATCCTGAACTAAGTTTGTAACATCAATAGCATAATCCTGTTGAATGCTGGTGCTGGCCGGGATTAAAGCTTTGTGCAGTGTATCTGTAGTCGGTTGTGTGTTCCATGTCAAGGTGTTCTCACTCCAGGGGCTTGTAATTTTTAGTGCTTCTGCATTATTCTGTCCGGATTGGTTTGAGTGACCTGTATTCGCACTATTTGGGTTCCAGAATAAATTTAACGTTGCACTATTGACTACTGCATTCGTCGGTATGGAGGAAAGATTCCAGTAGATAAGCGAACGGAGATCGGTTCTCGTCCCGCTGAAAGTCCATGACAAGGCATCAAATTCAGGATTATCGCCAAAGTTCAATGTATCATATCCTGCTAAAATACAATCACCGATTAAGGCATCTACTCCTTCGCAATTCGAATATTGTAAATTGAGGCAGGTTGTTTTATTAGGTGCATACGTTATCTCCAGTTTAGGGCGCAGGTTAGGATCGACATTATCGCTGGAAGCAAATACCAGACTGCGGTAGGCACTTTCTGTAGCTTCTTGAATCATCAT
This sequence comes from Bacteroidota bacterium, assembly GCA_031417395.1. Classification (GTDB taxonomy): domain Bacteria; phylum Bacteroidota; class Bacteroidia; order AKYH767-A; family 2013-40CM-41-45; genus JADKIH01. The sequence goes on along the minus strand of JANOVM010000019.1, from coordinate 49,572 downwards.
TCCATAATTTGTTGTCGGACTATTTACAAAATCCTGAACCATATCTGTTACATCAATATTTAAATAGTCCTGGTTATTACTTGTACTTGCAGGTAATAAAGCCTGGTGAAGTGTTGTTGTGCCGGGCTGATTTACCCAGGTAACATTGTATTCACTCCAGGGTGATGTAATTGCACTCAATATTGCATTGTTGGGTCCCGACAAATTTGAATGTCCCGGATTCTGACTTGTAGTATTCCAATAGAAAGAAAGGTATGCGCTTGAAACAGCTGATCCTGCAGAAATAAAACTCAAATCAAATTCAATGAGTGAACGATGATTGGAGGGGTTTCCTTGTGCTGTCCAGGCAAGGGCATTAAACTCGGGGTCATCCCCATAATTATGTATGTTAGTACCGGTAGGCACATTATCACCAATCAATGCATCTTTGCCACAGGCCGCATCAGGCTGCAATACAACTGTCACAGGAGCCCCGGCATCCAACGTGGTAAAGTTTATTGTCGTAGTGTATACAGAAGTTCCTCCGCCTGCACAGATTGTTTGTACCTGCCATTCGTAAACAGTATTGGGAATCAATCCAACGGCATGGTATGAAATATTTATGGTAGTTGCATTGGTCCATATTGAAGTACCAAACTGCCTGTACTGAATATTATATCCAATAGCCGCAGCAGCCGCCGTCCAGTTAAAAGTTGCAGATACGGATGAGACGTAGGAGTTAGTAATTCCACCCGGTGCATTGCATACGAGAGGTATTGTAATAAAATTTGTTGAACTGGTAAATACGGAATTGTTTCCTGAGCAAACGGTTTGTACTTGCCATTCATAATTCGTGCCCGGCGAAAGTCCGAGAGCAGTATAAGAATTTGTGAGTGTGGAATCCAGTGTCCATGTTGTTGTGCCGGCAATCCTGTACCTAACCCTGTAACTTACGGCACCGTTTGCAACTGCCCAATTTAAAACAGCACTCGTTGTGGTTATGCTATTAGTCGTCATGCCCGAAACCGAATTGCAAAACACACCTCCGGTACAAGAAGAAAGGCATGAAGCATTATTAAAGTTATTTAAAATTACTGCAGCAGGCTGGCTGCCGAAACCATTAGAAAAATTAATGCCTGAACTTGTGAGATGACAATAACTCATAATCGTTCCGCCTCCTGAAGGAATGGGTGCACCGCTGCAGCTCCCTTCATACGGGTAGCCGACAGAAGGACCGCATCCATCTATAGCAGTGTTGTTTCCGTTCCATACGCATCCGTGCGTATGACGCGATCCAAGCAGGTGACCTTCTTCATGTGTAATAACTTCTACACTCCAAGAATAAGTAGGAACGGTTTGAAAAGAACCTGATACTCCGGCGTAACATTGGCTGTAATCCGGATTTGGAGAACACAAACCATTAACTCCGGCTGCTACTCCGCCGGAACCATCATAACCGAGCAGGGCGCCGATGTCGCCGTTGAAGGAATTCCTGTATCCCTGGAACTGATGCAACAAGTTTATTGTAGAGGTCGCAGTATAGGGACTTACGGTGTCCCAAACAAAAACCTGGGAAAGTTCAACGGGAATATTATCGTTGTTATACAAGGTAGCACTTTCATTAAATAATCCAAGTGCGTAGTTAACGGTATTATTTACGTTTCCTTTATCCAGAAAAATATCGTAATTCATTTCCCAGTAAATGCGAATGCAGTTTGTTGAAATTTGAGAGGGAATGATTAACTGCTGTGCATCATAACCTGTGGGCCCGTCAGGTGTGAAACAATTTATTGAATGAGAGACAAGCAGGTCTTTATCGTTGTAAAGAATATGTAAATCATTTCCATTGTCTTTTATTTTTCCTAAAACCAGATTTCCTAAAACCGGTGAAGAAATTATTCCCATCACTTCATTTTCAAAAATGCTGATGGCAACAATTGAGGTTTTATCTCCTTTTATTATTCCCTGGTAATGAACGCCTCCTTTGTAATTAAAAGAAGTCCCTTCATTACGACCTGTTATTACTTTAAAATCGGGAGTGATGATAGATGACCGTGTGAGTTCTAATTTGAGTGATGAATTTGCAGAAAGCGGAATTGAAAATAAAATACTTTTCGGGTTTTCATTAATTATTTTTCCGGCTTCTGTTTTTTTGAAATCAAGAATTGTTGCAAACTTAACCACATCCTTTATTTGCTCCATTGTCAATGAGGCCTCAGTTGTAACATCAAAAAGTTTAACATCTAAAAAAACTGCATTTTGCAATTTTTGATTATTGATTTTTTTCGAAATGGCATTTTGACTCTGAACAATGCTTCCTGAAAAAACAAACATTGTTAAAAAAACAAGAACTACTTTATTCATTCTAAAGCTCAATTAAGGAGTGAAGAGAACATTTTAAACAAATATATAATAATTTAAACTATTCTAATGAAAAGTTACATCACATATAAAACGTTGAGTATTGCTGCAGCTTTCTTCTTTTGAAATTTTACAGCAATTAATTTTTTTCGTTTTATCCGTATTTCGGAGAAAATGGCATTAAATCATTCAAAAAAGCCTTATTTTTATCTCATTTAATTAAAGAAAATTTTATACTTTAGATCTCTTAAAAGTGTCAGCCTTGAAAAGGATTGCAATTCTTATTTTAAGTATTCTATATTTGATTCCCTCCGTTGGCGTTGCAATGGATCTTCATAAGTGCGGCAAAAAAATAAGAGCTATTTCTATAAACGCTCCTCATAAGAGCAGATGTCCTTGCGGAACAAAAATGCCTGCAGGTTGCTGCAAGGATTTTCATCTTTCTTTAAAGATTGTTGACTCGCAACAGGAAAGTAAGTGTATTTTAATACAGGCATACAATCATTTTATACAAGTTGACCGCCCTGTAAATTTAATCCTCGGGGAAACTCATTCCCATTTTGAAATCTTTGATTTTTCATCGTATCATGCTCCGCCTTTTAAGATTAAACTTCCTGTTTATTTAGTTAACAGCGTTTTCCTCGTCTGATACTATTGGTGTTTAAAAATAGCCGCATTCATAAGGATGTCGGCATAAAATGTTTTATCTAAACTCTAATCATAAAAATCTAAATTAAATGAAAAAAAAATTCTACCTCTTATTCTTATTATTATCCGTATCAGCATTGACAGAAGCGCAGACAATTCCAAACAATGGTTTTGAAAACTGGACTAGCATGGGCAGTTATTATAACCCTGACCAATGGTCAACGCTAAATGATATTACTACAGCAACAAGTACATATACCTGCGTGAAAGGTACTCCCGGAGCTGTGGGAACTTCATACATTAAACTTATTACATCCTCTGCTATCGGTGTGGGTGTTGTTCCGGCAATTGCTGTCTGTGGTACTTTTGACATTGCTACATTACAGCCTACTTCCGGCTTTCCTTTTTCAAACCGCCCGTCAGAATTAAGAGGATATTGGCAGTATATGGCATTTGGTGGTGATCAGGGTTTTGTTGCTGCTGCACTAACTAAATGGAATATGAACACAATGATGCGCGATACAGTTGCTTATGTCTATGAAGCGCTTGGTGGAATGGCAATGAGCTGGGCTAGTTTTACAATTCCGGTTAATTATATGAATGGCGATTACCCTGATTCTTGCATTATTATTCTTTCAGCAAGTCAGGCAAATAATGTCCCTGCTATAGCAAACAGTTATTTATATGTCGATGAATTAGCTTTTACCGGAACAGTTGCCGGTATATCAGAATCGATTTCATCAAGGAATATTTATGTTTCTCCCAACCCTTCTTCTGATAAATTAATACTCGATTTAAGTTCTATAAAGGATAATCTAACCTCTGTTGAAATTTATGACGTTCAGGGTAAATTTGTAAAATCTGTTGAGAAAGTAATTGTTGGTAAAATGAGTCCGATTGATATTTCCGATATTCCAAAAGGCAATTATATTTTGAAAGTATCTACTAAAGAAGGATCGATTACCAAAAATTTCATTAAACAATAAATCATCAATCTAAGCGGCAATCATGGGTTGCCGCTTAGATTTAATTTTAAAGGACATGAAAAAAATAATCATATTGTTTTTAGCATTTATTGCTACAAACTCATTTGCACAAAATTCAATTGCAATACCGGACACACTTACCGGAACTGTTTTTAACCTGAATGTCCATTCTGACAGTGTTCAGTTTTTACCGGGAACAAAAACACTGACCAATGCCTTTAATCAATATTCCTACCTGGGACCAACATTGATTTTAAATAAGGGCGAAAATGTAACCATGAACGTATTAAATAATCTGGGCGATACTTCAACGGTTCACTGGCATGGTTTGCATGTTCCTGCCATGGCTGATGGGAGCCCGCATAACATCATTCTTTCAAATACTACCTGGTCGCCTCAATTTGATGTAATGAACAATGCCTCAACTTTTTGGTATCATCCCCATTTACATATGAAGACCGGTCAACAGGCTATGCGCGGCGCAGCAGGTTTAATAATTGTTCGTGATACTATAGAAGCTGCTTTAAATTTGCCGAGAAGATACGGTGTCGATGATTTTCCACTGGTGGTTCAATCGCAGCAATTTGATGCCAACAATCAAATCCTGTGGCGCGGTATGCACGATAGTATTTTACTTGTTAATGGTACGATTAACCCTATGCTCGATATCCCTGCACAGGTTGTGCGTTTACGCTTGTTGAATGCTTCACAGGAAAGAAGTTTTAATTTTGGATTTACCGGCAATCGTTCGTTTTCTGTTATAGGAAACGATGGAGGCTTGCTTACTGCTCCGGTTTTGGTTACACGAAAAAGATTATCTCCCGGAGAAAGGGCAGAGGTATTGGTTGATTTATCGGGTATGAATGGTCAAGTTATTTACCTAATGAGTTATGCATCGGAATTTGGAATGGGCATACAGGGTGGTACACCAATGATGGGCATGGATACTGCAATGTATAGTCCCATTAACGGAATAGACTTTAACATCCTTCAATTAAATGTTGTGGCACAAACTTCAAGTCCTGTTACCACTGTTCCTTCTTCCTTAGTTTCTATTACTCCCTGGTTAGAATCACAATCAAATATTAATCGCCTGATTTCAATTACTGCAAATGGTATGATGTCCATGGATGGTCCCTTTTATTTTAATGGTCAGTTGTTTGACATGAATAGAATTGATTACCACATTCCACTCGATAATATTGAAGTCTGGACACTCTTCAATCAGACAATGGTTGCGCACCCTTTCCATATTCACGATGTACAGTTTTTTATTTTAGACAGAGATGGGCTTACCGTGCGGCCTGAAGAAGCCGGTTATAAAGATGTTGTATTGCTTGTTCCCAACGAAACCGTTCGATTCATTACAAAGTTTGAAGACTTTGCCGATACTACCATGCCATATATGTATCACTGTCACATTCTCATGCACGAAGACGATGGAATGATGGGACAATTTGTTGTTGTGCCTAATACAACAGGAATCATTGAACCAAATCAAAATTCCGATTTTACTTCATACTTAAATCCTTTTTCAGGAATGTTAGGTGTAAACTTTAAATCGGCGGTTTATGAAACAATTTCCATTAATGACGTTTTGGGTCGGCAAAAATTTTTACACATACTTTCATCAGCACAAAAAAATATTTATATCAATACTTCCGGATGGAGTAACGGTATTTATTTTATCACCCTGCAGAGTGGTAAATTAAAGGAGACAAAAAAAATATTTGTTCACCGTCAATGAAAAACATTTTCATTTGAATTATGATTCTGCATATATTATTTTCACGAAGCATAAGTGAAAACAGAATAAGTTTCTGAATAAGGATAATCTGTTGATCTTTATTCATATTTATTATTTTTTTGCCTGGTATTATTAATATTAATAGCTTTATTACAATTAAGATACTTTTATTTAATTTTTTTTTATTTTATTAATTAAGTATAGACATTAAAGAATGAAGAGGTTAAATGCTGAAAACAGCTAACATTAGGCGTTTATCTGAATTTAATGTACTCTTTATTCAAAAAAGACTTGCTTAAGTCAGATTTACCTGTAGCTTTGATTAAATTATAAAAATCTATTCATATGAAAAAAGCTTTTATTATTCTCATCACGGTCTTTCCCTATTTGCTTTCAGCACAAACCTGGAACGTTTTGGCTTCAGCCGGAAAAGATCATTCTGAAAATTCTATCTCGTTGGAGTGGACGCTGGGAGAAATCGCAGTTCAGCAATCACACATGGGAAGCATGCTACTCACTCAGGGTTATCACCAGGGTGAATCGTTGCTGCAATCTTCGGTTTTGCAAACCGCTGATCTATCTGATTTATTATATGTCTGGCCGAATCCGGTTTATTCGCAATTAAACATTCTCATTCCTCTAGAACTCGAAGGTAAAGTACTACTCACCATGACGGATATCGACGGAAAAATTGTCGCAATAAAAACTAGCCGGACAGGTTCAATTGTCACTGTTGACATGAATAATCTGATGCAAGGAATGTATTTTCTGCGATCCGAAAACTCGGTCAATCATAAAACATCATTTTCAAAAATTTGTAAAATTAATTAGTATTAAAAAAACACCACATGAAAAAAATATTCTTACTACTTACGTTAATCGTACTTAGCGCATATTCGTTTGCGCAACTTATGCCCAAGGGGATGAATTACCAGGCAGTCGCACATAATAAAGAAGGTAAAATTTTAGCTAATGAAAGTATTACTTTACGCATTAGCCTTGTCAGTCAGAAAACCAATACTACTGAATCTCATTATTCTGAAATTCATCGTGTAATTACCAATGAAAAAGGAATGTTTTCCCTCGTTGTAGGTGATGGTTCTGTCCTAAGCGGAAATTTCTATCAGGTTCCATGGAGCAGTGATGAGATTTGGATGGCTATTGAAGTTAAAACAGACGCCGATGTTGATTTTACTACTATCGTCAATAATAAACTATTAGCTGTTCCTTATGCTTATCATGCCGGAACGGCAAATGAGCTTGTTAATTCAAGTACCTATAATGGACCTTATGCCAATCAAAATTCTGTAAATGGTGCCGGTCCAGTGCCTTCTGCTAACTGGTCATGTAAAGGAAATGTAGGTACCGTGCCACCCGGCGAATATGTAGGCAACGGCGATTACAAAGATTTGGTTTTTAAAACCAATGCACTTACCAGACTTATAATTACCAAAGATGGTGATATTAATATTGCGAACACACTCAATGTCGGTAAGGATGTTAATATTGGACGAGATTTATTTGTTGCCAGGAATGTTAATTTGAACACCGGACTAGCAGGATCAACTATTAATAACGGTCCGTTTTCTGTGACCAATGGAAGCCCAACAGTTTTAACAGGAACACTACGTGGTGATGGCGATGTTACGTTTAAGCAGCATGTTACTTTGGATAATGCAGGTCTTGGAAGTACTAGCCCTGCTACTGGTGCTTTGGTTGTTGCCGGAGGGGTGGGTATTGGAGAAAACCTAAATGTTGGCGGTAAATTAAAAGTGACCGGAGCCACTACTCTTCAGAATACACTTGATGTAGGTGGAGCTACTAATATTACCAATACGTTAGGAGTTACAGGTGCAACTACTCTTCAGAATACACTTGATGTTGGGGGAGCAACTAATATTAGTAATACGCTTGCTGTAACAGGTATAACCACCTTAAGTGATAAGCTAAATGCTAACGGTCAGGTAACAATTATTGCCAATGTAGCCGGCGGAGACAACAGTTACAGTGCTTATCCTCTAAGAATAGAAGGAAGTGATCAGGGCGTGGCAATTAAATTGAATCCCGGAACTCCAAATAACTCAAATAATTTTGTCACTTTTTTCAATGGTTCAGGCGGAGCTGTCGGACGTATTGAGGGAGAAACTCTTGGAGAAGCAACTTCTACTCCTGAATTTATTTTTGATGAATCTATATTGGTAGCTGAAGAAATCGAAAAGGGCGTTGCTCTTGGATTGGCAGCTATTCCTGTAGTAGTTGGTGGTTTAATAGCATCAACAGGCCCTTGCGGTGCTTGTCTTGCTATGGCTGCTGCAGATCTCGCTTTGGCATCTGCGAATTTGATAGCATTTAATATTTTTGCAACACAAAATCTTGGTGTAACATATGAATCCGGATCTGCAGATTATGCTGAATGGTTGGAGCGTAGTAATGAAAGTGAGCACATATCTGCAGGTGATATCGTGGGAGTAAATAGCGGTAAAATTTCTAAATACACTAAAAATGCACAGCAGTACCTTGTAATTTCTACAAAACCAGCCATACTTGGAAATATGCCCATGGATGGCAAAACTGACTTGTATGAAAAAGTTGCATTTATGGGACAAATTCCTGTTAAAGTCAGAGGTATTGTTTTTTCCGGAGATTATATTCTTCCTTCAGGTATGAATGATGGAACGGGTATTGCGGTTTCTCCGAATGAAATATTAGCTAACCAATACAGAGAAATTGTTGGTGTAGCATGGTCAAATGCCATTGTCGACAATGGAGTTACTTTGATTAATATGGCAATTGGACTTAATGCCAATGATGTTGCTAATTTAGCAGTTAAACAGGAAACCAAGATTAATAATCTTGAAAATAATTTCAATTCTTTGGAGCAACGTTTACTGGCTTTGGAAAATGGAACTTCTAATTTACCCGGAAAACCGCTAAAAGTTGATGCCTCTCAAAAAACTAATTCTACTCCTGTAAAAGACTTGAGTAAGTATGAATTGTTCTTAAAATATATGCCGGCAACACTAAGCGCTGAAACAATGGAAGAAGCAATGCTATACCTCAAGAATTCATATAAAAATAATAAAATTAATATTAAAGACCATCCCGGATTAAACAGACTATTTACCGATGCTGCTTTTAAAGCTGAAGTAATTAAAAAAACACAGGAAAAGTATCAGGTTTCTTACCAGAGTATTTTAGAGTCAGTAAAAAATAAAAATTAATTTTAATATTCGGCAGAATAAGCTGAAATACTAATGGACTTTCTAAAGCCGAAGCTTTGGAAGGTCCATTTTTATTTAGAAGATAGACTTAAATATTTTTTTTTCATTTCGCTCAATTAATCATTCCTTTTATTCTTGTTTTAATGCCGATTACTCATTTTTACTTTTATTAGGTATGGCTTTGATATAATTTTGATTCATCAATTTGAAATATTTTAAAACCTTTTAAAATTAAATACCATGAAAACACTAGACCTCACCCTAAGAAATTTGTCAATAACAATTTCTTTTATTATTTGTGGAACAACTTTCCTTTCTTTAACCGGCTGTCAAAAGGATGAATTATCCGAATTAACTGCAACTCAGCCTAAGCAAAATACTGAGGTTTCTCTTCAGGAAGAAAGCTTTTCAGCTATTGCAAAACAAAATTCATCTGCGAAAACTTTCACTATGCTTGTTATCGATCACTCAAGTGCACAAACGAATCTTCCAAGCTACAAATTTGAATTGCAGGCCAACGGTAATGGAATGTTTACCGGTAGAAAAAACACTGCTATTCTCGGTTCCAAAAAAATATTTGTTACCGGTGAAATGATACAACAAATAAAAGAAATAATGCGTGCCAATAAATTTGAAACTTTGGAAAATCTCTCTTTTGTTTTTGATCTTCCAATTGTATCAACAACTTTCAGAAAAGATAACTTAAGTGAAGCAATTACAAAGTTGGATTTCAATGAATCCGATAAATCAAACAGACTAATAGAAATGCGCGAAACAATAGAACAGATGCTTGGGATTTCAAGATTTGTTAAAACCGGACGGAGTTTAAATGGTCAGCAACTAAACATGGATCATTTGCAAAATTGATTCCCTACATCGTTCGCATGAAAAGCGGAGCAGAAATGCTCCGTTTTTTTTTGAAAAAAAATTGATTTTTTGTTTTTAGGATAATTTTGCTGAATATTTTAAGCTAACCTTCAGCAATTTGATCCTTTAGCTTATCATTTGAATGACTCTACCCAAGATTCCCCATGGTTTACATAAATCCCTTAACACGGAGTGATAATAATGTGGAATTTCAATATTGTAAATCATTAAATCACTTTCCCTTTCTATATAGGTTGAAATTTGCAAAACCAATTACATTAACGAAGAGATTAAATCTATTTTTTTTTGAAACCAGACGCCATGAAAAAACATCTAATGTTATCAGCACTGTTGATATTATTTATCACTAGAGCTTTTCCCCAGGCCAATTGCAGCAATCCGTTGAATGTTAGTATTTGCCCTTCTGTATACCTTTTCAATCAAACCAATGCCGGAATGCTTGATGATGCGCCCTCTAATGTGAATTATATTGGTGAAGATTTAGTTTATAAGATTGCAGCACCGGCTAGTGCAAGTAAATTATATGTATCAATTGTAAATTTAACAGGGTTTGCTCATTTATCATTGAAGTCAGCTTTCTGTGGTGCTATTACTTTTTCGACTACAAATATTATTGCTGGTAATACAAATTTATCCTTTAACCTTGTTTCAGGAGGGCCGTACTTTCTATTTGTAGATGCTCCAGGTAGCATTACCTATGATATTTCCTTTGGAGTTGATACGCCGGTTGCTTATGTAAATACTCCCAATACCCTCGGCAATCTTCAATTCTCAAATAATTGTGCTTCTCCTGTTTTTGCTAATAATAAGCCATTCTTTCAGGTATCTTACAATGGTGTCTATCAAACAAAACCAATGACCTTGTCACCTCTTCTTGTTCAGGGCACATTGTGTGCTAAAATATTTTTCGAAAATACTACAGGAACAATGGGCATTAAAAAATTCGACTTCACCTTTAATCCCGTTGGATTTAGTAGTTACTCAGGTCTCGCAATAATTCCCGGATTTTACAATGCAGGAAATTGGATACGAAGCTCAAATCCTGGCGGACTAAGTTATGTTTTCGTTGATTCTGCAGGCTTGGGAAGAGGTGATTTTACCGGTACTCCCAATACCTGTCTTGGATATGAATTTTGTTTTTCAATCGTACCCGTTTCAAATGTTCCTCAATTTACGGATGTTATCGTAGATGCCTTTTCAGATACATACGGTGCGGGATATACAGGTTGGGTATACGGCGGATGTTGTCCGACCACAAATCCTAATTGTCATCAGGGAGTTCCGGGCGGAGCAGGAGCAGGGGGCATAGGTTTTGGATTTTCATTTGACGATCCGGGCGGACCTCTGCCTATTGAATTAATAAGCTTCAATGCGGAAAGTGATAATGAAGTAGTCCATTTATTTTGGTCGACGGCTTCAGAAATCAACAACGATTATTTTACAATAGAGAGATCAATAAATTCTTTTGACTGGAAAGAAGTAGGGCGTATGAATGGAGCAGGTAATTCTACAAAAGAAAATAGCTATTCATTTTATGACAAACCGGGAGAAGATGGTTTATATTATTATCGACTTAAACAGACCGACTTTGACGGTCATTCTACCCTTTCGCCTATAAAAGAAATAAGGTTTGACAAGCCGGACGATATAATCATACGCCCGAACCCCGCTTCACAATATTTTGTTTTAGAATCAAAAGACATAAAATCATTTCAGTATACACTTTACAATTTTCTCGGGGAAAAGATGATAGTTCCTTTAAAGAAAGATGCAAATCAGGCATTTTTTAATACATCGGAATTGATTCCCGGATTGTATTTTTTAATCGTATTGAAAGAAAACAAAGTTGTGCATACAGGAAAAGTATTAATTGAAAAATGAAATGTTTACGGAATCTGAAAATAATACTTCGAACGGTAATGAATTATGAAATTTTAGAAAAAATTTATTTTCCAATACTTTTCGATTATTGTGAATTTACAAAATCTTAAATTTGGAATAGTAATGTACTTTTGGATTATTTTCGGGATAGAAAACCTTATTACCTTAGTAACATAACAGACTAACCCATAGACTACCTTATTACCTTATTTCCCATTTTATTCCTCTTTGATAAAGCCTTATTAACTCATCATACTCTTCTTTAAATGTTTTTTCTAGTGGTATTCGGATTGATTAAAATAAAATGATTGTAAAGGTTTTTGTATTCAATTTTCATAATAGGATACTTTTAATATGGCAATAAGGTAATAAGGTATGTTTATGGGGATATGATTTTTGTTACTAAGGCAATAAGGTTTACAATCGTTATGAATGTAAGGCTCAATTCTTCGTAAAGAATAAACTTCTTTAAATAAAAAAGATAATTAAGATTAATATTTTAAACAATAATTACATATATTAACTGTTTTAATACGTTATAAAATTCACAAAAACCTACCGTTAAGAGTATAATTTCGCAAATTTCTTCGTATAATTTTAATGCCTTTTATTTGCACAATTGGTCTGTAAAAAAGTTGGCCCTTGCCGCTTTGTCAAATGACATATTTGTGTATGTTTACAAAATCCCGAAATATTAACAAGTATGTTTTTTACACTTGCATGTTAATTTATTCCCCAACTAACCACTTGCCAGTAAATAGCAATTAATATTTTAAAGTGTGCTTTTTAACTCTCTCAGTTTTGCCATTTTTCTTCCTATAGTATTTATTTTATATTGGAGTTTTCAAAACAAAAAGCTCGTTGTTCAAAATGTATTATTATTAGTTGCAAGTTATTTTTTTTATGCATTTTGGGATTACAGGTTTTTACTTCTGCTGGTCTTCTCGACATTTCTGGATTATTATACCGGCAGAATAATTTCCGGAAAGGAAGATCCCTTCTGGAGAAAATTTTGGCTTTGCCAAAGTGTGATTATTAATTTAGGTTTTCTGGGTGTTTTCAAGTACTATAATTTTTTCGCAGGATCATTTGCCGAAGCTCTTTCTAGTTTCGGTTTCCGGGTGCATCCTGCAACTATTAATGTAATTTTACCTGTGGGTATTTCATTTTATACATTTCATGGTATTTCCTATGTTTTGGATATTTACAATAGAAAAATTATTCCTGAAAAGAATATAATTAACTATTCTGTTTTTGTCAGTTTCTTCCCCTTGTTGGTTGCAGGACCTATTGAACGAGCCACACATTTGCTTCCACAAATTCAGAAGAAAAGAACCTTTAATTATGCTCAGGCAGTGGATGGTTTACGGCAAATATTATGGGGTTTATTTAAGAAAATAGTTATTGCCGATAATTGTGCAGCTTTTGTTAATTCTATTTTTGGAAATACCATTCAATATTCAGGAAGCACACTTTTATTGGGTGCTATTTATTTTGCTTTTCAAATTTATTGTGACTTTTCCGGATACTCAGACATAGCACTTGGTACTGCACGACTTTTTGGAATTGAGTTATTGCGAAATTTTGCATTTCCATATTTCTCCCGAAATATAGCTGAATTCTGGAGGCGCTGGCATATTTCGCTTTCATCATGGTTTAGAGATTATTTGTACATACCCTTAGGAGGAAGCCAGACGAATACAATTAAAAAAGTCAGAAATATTTTTATTATTTTCCTGGTTAGTGGTTTTTGGCATGGAGCCAACTGGACATTTATAATATGGGGTGGGCTAAACGCTTTGTTTATTTTGCCGTCAATTCTGACAAAAACAAATCGAATGAATCTTGACATAGTTGCGCAAGGAAAATTCCTTCCTTCCGTTAAGGAAATAATGCAAATTTCTTTTACGTTTTGTTTAACAGTTTTTGCATGGATATTTTTCCGTTCAGAAACACTGACACAAGCTATGAATTACGTTTCGATAATTTTCTCTGAATCACTTTTCACAATACCTGAACAGCGATCTCGTATGATTGCTCTTTTAATTATTCTATTTATGATTGTTGAATGGTTTGGCAGGGAAAATCAACATCCATTAGTTATACTTAAGGAGCGAAACGCTATTACAAGATGGAGTTTTTATATAATTACTACTTTTGCAATTTGGTATTTTGGAGTTTTTGAAGACCGGGCTTTTATTTATTTTCAATTCTAGCATTATGAGGCACTTCGTATATAAATTGCTATTATTTATTTTAATCGTATACATTATTGTCTTTGGGATAAATTTTATTATAGGAAAATGTAACAATGCACCGCTTTATTTTGCTTTGCAATACGATGAAGTAATTAATAAAAAAGTTAAAGCTAATTGCATAGTTATCGGCACTTCCCACGGTACTCATGCTATACGGCCTTCCTATTTGAATAGCGACAAATATAAATTTTACAACTTTTCTTTAAGTGGTGCCGGTCCGGGTTTCTATATTAAATGGTATGATAATATATTTAAACCCAATTATCCTAATCCTGAATACTGCATTTTCGCTGTTGACTGGTTTATGTTTGATGGAAATTGGCTATGGCGGCGGTATGAACAAGATGCTCTTTATTTTCCGTCTGCAACATTTTATAAAAACCTTTTTCAGCTAAAATCATACGATACCCGGACCTTATTACAAAACAGGTATCCTTTTTTTATTCATAAAGGTATTTCGGATTTAAAGTTCGCTTTTAGAGGAGAGAAAGGCGATAAAGATTTCTTTACAAGCGATTACGATAATGGTTACGTCCCTTGGTTTGCTGCGAATAAAGTAGGCGTTATTGATCCGCCTCAAGACATAATTGTTGATAGAACACTCGTTAACGATTTTATTTTCATGATAAAATCATTTCAAAGTAACGGTACAAAGATTCTCTTTGTTAATACGCCGGAATACGGTTTATCGATTGAAGAATATTATTTTAAGCCTACCATTTGGGTTATTGACAGTATTGCTAAACAGTATAAAATCCCTTTCTTAAATTATAATACTGAAAAAAGATCTAACATCAATAACGAAGCAGGAAATTTTATCGATTGGGGACACATGAGTTCTGAAGGCAGCAAAAAGTTCAGCAAGGTTCTCAGCACGGACATTAAGGAAATTATGCAGTAAGCTAATTTAAAGAATGAATCAATTAAGAAAAACATTAATTCTGGTTTGCATATTTAGTATTGCTATGGGCTTCCTTGAGTCTGCTGTAGTAATTTATTTAAGAGAATTATACTATCCATCCGGATTTAAATTTCCATTAATCCCACTTCCTTCAAATATTACTTTAGTCGAAATTCTGCGTGAGGCTGCAACAATTATTATGCTTGTTTCCGTTGGAATTTTTGCCGGTAAGAATCCTGCTCAACGTTTTTCTTTTTTTCTTTTCAGTTTTGCCGTATGGGATATTTTCTACTACGTTTTCCTTAGAGTTTTTACCGGATGGCCTGAATCTTTATTTACCTGGGATCTTTTATTTCTAATACCATTGCCCTGGGTTGGGCCTGTCATTACTCCCTGCATACTTTCGGTGACAATGATTATGTTAACTATTACAGTAATTTACTTTAGTGAAAAAAATATTCCTGTTTCCATTCATCCGATTGAGTGGGTATTCTTAATATCCGGCGCTGTAACTGTTATAGTTTCTTTTATTCAGGATTATGTTCAATATTCAATTACCAATGGCTTTGACTATTGGAAAACCGGCAATGAAGCATCTTCCGGTTTTTTTCTTTATATACCCGAAAAATTTAACTGGGGTTTATTTGCTGCCGGTGAATTGCTTATTCTTACAGGAATCGTTATGTTTATTAAAAGGGAAAAGGGGTTAAAACCCCATTAAAGGAAAAATGGATTTTGAAGTTGAAATTCAAAATCCCTTTTGCTATATATTTCTTTAATTAAAGGCGGCATTCCGATATTGAGAAAATATCAGGATTACTTTCTTTATTTGAATGGAGTTTCTGTAGTAACTGTTGTTCCTAAAACCTCTCTTGTATTCATATCCTGCACAAAAGCAATTATTCGGACTTGTTTAGAATCGACTGCTTTATCATCATTAACATAAGATACTTTTACATTATTCACCTTTCCTGCTTTTTGAGCACCAATGGAAGTGGCTCCTGTATCGGGAAGCATTGCACGTATGATGTGACTAAAATTCTCTATTCCATTAGCAGCTTTTGTTTTATAACGTTCAAGATAATTAATATTATCTTCAGTGACAACAACGAAAACTTTTAGGTCTTTGGTAGGATAATCAACCAGAGAAGTTGCTTTAACCTTAATAAAAATATTGTGGGGGTTATTTTTGTCTGCTGCTTCAGTTGAAATATCTAACTTAAATTTAGATGGTACTTTATGGGTGTTATCTATTGCCTGTTGATTCACACGAGCCAGATGTGCGTTTTTACTCATTCCGACTTTTTTTCCATTGACCATTGCTGTCGGATATCCATCTGTAATTTTATAGAATGAATATCTGGTATCGCAAGAGCGATTGTATGTGTAGAAAGTGTCGAGTTGGTAATAGCAATGGTAATTGATAACTGCTACTTTAGCAGCATTTGCAGTAGTTAAAGCCGTAAAAGCTGAATCGTATTGAAAGCAAGCCCCGCATCCGGTTTCTGAAAACTCTTCAATTAATACAACATTTTGGATTTGAGATTGTGAAAATGAATTAAAGGTAAATGTAATACAGACTAAGAACGTTGAGATTATTAATTTCATATATTTATTATTTTTAGATTTAATAATGATTGGCTGTTTTTTTTTGTTTGTTTGGCAAAGCTATTAAAGATTTCTAAATTTTTCATGAGTATTGCTTTGTAGGGAACTACAAGACCGAGGAAATGGTTTATTATTTTATCGGAGATTTTTGCATTTAATTTCAGGAAATGTGTATGTTTTTTCGCTATTTTACGCAAAAATCAAGGAATTAACCCTCTATTTTATTTTTTTACTACCTTTATTTTATCGGCAAATTGAATTGACACCTAAGAACTATTAAATGAAAACAACTACCCCCTGTTTATTTTCGCCTGTACTTTTAACTTTAGCATTCTTCATTTCTTTTTCACAATTATCGGGGCAACCCTTATGCAATGCTGAGTTTACGTACCATCATTCTACACACAATGCAGATAGTGTGAGCTTTTTGCCGGTTCATACAAATTACTTGCATTATTCCTGGAGTTTTGGCGATGGCAGTCATTCAACCAATGTCGATCCATGGCATTATTACACTTCGCCCGGAACATATTATGTTTGTCTGACGGTTACCGATTCAAATGCAAACGGAACCTGTACGGATACGTGGTGCGACACCATAACCATTGGTCCTCACACCGGTCCATTATGCAATGCAGAATTTACCTATCATCATTCAACACACAATGCGGATAGTTTGAGTTTTGTACCGGTTCATACAAATTACTTGCATTATTCTTGGAGTTTTGGCGATGGCAGTCATTCAACCAATGTCGATCCATGGCATTATTATACCTCACCCGGAACGTATTATGTTTGACTGACAGTTACCGATTCGAATGCAACCGGAACCTGCACGGATACGTGGTGTGACAGCGTGACTATTGTTGCTCCGCATATTCCCCTTTGCAATGCAGAATTTACTTACCATCATTCTGCACACAATGCAGACAGTATAAGTTTTATTCCTGTTCATACGAATTATTTACATTACTCTTGGAGTTTTGGCGATGGCAGTAATTCGACCAATCATGATCCATGGCATTATTATACATCACCCGGAACGTATTATGTTTGTCTGACAGTTACCGATTCGAATGCAACCGGAACGTGCACAGATACCTGGTGTGATAGTGTTACCATTGTACCGCCGCATGCACCGCTTTGCAATGCTGAATTTCATTATTATCATTTAACACCCAATCCCGACAGCCTGCATTTTTATCCTGTTGTTGCAACAGCCTTGCATTATTCCTGGAGTTTCGGCGATGGTACCGGTTCAACAGATCTCTATCCTTGGCATAATTTTGCACCGGGCTCGTATTATGTTTGTCTGACAGTTACCGATTCGAATGCTACAGGAACCTGTACCAATACATGGTGTGACAGCATAATCATTGGTCCTCATGCAGGTCCATTGTGCAATGCAGAATTTACCTATCATCATTCTACACACAATGCAGATAGTGTTGGCTTCTTGCCGGTACATACAAATTACTTGCATTATTACTGGAGTTTTGGCGATGGCAGTCATTCAACCAATGTCGATCCATGGCACTACTATGCACCGGGTTCATATTATGTTTGTCTGACTGTTACTGATTCGAATGCACATGGAACCTGCACGGATACGTGGTGTGATAGCATTACTATCGGCCCACACGCAGTTCCATTGTGCAATGCTGAATTTATCTATCATCATTCTACACACAATGCAGACAGTATAAGTTTTATTCCTGTTCATACGAATTATTTACATTACTCTTGGAGTTTTGGTGATGGCAGTCATTCTACCAATCACGATCCATGGCATTATTATACTTCGCCCGGAACGTATTATGTTTGCCTGACGGTTACGGATTCGAATGCAACCGGAACCTGTTCCGATACCTGGTGCGATAGTGTGACCATTGTTGCTCCGCATACTCCCGTTTGCAATGCAGAATTTCATTATTACCATTTAACACATAATCCCGACAGCCTGCATTTTTATCCTGTTGTTGCAACAGCCTTGCATTATTCCTGGAGTTTTGGCGATGGCACCGGTTCAACGGATTTATATCCTTGGCATAACTTTGCACCGGGTTCGTATTATGTTTGTCTGACGGTTACGGATTCGAATGCTACAGGTACCTGCACTAATACGTGGTGCGACAGCATCGTAATTAGTACGCCCCATGCGCCATTTTGTAATGCTGAATTTACATTTTATTCAGTTACCAATCCTGTGAGCTATCATTTTATTCCTGCAGTAAATAATTCTCAGACATATTTATGGGATTTCGGTGACGGTATTCAATCCACAAATCATGATCCTTGGCATACGTATGCTAATCTTGGAAATTATATTGTATGCTTAACGGTAACAGATTCAAATTCGCTTGGAACATGTACGGATACCTGGTGCGATACCGTATCGGTTTCTCATCATTTTGTAAATAATGTAAATCTTTTTGCAAATCCGGCATCAAATATAATAACTGTAAATATTCAGAATATAATACCTCCTGCAGTTTTAATGATTTCAGATTTGCAGGGAAAAGAAGTTTATTGGAATAACGAAGCAGTGAATGGACCATTGGTACTAAGTTTGAATGGCAATACGAGCGGAATTTATTTTTATACGTTAATCGATGCTGATTCAAATAAGTATTCAGGCAAAGTGATTATGATTCACAATTAAAATTGATTCATGTTTAAATAACTTTTTCTGAACATTCGGCATCAATTGAGGTTATTCTTTCTACTGATATTTTTGGTGTTTGATTAGTTTAAATAAAATGAGTTTAAAGGGTGTTGTATTTAATTCACATGATAGGAGACTTTTAATATGGCAAGTAGGTAATAAGGTTTGTTTATTTTAATTTAACTTCACTAATTTACGTGTAGTTTTGAATTCTGAGCCGATTATAACAACGTAGTAAATACCTTCTGTTAGCTCCGGCAATTCCAGTAAAACTCCACCTTCTTTCAGGAGAGTATTGGTTTTATAAACAACCCTGCCTGTTTGGTCGAATAACTGAGTAAATACCATTTCATTTTTAGCAATTCCGGTTTTGATTGAGATTTTATTATTGAAAGGGTTTGGGTAAAAAGTAAAATTCTCGGTGGGTGAATTATTTTCCGAAATAAAATTTACACCTCCATTGATTGTTTTGAAAACATTTCCAAATCCTGCAGCATAAACAATATCATTTGTTGCCATTGAAACGCTGTAAAAACCCTCCAGGGAATCTGATAAATTTAATAGCCATGTAGAACCTGTATCTGTAGTTTTATATATATTGCTTTCGAATCCGGTTATAGAATTATATTTCCTGCTTGTCATATAGCCTACACCGGAGATTTTTGACATAGCGATGTCTGTGAGACTGGTTGAATCCTGAAATAATTGGTTAGATAACCAATTCAAACCGCCATCTATAGTTCTTAGATAGTAACCGTTGTCAGAAACCGCATAGCCATTCATGGAATTTGTAAAAGAAATTGCATTGATACTCTTTTGAAAAGTAACTGCAGGATTAAGTGAATCAATATAATTTGTAGTCCAGTTCAATCCTCCATCTGTAGTTCTTGCTATTCTGTATATTTCTTTTGTAGAATTCACATATGCATGAGTAGCTATAAATCCAACTGTATCGTTTAGAAAATATAAAGCCCTCATTCTTCCCAAAAATGGAATTGGAATCGTTGAAAAAGTTTGGCCGCCATCGGTGGTTTTTACAAAGTAATCTCCGCCACAATATCCTACAGAGTCGTTGACAAAAAATATATTGGTGAATTCATAGAAGCCTCCATTTGATAATAGTGAATCCCATGTTAGTCCCCCATCAATTGTTTTGGCAATCAAGCATGGATGCATTCCGAATGCAGTGCCGCCACAAGCATATCCAATATTGGCAGAAGGGAAATATACATCATTAACCCAGGAGCTGTTGAATACCGTTTGTGCACTATCCCATGAAACTCCTCCGTTTGTAGTCCGGAATATTGATCCGTTCGAAGCCGCAACAAAACATGTGTCCGGACTTGTGGCAAAGCAAGAACCGTATACTTTGTTATTTGTAAGGATGTTTGTCCATTGAGCACTTATTGATGTTTCCAGTAGAAACAGAATAGTAAAAAATAAGTATAATTTTTTCATCTTTTTTTATATCAAAAATATTGCTTGTTTACATTCCCGGCAATAACAATATTGCGGTTTAAATGGTACATTTCACGGAGTTAATGACTGATTTGATTATCGAAAAGCAAAAAGGAATGCAAATTAATAAGTCGATAAGAAAACTGAGCTTTTACTATTTCAAAAAAATGGCAATCTTAGATCCCAGCGCTGCATTATTTTTTACTAAAGCAATATTTGCTTCCAGGCTTTCTCCACCTGTCTTCTCTGAAATTGTCTTTAATAAGAATGGTGTAATTTTTTTTCCGGTAATTTTTTTAATCTCTGCTTCCTTTAATGCTTCCTGAATATGTAATTCCATTTTATCGTATGGGAATTCCATCGATTCGGGAATGGGATTAGCCACCAGCACAGAACCGCTAATTCCAAGGCCCCATTTTATTTTTAGCATTTGTGCAATAGAAGCCGGATCATCCATTCTCAGCGGCGATTTAAATCCACTTTTTCGTGAATAAAAACTGGGAAATTCCTCCTGGCAGAAAGTAACAACGGGAATACCTTTTGTTTCGAGATATTCAAGTGTTAAGCCAATGTCCAGAATTGATTTTACTCCGGCTGAAACAACAGCAACAGAAGTTTGTGCCATTTCGGTAAGATCAGCTGAAATATCCATACTGTATTCAGCGCCTCTGTGCACACCACCGATACCTCCTGTTACAAATATTTTTATTCCTGCCATGTGGGCAATCCGCATGGTTGCAGCAACAGTTGTTGCCCCTTTTAATTTTTTACTCAATACAAATGGAATATCTCTAAGACTTACTTTCCAAACATCGTCGGATTGGCCAAGTAATTCGACCTGTGCTTTATCAAGGCCAATGCAGAGTTTCCCGTTGAGTATAGCTATGGTTGCAGGGATGACTCCATTCTTTCTGACTTCATCCTCCACTTCAGCAGCGGTTATTACATTTTTCGGATAGGGCATTCCATGTGCAATGATAGTAGATTCTAGAGCAACTATGGGATTACCCTCAGCGAGCGCACTTTGTATTTCAGGATGAATTTGCAGATAATCTGTCAGCATAATTTTACGGTAAGGTTTCAGAAATTTTTTCAAGAATGGCTGAATCGACATGTTCTGCCACAGATCCTTTTGATTGCAGAACAAGAGATGCCAATGCATGTCCGTATCGCATACATTCAATGTTAGGCTTATTCAATAGATAGGCATGCATCCAGCCTGCTAATGCTGCATCACCGGCTCCAACTGAATCAACAACCGTTACCGGAGGTGCAGGAAGATTTATTACTTCATTGTTTGAGAACATTCTCGAACCGTTTTTTCCATTCCGGAACCAAATATTCCGTACACCTCTATTCTTTAATTCTTTTATGGAAGCATCGATATTATTTCCGGTCTGTTTGCCGTTAATGAATTCCATTTCTTCGTAATTCGGAGTTATCAATAAGACATCTGCTAGATTTGCACTCAGCAATTTTCCGGCTTTAGGAACTGATACAGGTTCAATTATACAGGGAATGTTTTTTTCACGACTTAAATCCAATAACCAGTTCAAACTTTCAATTGACAGGTTGCAATCAATTAAAAGAATAGCTGCAGAGGCAAGGACAGATGTTTTTGACACAAGAAATGGAATGTCAATTTCCGATTCAAAATGAGTTGAAACCGCTCCGACGAATAAATCTCCATCCGGTGAAAGCAAAGCAACAAAATGTCCTGTTGGTGTTTGATTAATTTTTGTATGCGTGATGCTTATACCACTGCTTTTGCATTGCCCGGTGAGATATTGCCCGTCGATGTCATTTCCTAAATGAGTGATTAGTTCAACATTGTTGCCAAGTAAAGAAAGATGATGAGCAATATTACGTGCTACACCACCGGGAGAACGCTGAAATTTCGCAGGGTTTGACGTGCCTGAAATCGGTTTTTCTTTGCATAAATAAATATCGTCAATGAGGGCTGCACCCACGCAAATAACTGGCTTATCGGACATGGTGCTAAAAGTAACTAAATTCTTTGCAAATTCCTGATGGATTTATTTAACAGAAAGAATCAGGGCCTCATTACAGCAATTGTATACGAAACATTGCTCTCCATTATAGAATAATCAGAAGATTCTACAACACCGTCGCCGGTAATATCTTCCGGTACATATCCTACTAAGGTAATTGCAATAGCGCTTTCCATATCGCCGTAGTCTTGAGATTCAATAACTCCATCCTGAAAACCTCTGCCTAAATTTGCATCTGACATATCGCCGCTAAACATTGCCCATTTTCCATCCAGCATATCTTTCATATTATTTCCGAATGCCTTATTCGAAGCGGTTGTAAAATCATAAACTGTTGTGCCGCTATTGAGCAAGACAGGTAATGAACTCCATGTCTCCAGTGAATTTCTTTGTTTAACCACAAGATAATATTGACTTCCTGAATAAATTCCCGGAATATTAAAGTTACAGAAACCGGAAATATCTGCTATCTCTTTAAGAGAGAGAATTAGTGAATGGGGTGATGCCAACTGATGCAATTCAAGTGTTATGGTATCGCTGAGTGTTGGACTTAAAGCGCCATTCATTAAACCTGCACCTATGTAATATCCTTCAATTAGCACATGCATATTGAGTGTTGCAGTTCCTCCGGGCACAGTAAAAGAAGTACTGCTTGCGCCGACTCCACAGGTGGTAATTACTGAAACGATTCCTGAGGTTGCACTTGCAGGAACCGTTGCTGTTATTTGTGTAGGTGAATTTACAATAAACGAAGCCGTATTTCCATTGAATAGAACAGCAGTAACTAATAAGAAATTTGTTCCATCTATCACAACGGTTGTACCCGCTGCACCACTTGTTGGTAAAAATGATGAAAGTACAGGTGGGTCGATTACTGTTTCAGTAATTGTATTCGAAACAACAGGGTTGCCTGAAGGACAAACATCATTGGAGGTCATAACACAAGTTATGTTATCTCCATTGGTTAATGCAGAAGTAGAATAGGTATCGCTGTTTGTTCCTGTATTGGTTAATCCATTCTTCCATTGATAAGAAGGAGAACTGCCGCCATTGACAGAAAGCGCTGTAAATGTTGCATTGGTTCCGTTACAAATGGTATCTTCTGTTACGGAAATAATTACACCGGGTTGTACGTTTGGATTGACAGTCAACGTTAGCGTATTCGAAGTTGCAGGGCTTCCTGAAACGCAGGGGACTGAACTTGTCATTACACAATTTATTTGATCGGAACTGTTAAGCGAATTGTCAGAATAAGTATTGCTGTTGTTGCCTGTATTAATTCCATTCTTCTTCCATTGATACGTGGGAGTACCTCCATTAACGGGTGTTGCGGTAAATAGTACACCGGTGCCTTCACATATTGGTCCGGTTGGATTGGAAGATATGCTAACTCCTGCAATTACCGTTGGACTAACATTCATTGTTAAAATATTCGATGTAACTGAAGTCGATGTTGCACAGGAAGCATTACTACCCATCGTGCAGGAAATCTGCGTGCCGTTTAACAATGAATTATCCGAATACGTTGGGCTATTCGTTCCGACAGCAACTCCGTTTTTCTTCCAATGATAGGAGGGGGTGCCGCCATTTACAGGTATTGCAGTAAAGATCACATTCGTTCCGGTACAAATGACTCCGGACGGACTGGCCGATATGCTGACCGATGGGGTTACATTCGGACTAACAGTCATCGTTATGGTATTCGATGTTGCAGGACTTCCGGATACGCATGAAGCACTGCTTGTCATCTGGCAAATAATCTGATCAGAAGAAACAAGCGCATTGTTTGAATATACTGCACTGTTTGTTCCAACGTTTATGCCGTTTTTCTTCCATTGATAAGTTGGTGTTCCTCCATTAACAGGGGTTGCTGTGAAAGATACATTCGTTCCCTGGCAGATACCACCGGCCGGACTGGCAGCAATACTTACACCCGCTGTTACGTTTGAGTTCACCGCCATCACAACAGTATTTGAGAGTGCCGGACTTCCCGTAACACAAGATGCATTGCTGGTCATGGTGCATGTTATCTGATCGGAATTAACAAGAGTGCTATTCGAGTAACTCGGACTATTTGTTCCGACATTAATGCCGTTTTTCTTCCATTGATATACCGGTGTTCCTCCGTTTACAGGAGTAGCCGTAAAGGTTACATTGGTTCCCTGACAGATAGGTCCGGAAGGACTTGCTGCTATGCTTACTCCTGCAGTAACGGCTGAATTAACTGCTACTGTTATTGTATTTGAAGTAGCAGGACTTCCGGAAACACAATTCGCTGTGCTTGTTATCTCGCAAATAATCTGGTCTGAATTTACAAGCGTATTATCAGAAAACATTGAGCTGTTCGTTCCAACATTACTTCCGTTTTTCTTCCATTGATAAACCGGCGTACCTCCGTTTATCGCTGTTGCCGTAAATGTTACATTAGTACCCTGACAAATAGAACCCGAAGGACTTGCAGCAATTGAAACGCTAGCTGTAACATTGGGATTAACTGACATTGTAATTGTATTTGAATTTGCTGAAGTAGTAGTTGCACAGGAAGCATTACTATTCATTATGCAATAAATCTGTGTAGCGTTAAGCAATGCATTGTCAGTAAAAGTAGAACTGTTCGTACCTACTGTTACTCCATTTTTTTTCCACACATAAGATGGAGGAGTCCCGCCATTTACGGGTGTAGCTGTAAAAGTTACAGAAGTGCCTGTGCAAATTGAGCCGGCCGGATTTGCCAATATTGAAACACTCGGTGTAACACTTGGTGTAACAGTCATGGTAATTGTATTTGATGTTGCCGGACTTCCGGAAGAACAAACGGCATTTCCTGTTACTACACATACAATCTGATCGGATTGAGCGAGGGTGTTGCTTGCATAGGTAGCGCTATTGGTACCCACATTGATTCCATTTTTTTTCCATTGATAGGAAGGGCTGCCGCCATTTAAAGCTGTTGCAGTAAATGTTACATTGGTTCCTGCACAGATACCACCGGCCGGACTGGCTGCTATGGAAACACTTGTGACAATATTGGGAGACACATAAACAATTACTGTATCCTTGCCGGATATCCCTGAATTTGCCTGTGAAGCAGTTAGGATATATGTTGTAGTAGTAGTCGGAGAAGCATTTGGATTACTTACCGATGATGAACTTAATCCTGTTGCAGGAGACCAAGAATAATTTATTCCATTCACGGAATTCATTCCAATAGCAGTTGTATTTCCTGAGCAGATATTTTTATCGGTTCCGGCGCTAGCGCTGACCGTAGCATTTATGTTAATATTGTCGAGATAAAGTTTGTTGCCATATCCATTTACGTTTTGAAAAGCAATTACAACATTGTCTTGTCCGGCATAAGCTGTGAGATTGATGGTTTCAGTTCGCCACTGTGATGCTGTTGGAATAAAAATGCTGCTGGCACTTCCTGCAGTTGACAAAGTCGCACCACCGTTTGCATAAATTGTAGAAAATGTATTGCCGCAATCAGTAGAAATAAGTACCAGCAAAGAATCAACATATCCCGGATACACCTGATAGGCTACATCAAAAGTAAGTGTAATGTCATTGTATCCTGTGAATTCAAGACGAGGAGTAACAAGTTCATCTTTTTCTCCGGAAACATTCCAGCTGTAATTATTGAACATCATACTATTTACTGTTGCGCCAAATCCGCCGGCATCGGCAGTTTTAGCCCAGGCATAGCCACCGGTTCCATTATCCTGATTTTTCCATCCGGCCGGTGGATCAGTAGCACCTTCAAAACTTTCAGCCAATGGAAGATTTCCGGCCTGAATATTAATGTAATTGGTTTTAGTAATTGAATTTGTCGAAACACCGTCGGAAACGGTTAATGTAACATTGTAAGCGCCTGCAGAAGGATAGGTAACAGTTGGGTTGATAGAACCGGATGTAGCCGGTGTACCACCGGGGAATACCCACGACCGGGAAACGATGTTACCGGTTGATAAGTCTGAAAATTGAACAGTTGCTCCCGGGCAAGGATTTGTATCGTTGGCGGCAAAGTTTGCATTAACAGTTCTGAGATTTGAAATAGAGGTTTCCCACATTCCTCTTCCATAGGTTGCAACTCGCAAAGCACTATTGGAAGTGCCATCGTTGAAGATGGACATATTTACAATAGATGTTCTTGAAGGCAGATTTAAATTATAAATAGTCCAGCTTAAAGCATTGGCCAATTTATAATATACAGTATTGTTGCTGGCGACAAAAACCAGTTCATTCGTTGAAAAATATTCATCGGCAATTATCTGTACATGGTTTACCGATGGAAGATTGTAGGTGATGTTTGTCCAGGTAGCTCCATTGTCTATAGAGCGGTAAACCTTTGTATTGCACGTAATATAAACAGTATTCGGGGAAGAGTTTACGGTAGTAATGTGGGCATCGTTATTTGTAGAATTAGGCAAAGCGTAAGAGGTGAAAGTGGGTGTTACGCTCAAAGCATTCGTTGAAACATATATAGAACCATCGCTGGTAATTGCATACAGTTTATTGGCATCAGCATAATTACAATGCATGGCCATAATTTTTTTATTCAGGTTAACGATGGAAGTCCAGGTTGGCGTTGTAGAAGTTAAATTGGTTGTTCTGTAAATGGAAGTATCGCCAACAAATGCAAGATTAGAATTACTTCTATGAAAAGCGATATCCTGCAGTATAGTTACAGCTGCCGGAAGTCCGTATGTTTGATCCCCGCCGGTAACGGACCTTCGTTTATTATTTTCATAGTAATAAACGGTTGAACTGTTGCTGCGGTAATCAAAAGCGCAATCGGAACCCCAGTCACCACCTCGGTTTGTGAACCAACCGGCTGTTGTTGAATAAAGTTCTCCGTTATCCTGTGTTCCAATACTAATCATATCCTTTCTGGTCGGACTGCAATTGCCGTGATAAATTTCAATACCATAGATACCATCGCTCTTGGGAGACCAGTTATTTCCGCCATCGGTACTCAGCCAAACGCCGCCATCGTTCATATTCCAGAGCTGACTGTTATTATAAGGACTTGTGTTGATCTGGTGCATGTCTGTATGCACCTTTGCCCACCAGTTTGTCAGTTGTGTCCAGTTTGCACCTCCGTCTGTCGATTTCCAAACATTGTGTGCAACTAAATATAAAATATTTGCATCAACACGATCAACACCGATTCCAAAATTATAATCGCCTTGTCCGGATGATGCCGGATCATTATTATAATAAGTGAGGTAAGGTGATATAGCAGTTTTAATAGCCGTAAAGGAAGTACCGCCGTTAGTAGATTTATAAATGATGCCGGCGTTTGCAACCATACCGAGATAAACGATATTGGTATCGGCAGGGGTAACGGCTATTCGGCAGCCGCTTCCGTTGGTAACTCCCGCAGGAAGTACAATGCCGGATGTAATTTGCGACCATGTATCACCGAAATCAGAAGAACGGAAAAATGCAGAATCTCTGGTAGCAGCATACAATGTGCGCGAGGAGGGCGTTTTTTGTTTAAGGTCATCAAAAGCACGAGAAGTAGTATTCAGCGTCCAAGTAGTACCGGCATTAATTGTTTTGTAAATACCTCCATTAGTGACAGCGACAATAATATTATGGTCGTTAGGATCCATGACCATGTCAACAATGATTTTATTGTTTAAAGAAGTTTGAGTAAATGTTTGTCCGCCGTTGGTAGATTTCCAAACACCGGTTGCGCCTCCCCACGTATAATAATAATTATGATCACCCGCACCCAGGTAAAGAATCTGGTCATTGGTGAAATCGATACACACGGAAGCGAAGGCAGCGTATGGTATATTATCACAGCCGGCAGCCAGTACCCAGTTAGCCCCGCCATCACTTGAAATAAATAGTCCGCCGCGGGCACTAACAGCATACATTTTAGAGGAATTAGTCGGATGAAATTTCATTTGACTAACCCTGCTGATTCCATGAATCTGGCCGCTTACATTGGTGGGAAACAATGCAGGTTTTACAGCACTCCAGTTTGCAGTTTGTGCATTTGCATTATTAGTAAATAAACCTGTAAAAAATATAATTAAGGTAATTAGTTTTCTCATGAAAGATGATAAGGGTAAATAAAACAGTATAATTTATTTCTTCTGATTTCTGATTTCTTCTTGTTGTTTATTCCAGATATCCATGCGCTCTTGGTCAGAAAGGATTCTTCCGTCTTCCTGCACAAAAGGTTTTACTTCACGCATCCATTGTTCAAAACGTTTTACCTGGTATTTCATGGTCTCTTCTTCGTTTTTAATTTTTAACTCTTCTGTGGTAAGAATTATTTTTGCTCCTTTTTTTTCATCCCTTTTCGATTCTCTTTTTCTTTCTCCGGCACTTTTTTCACCTTCAGCCATTTCTTCTTCTTCCCCTGCGGGTTTTATATGGTTTTTCCAGTATTCTTCATAAGCTTTCACTGCTTCATAATAATTGGTTTTCGGATCATCCATCATTTTTATCCATAACGGATTATCGGAATAAGCACCGGTGAATTTATTATCTGAATTTTGTGCCTGTAAAGTGGGAAGTGAAAATGAAAACAGGAAAATTGTAAGTACGATGAGTAGGAATTTGTTTTTCATTTATTTAATTTACATTTATAAACGACTTATTAAAACCTACTAATATACAAAAAATATTGATAAATCTGTATATGAATATTCAAGGGTATTTTTAACCTTCAGTAAGGACTTTTCCTTACTAAAATGTACCGGGATTTTAAGATTATATTTCTTTATTTATATTCTTTTATCCTGCGAATCATTGTTTTTATATCTAAAAATCGCTTTTTTATTTCAATTTAACCTCTTCGCATAACATTCTTGATTAACCGGATTAAAAAGAATTGAATCGTATTTGCAAGGCTGAAAAAAGTCGATTATTTTAGATTTGGCTTAGAAAATAATTTAAAGCAAGATGAACATTTATTATTATTTTTTCGTAAGATTACAATTTCATGACCTATACTATAGGATCTTATATTTTTTGATGCAATTAAAAAATACCACACACCGAAAATGAAAAAATTATATTATTTATTGATTCTTGCCTTTACATTTATTTTGTGTAAGCAGTCTTCCTTTGCCCAGAGTACTAACGATGGTTTTATGATGGATAAAGGGAACCTTTGCATGGTAGCGGATTATTCAAGAGATAGCTGGAAAAATTATTGGGAAGGGACAAAGAAAAGAGAGAGTCATTATGTAGGTACTTATAGTGCGGAGGCAATTAATGCCATGATCGGTATGGGTATTACAGGCACGATACTCTTCACAGCTTCTCTGCCTTATATCTGGACATCTTCGACTGACTTTTATAACAGTGGTCAACACGGTTTTCAGGATTTAGGATTGGGGCTAAAGTGGAAAGTTTTGGAAAAGCACATTCCGGGTGGTAATATTTCTTTTCAGCCTTCCGTTATTGGCTCGTTTCCAATTAGTGATTATATACCCGATGCTATGCCTTATTCTATAGGCAATCAGTCAAAAACGATTGGAGGAAATGCTTTGGTTCATTATATGATGGATAAAAATTTTTATCTCACTTTGCAATGGGGTTATATTTACCGCGACAACATAACTATTGATGCTACTTCTTATTTTTATCAAGATAGATTGTATTATACTAATGAGGTATTTATTCCAAACCTGATTCTCTACGGTGCTAAAATTGGTTATGATGTAGAAAGATTTCGGGCTGAGGGTTGGATAAGCGTTCAGAACTCTCAGGGTGGAAGTGATATCAGGCTCAACGATAAACCCTATCCTTTTAACCGAATGTCATATACCAAAGCAGGGCTGGCCGGTAAATATCACATCAAAAAAATTCCGAATTTAAGTTTAACTGCTTCTGCCGGTTATACCTTTAAAGGGAGAAATGTCGGACAGTCATTTTCCTATTTGGCAGGCATTCAATATATCCTAAAATGTTATTAATAGCTATGAAAAATAAATACACAAAAATCATTCAGTCGACATCTTTAATCTTTATACTTTCTGGTTTACTTTTTAGTATTGGTTGCGATAAAGAAATTGTGGAAAAGCAATGGGATGTATACACTCCTGAGGGAATTGATACAACAGGAGGGAGCTGGAAAGCTATTGTTGTTTCTCATGATTCTGTATCAGTTGCAGCACCTAATGCTACTACTTCAACTGCGTATACGGATGAGTTGCAGGAAATGAAAAATCTCCTTGCATCTGCAACAGGTGATCAAAAAGATGCTGTTACATATTGGAGTTACGGTGCTTTGCGATGGAATGAAATCGCCAGACAATTAGTGGCAAAATATAATCTTGCTCCCGAAGCAAAATCTTATGGTACATACCCATTTCCTGATGCAACACATCCTTCCGACTATCCATTGTTTCCTTTTGCAAATCCACCGTATGCTTCGCGAGTATATGCTTATTTGAGTGTTGCCCAATACGATGGCCTGGTTTCAGCCTGGTACTATAAATATTCTTATAGGAGAATGGCACCTCATATTGTGGATAATAGTATTACTCCATTACTTTCTTCCAATAATCTGCCATCATATCCATCCGAAGATGCAGTAATTGCAGCCGCTTCCTGTGCAATATTAAAAGCAATGTTCCCACTTGAAGTTAGTATGCTTAATGCTAAATTGGCTGAGCATGAAAATTCCAGGTTATGGGCAGGTGCAAATGTTAAAAGTGATATTATTGCAGGGGATGCCCTGGGAGCTGCAGTTGCAGCAAAGGTTTTAGCAAGAGCAAAAACCGATGGTTTCAGTGCTGCTAAAGGAAGTCAGGCAATTTGGGATTCTCTTTCTAACAGAATTTCCATTTCCGGCGGCACACCCTGGAAGAGTCTGGAAAACCCACCACGGCCTGCGCAATTGCCGTTGTTTGGAAATACAAAAAACTGGACATTCGATGCTGCTGTCAAATTATCGCTTCGTCCGGTTCCTCCACCTGCAATTGGAAGTGCGGAATTTCAGTCGGCTTTGGAAGAAGTAAAAAGTTTTTCTAAAAACTTAACACGTGATCAATATCGTATTGCCGATTTCTGGAGCGATGGCATAAGCAGCTATACTCCTCCGGGGCATTGGAACAGGATAGCTTGTGATTTAATTGTAAAGTACAGGTTTAATCAATTACGTATGGCAAGGTCATTGGCTTTGATGAATATGTCTGTTGAAGATGCCGGAATTTGCTGCTGGGATACGAAAACTTATTATTTTTTCCCTCGCCCTTCTCAGATGGATCCAAGTATTACTTCAGCCATAGGCCTACCTAATTTCCCTTCCTATACATCCGGTCATTCAACTTTTTCAGGTGCAGCTTCAACCGTTTTAGGATATATTTTCCCTTCTGAAGCCGGAGATTTAACTGGTAAGGCATCGGAAGCTTCTTTATCACGTTTATACGGAGCTATTCATTATCGCTTCGACTGTGAAGCAGGATTACAATGCGGTAGGAATATCGGACAATATGCAATTACCATTGGGCAGAACGATGGCTCTCCACAATAGATTTTATGATGTTTTGAAAGTAAAGGAATGAATAATTGTAACTGTTGTTGTTTTGATTACCACCCCCTTTCAGGATAGAAATTCTTTCTTCCCTGAAAGAATCAGTTAATATTAGTTAGTTTAAAATTAGCGAACAGAAAAACTAATCACATGAAAAATATTTCATTGCTGTTTTTGATTCTCCTATTAAATACATCTAATGTATTTTCTCAGCAACAAACTACTAATTTT
The DNA here is from genome assembly GCA_031417395.1 of Bacteroidota bacterium. Lineage (GTDB taxonomy): Bacteria > Bacteroidota > Bacteroidia > AKYH767-A > 2013-40CM-41-45 > JADKIH01. The sequence goes on along the minus strand of JANOVM010000019.1, from coordinate 17,226 downwards.
TTATACCGGTGCAATCAAAAGCTTATTGATATCGTTATGGAGGATTTGTTTACACCACCCGTAGCAAGCCGTGTTCATGTTTATCCGAACATAGCAGCTTATGAAGTTCTGTGTAAAAAAAATAACGCAATGAAATCGTTGAGTGGTCAATTGAAGGATTTGGAAGTTATTCCTGATCCTACTTCGAAGGTTGATTATTTTATATCTTCCAGTATTGCTTTTACAACGGTAGCAAAAAAACTTGTATACAGTGAATACCTTGTTACTGATTTTGAAAATAATGAATTTGAATTATGGCTAACTGCTCATAAGGGAGACAGTGCTTTACTCACGAGTTCCATCGATTATGGAAGACTGGTAGGGCAAAAAATAATTGTATGGTTAAAAAAAGATAACTACGACTATACCCGTACTTTATCGCGTTATGTCTTATCGGACACTCTCGGTGCATGGCAGCCTACGGGACCTGATTATGCTAATGCAATAGAACCTAATTGGCCTTTAATTCGGTCTATGGTTTTTGACAGCACTACTGCTATTAAATGCCTGCCCAATATTCCATATAGCGAAAAGAAAAATTCAATTTATTATAAGAATGCTTATGCATTATACGAACAGTCACTCAAACTTGATACTGAGAAAAAAGTAATTGCTAATTTTTGGGATTGTAATCCGAATATCACAAAATCTGCCGGGCATTTCACATATTTTATTCATAAAATTTCTCCTGCAGGTCATTGGATCAGCCTAACAGGCCAGGCTGTAAAAAATCTTCAGCTGGACGAATATAAAACAGCCCGCGCGTATACCATGGTTACTTTAGGAATCTTTGAGGGAATAAAAAGCTGCTGGACATCAAAATACAATTGCAATGCTTTACGTCCTGAAACTTATATAAACAGACTTATTGCACCAACCTGGAAATCGTTTATTGAAACGCCGCCGTTTCCGGAGTATACAAGTGGCCATAGCGTGACTTCAAGTGTAGCAGCAACCATTCTCACTTCAGTTATACCACAACCCTATCAATTTACAGATTCTACGGAATTGTATATTAATTTGAATCCTCGTCATTTTAACAGTTTTATTGAAGCTGCAGCTGAGGCATCTGTCAGCCGATTTTATGGAGGAATTCATTTCATGCCTGCATTGGATAATGGCTTGGTTCAGGGGCGTGAAATTGGTGAATACATTTTAAGGAATATAAAGAATTAAAAGATGAATAAATTTACTCTTTTATTGATTTCTTTTATTTTTTCTTGTGTTAATTTATTTTCACAAGAAAAATTATTTAAGTTGCTTCCGCCCGATTCTACCGGCGTTGATTTCATCAATATTGTCAAGGATACCAAACATTTAAATGTAATAAGTTATGAATATTATTATAATGGCTCCGGTGTTGCCATTGGTGATATAAATAATGACGGACTTCCTGATTTGTTTTTTACCTCTAATGTTTTTGAAAATAGGCTATACCTCAACCAGGGAAATCTTAAATTCAAGGACATTTCTAAGAAAGCAGGAATTGGTGGTTCAGGATTTTATCATACCGGCGTAGTTATGGTTGATATCAATAACGATGGCTGGATGGATATTTACGTTTGTCAGTCTGTCGCAGCAGAACATGCTTTACGGAAAAATGTATTGTACGTCAACAATCACGACGGTACTTTTACCGATAGAGCAGCGGAATATGGAATAGCCGACGAAGGTTATTCCACCCAGGCTGCATTTAATGACATGGATGGAGACGGGGATCTTGATTTGCTTGTTCTCAATCATCCTTTTAATCTCGATTTCGCAAAAACAGTACATTTAGCTTACAATAGTAAACGCATATTGGAAGCTGTTAAGGATCCCCCTACAGTTTATGAGTCTGATAGATATTACGAAAATGTAAATGGGAAATTTATTGATAGAACGGTATCCGCAGGCTTAGAAACCAGGGCTTTTGGACTTAGTACCATTCTTCAGGATTTTAATAATGATGGTAAACCTGATATTTACCAGGCCAATGATTACCTGGAACCGGATTATTTATTTATCAATAAAGGGGGCAATAAATTTGTCAATGAATTTGATAAATTTTTTAAACATTGTTCTTATTCATCGATGGGCAGCGATTATGCTGACTTAAATAATGACGGTTTAAGTGATTTAATAACCGTCGACATGTTGCCCGAGATTAATCAACGTCAGAAGCAATTGCGTAGAGGTAACAACTACGATGAATTTGAAAAATTTGTAAAATATGGATACGGACATCAATATGTGAAAAATGTTTTACAGCTTAATAATGGTAATGGTTCTTATTCAGATGTTAGTTATTTTACCGGTATGGCTTTCACCGATTGGAGTTGGGCCGTTTTGATTAATGATTTTGATAACGATGGTTTTAAGGACGTATACATTAATAATGGTTATATGCGTGATATTACGGATATGGACTATTCGAAATTTTATATGGATTCTATCAAAAAGGAATTAATAAAAGCAAAAAGTGATACGGATGTTGTGAATTTGTTGTCGCTTATTCCTTCCGTTAAAGTTCAAAAATATTATTTTAAAAATTATGGAGGACTTAATTTTAAAAAGGAAAGTAAAGAAGCCGGAATGAATCAATTTGGTTGGAGTTTTGGGGCAGCATACGGAGACCTTGATAATGACGGAGACCTTGATGTAGTTGTTTGTAATAATAACGATTATGCATTTATTTACAAGAACAACACAGCCGATAGTAAAGTAACAAATTCTCTTCGGATTCAATTGGCAGGTCCACCACAAAATATTAATGGAATAGGGGCAAAGATTGAGACTGTCACGGCAGATAGCTTAAAAACTATGTGTGTATTTAATCCCATGAAAGGATATCTTTCCAGTCACGATAAAACAACGATAATCGGAATTGGGAAAAACAAAAGCGCTGACGTTACCGTTGCATGGCCGGATGGTAAAAAACAAAACCTAAAGAATGTAAGCTCCGGGCAATTAAAAATAATAAGTTATAAAGAAGCTGCGGCAGTGCAGCACAATGCAGATCCGGTTAAGTTGTTATTTAGTGATATAACAAACCGGACAAAGATTGACTATATTTATAACGAGAATGAATATATCGATTTTAAACTCGAACCACTTTTACCACACCGCTTTTCTCAATTTGGCCCTTGTCTTGCTGTTGCTGATTTTAACGGCGATAAACGCCAGGATGTTTTTATTGGAGGAGCAAAAGGATTCAGCGCAAAAATGTATTTTCAGAATTCTGATGAGACATTTTCTCTTGTCAATGAGAGTGCTTTTGAAGCAGACAAAATGTTTGAAGATGGCGCTGTTGCAGTCCTTGATTTGGATAGGGATGGAGATAATGATCTCATTGTAACTTCAGGAGGAAACGAATACCCCAATCAAGCAACGAGTTATCCTATTAGGTTTTATTTAAATGGAGGCAGTGGTGTTTTTAAAAGAGATGAATTTCCAAACAATAATTTTTTAACAAGCTCTAATGTAATAGCTATTGATGATTACAATAAGGATGGTAAAGACGATATTTTTATTGGGGGCAGAGTAGTTCCCGGTCACTACGGACTTATACCACAAAGTATTTTATTGAATAGAAAAAGTGATTCACTAATAAATGTGGCCGGACCCAAATTAAATAAAATTGGTATGGTCACTTCAGCAGTTTGGGTAGATATTGATAACGACGGTTGGGATGACCTGGTTTTAGCCGGTGAATGGATGGCAATAACATTTTTCCTTAACATAAATGGTACACTAAGTGATGAGCCATTGATTATTCCAAACACATTCGGCTGGTGGAGTAAGCTTGTAATTGCAGACCTTAATAACGACGGCTATAAGGATATAATATGCGGAAATCTTGGAATGAATACACGGTATCGCGGGACAGTTGATAAACCGGTTTCAATGGTTGTCAGCGATTTCGACAATAACGGAAGTACCGATTGCCTGATTAGTGTTTTTGTAAAGGACAAGAGCTATCCAATAGCTATTCGAGACTACGTGCTTGATCAAATGCCTTATTTGAGAAAAAAATATTTACGTTACAAGCCATATTCTACTGCTACGATTCAGGATATATTCTCTGAATCTCAGCTGAAAGCCGCGGATAACTTTGTGGCTAATGAAATGCATAGTTGTGTTTTTATGAATCAGGGAAATAAAAATTTTAACGTTATTTATTTGCCTTCAGAAGCTCAATTATTTCCTGTTAATGGAATTCAGGTGGATGATATTAACGGTGATCATATTCCTGATCTATTGTTAGCCGGAAACGATTATACAACAGAAGTTGAAACCGGCCGTAATGATGCAGGCATCGGCTTATATTTAACCGGAAAAGGTGATGGTACATTTACACCAATTCCTGTTTTGCAATCTGGTTTTTATACTCCCGGAAATGTGAAATCACTTGAAAAAATTACCATTGGTTCACAGCCTTCTTATTTAGTAGGGAAGAACAATGATAGATTACAAATTTTACAAGCTATAAAATAGGTCTTAAAAATGATTTCAGTTCTTTTTGAGTAAAACCATAATCTTGTAGTATTTTTTAGTTAAACTGAAATTATTTTACTACATTGAGTAAATAACGGAAAATTCATTTCCGCTGTAAATTATCCTTTGGTTTATTGTCCTTTCTATGAGATTATTATTCATTTTTTTAGTAATTCTGAGTGTCAGACAATTTCAAGCTTCTGCGCAATTAAATCACACCGGTCGTGGAATGTATGTAAGCCATTTTTTCAAGACAGCTGCTGTTACAAGCGGCATTGAAATCATCGATCCGAATTACTCTGTACTCAGTATAGCATCCAAAGAAGATTCATTGCTTCTTTACGCAAAGAATAACCACATCACCTATCTTATTTTGTATGACTTACACAGAGTCTTCGGAAATGCCGCTTATGAAAATTACCTGTGTGCTTTTATTCAGAAAGCAAAAACACTTTATGGCATTGAGAAGATTGGTATGGCTTCTTCCTGTGCAGCAATGTTTGATAATGTTGCTGTCGTAGCGCCTACGCAACCATTCTTCTTTTCAAATCCTGACAGTTCGTCTTATCAAAAAGAATTCAAGTTCGTTGGTCAACAATATAAGCGCGGAGATTCATTATTTTATATTTCAGAAGCAACCAAGCTGGCTTTGAATACTGCTGTCTTCAATAATAATTGTGCTTATAAAATTGATGTTTTGGTTACTGAATACGAGTTTTGGAATACCGGTACAGACAATTGTCTGGATGATAATGTAACAAAGGATCAAAAGTATCAACGGTTCCAGCAAATGGTAATTTATATGGATTCTATCCGCGATAAATATAATTCAACACACAGCAATCACCAGTTGTATGTAGAAACGTATCTCGGTTTTCTTAATCAGAATACTGTCTATACCCATCAGACAATTGCCGACTGGATGGACGGTTCATACAATGGTAAAAGAAGGGTTGACCGTATAAGTCTTCATTACTATGCCGGTGATGCTTCTAAAATGTATAGCAGAACTTCTGCAGGATGGAATACCACAGGTTATTACCAGACACGCTTTTTTGATTTCTGCCAGAACTCGAATAACGGTCAGACGAATGTTCTCCCAATTATGAGTTCTGAATACATCCCTTGGGGAGCAGGCTCAAGCTTTTTAGGTTCGTGGTTTTACCAGAATGTAAACAATAATATTTTTACTGCTGAAAAATATTATTATGACGATTGGTATGACGATGCACATAATTTCAATCCGACTACTGTCGGTAATTCTATTTTTGGAAATGTAATTCAGCCCGGACAAGCATTATGGTTTGCTTCCTATTATATGAAAGGACATCTCGATAACCCTGTAGTATTTACTTCAAACAGTCCTGTATGTGTAAGTAATGGCCAGTCCGGTGCTTTTCAATTTCTATATCAGGGACCGATAGAGCAGGGGTTAAGTTTTAATTTTTATATAACCGATGCGGGAAGTACAACACTTCGTTGCGGATCACTTGCTTCTATTAACTGGCCGACATATAATCCGATAACGCATGCATCCATCGATTTAAATGCTGCATTGAACGGATGTTCATTGCCTGTTGGAAATTACGCTGCACATTTAATATTGAATTATTCGCCGGGATATTCTTACGTAGTACCACCAACACCAATAAGTGTAGTGAATTCCGGAAAAATTGTGGCTTTGACTCCGGTTACGGTTTGCCAGGGAAATCCGGTTTATCTCCAGGCAAGCTCAACAGGAGGAGGAACAACATCGTATGCCTGGTATAAAGGGAATACTGCAATTAGTGGCGCAACAGCTTCAACCTATGCGCCCAATCCAACAGCAACGGGTGCCCAAAATTATTCTTGCCTTATTACAAGTTCACTCAGCAGTTGTTCAGCAAACAAATCTAACACTATGGTTGTAACTATTAATACTTATCCATCTGCCTCCATCTCGTTACAATCTATTTCAAACTGTTCATCTATTCTCAAAGCCAATCCTTCTTCAAGTACCTATTTATGGCACGATGGCACAACAGCTTCCACCTATACAGCAAATGTAAGTGGTAATTATTCAGCCGCGGTAACAAGCAATGGCTGCACGAGTATTGCATCCTATTTAATCAGAAACGTAAACATTGAAAAAATTGATCAAAGTAATTCCTGTCCGTCTGCTTCAAACGGATCCATTAAAGTAAATTTATATTGGGGAACAGGTCCCTATACACTTTCATGGTCAGGTCCTGTCAGTGGAAGTTTTACGGGATTATCAGCAGGGAATAAACTCATTGATAATTTACCATCCGGTACATATACTATTACAGTTACAGATGCAAACGGATGTTTAAAAATATTATCTCCTTATCCTGTCATTACTTCCTATTCTTCATTAAATATTTCAAGTACGTTCATCGGAGCAAATTGTATTAATAACTCAGGAGGATCAGCAAGTGTTACCGGGGTTGCCGATGGGGCGGGAGGTCCGTATTCCTATTTTTGGAATTATAATAATTCAACGGCGAATTCCATTAATGGAATTCCTTCCGGTGCTTATACTGTTACAGTTACTGATGCTGCAGGTTGCTCAACAAATGCTGTTATAAACGTTCCTTTGCTTAGTCCTCCTGAAATATGCGGCAATGGAGTTGATGATAATTGCAATGGATTAATCGATGACGGGTGTGTACCTACTTTAAATTTAAAAATATTTATTCAGGGATTTTATGGGGGAAGTAATTTAATGGTTGCTGCAGTCAATTCTTCTATTTATCCTACACTTTGTGATACTTTAACTGTTGAATTGCATAAGTCTATTTCTCCTTTTAACATGGAATATAAGTCGACAGCTACAATAAGTATTTCCGGTACCGGTAGTTTTAGTTTCCCCAATGCTGCACTGAATCAAAATTATTATTTAGTTATAAGGCATAGAAATGCTTTAGAGACCTGGAGTTCCAATCCGGTTTTAATTACCTATAATACAACTTACGATTTCACTAATGCCCAAAGTAAAGCATATGGTAACAACCTCTTCAGCCTTGGTGATGGTAATTACGCCGTCTATAGCGGGGATATTTCTGATGCAGCAACAGCTGCTATAGGTACGCAGGATGGTATTGTTGAAGCCCAGGATTATGGTGATATGGAAAATGCTGTTTATATAACCTTGACCGGTTATGTGACTGAAGATATTACCGGTGATGGTATAGTCGAGTCATCGGATTATGGGCTGATGGGTGATAATGTTTATTTTACACGTGTACTAATGCGACCTTAAAATGTTTTTAATTGAATAATGCTAAAAATATTTTCAATAACAAAAAAACTTTTCCCACCCTATTGGTCCAAGCAACACGGAGCCTATATAACTTTGATTTCAGCCTGGTTCATTGCCTGCATAATTACAGGCTTAAGTGAATTGCAATTCGTTGCTGTCGCTTTTCTTTTATCCGGATTAAACCTTGTAGAGCTGTTAAGTGAAAAATTTTACCGGAAATCAATTATGCCGGCCCGGAAAATATTTTGGCTTTCCGCTTACTTATTTATCACAGTCGTGACCGGGATTACGCTGTTTTTATTTTCTCCTGATTTTTTAATTGTATTTGCAGCTTTAAGTACAGGAGCATTTTTTTACCTTCTACTTTTCAAAAGCAGACTGCATAAACATATTCTTTCCGAATGGTTGATTTTCGCTTTACTATCAATAGCCGCTTTTATAGGTTCTTCTTTTATTTCCTGGAGAGAAATATTTTCTGCTGTTTTGGTAATGTCTTTATTTTTTGGCTCCAGTGTTTTCGCTGTGAAAGAGCGCTTTGGAAGAATACAAGTATGGCCCGTTATAATTTATGTTTTGGTTTCAACAATCTTTATTTTAATTGGCACTCATTTTTCAATGTTTGGTTTCCTTACGTCAATACTGCTCTTACTAAAGACATCCGGTTCCTGGGGATATCCGGAAAAATATCATAAACTACCTATCAAGACTATTGGTATACTGGAAAGCGCTTACCAGTTTTGCTTTGTGCTGAATTTTTATTTCTTCTTTGAAAAATATTCTTCTACCATCTGATTATGATCAAAAGCCAGCTTCATTTTCAAAATGTCTTTTGTCCGGAGAATTTCTTTGGCATCCGTATCGGCTTTTAATTCGCCTCCGGTTACTTTAGCTGCATAACAAACAGACACCGATCTTCCCCGGGTATCCCTGCCGGGTTTTGAATAGACACCTACAAGTTTTATTATTTCGACGTCAAGTCCTGTTTCTTCTTTTGCTTCTCGTACTGCCGTTTCTTCAATCGATTCGTCCGGATCCATTATTCCTCCCGGCAAAGCCCATTGATCTTTATACGGTTCATTGGCGCGCTTTATTAAAACGATACTACCATCTTCGTATTCAATAATAATGTCTGCGGCTACCATTGCCTTTTCAATATGCATAAGTATTGGATGATTTATTGTAAATTGTAAGTGCTGTAAAATTACAATAACGTTGTCACTAATAAAATAAAAAAAATCCGGAAAAATTTAATTGCTTAAGGATGTATAGAAACATACGTAAAATATACATTCCCTTCGATTAATCCGTAGTCAGAGGATTCTACAATTCCATTGCCGGTTATATCTTCTGTTGTATATCTGCTCAGTAAATTTGAATTTGTAGTCCACTGTGGTGTACCGAAAGTAGAAAATATCTTAGGTACGTCAAAAAGTGTTAAATAAGTGATGTGATTATCCATACAATACTGTAGCAGCTCATTTTCCTTTGCTGCATTTCCTAAAATACTAGTGTTTGTATTTTGTGTAATGGTACCACTATTGAAAGAAAAGAAGCGATTAACATATAAGCCTCTGGGATGATCTAAAGGCTGCAGTACCTGAGCCTGTAAGTAAAATGAAATAAAAAGCAAAAGGGTTGTGAGTAAGTTCTTTTTCATATTTAATTAAATTATAATTTGATCAATACATTTGTAAAAATATTTTTACTAGTTTCATTTTTCAGTACATAGATTCCAGCTGGCAATTCTCTTAAATCAATATTAATTTCATCAACTATGGAGAAATTTTCTATCTGCCGAACTAACTTACCATATAAATCGTAAATGGATATTTGAACAAGATTTTCATGATGATCTTTAAGAGTAACCCTTAAATAGTCCTTTGTTGGATTGGGGGATACTGAAGAAATTAATAAATTTTTGACAATTGGAATTGAATTGTTTAAAGAATTATTATATTTTATTAAAAGGTTATAAAAGAGATTATTTATAGTATCACCATATTCACCTGCAACAAATAAGTTGCCTAAATTATCGAGTAGTAATAAATTTCCATATCCACATAGATTTTTTGCAATCAATTCTCGATTTCCGACGGAATCATATTTATACACTACAAGATCTCCACATTGTGATCCAAAAAGTCCACCAATGTATCCTGTTAGCAAGGTATTTCCAGATGAATCTATTATTACATCATTACCAAAATCTGCAGTGTTATATGGTCCGTTAATTGTATCGCTAAACAAAAAATTACCTTGAAAATCATATTCGACAACAAAAATATTTCCTGGATCGATAGATGGACTGTTTAAACTAAGTCTTCCAGTTAAACCTATTCTATTATTGTTGCATGATATTGCAAGTGGTGTTTCCCAATTATTCCCTGTCACCGTCCAGACGCGATACCATTCTAAATTACCAGATGAATCGTATTTTATAGTTATGCAGTCATAACCAGTAGGAGAGAAATTACGAGCTGTATATCCACCGATATATACATTGGAGGAATCGTCTATACAAAGAATTTTAGTATCTGAAAATATGTATAGTGCATCTGTAAAAACTCTTTTCCAATTGACATTTCCAAAAGAATCATATTTTGTGATAAATGATTTTTGACCAGGCAATGCTTCATCTGTAATTCCAACAGAATATATATTTCCAGCAGGGTCCATTGAGATTCTATAGGCAGTAATTTGAGCATTTGTTGAGTCTACAGATCGGAATAATAAATTACCATTAAAATCGTACTTAGAAATTCCGGCACGAAAAAAGCCAGCTAATGAATCAAAATAAAATTCCGAGACATATAAAAATAATTTATCTGTTGCTATCCAACCTGAGCTTAAACTTCCAGGAGTGTTTGCTGACCATATTAAATTCCCGGATGAATCATATTTTAAAATTATTGAATTGGAAGTAATGTTATCATCATCTGTAATTCCAGCAACATATACATTCTGGGAGTCATCAAGACAAAAATTTGAAGGGGCATCGAATTCTCCTAAGATCCCATTAAAGTTTTTTCTCCAAATAATATTACCTGCGCTGTCACTTTTCATAATTAGAATGTCTCCCTCAATATGGATGCTTTTGTCAATTCCAACCCCATAAATATTGTAATCAGATGCGATTTGAAAATAAGTAACTCTTGCATCTAATGTTTGTTGTATCCAATCAACTTGCAGCGGTTGGCAATTCATGGATTTGATATAGAATATATTCAATATAAAAATGAATAAAATATTTCTGACAAGTGATTTTGTCATTCTATGAGAATTTGTCATTTTATAACTAACATTAAGAAAACCGTAATTAAATATTTTTCACGTAAACCAAAATAAAAATCGTCAGGTAATTTTAATGTTGTTCCTAAATCAAATTCAATATAAAAAAAACAATTTTTAATACAACAAGGAAATTATCTTCTACAAAAGTAGAATTAAAATCTTCGCTTGTTTGTTAATTTTGAAAATAATAAAAATGTATCTGTCTCAATATGACATAAACTATGTTTTTTCAATCTAAAGCGCATAATTGGCATTGAACTTCAAATTATTTTTTTTCAGAGAGCAGTTCTGTCTTCAAACAGAAACCCGTTTATTTAAATGACCCCGACATCAATAAAATCGAGATGGCAAAAATGGATTGGCATGTCCTGTTTCTTCTGATTTTTATACGGTTCATTCGCCCGCTTTATTAAAACTATACTACCATAATCATATTCAATAATAATTTCGGCAGCAGCCATGGCTTTTTCAATATGCATATTTAACGGATGATTGTATTTATTTCAGGTTAATAATAACTATTGGAGAAGTTAGGTCTTAATCTTTAAAAAAAAACAATTAATGCTTAAAAAGATCAGGTAACTTATGGATGTATAAAAACATGTGTAAAATAAACATTGTTTTCAATAAGACCGTAATCAGATGACTCAACTACTCCATCACCCGTTAAATCTTCGGGAATATAGCCAAGAGAAGTAATACTTACAGCATTTTCCATATCACCATAATCCTGCGATTCAATTACCCCATCTTGAATTCCAACCGTTGCACTGGAAGCATCGCTGATATCTCCGCTGTAGAAAGCAAAGTTTCCATCACCAAGATTTGCTTGATTATTACCAAATGCTTTAGAATCTGCATCAGAAAAAATATAATTAATAGTAGTGCTGTTGAATAAAACCGCAGTGGCACTCCAGGTTTCAAGAGCATTTCTATGTCTTACTCCAAGGTAATAACTGTTTCCAAAAGCTGAAGAAGGAATGCTAAAAGCCCCCTGACCATTAATGTCAATTGTTCCGATAATGCTAAATACTGCTGCATGTGCGCCTGAAAGTGAATGCAATTCTAAAACTATCGTATCGCAAAGTGTAGGGTAATTTAAAGGATCCACGGTAGCAGTCATTATTCCATTACCCTGGTAAAATCCTTCAATAAATAATTTAATGTTTAAGGTAAATGAAGAACAGCCTTCATCAATAAATCCATTGCAGTTATCGTCGATAGTATTACCACAGATTTCTGCAGCAAGGTTATGATAAACTCCCGTACCGGAATCACATCCATCTATTGTGCAAGGATTGTTGTCATCCGTATTTATAAGTGTATGTGTTATAAATCCGTTTTGTGTATTACAGGCGTCCAAAGTACATGCATTATTGTCGTCTGTAATAACATCCGTATGACTTACAGAACCCGTAGGAGCATCACAGGCATCAAGAGTACAGGCATTGTTGTCGTCGGAAATAATAACATTCATGCTGATTGAATTACTGGATACAATTCCCGGTGTCACACAGGATTGGCTGCTGCTTAATACACAGCTGATAACATCGCTGTTTGAAAGATTATTGTCGTTGTAGGTATTGCTGTTTGTTCCTGTATTAAATCCGTTTTTTATCCATTGATAAGATGGCGCTGTTATTCCGGATGCAGCTGTTGCAGTAAAAGTAACATTCGTGCCTGGACAAATAGTGTTTCCCGGATTGGCAGTAATATTTATCGATGCAGCAATCTGAGGATTAACAGTCATGGTAATTGTATTTGACGTTGCCTGTGTTGTCGTAAGACAATTTGCATTGGATGTCATAATACATGAAATTGCATCACCGTTTGTGGGTGAAGAAAGCACCAGTGATGCTGTTCCGTTTCCAACATTGGTAATTCCTTTTTTCCATTGATAGACAGGAGTTGTTCCTCCGTTTATCGGAGATGCTGAATAAGTAACAGAGGTGCCGTCACAAATAGTGTTTCCGGGATTCGCGGAAATATTTAGGGATGGTGTGAGGATTGGACTAACGGACATGGTAATTGCATTGGATGTTGCAGGATTTCCCGTAACGCAGGTTGCATTTGATGTCATTACACAGGTAACCACATTTCCATTGGTTAAGGTAGATGTTGAATATACCGGACTGTTTGTACCCACATTGGTTGATCCGATCTTCCATTGATAGGAAGGACTTGTTCCACCATTCACGGGACTTGCAGTGAAGCTCACCGTATTTCCTGCACAGATTGAATTTCCCGGATTGGCAACAACACTTACAGCGGCAGCTGCCGATGGATTTACGGAAACAGGAATTACATTAGATGAAGCGGTGCAGCCATTGGATGATGTTTCAACTACAGAATAGCTGCCTGAAGTAGTTACTAAAACGTTTTGTGTGCTAAAACCATTAGACCATAAATAGGAAGAAGCTGTAGAAGCGAAAAGCGTGACAAATCCTCCCTGACAAAATGTGGTCGGCCCTTGTGCAGTAATTGTTGGCGATGGATTCGAAAAAGTCAGTAAAATATCATCCAGTCTGTATTGGTTTGTCGTACCTGATTGAACAAACTGAATTCGAAGGTTGGGTGTTGACGGTATGGATCCCGCAGCAATTACGTATCTCCAGATTGAAGTTCCACTTCCGGTTGGAAAAAGAGGGAATGTCAAGTTGGAGAAATTTATTCCATCCTGACTTACTTGTACTAAGAAATCACTTCCGTCGGATGTAATTTGTTCTTTGCGTATTCCAAAAGAAAGCTGAAGATTATTATATCCTGAAGTGTTGATTCCTGAAATAAGGAAATTTTTAACAGCTGTATTTGAGAAAAATATATGTGCACTTCCCGAAGCAGACGGATAATCGGAAACAGCTGATGACAAAGAGTTGTTTCTAACATCTGAACTGCCTGACATGGTAAATGCTGTGTTTTGAAAACCATTGTTACTTTCATGGGTAGCAATTGCTACGGTTGCATTTAGGTTGACAGTACCCATACCTTCAGAGAAAACATTTCCGCTTTGTTGAAATTGATTTACGGTAACAATAACAGGTGATGCTGTTCCAATGCATCCGTTTACATCGGTAACAACAACAGAATAACTTCCGGAAACATTAACAGTAATTGCTTGTGTTGTGGCTGCGTTTGACCAACTGTAGCTGCTGCCGACAGATGCAGTAAGCATGACAGAACTTCCGGAACAAAAAGTGATTGGGCCGGATGGAGTAATAGTGGTAGTGCCGACCTGAGAAACATTTATTACACTTGCTGCCATTGCATCGTTAGACAAATTAACATCAGTCGATAAAATTGTATTTGCATTGAAAGTGTAGTTTCCCACAATAGACATATTTAAATTTGGAGTAAAGGTTACATCCATTGTAGCTCCGGATACAAGGGTTCCGCTATTTAAAGTAAGGGAATAATTTGTTACAGTTGATGACGGGTCACTTACCGTCAATGCCACATCAATATTTGTTGATGCAAAATTTACGGTGGTAGCACCATAGTTTTTAATTCTAACTTGTAAAGGAACTGATGCTTTAGGGCAGGCCGGAGAAACAGGATTGACAAGAGTTGTAACACCAAAATCCATAGCCTGACAATTGCTTAGCTGGTAGTCGAAGCTTTCCAAAACGGGTATATGATCGGAAGCAAAAAATAAAGCGTTGGCAACTGCAGTTGAAACTGCTGTATTCGGCATGTCGTTTATTGCAAGGTTGTGATGGTTTCCGTCGTTTCCAAATGCTGTTAATGATCCGTTTACATAACTCATTCCACCCGCCTGACTAATTGCCGTAGAATATAGAATCATGTCAAACCGATCATCAAGTCCACCCGCAGCGCCGCCCCGACTGGATTGAGTATGATAAATAGCATAGGCGGCGTTGTTCCATGTTCCGCTTAAATTAATCGGGTCTATAAAATTTCCATCGTCGCCTGCATTGTTTAATTTTAATCCGAGATATCCAATCTCAGCATCATCATAGAAATTAAAATCACCGCATACAATGAAATTTTTCCCTGCCGGTAAAAGGTTGGTTACCTTTCTCAGACTGTCAACTTCTCGTCCTCTTTGTGCTTCTTCAGCAGGGGAATCGCTGGCTTTTAAATGGACAGCATAAATTCTTAGTGTGTCTCCGGTTAAATTATGTTTCAGTTTGAATTCACTGATGTTTCTTAATTCTGTAAGTATAGGAGTATTGCTGATGAAAGTAAATTTTGAAGTTTTAAAAAATATTGCATTGTCTGAATCATAACCATCAATAAATACTCCTTTTGTATATGTGTTGGAAGAAGCATTCAAAACATTCGAAAGAAAACCATTTACACCTGCAGAGTTTAAAATTTCTTCAACAACAAGAATATCAGGATTAGCTGCAGCCATAATAGTTCTGTAATGCGGGTTGCGTGCAGTAGTATCATTTGTAATTGATCCACCATCATTATCGGGATAGTTGAGTAAATTATAACTCATCAATTTTATTCTTTCAAAACCGACGGAAATATATTCTGATTTTGTTATGGTTGAATTTCCATCAGGTCCTGTTACGGTTAGTGTAACAGTTTTTAAACCTGTTGTTGAATAGGTAACGGTATGCGGACCGATAGTATTGGCAGTAGCAGGAGAAGCGCCACTTCCAAAGTTCCATGAATAAGATGTAATAGTTCCTGTAGAACTATTCGTAAAGGTTGTCGACTGTCCTGAACAAATAACTAAATTATTTGCACTAAAAGCAGCTACAGGAACAATGGCAAAAGAATCTTTACCCGAGAGCAAAAAGAAAAAACCCGGAAGAATCAATAGTAATTGAAATGCAAATGCATTGAATAGGTAGCTTTTCTTCAAGAGTATTGGTATCGGAAAGCGGACATGTGTAACCGTATTTTATTGGATTAAAACAAATTTAATCAATAAAATTGCAAATACCAATATATGCGGGGAAAAGCGATTTTTGTATTAAAAAAGCAGCAACATCGAGTCTTTCCGGGAGTTTCCCGACACTAGTAATACCCTTGAAGAATATATCGGAACGTATACCTACAGGGTTATTCTCCTGTAAATACAAGCCGTACCGTTTTCTTAAATTTCTCTGATTGTAAATTAAGCAAATAGATTCCGGGAGAAATCCCTTTTCCGGAGAGGTTTAAAGGCAAATGATTAATTCCGGTTTTAAAATCGTTCTGTTTCCAGGATAAGACCGGAACACCAAGACTTGAGCAAAGGGTGAAATTAATTTCGCTTTTTTCTTTTAAATTAAAAACTATATCTGTTTCTTTTCTGAATACTGTAGGCACAGCCATAGCCGAAAAACTACTATTTTCTATTTGTTTCGATGAAAGTGGTTGTTGAACAAAATATGCTATTAAGGTATCCTGGACTG
Source organism: Bacteroidota bacterium (assembly GCA_031417395.1). Classification (GTDB taxonomy): domain Bacteria; phylum Bacteroidota; class Bacteroidia; order AKYH767-A; family 2013-40CM-41-45; genus JADKIH01. Next base: position 786 of record JANOVM010000019.1, on the reverse strand, counting down.
TAAAATTCATTGATATGTTAGGGACAGAAGCAGCAGGTAAAACAGTATTGTGTTGTATGCTCCAATGATCGAAAACAAATCCATTGAGTGTATCAGGCAGAGCGGTTATTGAAACGGGAATACCTCCATAATAATTACCTGTCCAAGGAAAATCGTTTAGGGTAAGTGAATTGATCTGTATTTTTCCTGAACCAATTGGTCTGCAATCAAGCGTAAGCGGGTAAGGACCTGTAAGAGAATAACAGGAATCCATTTTCGAAGGGAAAAGAGTGCACCGGTCAATAATATAATTTCTCAATAGCTGAACATTGTTTTGCCATTCAGAATAAGTGCCAAACCATCGTTGAGCATGCCTAGACATTTCAGGATCAATTACAGCAACAATACTATCAAGCACCGGTATCATATTATCGCAGGAAAAAACAGTATTGGTTAGATCAATATATCTTGAAATATAATAATTGTTGAAGCTTGGATTTTGACGGAGCTTACCTAAAATCTCCATGTGACCATTTGGATCGGCCGAAAGCCCTTCTACATTGCAGGGTGCAGCATTGGCACCTTTTTCCGGAATGCCGGTATAGTTTATATAAAAACCGAAAATAGCATCGTTATCCCAGAGTATATATCCCCATTTTTTATGGGTGCCTGCAGAGTCAAGTCCGCGCCACCAGCCTGTATTATAATTTAACCAGTCAGAGCAAACTGAAACAGAGTTTACTATTACATAATCCACAAGGCTTTTTACATCAAGTCTGGAAGTAACATAATCCCAGTTTGTCGCAT
>JANOVM010000018.1:0-170807 GCA_031417395.1 Bacteroidota bacterium | reverse complement strand
CGCGCTTAAGACTTCGCCCAGCATAGAGTGTAAAGTACATAGTATTAAATTTCTTGTTACATTTTATTCTCAAAAATCCTATACAGTTGGAAAATCACTTATTAACTGTAAATGATGTAATAAGGTTGAGGTATGTTGTAACCGCTTTTTCTACTGAGGTTATGTGGTTTCCATCTGTGCAGGATTAAAAATCATTCACAACAGTAACAAGAGAATAAATGGATAACTAACAGCTATAACTCATACAAATTCCTTATCTCGCACATTAAATTAAATTTATTAAGGAAACAACCTTATTACCTTCGTAGAATTGTCGGCCCACAGAAACAAAACCTTATTACCTCATCTTTTATTTATTTTATAAACTTTTTCCGTTTGTTTAATATAAGAACCTTAATCCTTCATGTTATTTTTGAAAATTGAAATTTAAATCTTTGTGAGAAAAAATGAAAATTGAATATCACAACCTTTACACGCATTTTATTTTTACAACTTTTCAAAGACAACCTGTCATATTAGAAGAAATTAGAGAAAGGATCGAAAAATACATAACCGGAATAGTAAATAATAATGATTCCAAATTATACGCAATTTATGCCAATCCGGAACATATTCATTTATTAGTCTCTCGATCTCCGGCTATTTCAGAAGAAAAACTTGCGCAAATAATTGCCGAAAGCACTGAGAATTTTGTAAATAAAAATAAACTTTGTCCAAATAAATTTAAATTTCAAAAATCGGCCTCTTCATTTTCCGTCTCAAAGTCAGATGTTGAAAATGTAATCAAATATATACTCAATCAACCTTTTCATCATAGAAAAGTATCTTTTAATGATGAGTATAGTGATTTAATTAATTTTTATCAAAAACCAATTAAAAAAAATTACTAAATATTCGTAAATGAGGTAATAAGGTTGAGGCATGGTGGTGCCGCTTTTTCTACTTAGGTTATAAGGTTGCCTGCGGAGCAGGATTAAAATTCATTTACAACAGTAACAAGAGCATATTTAGATAATCTATAACAATACCTCATACCAATTCTTTATCTCGCACATTAAATTAAATTTATTAAGGAAACAACCTTATTACCTTCGTAGCATTATCGGCCCCACAGAAACAAAACCTTATTACCTCATTTTATATTTAATTAATTTCTATCCAAAACCAATTTTAAAAATAATACTAAATATTCGTTAATGAGGTAATAAGGTTAAGGTATGGTAGAGTCGCTTTTTCTACTAAGGTTATAAGGTTGCCCTCTGCTAAGATTAAAGATCATACACATTAACAGTGAGAGAATAAGCAGATAATCAACAGAGATAAATCATACCAATTCTTTATCTTACCATAAAATCAATTTCATTAAGAACACAACCTCATCACCTTAGTAGAATTGTCGGCCGCGTAGAAACAAAACCTTATTACCTCATTTTTAATTAATTTTTATCAAAAACCAATTAAATAAAATTACTAAATATTCGTAAATGAGGTAATAAGGTTGAGGCATGGTGGTGCCGCTTTTTCTACTTAGGTTATAAGGTTGCCTGCGGAGCAGGATTAAAATTCATTTACAACAGTTACAAGAGCATATTTAGATAATCTATAACAATACCTCATACCAATTCTTTATCTCGCACATTAAATTAAATTTATTAAGGAAACAACCTTATAACCTTCGTAGAATTGTCGGCCCCGTAGAAACAAAACCTTATTACCTCTTTTTTTTTTAAATAATTAATTTCACAACCGAATTTAAAATAATTTAATAAGTAACTACTCAGCTGCGCAGGATTAAAAATTCTGTAAAGTGGGGTAAGACTTGAATAAGTATCACTCTACAAATGCTTTCCCAAAACAAAATTTATTATTTTTCAGTTTCACTTTATATATATAAATTCCTTTACCCAATTTTTCTAAATCAATTTCTACTAGCTTCCCTTTTTTATTTTGATTCAAAATTGTTTGACCTAAAATAGAATAGATTTCTATATTCTCAATCCCATCGTCAGATTTCATTATTATTTTTCCAGACGACGGATTAGGATAAACACTCAATGAATTTTCTTGAATATTCGTGTAATTGATGTTTGAAGTTAACCAACAAGAAGGTGTACCAGCATAAATAGAATCAATGTAATTTATATATTGTCTTAATAGAGCAATAGAAGTAAAATGTGTACCATTAATATCCCAAGCAAAAGGATAAGCAACTTGAAGACATAATGCATCTCCTGCATTAAAAATAAATGGGCCGATAGACATTACACCACGGCAATCATCTGGAAAACCATTATTTCTCCAGCCAGAATTTAATTCAGGAAATCCACTATACATAAAATCAGTAGATGTGACTCCTCCATACCCTGTTCCTCCATAGGTAAGATGTGTATTATCTTTCCAGTTTCCTTTCAAATAATTATAATAATCTACAGGTAAATCAGGATTGCCCTGAGTGGTTGAATTACTATTTTGATAATAAATAAAACTGGAAACAGGGTGATTAAGTATTGAGATTCCCTGTGCAGGTGGATGAGTTCCATATCCAAGGGCTCCATCATCATCAGCATCAGCATTATAAGAATAAAATGTATTCAAAGTTGAGTCACAACCCATGTAATCATCCAAATAATTTCCTAGATCTAAATCTCCCCATGCACCTACGTAAACGGAATCATAATTTATTATTGAACGATTATATACTTTGAAGTCAGCAAATACTGCCTTACCCATAGGAGAAGAAGTACTGTACTCAAATAACATTCCATGAATTTCAATTCTTAAGCTATCTCCTCCAGACGAATGAGGGTACTTTGCATCGTTAGCAATATAAAATACAGCTTGATCCCCTGGGATTTCAGGATAATCTCCATTAACAGGATCGTACAAGTTATTTCCGTTAACATCAACGTATGGTGCCAGGTAATATGCCTCTCCATTGGCTATATCTCCATTCCCGGGCCAATTTTGTATATCGGTTGGCATGATGTAACCGGGAGTAGAAAAATTGGAAATATGATTTTGTATTTGATTGAATGAAATTTTCCACACGCGATTATATTTTAAATCATATGAGCCTGTATAATTATTTGCAATAGGCCCGTAAAATAGATCTTTCCCTAATACACCATAACTTGGGGCAGACAGGTGCAATTGTCCATTATTATCTAATCCACCTATCCATATATTACTAGAATAAATTGATGTCTTTCCACCAGCTTGAAAATTACCATTAAATAAATAGCCGTCTGAATATATACTTGCATTAATTCCTAAATCAAGATTCTTATATGCAAATTGACCTGAAATATTTTTAGTGTAAATAACAGTAATAAATACAAAGAGTAATTTTAGGAATTTCATATTTTTCATTGTGTTATATTGTTTTAGCTAATGCAATGTAAATATTATTATCTAAAATTAGGTAACTGTTCCTATTTTATTCTAGGTTCCAGGATTACAAATCACTACAATTCGGAAAATCAAGGTAAGGCAGAATCGCTTTTTCTACCAAGGTGATAAAGTTGACGGCCATGCAGATTTTTAAATTACTACTGGGCAAAAAGCGATTCTCAAAAAATAATTTTAACAATTCAATTATTCAAGCGCGTGACTTCATCCTCTACGGAGCGCTGAATTTAACCTTCTTATCAATGCTCTTATTAAAAATTACAGTTCGCGCTAAATACTTTGCTTGGCTGGAGGCCGTTATCGGTGGTAAAATTTTTTAAATTGGATTTACCTCCATCGCCTATAATTAATGGCTTCCCTTTGGCAACTGAGTTGTTTCATATAACGTTTACTAAAGAATTAGGAAGCATCAACAAAAACGGAATACTTTTTTCGTATTTCACTTCGTAATAATTCACACCTATCTGCAAGTTCTTATAATAAGTTGGTCTATTATCCCAATAGTTTTTTTCTGAGGTAATGCACCAGGCACTATCACCAAGCATCTTTGATAAAAACCATTTCTCAATCAATCGTGTTGCTCTGCCGTTGCCGTCAACAAATGGATGTATGTTTACAAACACCAAGTGAATATAAGCAGCGCAATAAAATATTTCTGCTGTTGTCAATTTAGATTTAAGTAGAATAGAAATGTCAGCGAAAAGTTTTTCCAGTTCCTGTAATATAAACTCTGGTTCAATCGCTAAATAAATTAATTGGCCTTCACTTCTTATACCAACTTTTACTTTTCTGATTTTGCCTCGTTCTTTTTTTATAAGAATGGATGGTGTAAAAATTTCGTGAGCTTTCAAAATATTTTCAATCGTCAAATCGTTTTCTCCTGCGAATTGGTAAGCAGCAATCAGGTCTTCAATCTCCTTAATTTCTTTTGTCTTGAGGTGAAGATTAAATTCGCTTGACTTTAAGTAGGTGTCAAAACTTACAGTGTTGCCTTCAATGTTTGAAGAATGCACGGCAGAATTAGCAAGATAGAATTTGAAATCTTCCAAACTTTGCGGTTTGTTTTTCAAATTCGCAAACGCAGATTCAACATCAACTTTCAGTTGCGTGTTGTAGTCATTAAAGTAATCTTGGTTTAAAAATTTCAGTCCTAAAGTCATGATTCAAAGATATGGAAATGTGCTGAAAATTATTGATTTTGTCAGTTCGTTTTATGCAGAAATGCTAGGAGTTGCACTGTTGCCCAAGCATTCTGGCTAACTTTATCCTTTGCAATTACATACTTTGTACTACAACCCCTTCAGCCTCTCCCTCACACTCTCCACCCACCACTGCTGCTTCTCCTTAACAATCCCATGCTCCGTCTCATCGTCGTATTTCTGCTGTTCGGCCTGGTAATCGATCCATACTTGATTGAAGATAGGTTGAATTTGTGTGTCAAAAGTTAACGGGTCTAAAGTGGCTTCAGAAATTTTCTTCTTGAGTAGTTTGATGTACAATTCGCAAATATCAAAATGCAATTGCTCGTGTTCAAGCAGTGCGGGTTTTTCCTGTCCTTTCCGTACCCAGGATGAAAGTCTGTCGAAACAAGCATTCAAACGTATATGAATGGTTAGGATACGGTCTTTAATTACCGGTTCTGCTCTGTAGGTGAAAATGCAATTACTTTCAGCCATGTAAGAGGAGTTGCGGGCACTGCCTTTAAAATCATTCCAGTTTAATTTATAGTCTTCTTTCCAGGAAATAGTATCACCTTTTTCATAATTCGAATACTTCAACTCAGAATCAAAAGTTACTTTTACTGAATTAACCAAGTAAGGAATATCAGAATTTTTATTGATCCAGTCGTTGAAAGCTGAAAGCGTACTCTTCAAAGCAGAAACAACATTCTTCTCATGTGGATTAGGAAAAGGACCGCGCATTGTAAAGTAGGGATTGCCGCTTGATTCATATAGTTGAAATCGCTGCTCGCCTTTTTCTTTATAAATTTTCACCTGAAAACTAAAACTTGCTTTATGGTCGCTCAGGGTGCCGGTTTCTTTCAGATAAAATTTCTCTACGGAAAGTGTTAGCGGTATGGCAGTAGAATCTTTTTCAAGCGAATTATCAAGAAATTTCCTTAAATCTTCTTCCATGGACTGTGGAAAAAATATTGGAACTATTTTTCCATCGGACAGCGCTTCACCTGCATTTTTCTTATCTTGTCTGTTGTCAATGATTTTGTCAATATAAAATACCGTTGGCTTAAATTCCCATTTCTGAGCCTTTAAGTCAAGTACATAACGGTTTTGAGCCTCAGAAGTTAAGCTGCAAAAAAGAAGCGAAATAATTGCGAATATTTTGATTTTCATAAACGATAATAAGTAACGATACTACACTTTTATTTGTAATTTTACAAAATTCATTTGAACCTATGCAAATTGTTTTTATTCTGACAGGATTTGTTGCCGGTGCAGCAATTGTTTATCTGATTTTGGCGGGTCGTTTTTCTAAGATTCGTAGTGAAACAGAAGGTAAATTTTTGGAAGCCGACCGCCAACGCAGTATTTTAGAGGATAGACTTAATCAAACGACACAAATTTTAAAAAATTCGGAAGAACAATTAAATATTGAAAGAAAATCGGTTGTTGAACTTAACGGTTCCTTGGCCGGACAAATGATGAATGCCACTAATCTTCAGGAAAAACTCGAAAATCAAAAGAAAGAATTGGAGGAAATTCAAAAACGATTTACTACTGAATTTGAAAATCTTTCTTCTAAAATTCTGGACGAGAAAAGTAAAAAATTTACAGATCTGAACCGGACCAATATTGAAGTAATTTTAAATCCTCTTCGGGATAAAATCAAAGAGTTTGAACAAAAGGTTGACCAATCCTACAAGCTTGAATCTGCTGAAAGAAATACTTTAAAAGGTGAAATTAAAAACCTTATAGAACTAAATAAGCAAATTAGCGAAGAGGCTAATAACTTAGCAAGAGCTTTAAAAGGCGACAGTAAAAAGCAGGGAAATTGGGGAGAGGTTATTCTTGAACGTATCCTCGAACGGTCAGGACTTACCCGGGGATCGGAATATGAAATGCAGGTCAGCACAACAAATGAAGAGGGGAGAAGGATACAGCCCGATGTTATTGTTTATCTCCCCGACAATAAACATATTATTGTCGATGCAAAGGTTAGTCTAATTGCTTATGAAAAAATGGTTAATGCTGCTACAGACGAAGATCGCAGCCTCTTTTTAAAGGAGCATCTGACATCCATTTACAATCACATTAAAAATTTAAGCGATAAGAACTACTATACTTCTCCTGATTTATCTTCTCCTGATTTTGTGCTGATATTCATGCCTATAGAACCTTCTTTCGGAATTGCCGTACAGAGTGATGCCGAATTGTTTAACTATGCCTGGGATAGAAAAATTATTTTAGTAAGTCCGTCAACATTGTTGGCTACGTTGCGAACAATTAGTTCTATCTGGAAGCACGAAAAACAAACAAAGCATGCATTGGAAATTGCAAAAGTTGGCGGAGCATTGTATGATAAGTTTGTGAATTTCCTGAAGGACATGAATTCTATCGGTGAAAAATTAAAAGCTGCGCAGCAAAGCCACGAAGAAGCAATGAATAAATTATCCACCGGAAGCGGAAATATTATAAGAAGAGTGGAAGAAATGAAAAAACTCGGTGCAAAAGCTACTAAAGATCTTCCACAGGACTTATTAGAAAAAGCAGAGGAAAACGATGCCATTCAAAACCTTTAAGAATTTACTTTTTTTTCTTTTCTTCATTTTTGTTTCGTGTTTTACAACACGCGATATGAGTACCATGAATATGGTTTCATCGTATAGAGAATCTGAACATTTGTTTCATCCTGATTTTGTGGCATGGAATAAAAATGATACAACGGTTCAAATTTATTGCAGAATAAAACCATCTGAGTTTCTTTTTGAACGTCACTCCGATGACAGCTTTAAAGCTAGAGTAAACATCAGGGTTGAATTAATTGAATCGTATGAAGTGACTAAACTAACCGATAGTGTTACCGGCAGCTTTGTTTTTAATATTGCCGATAAACCTGATTACTTAATTTTGCCTTTAACTCTTCATACTCATAATCACGGAAAATCGCTTTTACATTTTTTCGTTATGGATAATAATAAAGGCGTTCAGGAAGATTTTTTTCTCAGCCTTGACCGTTTATCGAACCCATCACGACAGGATTTTCTGGTGACCAATAGTAAGAACGAACCTATTTTCCGAAATTACCTATTCTCCTCTGATAGTATTAATATTACTTACAAAGACAAATCCTTTAAAAATTTCATTTGCTATTTCTATCATCGTGATTTTGATCTCGCAGCTCCTCCTTATAGCTTTGATGTTCGGAGTGAATTTAATTATAGACCTGACAGCATATTTTCTATTTCTATCGATAAAAAAAATATGGTTTTTGAGAAGGAAGGATTTTATCACATTAAGTCTGATACTGCCCGGAACGACGGTTTAACATTGTTCAGATTTAGCGGTAATTATCCTGAAATTACAAATCCCAAACAGATGATTGAAGCTGCCAGGTATTTGATTAGCAAAAAGGAATACGACGAAATGAAAAGTGCTCCTTCTCCCAAAGCAATGATTGAAAATTTCTGGTTAACACATGGCGGAAATGAAGAACGCTCCCGATTATTGATAAAAAAATATTATGGAAGAGTTAGGGACGCTAACAAATATTTCGCTTCCTATACGGAAGGATGGAGGACAGACAGGGGAATGATTTATACTATTTTTGGAATGCCCAATTCCATTTATAAAAGTCCTGAATCTGAAAGCTGGACCTATGGCACTGTAAATAGTTCCCTGGCACTCAATTTCTTTTTTATAAAAGTTAATAACCCTTTTACTGAAAATGATTATTCTTTATCACGCTCACCTTCATACGAAAGCAATTGGTTCAGAGCTGTTGAAATCTGGCGGCAGGGTAGGGCTTACAATAGTTTTTATTAAATAATTCTAAAATTAATTGATGATGGAAATCAGGAGAAGTGCAGGAAGAGAAAAATCGTCGGACGATTCGCAGCTTGTTTATGGATTGCGTGCTGTAATCGAAGCAATACATGCAGGAAAAGAAATTGACCGCATTTATATTACAAGGAATTCTAAGAGCGATCTTATGACTGAGTTGAAAGACCTTCTTAAAGAAAGAAACATTCAATACCAGGAAGTCCCTATTGAGAAAATTCACAGGATTACCAGAAATAATCATCAGGATGTCGTTTGTTATATTTCTCCTGTGGGTTATGCTTCTGTTGAAAATATTTTACCGGCAATTTTTGAAAGAGGGGAGACTCCGTTAATATTGATATTGGATCGTATTACCGATGTAAGAAATTTTGGCGCTATTGCCCGTACCGCTGAATGTGCCGGTGTTCATTGCATCGTCATTCCATTCCGGGGTGCTGCACAGGTTACCGCCGACGCTTTAAAAACATCTGCCGGTGCTTTGAGCAGAATTCCGATCTGCCGCGAAAATAGTTTACGCGAAACTATGAACTTTCTGCACAATAGCGGATTGAAAATTGTTGCAGCAACGGAAAAGGGAAACAGTTTGTATTTTCAATCTGATCTAACAGGCCCTCTGGCAATAGTTATGGGCTCTGAAGAAGATGGCGTATCAAACGACATTATTCGACAGGCTGATGAACTTTTGAAAATACCGATTCTTGGGAAAATTTCTTCTTTAAATGTATCTGTAGCTTCCGGTGTTTTGCTTTACGAAGCTATCCGTCAGCGTTCCGTTTAAAGACTTTCTTGCGGAACGATCACTACTTCTGAAGCTACAGCACCGGTTCCATACATCTGTTTCCTGTATTTTAAAGAAGGTGAAGGAATGAATTCTCCCAGTCCTAATTTACTCCAAATTTCATCTATTCTTTTTATTGTTGTTTCATCTGAAGAAAGCACATTGGGCCAATCTCTGTCAAAACCATCAAATTCTTTTGTCTTACGCGTACCGTCAAAAGCTATATGACTGTTGCCATCTTTATCTTTGAAAATAAAGTGATCTCGTTTAGGATCAACATTGTTGGAGAAGCGCCATACGGTATCAGCTATGTCATTAACATCAACGGACTCCTCAACAAATAAAATAGCTTTTACACTCTTGTATTCAGGACGCTGAAATAGATTTTCAGTTAATTCTTTCAGATGATCCATTCTGTTTTTTTTCACTGCTATAAGCAAAAGTGATATATTAAGGGAAAGCAAACGTGAATTTATTTTATGAATCTCCGGGAAATCATGCTTAGATGAATCAAAAACCGGAACCGATGATGGTTTTATATTTTCCGGTTTTCTCCCTGCCATTTCTTCTTCTGTTTTCGAAGTTGCATCAATACCCATTTTACCGCCGAATGACATTACGGAACAGCTGTGATCCAGCACATCTACCGGACCTTGCGTAAAATAAAGATCATTGGCAGGATTAAAATTCTTACTGATGTATGCTGCAACTTCCGATGAATCATGAATGTTTACATCTCCGTCAACAACAATCATAATCTTTGTAAACATCATTTGTCCAGCTCCCCAAAGACTGTGCATGACCTTGCTGGCCTGACCGGGATATTCTTTTTTGATTTTTACGATTACAAGATTATGGAAAACTCCCTCTACAGGCAGCACCATGTCTGCAATTTCAGGAACCATTGTCATTTTAATAGGAACAAGAAAAATTCTTTCTGTTGCTTTGCCAATCCATGCATCTTCCTGAGGAGGTATCCCCACAATAGTTGCAGGATATACAGCATTCTTACGATGTGTAATACAGGTTACATGAAATCGGGGATAATAGTCAGCAAGTGAATAATACCCGGTATGGTCACCAAAAGGACCTTCAAGAATGAACTCTTCATTCGGATCAACATATCCTTCAATTATTATATCAGCATCAGCCGGAACTTGCGCATCCTGAGTAAGGCATTGAACAAGTTCAACTTTTTTCTTGCGAATAAAACCGGCCAGCATGTATTCATCAACATTGTCCGGTAAAGGTGCCGTAGCCGCATACGTATAAACCGGATCGCCGCCCAATGCTACAACTACAGGCATACGCGTCCCCATTTTTTTATATTCATTAAAATGCCGCGCACTTACTTTATGTCTGTGCCAGTGCATTCCTGTTAGATCCGGACCAAATACCTGCATGCGATACAAACCAACGTTTCTTATTCCCGTTATAGGATCTTTCGTATGAATAATAGGTAAGGTCAGAAAAGGACCACCATCTTCTGGCCAGCATTTCAAGACAGGAAACTTACTCAGATCAGGGTTTTTAATTACCACTTCCTGGCAGGGTCCTTTTCCACCAATCGTTTTCGGCATCCAAGAAGCAATAGAGCTGAGTTTGGGAAGCATTTTTAATTTATCAATAATACTTTCCTTCGGTGAGGTCAGCTGACGAATAAGATCTTCCATATCCAGAGCAACATCATCCAGTTTTTCTTTTCCCAGTGCCCATGCCATCCGCTGTTCTGTTCCCATTGAGTTTATTAGTACAGGGAAATCGGTTCCTGTATTCTCAAACAATAATGCCGGACCATATTTTTTTGAAATCCTGTCAGTGATTTCAGTTATTTCAAGGTGCGGATTGACATATTCTTTAATCCTGACCAATTGGCCTTTCGACTCAAGAAAGCTTATCCATTGTTTGGTATTGCTATACATAATTCAATAATAAGATTAACGTATAATTTCACTAAAAATTTTCAGTAAAAAATCTATGCAAAGTTAGTAAGAAACCTTCAACTAATTATTTATGAAAGTTGATCAAGCATGACTTTAATAGCCTTTTCTTTTAATATAGGCAGGTCATCTTCTGTCATTCCACTTGTTGTAAGTGGTTTACACCATTGACAGGTTATTTTTCCGGGTGAAAGCTCTATAGGTCGAAGGGGAGAAAGCAGGTTGCCTGAATTTTTTATTACCAATATGGCAATTGGAACCTGCGCCTGAATGGCCAGCCGGAAAGCTCCGTCATGAAAAGGAAGAAGTGGTTCATTTCCTTTATTTCTTGTTCCTTCCGGACAAATAAAAACGGAAATTCCGTCTTTGAGTGATTGCATCATATTTTCCATACTCTGAGCCCGTGCAGCTTTATCTTTCCGATTGACACTAATATATAAACGTTTTATGATGTATCCCAGAAATGGAATTTTAGTTAGTTCTGCTTTAGCTAAAAACCTAATTGTATGTTTTGTGGCTACTGCATAGGCCGGAATGTCAAGTTGGGATCGATGATTGGAAATAAATACATACGTCTGTTTCTCCTCAAGCAATTCCGGATTTTTAACGTCAATCTTGATTCCGTAAAACAAAAAAATAACTTTAGACCAGTTACGCGAAATGTATGCATGCGCAATGAATGGTGCTTTTTCTTTTTTTGTCAAAACGAAAATAATCACATAACCTATGAACGCTAAAATCAAAGTAATAAAAAATATGAGTGCAGCGTAAACACCGAAAATTGTTCGGGCTATTCTTTTTAGAAACATTCTTTAAGTAATAAGGTTCGCATAAGCAAGAAAGATTGAATAAACTGTTTTGTAAAAAAAATCAACGTATTAATATGAATTTCGAATTGAATTTTTGTCTGGAATCATATATACTTGTATAATACATTCCGGGAGCGAAATCCGAAATTTTCAATGCGTTTTCATCAGAAAAAAGTTTTGTGGAAAGTAGCTTTTTTCCGGTGGAATCATAAACATCAATTTGTTTTCCAATTGCATCAATACCTTTTGCATATAAAACACCATCCGCTGTATATAATTGAATAGATTCAAGGTTAGCTATAGGTTTTACGCTTGTGAAATTACAACTGTCTGCACTTTTTATTCCTTCAAAACGGAAGTTGTCAAAATAACGTCCTCCTCCATAACGCGCACCGGTGAGAGATACTTCAATGGCATCATCGAGTGCAAGTACACTGTCTACAATTAAACCTGAAACACTGTCAACAGTAATAGGTGAGGAGGTGCCATTTACCCCTAAATCAACAACACTACTATAAAATGAAACAGTATAATTGGAAGGCAGCGATCCATAGGAAAAACCCAGTATTAGTTTGTACCAATTATTGCTTTGCAGTGTCATTGGATTTGTAGATGCATTGAATGAAAAATAGGTGTTAATTTCAATTTTGGCCTGGTGAGAAACGGAAGCAATTATGTAATGATTCGGATCCGTATGCGGTTGAATCCAGATTGATGCAGCCCGGTCAAATCCCGCTGAAATAAGCGAAGCATCGTAATAAAAACAAAAACTGGTTGTATAAGTTGAGTCTTCTACAGACTTATACTTCGAGCAATATCTTGAATTATCATTTCCCCAGTTGTTTGAATCCGGCACCTGCAAACAGCCTCCGGTAATTCCTTGTGATGGAATTTGCACCAACGTTTGCATTCCATAAAAATGATTAAGTAAATCGTTGTCAACAGGACTAATATAGTTATCAAAATCTATGGTTTCAACAACTGATTGTGATTTAACCGGATTTATTAAAAGTAATATTGCCGAAAAGGTAAATGTGCATATAAATTTCATGGTGTTATTTTTACTTTGTGTGTGGTTTATGTTTGCGCGATAAAAGTAAGATAAAAGGAAGCTAAAACCAATGGAATGTTTAGAGGAGCTTATTCTTTAATTGTAACTGAAAACGGCAATTCCAATCCTTCTTTTAAATGCTTATTCACAAAGTAGGAGGTATCCTGAGAAAGTTCCGCCCAATATAAATAACCTGAGGAGGGTAGTTTGTTTAATTCAAGAACGCCATTGTATTTTTCAGTTTTTGCTTTATCCAAATCTTTCATTCTCTCGTTGTAAGCTTTGGTAAAGTTACGTATAATGGGATATTGATTAAGAATAGTTAAGATTAGAAATGAAATGGCTGCCAATGAAAAAATTATTTGTGTTCTTTTCCACCATAAAGAGTTTGGATTAAACATCGTTCCAAAAAGAAAGAAAAGTATGGCAAAATATACTGTTGTAATAAGTGAAACAATGGACAAAGCCCTGTCAGGCCCTGTTTCAGACATAATGAATGTTGTAGGAATGAATAAAATGATAAGCGTGATAAAAAATAAAAGGCTTATGTTAATCATGGTAATTCCGGCTTTGATTTTTGTATAACCACTACCTTTATTGAAAGAACCAAAGAAGAACCAGGGCATTGAAAAAATAAAAAGATAAATAAACTTCTCCGGCAGGAAGCGGACAAAATATTTAATAATTGCTTTTACGATTATCCAGAACTTTTCTATCAAAGGAGGATGCGGCAATAGTGAGTAACGTATTGATGTTCCCGGAGCCAATATGGAAATTGAAAAAGATATTGTCAATACTACTATTGCAATCAGCAGTCGTAAAGTTGTCCTTTCGGTTATTTTATTTTTTTGCCGTTTCCATCGGTAAAGAAATGTTAACGATAAAAAGAAAAGAAACAGTAGCGCATACGATTCCGATGCTCCTCCAATGAAAGCTGAAGTAAGTATTATTAAAGAATAGTTTATGGAGTTATTTGATTCTGAAAAGATATAATTCAATAAAATTAAGAAAGCTACTATGCTCCATAGATATGTTAGAATAATAATATACCAAAACCAGGTTTCCCCAATACTATAGGTTGAAAAGAAAAAGCTTGTCACTAGAACAAATGTCAACGAATTTAAGTTGACCTCCGGCAAATCGAAGTGGAAGAGAGGTAGTAACTTTTTTATGATTTTTTGCAATGAGAAATACAGCAATACTAAAGTTAAAATGCTTATATAGGGTAAAAGGAAGAAATTGGCATGGAATTTTAAAAATAGACAGGCCAGAAAATGTGCCGCCCAACGGCCACTCCATTGTTCATATTGAAAAACCATTCCATTCCATGCACCGAACTTTTTATAAAGGCTCAGGTAATAAAAATCATCACTGGCAAGTCTGTAATGGAAGCTTAATAGAAAGTATAAAACCAAAAAAAGAAAGGCAATACAATAATTTGAAATGGAAATTCTCTTTAGGGATGCATTTTCCGGAAGAGTCATCGGTTTTTTTATCTGATAAATTTTTTTTAAAAATTATTGGCCCGACTCAAATTTGTCCTTAAGAACTAAGTACGAGTCATTCATTTCCTTTACCATTTCATCAATAATTTCTCTGATTGGTTTAATGTCATTAATTACTTCTACCGTCTGGCCCGCACACCAGAGATTATTATAATTCCCGGGCTTGACTGCATCTTCAAGCCAGTTAAAACCACGGCGTTGAATTAACATTTTATAGTATTTTTTTGTCCGGGGATTGTTACTTAGAAACCGTTCAATTCGGTTTTGTTTGGTGCCGATTTTCTTGGCGAATTCTGTATTGATAATAGTACAGGGAGTGCCGCTAATACGCTCTGTAAGTACAATATCTTCCATTCCTGAATCCAGTATAGCTTCCTTATATTCTCTGGATACATCAGCTTCTGCACTGGCAATGAAGCGAGTCCCGCAATATCCTGCCGAAGCTCCTGCACTTAATACACTCAAAAGAGCTTTACCATTAGCAATTCCACCTGCTGCCAATACAGGTTTATCGGGAAAATTTTTTAGCAATGATTCTACAAGCAGTATAAGTGGATAGGGTCCTGCGTGTCCGCCTGCACCCTGTCCAACAGCAACAAAACCATCACATCCCTCACGATAACACTTCTCTGCATGTTCAATATTGGTAACATCACATAAAACTGTTCCACCATAAGCATGCACTCCTTGTATTGTTTCAAGCGGTTTACCCAAAGAAGTAATAACAACTGGAACCTTTTGTTTTAAACATATTGATAGATGTTTATCGTACCAAGGATTGGCTTTTTGAACGATAAGATTGACCCCATAATTTCCGGGCGTACCGTTTTTGGTTTTAAGGTACTGATTCAACTCTATAAGCGTATTTTCGAGATCAATCTCTTCCCTATAATTAAGTGAAGGAAAGCAAGCCAATATGCCTGCATCGATTCCACTTTTAATCATTCTGACATTACTGACCAAAAACATTGGTGCCATCACAATAGGATGCTGTATGTTCAGGGTTTTAAGAAGTTTATTTGAATATTGCATAATAAAATAAGATGTTCAAATGTCTGCTAATTTCACATATAAATGTTTGAGTTTTCGAATTGTTTTAAAAAGTTTTCAAGCCTTGAAATACAATACAATAATCTCACCCATCCCCCTAATTTTTATGATTCCCATTACCCCTTCATCCTTTGTGTCATAGCCTAAGTACTAAGTACTAATTCCCCCCTGTTAACAACCCCGTTAAAATTATTTCCCCCTTTCTATTGTCATTAAAACAAAAATCATATTTTGCGGATTAACAAAGAAGTAATGGAACGGGAAAATTTCAATAAAATTTCATTACTTCATCAGTATTCAATGGTTTCAGTCACTAGAATTTTCGATATACCTCAACGTCAAAAAGAATTGTTCAGTAAAGACAATTCATTATTGGCCAAAGAAAAGGGCAAATGGGTTCCATACTCTACGGATAATTTTATTGACATGGCAGATCAGTTTAGTATGGGACTTCTGCTTGTTGGAATTCAGAAAGGTGATACTATTGCTATCATTTCTGCTAACCGGCCGGAATGGAATATTGCCGATATTGGCATATTGCAAATTGGAGCAATAAATGTTCCGATTTATACCACATTATCGGAACCCGAAATTATTTTCATACTAAACGATTGCAAAGCAAAAATGATTATTGCCGGTGATCAATTGTTATATAGTAAAATCGAGCAACTTCGTTCAAAAGTACCTTCTCTTGATTTTGTTTATTCATTTGATGAGATAAGAGGCGGAAAAAATTGGATGGAAATAATTTCAATGGGAATTGCCAATGGCGATAAAAAGTTACTGGACGAATGTAAGTCCGGAATAGGAGCATATGATCTGGCTACCATTCTTTATACCAGCGGTACAACAGGCACTCCCAAAGGAGTCATGCTTTCTCATCATAACATAATCAGTAATGTTATTGCCACTGAGAAATTATGTCCTGTTGACCATAGACACAGAGCTTTGAGTTTTCTGCCACTGTGCCATAGCTATGAGCGAATGCTTACCTATCTCTACATGTATTTAGGTGTGTCGATTTATTATGCTGAAAGTATGGATAAACTGATCGACAACATTAAAGAAGTCCGACCCAATGTTTTTTCTACGGTTCCCCGCCTTCTGGAAAAAGTATATGAAAAAATATTGAAGAAAGGCAATGAGCTTATCGGTATTAAAAGATCTTTGTTCATCCATGCTGTTAAGCTTGGACTGCGCTATGAACTTTATGGAAAAAACGGTGCTCTATATGAATGGCAACTCAAACTGATGAACAAGCTTGTCTTTTCAAAATGGAGAGAAGCGCTCGGAGGCCAGGTAAAAGTGATAGTAAGCGGAGGAGCAGCTTTACAGCCTCGATTAGCAAGAATATTCTGGTCGGCACAAATTCCGGTCCTGGAAGGTTATGGCTTAACAGAAACATCGCCTGTAATTGCAGTGAATACACTGGATGAGAATGGAACTTGTTTTGGAACGGTTGGTACAGTAATAAAAAACGTAGAAGTTAAAATTGCCGAAGACGGAGAAATACTATGCAAAGGACCGAATATCATGATGGGCTATTATAAACGTAAGGATCTTACCGATGAAGTTATTGACTCTGACGGATGGTTTCATACAGGAGATATTGGCACTTTTGTCGACAACCGTTTTTTAAAAATAACAGACCGCAAAAAAGAAATATTTAAAACTTCAGGCGGAAAATATGTTGCTCCGCAGGCTTTGGAAAATAAATTCAAAGAGTCTGAATTTATTGAACAGATAATGATCATTGGTGAAAATCAAAAGTTCCCCGCCGCTTTAATTGTTCCTAATTTTGATAACCTCGGACGCTGGTGCAGTGACAACAGTGTTTCAGTTAATTCCAAGTCCGAAATGATCAAAAATGAATCAGTGCTATTAGCCATGCAGAAGGAAATTGATACATACAATGTGTTCTTTGGAAATGCTGAGCAGGTGAAAAAATTTACGCTTTTAGAGAATGAATGGACAACAGCAAGTGGAGAATTAACAGCTACACTTAAACTTCGAAGAAAAATTATCATTGAAAAATATCAATCCCAAATCAAAGAAATATACACTACCTAAACCTTGGTAAACGGATTTTGATCAAATATTATTATGAAAAGAACAATCAGGAATGTGGCAGTATTAGGAAGCGGTATAATGGGAAGCCGAATTGCCTGCCATTTTGCAAATATTGGTATCAATGTTCTTCTTTTGGATATTGCTCCAAAAGAATTAAACGATGAAGAGACAGCAAAGAAACTCAGCCTCGATTCTCCTTTAGTTAAAAACAGGATTGTAAATGCTGCACTGCAGCTTGCCATTAAGTCAAAACCATCTCCTTTATATAAAAACAATTACGCCAATCGCATTACTACGGGTAATTTTGATGATAACCTTAAAGATATTGTTTCCTGCGATTGGATAATTGAAGTCGTTATTGAAAATATCGATATCAAAAAAAGTCTTTTTGAAAAAGTCGAAAACTTCCGTACCAAAGGAACTTTAATTACCTCCAATACATCCGGAATTCCGATTCATCTCATGGCGGAAAACAGAAGCGAAGATTTCCGTAAACATTTCTGTGGCACTCATTTTTTTAATCCGCCCAGGTATCTTCGACTTCTCGAAATAATCCCCGGACCTGATACAGCACCGGAAGTTATCGATTTCCTTATGAACTTTGGCGATTTGTACCTTGGAAAAGCAACCGTAAAGTGCAAAGATACTCCTGCATTTATTGCAAACAGAGTAGGGGTTTTTTCAATTATGTCGCTGCTTCATTTGGTCGAAAAAAAAGGATATAGCATCGATGACGTCGATAAACTTACAGGTCCCTTAATCGGACGACCTAAGTCAGCTACTTTCCGAACTTCAGATCTGGTTGGTTTAGATACTCTTGTAAAAGTCGCCAAAGACGTTTACGACCGCTGTCCTTCTGATGAATCCAAAGACACATTTCTGCTGCCCGGATTTTTTCAAAAGATGATCGATAATAAATGGCTGGGCGATAAAACGAATCAGGGTTTCTATAAAAAAGTGAAATCTTCAGGCGGTAAAAGTGAAATCCTTACGCTTGATCTAAATTCATTCGAATATAAACCGAAATCGAAAACAAAATTTGCTTCTCTTGACCTTGTAAAAAATATTGATAATGTTAAGGACAGAATTAAGGTTTTGTTTAATGCAAAAGACAGGGCCGGGGAGTTTTATAATACTTCGCTTTGTTCGCTTTTTATGTATGTATCGCACCGCCTTCCTGAAATCGCCGACGATTTTTATATGATTGATGAAGCTATTTGTGCAGGCTTTGGATGGGAAACAGGACCATTTGAAATTTGGGAATCGCTCGGAATTGCAGAAACTGTAAAACAAATGGAAAGCCTGAATGTAAAACCTGCGCAATGGGTTTATGACTTTCTGGCAAAGGGAAACACAACATTTTATCAGCTTAAAAAAGGAAAAAAATACATTTATTCAATTGCAAAAGGTGATTATTCTTTATTCCCCGGATCCGATCAATTTCTATTGCTTGATTCTCATAGAGAAAATACCTTATGGAAAAATGCCGGTTGCAGCATAATCGATATTGGTGATGGCGTCCTGAACCTTGAATTTCATTCTAAAATGAATACTATTGGGGGTGAAATAATTGAAGGGGTAAATACTGCAATTAATATGGCGGAAAAGGATTTTAGAGGATTAACCATTGCAAACGAAGGACAAAATTTTTCAGCCGGTGCTAATCTTGCTTTAATTTTTATGTTCGCTTCAGATCAGGAATTCGATGAAATTGATGGAGCTATCAGGGCTTTCCAGAATATGAATATGCGTGTAAGATTCAGCAGCATCCCTGTTGTTATTGCCCCTCATGCCCTTGCTCTGGGTGGTGGCTGTGAAATGTCTTTACATGCCGATAAGGTTATTGCATCTGCTGAAACCTACATTGGCATGGTCGAATTTGCTGTTGGTTTAATTCCGGGCGGTGGAGGCAGTAAAGAATTTGCTTTAAGGGCCAGTGACGCTTTTACCGAAGGAACAATTGATGAACATGTTTTAAAGGAATATTTTTTGAATATTGCAATGGCAAAAGTTTCAACTTCTGCTTCAGAAGCCTTTGATCTTAAAATACTTCGAACTAATCACGACGAAATTGTAATGAATTCAAGCCGAAGAATTACCGAAGCAAAAAGAGCCGTTTTGGAGATGGCTGATGCCGGATATGTCCGCCCAAATCCAAGAAAAGATATTAAAGTATTGGGAAAAAGTGGCATGGGAATCTTTTATGCCGGTGCAAATGCTATGTTTTCAGGACATTACATCTCTGAACACGATCAAAAAATTTCTCAAAAACTTGCCTATGTTTTATGCGGAGGTGAGCTTTCTTCTTATACTTTTGTGTCCGAACAGTATTTACTGGATCTGGAAAGAGAAGCTTTTTTATCTTTATGCGGTGAACGTAAAACATTGGAACGGATTCAAAGCATTTTAACCACAGGAAAACCGTTACGCAACTAATTCTGAATTAATATGACACAGAAATTTAAATTTAGTAAATTAATCATTGGGCTCTGCTTATTCTTATCAGGGTCATCTGTTTTAACATCTCACATCTATGCACAAGGCAGTGAGGAAAAACCGAAATATGCTCCAGGAAGAGAAAAGCATCGCAACAAAACTGATGAAATCGGTAGAAAACAAGGGCAATGGATGTATTACAATACATTCGGTGAGAAAATTTTAGAAACGGAATTTGTCAACGACCAAAAAGAAGGTGTTGAACGTAAATTTTATGGTTACGATAAAGTTCGGGAAGAAACAGAATACCTTGGTGGTGTTAAAGAAGGTGCTTATACCCGTTACTTTTTTTCCTCTCAGGTTCAACTCGAAGGATCGTATAAAGATGGTAAGAAAGACGGAAAATGGACGCGTTATTTCGAAGATGGCTCTATCCGCCAGGAAGGATCTTATAATCTTGGTAAGAAAAATGGCGTTTGGAAATCCTATAATAGAAAGGGTACCGTAGTTTCTCAAGCAACCTATAAAGATGGTGTCAATGCTGATGATTTAGAGGCACAAAAGAAAAGAGAAGAAGAAGCCAAAAAAGCTGCTGAAAAGAAGGCCGGAGATAAAAAAGGTTCTGTAATCGTTCAACCCGGGAAAAAGGATACTCTTAAGGCGCCGACACCTACTCCTGTAAAAAAATAATGAGCTCAGATTTTTTTCTGCTTTCAAATTATCTTTTTATTGAAATATAATCTGACAAACGATAAACTTTAGAGATTCTCATGGAAGCATACATCATTGCCGGTTACCGTTCTGCTGTTGGAAAAGCCCCTAAGGGGAAATTTAAAACCATGCGTCCGGATGATCTCGGTGCAGAAATTATTAAACACCTGGTTGCTTCTGTACCTCAACTCGACAAGGAATTAATTGATGACGTAATTGTCGGTAATGCAACTCCCGAAGCTGAACAAGGCTTAAATATGGGTCGTTTGATTTCCATTATGGGACTTGATTCAGTAAAAATTCCCGGGATGACGGTGAACCGTTATTGTGCTTCAGGTCTTGAAACCATTGCAATTGCAACAGCTAAAATACGCGCCGGTATGGCTGATTGTATTATAGCAGGAGGCGTTGAATGTATGTCAAACATTCCTTTTGGTGGATGGAAAATTGTACCAAATCTTAAGTATGTAAAATCAAATCCCGATTACTATTGGGGAATGGGACTTACCGCTGAAGCAGTTGCAAAGGATTACAAAGTGTCTCGCGAAGACCAGGATAAATTCGGATATGAATCAAATCAGAAAGCAGGCAAAGCTATTCTTGATGGGAAATTTAAGGATGAAATCGTACCAATTAAAATGAGCGAGACTTATCTTAATGAAAAAGAAAAAATAGCTACCCGCGATTTTATTGTTGATACTGACGAAGGTCCTCGTATGGATAGCACTTTGGAAAAAATGGCAAAGCTAAAACCTGTCTTCGATGCTGCAGGTACTGTTACTGCCGGAAACTCATCCCAGACCAGCGATGGAGCAGCTTTTGTTCTTGTCGTCAGCGAAAGGATGATGAAACAATTAAACGCTAAACCCATTGCACGCCTTGTTGATTTTGCCGTTGCCGGTGTTGAACCTCGCGTAATGGGTATTGGTCCCATTGAAGCCATTCCAAAAGTATTAAAACATGCTGGAATGAAAAAAGAGGATATTCAGCTTATTGAACTCAACGAGGCCTTCGCTTCCCAATCCGTTGCAATTATTCGTACTCTTGGACTTAACCCTGAAATCGTCAATGTAAACGGTGGAGCAATTGCTCTCGGTCATCCCCTTGGTTGCAGCGGAGCCAAATTATCCGTTCAACTCTTCAGCGAAATGCGCAGACGAAAATTAAAATACGGCATGGTCACCATGTGCGTAGGCACCGGACAAGGCGCCGCCGGAATTTTCGAATTGCTAAATTAAATTAGTACAACCCTCTTTGCGAACCTTTGCGCTTTTCTTTGCGCCCTTAGCGTTAAAATCCGACAGTTAACTTCTTCCTTCAGTTATTATAAATACCGAAATATTAAGTACAAAGTACTTCCCGTTCGATCAGTAAATAAAAAATCCATTGAAAAGAATTTTGAAATTTTTCCTTTTCGTTTTAATATTACTGCTCGTAATCATATCAATCAAAACTATTCTTTTTCATTCCAAACAAACCGGCGAAAGATCTGAAAGCAGGAAATTTCAAATTGATACAAAAGCAGTCAATCATCTCCGACAGGCTATTCAAATCAAATCGATATCTTACGACAACGACAGTCTTACCGATTATTCCCAATTCGATTCGCTGATAAATTTTTTAGAAAGTTCTTATCCATTAACTTTTGAAAAACTCGAATCCCGGGTTATTAATAAGCACAGTCTTCTCCTGCATTGGAAGGGGAGTAA
Source organism: Bacteroidota bacterium (assembly GCA_031417395.1). Lineage (GTDB taxonomy): Bacteria > Bacteroidota > Bacteroidia > AKYH767-A > 2013-40CM-41-45 > JADKIH01. Next base: position 148,322 of record JANOVM010000018.1, on the reverse strand, counting down.
CAAAAATAAAAAGCCCGTAATTTTTTATGCCCACTTAGACGTTGTTCCTGCCGATAGCAGCAGCCAATGGTCACACCCTCCATTCGCCGGTAATGCCGACAATGAATTTATTTATGGCCGTGGAGCTATTGATGATAAAGGAAGTATTATTTCAATTTTAGAATCAACGGAAAAATTACTAATAAATAATTTTGTTCCCGGCCGGGATATTTATTTTGCTTTCGGCCATGACGAAGAAGCTTCAGGAGAAAAAGGTGCCCGTTTTATTGCTGAAACATTAGAGAAAGAAGGAGTGAAGGCAGAATTTCTTCTCGACGAAGGTGGACTCGTTGCTGTCGATATGGTTCCTTTTGTAAAGCCACCTGTTGCTTTAGTTTTTACTTCTGAAAAGGGATACATGACCTTACAGCTCACTGTAAAAAGTAATGGTGGACATTCCAGCCACCCTCCCGCAGAGCCTCCAATAGAAATTATTTCAACAGCTATTAAAAACCTGCACGTTCATCCATTTGAAAAGCGCATGACACAATCCGTTAAGGATTTTATGGGTTATGCAGGGCCTGAAATGAAATTGCCTTTTAAAGCTTTATTCGCCAACCAATGGCTTTTCAAAGGAATTATTTTTAATGAATACGAGAAAATTCCTTCTGCAAATGCCATGATCCGCACCACAGCAGTTGCTACAGTAATCAAAGGCGGCGAAAAAGAAAATGCCATTCCTTCCGGCGTACAGGCAAAAATTAATTTTCGTCTTCTCCCCGGCGATAATTCTGAGGACATTATTCAAAAAGTAAAAAGTATTATTAATGACAATAGAGTAGAAGTCTCTGCAATCGGTAAAATAGAAGAGGCTTCAACAGTTTCCTCAGTGGAATCAGAAGGATTTAAAATGCTCCGTAACTCCATTGAAAAAATATTTCCCGATGCCATTGTTGCTCCAAGCCTTTTAATTGCCCAAACAGATTCCCGTCATTTCAGAAAAGTAACGGAAAACATATACCGCTTTATTCCTGTTCGCATGAACGACAAAATCCTTGATACCATGCATGGCGCTGATGAAAGGATTGGTGTCGTTGAGTTTATGGAAGCCATTGAATTTTATAAGGAGTTTATCGGTAAGCTTTGATTTATTTGAATATTTTATATATATCTTTACTCTACAAATTAATTTTTTAAAACCCTCCCCTAAAATGAAAAAAATATTTACTTTAAGAAAGGCATTTTGCTTTTTAACCTCTTTGTTAGGGATTCTTATTACCGTTAATATAAAAGCATCTGCTCAATGTACTGCAAGTTTTACTGCTGTTCAGACAGCAAACAATGAAATTACTTTTACTAACACGTCTACAGGAACAGGTTTTTTTACCAGTTACGATTGGGATTTCGGCGACGGAACCAATGGTTCCTCAGCTTTAAATCCTGTCCATATTTATAACCTGCCTGCAACGTATGTTGCCTGCTTGTTGATTTTTGATTCCAGTTCGTTTTGCTATGATACTACTTGCATTCCTGTTACTGTTACCGGTTCCGTAATTTGTGCTTTAACAACTCAGATGTATCAGGATGCGCATAGCTCCTGTGGAACCTGCGCTGATGGCAGTGCTTCCGTCAACGTCTATGGAGGAGCCGGCCCTTATACTTATTCCTGGAATACATTACCTCAGCAAACTACTTATAATGCCACTGGATTATTGCCCGGTATGTATACGGTTTGCATAACTGATGCCAATGGATGTAATGTCTGCGACTCTATTAGGATTGATACTTCTAGTTGTATTGCGAATTTTAGCTGGGTGCAATCCACTCCCAATACCATAGATTTCACAAATACATCAACCCCGGGTTTATTCAATAATTTTCAATGGAATTTTGGTGATAGTAATATTGATTCTGGTTTCACAGCAAATCCTGTTCATCATTATAATATTCCGGGATCCTATTCTGTATGCCTTTTTGTAAGTGATTCATTAACGTGCGCTGATTCCATTTGTCAAACAGTTGTTGTTACCGGTACAGCTTGTAATTTAGTTTTATCGCCAACTTCCACAGATGCAAGCTGTCCTTCCTGCCAGGATGGTACTGTTTCTGCAAATGTATCCGGAGGTACAGGTCCTTATTCTTTTCTATGGAATGATGGCTCGACAAATTCCGGTATTACAGGACTATATCCGGGACAATATTCTGTTTGTGTTACGGATGCAAATAATTGCACTCAATGTGCTAATGTAGTTGTTGGTAATGTTTCTTCTCCTTGTACTGCATCGTTTACATTGTACCCTGACTCAGCACTGCAACATGTCTATTTTGGAATAAACCTTTCTACAGCTGTTGCTCCTGTTACTTATGTTTGGAGCTGGGGCGATGGAAGCAGTGACACTGTTGCTTACCCAACACACACCTATGCATCTGCAGGATCATATACCATTTGTTTGTCTCTTACCGATTCAACCGGTTGCACAAGCAACTACTGTGACAGCATGTATTTAATGAAGCTTGCAAATGCAATGATTTCAGTAACAATCCTGCCTCAAAGTCCAACGGGAATTATCGAAAAGGGAAGCTTAAACACTCTTTCAATTTTCCCTAATCCGGCAAAAGATTATGCTGTAGTCAGAACGAACTCTTCGGAAGAAAAACTGCTTTCAGTCACCATCATTAATTCCTTGGGAAATATTGTTGCAATTGAACGACTACAGAATAATACTTTTGACATAAGTAAAATTTCACAAGGTGTTTATTTTACGAAGTTTCAACATCAAAACGGGCGGATTTCATCTGCCAGACTTGTAATCGTAAGGTAGTTTCTTATAAATATAGTTATTGAAAGGAGAAGGAAATTTTAACTTTCTCCTTTTTTTATTTTAAAACTGTAATCACTAAATAGAAAAATTCAAAACTTTTTACACTTTCCCTCGTATTTAATATACTAAAAAGTCAAAAAATGGAAATAGGAGTAAAATCAGGTACCACCAAAGGCGGCGAATTTTTAATAAAAGACACTCATCCGGAAGATGTTTTCATACCGGAAGAATGGAATGAAGAGCAATTAATGATTGCTCAATCGTGTAAGGATTTCCTGGAACAGGAAGTATATCCATACCTCGATCGCATCGATTCTCAGGAAGAAGGACTCATGCAAACCATACTTGATAAAGCTGCTGCTCTTGGCATGCTCGGTATTTCAATTCCGGAACAATACGGTGGATTTGGAAAAGATTTTACAACAGGTATGCTGGCTACGGAATGGCTTGGCGCCGGACATTCTTTTTCTGTTGCTTATGCAGCACACACAGGAATTGGTACTCTCCCCATACTTTTTTATGGTAACGATGCTCAAAAAAATAAATACGTACCTAAACTATCCAACGGGGAGTGGAAAGCAGCATATTGTCTGACAGAACCAAGTTCCGGTTCCGATGCCAACTCAGGAAAGACAAAAGCTGTTTTATCGGCCGATGGAAAGTCATACGTTATTAACGGACAAAAAATGTGGATTACTAATGCCGGTTTTGCCGATGTTTTTGTAGTCTTTGCAAAAATTGAAAACGATGAAAACCTCAGCGCTTTTATCGTTGAAAAAAATTACCTCGGTATAACACTCAATGCCGAAGAACATAAAATGGGGATTAAGGGAAGCTCAACCCGCCAGATATTTTTCAACGACTGCATTGTTCCGGTTGAAAACCTTTTAAGCGAGCGTGGCAATGGTTTTAAGATTGCCGTAAACATACTTAACCTCGGCCGTATTAAATTAGCTGGAGCTGCCATTGGTGCTTCTAAAAGAGTAAGCTCACTTTCTATTCAATATTCTAATGAACGCCAGCAATTCGGTCGCCCAATTGGAAAATATGGAGCAATACGTCACAAATTAGCGGAACAGGCCATCCGTATTTTTGCTTGTGAATCTGCCATTTATCGTTGCAGTCAGAATGTGGAAGATGCTATCAATGATCTGAAAGCTTCCGGTATGGAAGAAGGTAAAGCGAAATTAAAAGGTGTGGAACAATTTGCAGTAGAAGCTGCCATATTAAAAGTAAACGGCAGCGAAGCGCTTGACTATGTCACCGATGAAGGTGTTCAGATTTACGGTGGAATGGGCTACAGTTCCGATGCTCCCATGGACAGATCCTATCGCGATGCCCGTATTAACAGAATCTTTGAAGGAACAAATGAAATTAACAGGATGCTTGCTGTAGATATGATGCTCAAGCGCGCCATGAAGGGTGAATTGAATTTAATGGGTCCTGCAACGGCCGTTGCAGCGGAACTTCTCCAAATTCCCGATATGAGCGGCGAATCAGATGTGCTTCTGGAAACAGAACGTAAATACATAGCTAATTTCAAAAAAGCAGTATTACTTATTGCAGGTGCAGCTGTTCAAAAACTCATGATGCAATTGTCAAAAGAGCAGGAAGTCCTGATGAATATAGCCGACATGCTTATCGAATTATACATAGCTGAATCAACCTTCTTGCGTGTTTCAAAATTGTGCGGCATGAGGGGAGAAGCTGCTTGCAGTGTTCAGCTCGATATTCTTCGTACCTTTTTATGCGATGCTTCTGATCGCATGAATAAAGCCGGTAAAGACGCTATTAATTCTTTCGCTGAAGGTGATGAACAACGCATGCTTCTCATGGGATTAAAACGATATACCAAGGTTGCGCCTTATAATGTTAAAGAATCGCGCCGAAGAATAGCAGCAAAATTGCTTGAAGAAAACAAATATTGTTTTTAGAGCTGAATTTTATAATTTAATGGGTATTTAATGATTTTAGGTCATTCTTCTTGAATCCGCCATAAGATAAATCATCAAATAATCATAGAAATTGAATAAATTTGCAGCTAATGAAATCTTCTAATTATCGTATTTTCATTTGCCTTTTGGCCCTTTGTGTTTTCTTTTCAACCAATGGACTAGCTCTATCTATTCATACATGCTTGTCAGAGTCGTCAAAAAGTATCTCTATATTTTCTTCCCATAATTGTTGCAAGGATAAAAAATCATGCGCAAAAGGGCCGGTAAAAGACAACGCTTCTTTCAAGTCAAAATGCTGTTCGATTTCTATCAGTTACCAAAAAATTTATAGCTCTTTTTTAGTAAAGAAAAGTATCAATGTTCTCCCTTTTCTAACTTCACAACCATTGTCAATTGAAGTTAAAGCGAAAGAGGTATTATTTTTTTATCCGATTTTTCAATCTCCTGATTTGTCTTTTCTCAATAATTTAAGGCCACTTCCCCTTTTGATTTGATAGTTTGTGTTTTATAAATAGTTATCTATTTAACAGATAGTTATGAATATTACCTAACCTTATAATTTCAAATCAAATGCTCAAAAAAATAATAGTATTTATAATCTTAACACTTCCTGTTTTGTCTTTTGCTCAGCAAAAGATAAGTGGTCGTGTTATGGAAATTGTCGGAAGTAAAGAAGTTTCAATTCCGGGCGCCGGTGTTTATTTGATAGAAAGTCAGCAGGGTATTTTTACCGATTCTGCCGGATTTTTTAACCTTGAAACAAGCCATCAATTACCCATAAATATTGCCATCAGTTTTCCCGGTTATTATTCGGATACTGTTTTAATTAAATCATTATCCCCGGTTAAAACATACTTGAAAAAATCAGTAGAGCTCAAAGAAGTCGAAGTTTCCGCTAAAAAGGAAGCTATTTCAATTTCTACAATAAATCCTATAAACTCAGAGAAAATTACGCAACGTGAATTGCTTAAAGCGGCATGTTGTAACATATCTGAAGCTTTTGAAACTAATCCTTCTGTAACTGTCGATTATAAGGATGCTGTTACAGGAATCAAAGAAATTCAGCTTTTAGGTCTGGGTGGAATTTATGTTCAAATGCTAAGTGAAAATATTCCGGAAATGAGAGGGCTTGCGGGAATATATGGACTTACCTATATCCCCGGTCCATGGATAGAATCAATTCAATTAACTAAAGGTGCAGGATCTGTATTAAATGGTTATGAGTCAACCACAGGACAAATAAACGTAGAATATAAAAAGCCAAACAGCGATGAAACACCACGCTTTTACCTGAATCTTTTCGGTGAAGAAAGCGGTGGAGCGGAAGCAAATTTGTTTTATAAAAGACGAATAAATAACCAATGGTCTTCTATCCTGATGTTGCACGGAAGATCAATGCAAAAGGAAATGGACAGGAATGATGATAATTTTATGGATAGTCCAAAAAATAAAAATTTTAACATTTATAGCCGTTGGCAATACCATAGCAATAAAAAACTTGAAGGTCAGGTTTCCTTAAAATTTCTTACCGATGATGTAAAAGGCGGTCAGGTCACTGAAGTTCCATTAGCTAATCGTTACAGCACAATGGTAAAAACCTATAGAGCCGAAGTCAACGGAAAACTTGGTTTTGTTTTCCCGGAAAAGCCGGCTAAAAGTATTGGTAACATCTTTCAATTAACCCTGCACGATATGAAGTCAAACTTTGGACCAAAAGTATACGATGGAAGGGAAGGCTCATTCTATTACCAGGGTATCTATCAGAATGTTCTCAGCAGCAATAATCAGGAATATAAATTGGGGGTTTCATACCGTTATGACAGACTGGAGCAGAATTTCCCGGGGTTACCTAAAGTAATGGAAGAAAATATTCCCGGAGTTTTTCTGGAATACACCTATAAATATTTTGAAAAACTAACAGTTGTTGCAGGTGTACGCGAAGACCTGCAGGAAAATAATAAATTGGTTTTCACGCCCCGCCTTCATGCTAAATATAATTTTACTGAAAATCTTATTTTTAGAATAAGTGGAGGACGCAGTTATAGAAAACCTTACCTCTTAGCTGATAATTTATCAGTACTTGCCTCATCCAGACAAATTGTTTTTAAAGAGAATATTTCAGCCGAAAGAGCATGGAATTACGGTACTAACCTCACTTTAAGAGGTAAGTTAGGAAACCGTGAGTATTCTCTGAGTGCCGATGCATATCGTACAGAGTTTTCCGATCAGCTGGTCGTTGATGCATATTCTGATTCTGCAAAGATTTCTTTTTATAATTTAAAAGGAAGTTCATACAGTAACAGTCTTCAAATTACTTTAAATGCTGAAATTATTGAAAGGTTAGACCTGCGACTAGGCTATAAAATGGAAGATGTACGTTCTACATTTAATGGAAAACTTGAACAGAAGCCGCTTATATCGAAGGATCGCTATTTAGCCACTCTTTCGTACCGTACAAGCAATGAGCATTGGAAATTCGATTATACCATAGTGAATGAAGGAAAGAAAAAACTACAGAATGTGTTTTTTGATGCTGAGAACGGAAATAATAATTATTCACCGTCGTTTACGTTGATGAATTTTCAGGTTACAAAGGTTTTCAGGAAGTTTGAATTATACAGTGGAAGCGAAAACATAACCGATTACAGGCAATTGCACCCCATTATTCATCCTGAAAATCCTTTGGGGAATTCATTTGATGCAACTAATATTTGGGGGCCTATACAGGGTCGTCGTATTTACCTTGGATTTAGAATGTCCATTATGTAATTATAAATTCTTCAATTAGATAAAAATTAAACATGAAAAAATTAATTCAGTTTCTGCTTCCCGTTTTCATAATGGTTGTAAGTGTTTCCTTACTTAAAGCACAAACAGACACCGTACGAATACAAACATCCGCTGTATGTAAAACATGTAAGCGTACAATAGAGTCTGATCTGTCTTTTGAAAAGGGGGTTAAGAAATCAGAACTTGATCTTGATACAAAAATCGTTACAGTAATTTACGATTCTAAAAAAACCAGTTCGGAAAAAATTCGTTTAGCAATTACTAAATCCGGCTACGATGCCGATTCCTTGCCAAAGGACCCAAAAGCTTTCAGACGATTACCGGATTGCTGCAAGAACCCCGAATTAGAGAAGCATTAATTATTATTTTCTCTCGAAAACTTTTTCTCCGTTAATAAAGGTCGCAAGCACTTTTATTGACGGAATCTCTTTTTCATCGACCTTCATAATATCTTTGTCGAGTAAAATGAAATCGGCAAATTTTCCTTCCTCTATGGAACCTTTTTCTTCTTCTTCAAAATTGGCATAAGCAGCTCCAATTGTCATTGCTCTTAAAGCATCTTTGCGTTTTGTTTTATTTTCTATTTGAAAGCCACCTTTGGGATTTCCCTGCAAATCTTTTCGCTCAACTGCTGCATACAGAGTATACATTGGATTAATATTTTCGACAGGAAAATCCGTTCCAAAAGCAATAAATCCATCATTTGCTTCACGAATATCTTCGTATGCATAGGCATATTTCATTCTTTCTTTACCCAATCTCTCTTCTGCCCAATACATATCGCTGGTAGCATGGGTTGGTTGAACGGAAGGTATAATACTGTAATCCGAAAGTTTTTTTCTTTCACGCTCTTCCATAACCTGGCAATGTTCCAGTCGCCACCGGCGTCTGTTATCACTGGAAAGGTGATTCGTATATACATCAATTATTTCTTTGGCTGCTGAGTCGCCTATGACATGCGTACATAATTGAAACTTATAGTTAAGGGCTTTTTCTGCCAGCTCTTCAAAGTATTTTTTTGTGTGAAGCATGAAGCCAAAATGTCCTTTTTGATCAGCATATTCTTCTTTAAGGCAAGCACCTCTTGAACCCAGCGAACCATCGGCATAGGTTTTTATTGCATTCACATGCATTCTGTCATTCTTAAATGGGCCATGTATAAAATAATGATTTAATGTCGCCGGATCATCCGACAACATTGCATAAATTCTGATTTTGAGTTTGTTTTTGCTTTGCAAATCGATGAGGGTTTGAATCGAATCTTTTCCAAGGCCTGCATCATCAAGAGTTGTAATTCCAACTTCAAAACAATTTTCCTGTGCTTTGAGTAACGTTTGTTCAATCATTTCAGGAGAAAAAGGAGGAATTTTTTCTTTCACTTTCTCCATGGCATTATCTATTACCAGGCCTGTTAATTTTCCATCTTTCAAAAGAATTTCTCCGCCGTCGATTTTTGTGGCTGCTGTTATTCCCGCCAGTTCAAGAGCCTTGTTATTACATAAAGCTGCATGTCCGTCAATACGCATTAGAAAAACTGGTTTGTCAGGATACAGACTGTCAAGCAAAGCCTTACCCGGAAATTCTTTTTCCTCCCATTTATTTTGGTCCCAGCCTCTACCAAGTATCCATTCGAATTTGTTGTTTTTTGCATATTCAGAAACCTTCGTTAATACGTCTTCAAACGATACACTTCCGTATAAATCACATTTTAATAGATCCGTTGCATAACCATAAAAATGACAATGTGCATCTATAAAACCCGGAAATACGATTGCCCCTTCGAGGTCTATCTTTTCTTTTGATTCAAACTCGCTTAATATATCTACATCAGAACCTACTTCTTTTATTCGGCCATTAGAAATGGCAAAAGCTTCTGCACTGTTAAAGTTATTATCCATCAGGTAAATCTTTCCATTATAAAAAACCTTATCCGAATGCCGCTTAAAACTGCAGGAAGTGAAAAGAAGGAAGGTAAGACTTAAGCCTAAAGTGCTAATTTGTAAAATTTTCATAGGTTTTTAAATGTTGTTGCAAGGTAAAGAAAAGGTTTTTAGAATATGGAAATTGACATTTTGCTAATTTTGTTCCCTATCTTTGTCGAAATATTGGCTTATAATGGATGCTGAAAAGCTTGAAAAACTACGTTTTCCAATTGGAAATTTTAAGGATCCTTTGGATTATTGTCCGGGCGACATTAATAAATGGATCGGGGAAATAGAAGAATTGCCGGGCCTTTGCAGGAAGGAATTGGAGCAATTTACCAATGAAATGCTGGATGAATCATATAAGCCGGCAGGGTGGACAGCCAGACAGGTTATTCATCATATAGCTGATAGCCATATGAATGCATATATTCGTTTTAAACTTACGCTTACAGAAGATTTACCAACTATAAAACCTTATGCAGAAGCCCTTTGGGCAGAGCTGCCTGATAGCAAAGCTTCCATAGAAATCTCTCTTGAGCTTCTTGAAGCATTGCACAGGAGGTTTGTTTTGGTGTTAAAGAGTATTAATGAAGAACAATTTAATCGCAGCTATTTTCACCCTGGGAATAATCGAAAATACTCTCTAAAAAACGCTTTAGCCTTGTATGCCTGGCATGGAAAGCATCATCTCGAGCACCTAAGAATTGTAAAGCGTAAATTTGCAATGACTGAAAAATAATGTGTTCAAAATAGGTGATTTCTAAATTACTTCTTGTTTAAAATACCTCTAACTTTTTGCCGTTATCAAAGTACAAAACCCCAAAACCTATTCTCATGATGCAATGGTTTAAACCATGGATTCGCAAACAAAAGAAGTTATTAATAGTTCTTGCTATTGCCGGAAGTACTCTTGTTTCTTTAAGCTTTGTTGAAGATTATTATTTTGAAGTAAGTAAAAACCTCGACATTTTTACGATGGTTTTTCGCGATGTAAATGTCTATTATGTCGACAGTCTACAACCGGGCAGCTTAATGAAGAAAGGCATCGATGCCATGCTGCGAACCCTCGATCCTTACACTGTTTATATTCCCGAAAGCGATATAGAAGATTATAGAATGACTCATATTTCTGCTGAGTATGGCGGAATTGGGGCTTTGGTGCATCAACGAAACGGTGAGGTTGAGATCAGTGAAATTTACGAAGGCTTCCCTGCTCAAAAGTCAGATGTGAGAGTCGGAGATAAAATCATTTCCGTGAATGGTAATTCTACATCGAATCGTTTGGTTGACGACGTAACCGAATACATGAAAGGTCAGAAGGGTACAAGTGTAAAATTGGTTTTAAAACGAGAGGGTGTAGCAACACCAATAGAAAAAACTATTGTTCGTGATGAAATTAAATTTAAGAATGTTCCTTACTATGGAATGATCAATGAAACAACAGGATATATTAAACTTTCTCAGTTCCTGGAAAACTCTGCTGATCAGGTAAAAGAAGCACTTGTTGCACTCAAAGCTAATCCAAAACTTACAGGGGTTATTTTTGATCTCCGCGGAAACGGAGGAGGACTCCTGAAGGAATCGGTTGAAATTGTAAACCTCTTCGTTGAAAACAATCAAAAAATTGTGTCTCAAAAAGGTAAAATAAAAGAGATGAACATCGATTATTTTGCCAATAAAACTGCTGTTGATAAGGATATTCCCATTGCAGTTCTTGTTGACCGAGGCTCTGCATCTGCCTCTGAAATTGTAACCGGTGCCATGCAGGAACTAGACAGGGGTGTAATTATCGGACAACGTACCTTTGGAAAAGGTCTTGTGCAACAAACGTATAACTTGTCATACAATACGCTTCTAAAAGTTACCATTGCAAAATATTATACGCCAAGTGGAAGATGCATTCAGGCACTTGACTACACACACAGAAATGCTGATGGAAGTGTTTATAAAGTTCCCGATTCCCTTATTACAGAATTTAAAACGAAAAACAACCGATCGGTTTACGATGGCAGCGGCATTTTCCCGGATTTTTATACTGATCCGGTAACATACAGTAATCTCGCTGTTTCTCTTTTCACCAATTTCCTTATTTTCGATTATGCCAATAAATATTATCGTGAACATCCTTCAATTTCAACTGCAAAGGAATTTAATTTGTCTGAAAATGAATATGCAGATTTCGTTAAGTTTCTGGAAGGAAAAAAATATGATTATACCGACAAGAGTGAAAAGAAATTGCTGGAGTTAAAACACGCTGCTGAAAAAGATAAACATTTTCAAGCTATACAAAATGAATTCATCGCTCTTGAAAAAAGAATGAATGATAATAAAAATCAGGATCTGACCAATCACCACGACGAATTAAAAAGAATACTGGAAGGAGAAATTGCTTCGAGGTATTATTATCAAAAGGGCAGACTGGAAGCTAATTTTAAGTATGATAATGAAGTTAAACAGGCAGTAAGCATATTAAATGATAAATCTCTTTACGCTTCTGTTATAAAGGGCGAAGGAAACTATAAGGTTATTGGAAAACCGGGATCCGAAGTACAGACTAAAGCGAATAATGAACGAGAGGAAGATGAAGAGGATAATTAATTTGAGAATTTGGAATAAATAATCAAAAACTATGGGTAGAGCTTTTGAAAAACGAAAACATAAAATGTTTGCTCGCTATGATAAGATGGCGAAAATATTTACGAAAATTGGCAGAGAGATAGCTATTGCCGTGAAAAGCGGAGGTCCTGATGTCGACCATAACCCCCGTCTTCGAGCTGCCGTTCAGAATGGTAAGGCTGTTAACATGCCAAAAGACCGTCTTGATAATGCCATAAAGCGTGCAGCCACTAAAGATGAAGGTAATTTCGAAGAGGTAGTATATGAAGGATATGGTCCGCACGGTGTTCCCATTCTTGTTGAAGCAGCTACAGACAACCCTACGCGTACCGTTGCAAATGTTCGTATGTATTTCAATAGGGGCAATGGAACCCTTGGAAAGACCGGTTCTCTCGATTTTTTATTTCAGCGCAAAGGTGTATTTCGTTTGGCCAAGGATGAAAAAATTCATCCCGACGAATTGGAACTGGAGTTAATCGATTTTGGCCTGGAGAATATGGAAGTCGAAGAAGATGAAATTGTCATCTATTGTGCTTACGAAGATTTTGGCAAAATGTCGAAAGGATTGGAAGATAAAAAAATTACCGTTAAAAAATCTGCACTCGAACGAATTCCAAATTCCTTTGTCGAATTAAACGAGACACAACAGGATGAAGTTTTGCAATTAATTGATAAGTTTGAAGAAGATGATGACGTGCTCGCTGTTTATCACAATCTGAAATAATTATTCATGCGGTTCAATATGAACCAATACCTCCATAATTTGTGGTAATTCGTACTTTAATTTATCGGCAAGTCTGTGTGCTATTTCATGCCCCTGCCGTACAGTAATATCTGCATTTACAATTGCATGTAGGTCGACATGATACCTTAATCCTGATTTTCTCACATAGCATTTTTCTGTTGCTACAATTCCATTTACTGTAGCAGCAGTTTTTCGTATTTCTACGATAAGGTCATCGTAAAAATGTTCGTCCATTATTTCTCCAAGAGCCGGACGAAATATTATGAAGCTATTATAATAAATGACCAAGCCTGCCAACAAAGCTGCCCAATCATCTGCAGTTTCATATCCCTTACCCATAATCACTGCTATGGAGATACCGATAAAAACTGCCAGTGAAGTAATGGCATCGCTTCTGTGATGCCAGGCATCTGCTTTTAATAGTGAACTTTTAGTTGTTTCGCTTCTTCTTTTTACAAAGCGGTAAAATAATTCTTTAATGATGATAATGGGTCCCAGGACCAATAGCGTAAACTTACTTGGTAATTCATGAGGTGTTCTTATGTTTACAATGCTTTCATAAACGATAATGGTTGCAGAGGTTATTAAAAAACCAACTACTACAAATGTTATTATTGGTTCTGCTTTACCGTGACCGTATGGATGATTTTCGTCAGCCGGCTTTGACGAATATTTAATTCCGAATAATGTGAGAAAAGAAGAAAAAATATCGCCGGTTGATTCTATGGCATCTGCAATTAGCCCGTATGAATTTCCTAAATACCCTGTAATCCATTTAACCAGAGCTATGCCCGTATTGCCCAATATACTTATGTATGTTGAGCCTATAGCTTTTTTTTCATTGCTCATAAAATGGTATACGGAGTTGGGTTGTCAGCAAATTTAGAAAAGAATTATATAAAATGTTAGAAAAACTAAAGTAATTCTTTCTGACAAAACACTATTTAAATACTATTAGTGCAGTTTTTCAATTTCTGAAGCCAGCAAAAAATCTTTATCGGTAACTCCACCCGCATCATGAGTCGAAAGCCGTACATTGAGTTTGTTATAAACATTTGTCCATTCCGGATGATGATCCATCGATTCGCAGATAAATGCAATTCGTATCATTTGACTCATTGCTTCCCGAAAATTTTTAAAGACAAAATCTTTTTCCAGAGCATTATTATTAAATTTCCATCCGGGTAAAACGGATAATTTTTCTAAAGAGTTTTCGGCGGAATAAGTTTTCATAAAAATATTGATTAATTCTTACCTCATTAAATACATTTTTCCCCAGCCTTTTTTGAAATACTTGTCTATCTCCGTTTCTCTTTGCTCAATGGTTTGTCCGTGTAAATCAGTAACAACTCTGTATAAGTATAAACCATTGGCAAGCTGATCGCCGAATTCATCTTTTCCGTCCCAGGCATAATCGGTGATATTTCTTCCCACATGTATATTGCCAAGCTCATCCTGCATGATTTCCCGAACGATTTTTCCGGTTACCGTCATTATCTGAATTTTCATTCCTGTCGGTATTTCATTGCCGGTAAGTGTAAAGACGAAGCGGGTAGAAGTAGAGAATGGATTCGGATAATTCAACATTTCAGTTATTGTTGATTTGTTGATTACTTCAAAAGCTATTTTATAATTGAAGCGACCCGATTCATTTTTACTCCTGTCTGTAGCTTCTACTTCCAGCCAGTATATTCCATCTTGTGTAAGGGAAGGATTCCATTCTATGCGACAGCTGTTTTTAGGGAGCACGGCCGGTACGAAACGCATTTCTTTGCCATAAACAAATGTATTCCAATTTACAGGTATGGAAGTATTGGAATTTGGTGGTGTAATATAAACACTGAAGTTTTCCTTGTTGTTTAATGCAAGGAATTTATTTTCATCGTGCAATTGAATGACAATTTGTGGTTTTCCGGATACGATATCTTTATTTAAAATATGTACACCGTCAAATGTTACGTCAAGTATTGGGTTAATCTTATCACGATCTACATTAAATTTAATCTCTGCGAAATTATTAAAGTGATATTTTTCCTGCTGATGATATGGCGGTTTAAACGGATTGGCTTCTATCCATAGACTATTTTCTCCTGCCAGACCAAAGGTGGTGTCAATACTTATGCTTGCTGTAAGAAACTGATTGGAACGGAGGGAATCCAGTTTGTAATTTATAAGATCATGCCGTCTCCTGTTGTTGTCGTAAAGAAAAAAGGAAACACCTAAACTATCCATTGGAAGATTGCCAATATTATCTATGGCTATTGACATGCGCAATGTATCACCTTCTTGCAGAGGATTGTTGTAAAATGAAAATGTACGACTTGGATTAATGGCACATTCAGGAACTTCGTCATAATATATTCTCCAATAATCCATTTGTGGGGGAGTATACAAGGTGTAATCCTGCAAATGACATTGTAACTTTAGATATGGATAATTTGTTGCAGATATCCAGGAAAGGCTGGTATCCTTACCGCTGGTATATTGAATATTGTTCGCAAGTACATCCCACTGATTTGAAATAGCATTTAAACCATAAATATTTACATAAACAACATCATTGAGAGGCGTACTTTCGACAGGGTATTGATTCCAATGCAGCGACTCCCAGCGCGTGGCAGGACCTATGGTGACGGAATTTATATCGCCACGGTTCCAAATGCTGGTTAATACTACACTAATTGAATACTCCGTGCTTAAGGGATTTACGGTATCTCCAAACAATTCATTTTTGGAAGCCGGATTTCCTTTTTGAACAAAATAAATAAAGGGCTGATTATCTACTAAATTAGAAGGGTTGAATCCGAGGGAAGAGAGCGTAGAAATAAAAGGACTTACAGTCGAATACGGATATGTAAACCAACTGTACATTAAAATATAATTCTTATTTGGAATTGTATTAATAAAAGAATCCAGACTATTCATGTTAGCCGGATCGCCTAACCTAAAAATAAAATAATTATCAGGTCTGTTGCGGCATCCATTAACTCCATGTCCTTTTATAATTGGGTCGCCGCAAGAATACCCTGAATCAAGATAAAACTGATTAGCTTGTCCGGCAAAATTCCCACAGGTATTCCAGGGGACAAGACTTACAGAATCCAAAATTGCAACCATAACAGCCGGAGCTAATTGGCAACCGTCACTTTCTCCGGTAGTATTATTAAGTTTATAACCAACTTCGCTATATTGACTAGGCCCATTAGGCGCGCCTCGTGTTGTTACCTTTAAGGCTTTAATATTATTTACAAAGTTAAATTTCCTTGCCAGTGTATCGTAGAGGACATTTTCATAACCATCATTTTTAAATTGATGAAAATGTGATTGTGCCCAACCTGTTTTTCCGGGTATATACATAAATGAACTTTGCTGCCAATGAAAATTAGCCGTATCGTATTGAATGGAATCGTTAGCAACACGCCAGAAATAAACTACACTGTCCGATAAATTAAATCCCGGAGGATTCCATGTAAAAACACCGCCACTGTCAGTAAGTGTTATAGTTCTAAATAAAGGACTGATTGTCATTCCCGGAGTTATGTCCTTCAAATTAAGATCCAGTGTATCAATTTCAAATCGATAACTTGCAACACCTGCCATCGGATTGGCAGTACTTGCACGTAAAGTAACAGTACTGTATGGATGAATGGCGTAGTCAGGAGGATATATTGGAATAATATCTCTTGAATATACAAAAAAGTCGGATTTAGTTGAATTGTTTAATAAGTTGTCGTATTCGTCAACACTATCAGGCAAATCAACTTCAACCTTTATTGTGTTAATGCCGGCGCCGGAAAATCCTCCTGTTTTTAAAGTTAAGCTCAAATTATCTTCGTAATAACACTTGCTTCTTTTAATTGAATACACAGAATCTATTCCATTGGGATAGGTATGAATTACTTTCACAATGAAAGAATCCGGTACAGCTTTCCCCAGGTTTCTTGTTTTGATACTAACGGTAAAAGTATCAAGATCGGTTGTTATCGTACTAGGTGAAAAAGAAACATTTGATTCATCGATTGCATATTCGGGTTTTGTAAAATGATAAAGTTGTAAAGCGGGATCGCCTTGCAAACACATTTCATGTGCAACCTGCTTTTCACCGTTATTCATGGAAACCTGAATATCTTGTATTGCTTTTTTCATGAGAAGACCTACGGAAGCACCGTAATCAGAACGGGAAGCATGTTCAAAAAACGCTTTAGTATACTCTCTCAGAAAATACGGAGTTCCTAAACCGACACTGGCTAAAAAACCAATAGCAGCTTTTTCAGGTTCCAAAACAAATTTTTCACTTACACTTTTTTGAGTAGTGTGAAAGTCACCTGAAAAACATGAATTGGCAACTACCATAGGATATTTTCCATGATTATTATAGGCAGAAGGTTCATCGGTTGAATTGTCAAAAGATGAACCGCTTGCATGCCCAAAGAATGTCATCAAAGCCACTCCTGCATCAATCTTTGCCTGAAGTGAATCCGCTAAATTAATTTGAATTGGGTTGGTATTAAATTTCAGATAGGTTGTTACATTTCCTCCGAAAGAACTATCTTCAAGTATTGATTCATATTCCGCTAAATATCCTGCCAATTGATTTTGTTGTATTGTATCATTACCTCCTCCAAAATGTAAAATTTCTTTTTCCCATGCTTGCGGTGGACCGGCCTGAACGGCTTCATATTCCATAATTTTATGGAGGTAGTCGGCTACATTCGTATCACTCACTGCACTCAAGCGTCCGATTGGAATTTTAGGTTCCCATTGAGAGCCGTCTATTCCCGAAGTTAACAATATGTCGGAGGTGGGAACTCCATAAGAGCCGACGAGACATTGTGAATACAAATTAGTATCATTCCTTATATCGGCCGGACTAAATGATTTGCCTATTAAAAATATATGTTGTGCTTCAGTTGGCCAGCTTCCCAGAATGTAATGGGCGAAATTCTTTATTCCAAGCGGATGTTTGCCAATTCCATATGCAAATTGATCGTAAAGTTCTTCAACATCGAGCAGGAGACATCGATTCATGTATGTGCCGGATTGATTTCTGTAGTTGAAATAATTCTGCGCTTCATTCATTAATGCTTTTGCGGAAATGATTATGTAAGCAGAATCGATACCCAGAGACCCTAAATCATTAAAGCGTCCGGGATTGCTTGTAGCATAGTTTATTTTAGTCAGAGCAGGTGATTGAATGGAAAAAATTGAACTGATAAAACATTCTTTATTTGTTCCGCTATTGTCGTTATCAACCAATGCCTGAAATGTATTGCCATTTTGAGAAATCAATATTCTTCTGTGATTTGTTAAATCATACATGATAGGAACCGATCCGCCATTGTTAAAATTTGTCATATCCATTCTTGCTTTTCCCTGTGTATCATCAGGAATAAGCATTTTAAAAGTGCTTTTACCTTCCAGATCCAATGTATGGGGATACTTCATTGAAAACCAATAGAACATGCTATATTCCGGAGGAAAAATTGCAGAACTTACATTGAATGAACAAGTGCTGCTAGAAGAAGTAAAGAGATTTGAGGCAACTGAGAAGTTGTAATTTTTGAGTGACTGAAAGTAATACGTGTCATTAAAAGTGATTCCGGGAAAGGTTACTAATAAATTGTGTGTATTGTTATTTACACCTCCTACACAAAAACTGATTTCCGCATTTGGGGCTCCGGAAGCGGAATAAGCTTTATCGGTAGGAATTGGTATGTTCAAAGGGTAATTGCCTCCGAAAAAATTTCCAAAGACAGCTCCCCATCCTTCACTTTCCGTATAGTCTATTGACTGTTCATCCGCTCCTCTGTTATATCCTAGTAATCCTCCTCCATTGGGAATTATTGCAGGTAAATCGCCTGAAAGAACTAATGATTCTTTAATAAAATAAGGAGCCGGATTATAGGAACTAAAATTCGAACTATTTGTTAATGTTACCCTTTTACCATTGTTTATAGAGCTATAAGTGAGGAAGTAAACGGAGGTGTCATTAAACAAACTGTACTGGGGAGTTGGCTGCCAGTTGGGATCTGCATACAATTTTGTATCAAGCGAGCCATCGTTTTTTTGTCCATAAAATTCAATGAAATCAGTAGCATCAAGAATACCATCGTTTTCTCCTTCAATATAAATAAATTGTTCTACTCCGTTGTGATAAAGTTGAATTTTTCTAGGGTCAATACCTGTTGTGGTAAAACCGGCAAAATTCAATGTTTGTGTGCTAATTCTGTAAATTCCGTCACGAACAATTTTTATCTTGTAATAATCTTGATTATAATTGATCCATGAATTTTCATACGACTGGGAAAATACCGGTTTAATGAATAACCAAAAAACTAATAGCAGTAATTTTTTTTTCATCAGATTCTATCCGGAGATTATTGTTTATAAATGTCAAACTTCAAAGAAAATATATTTGAATATAAAGTTTCTTGTCCAATGTTTGTCAATGCATAGTCGAGAGAAATTTTTCCAAACTTAATTCCCAGTCCAAGGTTTGGCTGAATGATCTTACTTACCGTTCCATCAAGGTTTTTTATGTTTTGAATATTTTGAATTCCGGCGCGAAGAAAGATCATATCGTTATAACCTAATTCAATTCCAAAGTGTGGATCAATGCTGACAGGATCGGATTGGATCAGCACATTTCTCTTACCGTCAAAAGTCATGTCTGCTTCCAACTCAGCAAGTCCGGTTAATTTCGGATTAAATATTACCTGATATCCTACACCATAAATTAACTTTGGTAAAGTAATTTCAGTTGAATTTTTCGGGATTTCATTTCCTGTTTGTGAAAAAGTTCCTTCCAGTAAATCGGTATTGAAACTCCAGGCATTGAAAGTAGAGGTAACGTCTTTAGCCATGAGGCCGAATCTCCAGTCGTTTAATTTATATTGAGCTCCAAGATCAAAACCAAATCCCCAGGCTTTTCCAAAGTCTCCGGCTTTTCTGTGAATGATTTTTGCACTACCACCCAGCTTTAAGCCTTCTATTTTCGACTCTAAAGCATACGAAAAAAGGAAGGCATAATCTGCTATGGAGAATGAAGTAACTTTTGAATAATCGATGGCACCGGAAGCATCAATTAAATCGAGGGTATTCGGAATATCGTCTGTTCCAAAACGAATTACTGAAAAAGCAATTGTTCGGCTGGCATCAATATGCGTGGCAAGTGTTGCATAATCAAATTTAGATATTCCGGCAAACAATTCTGCATGCATGACGGCAACTTGTATGTTACTTTTTATCGATGTGAGTCCGGCGGGATTCCAAACTGCGGCAGTGGCATCGCTTACTGTTCCGGTTACTGCACCGGACATACCCATGG
The DNA here is from genome assembly GCA_031417395.1 of Bacteroidota bacterium. Taxonomy (GTDB): domain Bacteria; phylum Bacteroidota; class Bacteroidia; order AKYH767-A; family 2013-40CM-41-45; genus JADKIH01. Next base: position 128,163 of record JANOVM010000018.1, on the reverse strand, counting down.
ATCGACCTCCGACACCGATGGATAGAAATTCATTACTGTATTTAGGTGCTTGAGCAGAAATTTCTGAAACAAGAAAAATAAAAAACAGGATAGAGAGGTTTTTCTTAAAGGTCATAACAGGTATAAATAGGTGTTCGATCAAAACGAAACTCATCAAGGATTATTGTTAATTTTCAGTTATATCTTGATATATGTAAAGTTACCATTTTCAAGAGCATACAGAAAATTTTGGCGAATATTTTCTACACTCTTTTCAACAATATTATTTACAGTCTAATTCCTGTAAGGATACAACAAAAACGCCCCTGACATAGCTATTTGCAACTTGCTTATTAGATTGAATTATCTAACAGCACATGCTAAACCATACAATCTTATGACAAACAGTTCCGCTTATTGTAAAAAAATGTTTTGTTTTTGGCATTTTTATGAATGGTTTCAATAACTGTAAAAGTCCTGAAAATAGTAGTTTGAAATTTTAGTAAAAACCTACTTTTTTAGTCTGTAAAATATCGTTTGAAAAGTTACTTTTGACCTAAATCTTACATGAGACGATGCTGAAATTTAATCTCCCAAACATTTTTACTTGTTGTAACCTTTTTTCAGGTTGTATTGGCGCAGTTATGGTTTTCAGAAATCAACTAGATATAGCCGCGTACTTAGTGTTTTTGGCGGCTTTTTTTGATTTGCTTGATGGAATGGCCGCCCGCAAAGGGGCAGGTTTTTCTGCTTTTGGGAAAGAACTTGATTCCCTTGCCGATGTTGTAAGTTTTGGTTTTGTACCGGGGGCTATAATGTTTAAACTACTTCAGCAAACAAACATTGAACTTTATTTATTTTCGGATTTTATAGCACGTATATTTCAGTTTTTCCCTTTCATCATTGCAGTCTTCTCCGCTTTACGTCTTGCACGGTTCAATATTGATACCCGGCAAACAGTAAACTTTATTGGCTTACCTGTGCCGGCAAATGCCATATTAATCGTTTCGCTTCCTTTAATATTAAAACAATTTCCGGGTCAATACGATAATCTTATTCTCCATCCGTATTTCATCATCATTTTTTCTTCTATTTCATCTTATCTGCTTGTTTCAGAATTAAATTTATTCTCCTTAAAGTTTAAGACTTTTAGTATCAAAGAAAATCTTTATCAATACTTGCTTATATTTTTTACGTTGGTATTGTTTCCATTTCTTTTATTCGCCACCATTCCGATAATTATTAGTTTATATATATTTTTCTCATTTCTTCACAGTAAAACAAATCAAAAAACAATACAATGAAATTTATAGCTGAAATTGATGTCATGCCTCTTAAAGCATTACTAGATCCACAGGGGAAAGCAGTTTCTCATGGACTGACAAATATGGGTCTGACCGGAATAGAAAATATCAGGATAGGCAAACATATTACACTTGAAATACATGCTTCTTCACCGGAAGCTGCAAAAGCAGAAGTAGAAGATGCTTGCAAAAAATTGCTTTCTAATCCAATCATGGAGAGTTTTAATTTTAAAATCCATGAAGAGAAAGGGTAAAACGTAATTAGAATTAAAGGGGATACATTAGAGGAAATACTATCTTCTCAATTCAAAATTCTTACCCAGATAAACTTTTCTAACCTGTGGATCTTCTGCCAATTCCTGAGCCGTACCTGCTTTGAGAATTCTTCCTTCAAATAGGAGGTAAGCCCTGTCAACAATGGTTAGTGTTTCATGAACATTGTGATCTGTAATTAATACTCCAATATTCCTGTCTTTGAGATGAGAGACGATAGATTGAATATCTTCCACGGCAATAGGATCAACACCGGCAAAAGGTTCGTCAAGTAAAATAAATTTTGGATCAACAGCCAAAGCACGCGCAATTTCTGTTCGGCGGCGTTCTCCGCCTGATAATAAATCACCTCTGCTTTTTCGTATACGTACAAGTCCGAACTCTTCCAGCAGCGATTCTGTTTTTTTATCTTGTTCCTCCCGTGAAAGTTTTGTCATTTGAAGTACAGCACGAATATTATCTTCCACACTTAATTTTCTGAATACACTGGCTTCCTGAGCCAGGTAACCGATTCCTCTTTGTGCACGTTTATACATGGCCAGGGTGGTAATTTTCTCATCATTCAGGTAAATTTCTCCCTCATTTGGTTTTATCAGCCCTACAATCATGTAAAAGGATGTTGTTTTACCCGCACCGTTTGGTCCAAGTAATCCAACGATCTCTCCCTGAGAAACCTCAATAGATACTCTATCCACAACAGTTCGTTGCTTGTATCGTTTTATTAAATTTTCAGAGCGAAGCATCATTGGAAAAAGAAAATTTTTGGCAAGTTATAAATACAAACTACAATGTTACTTATATGTACTAAGAAAATACAATTTATTTTTAATTTATGGTTCATTTAAATTCTTCTTAAGTTTTAACAATAGTTTTTTTTCTAAATAGAGAGCCGGTGAATCTTAGGTTGCTTTTCTCATTACATATGCACTTACAAGAATGCTTATTTCATAAAGTACATATAAAGGCATAGCCACCATAATTAAAGTTGTTACATCTGAACTCGGAGTAATTACAGCTGCCAAGATAAGAATTACAACTACTGCATGTCTCCTATAAGTACGCATGAAAGTAGCAGTAAGTATACCTATTTTAGTTAGAAAATAAACGACTATGGGCAATTCAAATACAATTCCGGTAATTAAAGTCATAGTAGTAACCATAGCGATGAATGAATCGAGCGTAATTGTATTTTTTACCTGTTCACTTACTTGATAACTACCGAGAAAGTTAACCGTCATTGGAGTAATGATATAATACCCGAATGAGATTCCCAGTAAAAAAAGAAATGAAGTGTAAAAAACTATCCCTCTGGCAAAAGTTCTTTCTTTTACTGAGAGTGCAGGCTTAATAAATCTCCACAACTCCCAGATTATATAAGGAAAGCTAAGAACAACACCGGCAATAAAAGCAACCCACATATGTGTAGTAAATTGTGCTGCCAGATCAGTACTTATCAATGTAAATGGAATAACGGTAACGCAAAGTTCTTCTCCCAATCCTAATTTATTTCCCCATGCACACAATATTCTGTACGTAATAAAATCAGGCTGCTTGGGTGCCAGCAAAACGGTATCAAATAAAAATTCTTTGAAAAAGAAAAGTATTAGTGCAAAGCTTACTACTGCAATGGCAGAACGGAAAAGGTGCCATCGTAAAGCTTCCAGGTGGCCAAGGAAAGACATTTCACCGGCGACATTCGATTTGTTTGAAAATAAACCCATACCGGGCAAAGATAGAAATACAATATTAACGGAAGGAAGAAAAATACTTAGACCTTGATTTTCGGGTTGTGTCCTCCGCGGTAAAATTTCTATAAGATAGTTAGAATTTTACCGCGGAGTTCACCAGCGTCAATGCAGCAAGGAATTACGAAGAGGGGAGTTCATACCAAAAATTTGTTTTTCTTTCAGTCGCCCCAAGCAGATTACTTTATCGAGGCGCATAATATTTTTATTCAATAAGTATAAATTTTCCTTAACAGGGAGTAATGTCATGTTTTCCAAACAATTGATAAAAATGTACTCTAGATTAAAACTAATTCTTTGAAAAATTAAAGTTATCTGAAAAATTTCCTTATCCATAATTAAAGTAATTGACTTAAGACAGGAAATGTAGGATTAATTATCCAAATTAAAAGTATACTATTTGACGAAACGGGTATAATGTTGGGTAAGGAATATTAATTCGTGGGTAGTATTTTTAAAAAATCTTACCAAACATCATTTTTTACTTTTTGAAAGAATTAAGAATACAAAAAATGTCCCTGTTCTAAAAAATCGCCAACTACATAATCCCTTCTCTTAATAAATCATGCAAGTGCACAATTCCTAAATATTTTTTTTTATTGGTAATTAATAGCTGGGAAATATTGTGTGTCTTCATTAAATCAAGCGCAGCAACAGCCATCGTTTCCATTGGTACCGTTTTGGGTTTTGTGTTCATAATGTCTTTTGCTAGGATTCCTTCAATGGATTTATTTTTTAGGAGCATCCGTCGGATATCTCCATCTGTAATTACTCCTATTAATTTCCCTTTGTCAATAACTGCAGCAGCTCCAAGCCTGTTGGAGGAAATTTCAACAATAACTTTTTTTATGTTTTCATCGGGGGTAACTTTTGGTGAAGCATTCATCGGATAAATGTCTTTCACTTTAAGATAGAGCTTTTTTCCGAGAGCACCGCCGGGATGATACTTTGCAAAATCTTTACTTGAGAATCCTTTGTTGTCAAGCAGACATACAGCCAAGGCATCACCCATGGCAAGCTGGGCAGTAGTACTTGAAGTGGGAGCGAGGTTATTGGGACAGGCTTCTTGAGCAACAAAGGTGTTTAAAACAAAATCACTGTGCAGGGCAAGATAGGATTGTAAATTTCCGACGATGGCAATGAGTTTATTTCCAAATGACTTCAACAATGGAATAAGAATCTTTATCTCCGGAGTATCACCACTTTTTGAAATACAAATAACGGCATCATCCTTTTGAATTGTTCCCAAATCACCGTGAATAGCATCAGAAGCATGCATAAAAATGGAGGGAGTACCTGTTGAATTCATCGTAGCAACTATCTTTTGTCCGATAATGGCGCTCTTTCCTATACCCGTTATTACTAATCTTCCCTTTATTCCCGAAATAAAATGAACAGTCTTCACGAATTCATCATTTATATTCTTTTTCAAATTTTTTATCGCTTCTGCCTCAACTTCAAGGGTTTTGACAGCAAGTTTTTTAATATGGGATGAATTTTTCAAGTTGTTTAAATTTTTTTTAATTCTTCTTCGTTAAATAGTTGTTATTACGGCAAAATTATTTATTTTTATTCCATAATCTTTTCGTAAACAAAGTTATTATTTCGTAAATTACCATATAAATTCTTTTACATAATGTTAGTGGCAGAAAAACCTTTGAAGTCGTATTTGCAGAAATATTTCGGTTTCGACAAATTCAAGGGAGAACAAGAATCAATCGTTAAATCAGTCCTGGCCGGCAAAGATACATTTGTTATTATGCCAACCGGCGGTGGTAAATCTATGTGTTATCAGTTACCTGCCCTGCTTTCTGAAGGAACGGCCGTAATCGTATCACCTTTGATTGCTTTAATGAAGAATCAGGTGGATTCCATGCGTGGCTTTAGCAATGAGGATGGCATAGCTCACTTTCTGAATTCTTCATTAAATAAAGCAGAAATTGCTGCCGTTAAAAATGACCTTAGGTCAGGAAAAACAAAACTCCTGTATGTAGCGCCTGAATCCCTTACCAAGGAAGAAAATGTTGAGTTTATGAAAACTGTCAACATTTCCTTTTTTGCAATTGATGAAGCACATTGTATTTCAGAATGGGGACATGATTTTCGGCCTGAATACAGACGATTGAGGTCTATCATTGAAGCCATAGGCAAGGTGCCTATTATCGCTCTTACTGCTACAGCAACTCCTAAGGTTCAATTGGATATCCAGAAGAATCTGGGAATGATGGATGCTGACGTTTATAAAGCCTCATTTAACAGGGCTAACTTATATTATGAAATAAGGCCTAAAGTTGATGTAGCTAAAGAAATTATACGCTTTATCCGGGCCAACTCAGGTAAATCAGGTATTGTATATTGCCTAAGCCGTAAAAAGGTTGAAGAGATTGCTTCCATTTTATCAGTGAATGGAATCAATGCTTTGCCGTATCATGCAGGTCTTGAAGCCAATGTTCGTGCTGAGACGCAGGATAAGTTTCTGATGGAAGAAATCGACGTTATCGTAGCTACAATTGCTTTTGGTATGGGTATCGATAAACCGGATGTCAGATTCGTTATTCACCACGATATTCCGAAAAGTCTGGAAGGTTATTACCAGGAAACAGGACGCGCCGGCCGCGATGGTCGCGAGGGAAAATGTGTTACTTTTTATAGCTACAAGGATATTGAAAAGCTTGAAAAGTTTATGAAGGGTAAACCTGTCGCTGAACAGGAAGTAGGCAAGCAGCTCTTACTTGAAACGGTTGGTTATGCTGAAACTTCCGTCTGCAGACGAAAAGTTTTACTGAATTATTTTGGTGAAACTTATCTTGAAGAGAATTGCGGCGAATGCGATAATTGCAATCACCCCAAGAAAAGTTTCGATGGCAAAGATGAAATTTGTACCGTTCTTGAAACCGTCCTTGCTGTTAAGGAAAAGTTTGCCATGGAGCACGTAGTAAACGTAATTATTGGCAAACCTGAAAATGCAGTTAAACTTCATAGACATGATCAACTCGAAATCTTTGGAGAAGGTGATGAACATGATTTTAAATTTTGGACTGCTCTCGTTAGACAAGCACTACTTGCCGGTTTCCTTTCAAAGGATATTGAAACATACGGTACACTTAAAGTTACGGATCAGGGTAAAGCTTTTCTTAAGAAACCTGTCAAAATCATGGTTGTTGAGGACAAGGATTACGGAAATACTGAAACGGATGAGGATGATGAATTTTCCGGTGGAGGAACAGCCGCTGCTGATCCTGAATTATTTGCTTCTTTAAAGGACCTTAGAAAAAAGATAGCTAAACAGAAAAATGTACCCCCTTTTGTTGTGTTCCAGGACCCTTCCTTAGAGGAAATGGCTATTCAATACCCTACAACTATTGATGAATTGAAAAACATCACCGGTGTAGGTTCCGGAAAAGCTGCAAAATTTGGTAAGCCATTTATCGAATTAATTGCCAAATACGTAGAAGAGAATGAAATCGAACGCCCAATGGATCTTATTGTTAAATCCATTGTCAATAAAAGCGTCTTAAAGGTGTTTATTATTCAAAATATAGACAGAAAGATCTCTCTTGAAGATATGTGTAAAGCCAAAGGAATTAAAATGGCTGATCTGCTGTCTGAAATAGAAAGTATAGTGGCATCGGGAACAAGGATAGACATTAGTTATTATATCAATGAAATTATTGACGATGAACGTCAGGAAGTGGTTTTTGATTATTTTAAGACTGCGGAAACCGATTCTGTAGATGCCGCTATAAATGAACTGGGCGAAAATGAATATACCGTTGATGATATTCGTCTAATGCGTATTAAATTCATTTCAGAACTCGGAAATTGATTTAATTATGAATTTTTAAAGATATTATTTCATAAATCGTTTCTGAGTATATACTTTTGTGCTCCTTTGCTAAAACAACTTACAAATATGAAAGTAACTGTAGTAGGTGCCGGTAACGTAGGCGCCACTTGTGCCGATGTAATTGCACGAAAAGAATTTGTTCATGAAGTAATTCTTCTTGATATTAAAGAAGGTGTCTCTGAAGGAAAATCCCTCGACATCTGGCAAACTGCTCCAATTGATCTTTATGATACCAGAATGATCGGTTCTACCAACGATTATTCTAAAACCGCCGGTTCTGAAGTTGTGGTTATTACTTCCGGTCTGCCAAGAAAGCCGGGAATGAGCCGCGACGATCTTATCGCTACCAATGCGGGAATCGTTCGTTCTGTTACAGAAAACATTATTAAATATTCACCGAATTGCATCATCATAGTGGTTTCAAACCCGCTTGATGTAATGACCTATTGCGCCTACATGACTTCTAAATTTGATTCTAAAAAAGTATTCGGTATGGCCGGAATTCTGGACACTGCCAGATACCGTGCATTCCTTGCCGAAGCACTTGGAATCTCTCCTAAAGACATTCAGGCTGTTTTAATGGGTGGTCATGGTGATACGATGGTTCCTTTGCCTCGATATACTACTGTGGCAGGTATTCCGGTTACAGAACTTATTTCTACCGAGAAATTAAATGCAATTGTTGAAAGAACTAAAAAGGGTGGAGGCGAGCTTGTAAACCTAATGGGAACTTCAGCCTGGTACGCACCGGGAGCTGCAGCTGCTCAAATGGTTGAAGCCGTTGTAAAGGATTCTAAACGTATTTTCCCTTGCTGCACTTTACTTAATGGTGAATATGGACTGAAGGATGTTTATCTTGGCGTTCCTGTTAAACTGGGCATAAATGGTATTGAAGAAATTATTCAACTCAAGCTTACTAAAGATGAAATGGAATTGCTTCATGCTTCTGCTAAATCCGTAAAAGAGGTAATGAATGTTCTTGATAATATGGGGCAAACTGCCGTTAAATAATCTTTCATAATTCTATTGAAGCATTCGCTAAAAGGCGGATGCTTTTTTTATGCCTTATTAAATGCTAAAAAGAAGTTCCATAATTGATTTAGAAGTTTTAACCATTGAAGACGATGGTTCTCATTTAATTTGTAAAGCAAAAATCAATGGAAAAAATGCGCGTATATTAATCGATACCGGTGCAAGCAGATCGGTATTCGACCAGGAAAGAATTCGCCTTTTTGTGAATGAAAAATCTTTCATTCAGAATGAAAAACTCTCCACAGGATTAGGCACTAATAGCATGCCAACAAGTTCTGTTACCCTTAAGTCTTTAAAAATTGGTGATTTGAAAATTGATGATTTTCTTGCAATACTTCTCGACCTTCAACACGTAAATGTAACCTATGGCACATTGGGTCATGAGGCTATTGACGGTGTATTGGGGAACGATATCCTTTTAAAACATAAAGCTGTTATTGATTACAATAAGAAAATTTTAAAACTTCGTTTGTAATAGATTTAATAACGGGAATTTTTTTTTAATAATTGTCGTAGTTTCTGCGTACTGATTTTTTACTGCCTTATGGAAATAAAATAAGGAAAAGAAAGCACTTCGTTTTTATACTCAAAGGAATTTCCATCCGATAAAGTTTTTCTATATAGGCTTAACGTCTTCATATCAATAATTGAAATCGTTCCATTCCTTCCGCCGCATTTTGAAATATGGTGTGGGGCAGGACCATTGGAATCGTAATTCAGGTTGGCTACATAAACTAATTCTTCCTCATCATCTGCAGCTATTCCATGCGGCTGATATCCTGTATAAATTTTTGGTTGTAAAGTAAAATCATTATAGTTGATAATGTAAACAGATCCTTTTTCAGTTGAACTTACTGGATCTTCCGTACAGGTAACAAAAACATAAGGATGCAAATCCGAAACAGCAAGCTCCTGTGGTTTTGTTCCAACGGGAATTGCAGATAATAAACTGTCATTGCTTGTTTGAAATACACGCACTTCATTACTGGTCTGACAGGTGATAAAATATTTTGAACCGTCAGGACTCAAAATCATTTCATGAGGATCGATTGATGAACTGGTAATTTTTTGTTGTCCTGGTACTAAAACGATATAATTTACATCATCATAATTTGGGGCAGAAGACATAGCAATTTTATTAATAAAATTTCCATTCTGTGAGGTCAGGTATAGAAAACTTCCATCGGGAGTAACAAATCCTCCATGTGGATTATCGTAAGTCAATGAGTATCCTAAAGTCATTGCGTCTAAATTAACAACCTGTACAGTATTTGTTCCTGTACTGTTCACAAATCCTTTGCTGCCATCGGGAGTTATTATTATTGAGTTCCAGCTTCCAAAACCAATATTCACCGAGCCAACAAGAGCATCGTCAGAAGTTCTGAATTTCTGAATGTAACTTCCCGAAATAAATACAGCATACCAGTAATTTCCATCCGGCGAAACTCTTACCATATGTGGTGCTTCAATCATTCCCGGATCTTCACCAACAGAAATATAACGCATAATAACCTTGGATTTTGCATCCAATACGGCTACCTTATCGCATCCCTGCATACAGACATAAATTTTTTTTCGGTTTGGATCGTCAGAAAATTTTACGAATCCATTATTATCAGGTGCTCCGGTCAAAATCCAATTGTATAAAGTTTCATATTCCTCATTACTCAATGGATCTTGAAGATAAGGCATGGAAGGCAGCAGGACAGGCCCTCTGTTTGTGTCAGTATTTACTGTATAAAGCATAAAACTGTAATCCGTACTGAACGGTATGACACTGGTTCCATTTCTTCCTCCTTCAAACATCAGGTCCCAGGTACTAAAATCAAGACCTGCAGCGGTAATACGGCTGGCTGAATTGTGACATCCTGTTGTAGCACATTTGCTGACCAGAATTTTTTCCACATTCTCCGGAAATCCTGTTTGAGGTATTACTTCTGAATGATTGTAAGTGCACGAATAAAATGTGAATACAAAAAAAACAGCCGTAAGAAATAAATTTTTATTATTCACTGACTTGAATTGTAACATCTGCATAATTCGAATTTAAATATTCAGGATAAAGTGAAACCGGCAATTCGCCTATTACCATGCTTCCAAAAAGTGAATCGTATCCTGAAGCATAAATAAAATATTTTCCGGGCAATAAATTTTCAAAAACTACTTTCCCGTATTGATCAGCACGTGCTTTATATTCGTATAGTGTAGTATCTTTTCCGGGAAAAACAGAAGCATTAGTTTTCAAGTAAACACCTATTCCAGGAACGTCCCAGGAATGATGTACTGCATGAACGCTTAAACTAATAACTCCTTTAATAATAGAACCATCACCGCTATTTCCATTCTTTTTACAGGCTATGAAAGAGGTGGCAAGCAGAATAAACAATAAAAAAAGCTGTTGTATAGTTTTCTTCAGGAACACAGTTCGTATTTGGTTAGAGTAATTCTTGCAAAATTAGTTATTAGTTAATTAATAACGTTTCATCACAAAAAAAGTTGAATGTTTCCAATATCTTTAAGGAAGAATTGGCTAAGTCTTTAATATACCCTAATTTAGAGCCTATGTTACAATATTATGCAATTTTCAAGTCTTTTGGGATGATTTCCCAGTTTACCAAAGAAGGTAATTTTTTGACCCTGGCTGATACAGGATTTAAATTTCCGGGCGACGTTTATCCGGTAGGACGTTTAGATGCTGATAGTGAAGGACTATTATTGCTTACAAATGATAAAAGAGTTAATTCAAAATTACTCCTTCCATCGAATAAACATAATAGAAAATACCTGGTTCAGGTTGAAGGTGACCTGACAGAAGAAGCCATCAATCTTATGGAAAAAGGAATGGTGTTAAACGACAAGGGAAATGTATATAAGACCCTTCCTGCAGAAGTTAAAAAGATCTTAGATATGGATATTCCCGATCGTCAGCCACCGATTCGATTTCGTAAGAATATACCAACAAGTTGGCTGGAAATTAAGCTACAAGAGGGTAAAAACAGACAAATTCGAAAAATGACTGCTGCTGCGGGCTTTCCTACACTGAGACTTATACGCATGGAAATAGAAAAAATAAGATTAGAAAAAATGGAAATTGGTTGGGTGAAAGAGATAAAAAAGGATGATTTTTATAGAGATTTGAACATTAAGTATTGATTTATCATTTGAGAGTAATATTTGAAACGGAAATGAAAACAGATCGTTTAATATATTATTTTTGATTGTAATATAGAAAAACGCGAAAATGAAGTTCAGACTCTTACCAGGTTTATTATTGTTAACCACTTTTGCTTTTGCAGGACAGCTTCCCGCAAATAATGAAAAGTGTGCTTTTAAACAGCATTTGGATAATCAGAAAACGAAAGATGCAACACTGGCTCAAAGAATTATTAATGATGAAGCCATGTTACAAAATTCTTTAATCAATCCTTCAGTTTTTCGTATAACCAATCAGATATATACTATACCGGTTGTTGTGCATGTTGTATATAAAACCAATTCTCAAAACATCAGCGATGCTCAGATTCAATCACAGATTGATGTGTTAAATCAGGATTTTGCCAGATTAAATGCCGATACAAGTTCAACGCCTTCAGGATTTGCTTCTATTGCTTCTGCAACAAATTTTCAGTTTTGTCTTGCACAACAAGACCCAAGCGGACAACCTTCCAATGGAATAGAACGTCGACAAACCACGGTTCAAACGTTTCAGCCCAACGATGATATGAAAGCCTATTCTACAGGAGGACTCGATGCATGGAATGTTAATGATTATTTAAATATATGGGTTTGTAATATTGGTGGTGGCATTCTTGGTTTCGGAGAATTGCCCGCAAGTGTTCATACGAATACCTATGGTGTTGTTTTAGCATACAATGCTTTTGGGAAAATGGGTACTGCTACCTATCCATACAATCTGGGAAGAACATGCACCCATGAAATTTCTCATTGTTTCAGACTATATCATATATGGGGAGATGATGGAGGAGGATGCTCCGGAACGGATTACGTAAACGATACACCAAATCAGGGGGATGCTACTTTTGGATGTCTTACATACCCTGCAACAGATAATTGCAATGCAACTGCTAATGGAATAAATTTTTCAAATTATATGGATTACAGTGACGATAATTGCCTGAACATGTTTACTAAAAATCAGGCCTCACGCATGTTTACTGCAGTCAATATGTATTATTCTACTCTTTTTACTTCTAAAGTATGTCAAAGTCCTGTTGAAGTTAAAGATACTCCGGCTGATTTTACTTTCAGTATTTATCCCAGCCCTTCCTCAACCGGTGTGTTTAGCCTGGATATGTTTACTACCGCCAATATTGGTGCAAGCGTAAATGTAAAAGTTGTTGATGTACTGGGAAAAGTTATCCTTGAAAAACAAATATTAAATCCTGCCGGTTCCATGCATTCACTTGATTTAAGCTTTGTAACCAGCGGACTTTATTTTGTTACTGTGTACAACGACGACTATAAAAAAACGGAACGCATTACTGTTGCCCGGTAAAATATACCGTTGCCTTTAATGCTTTAAAAGGGAATATCGATATTCCCTTTTTTTATTTCAGTCCGATAGTACGGGCTTTTTCAAGAAACAATTTTAAAGCTTCCTTTTTTTTATCATCGAATGAATAATCGATTGACTGAGTCAGGTAAGCTTGTATTTTTTCTTTTGAAAACAATGCCGACTCCTCTTTTTCAGCTACAAGGTTAATATGATTAAGTCCATACTTAAGTGCTATGTTAAATTCATCTAAAAATCTCTTATCAAGATTTTGATTGCTCACCCAACAAGCGAAAACAAATGGCAGGTTTGTGAATTTTTTCCACTCCGATGAAAGATCGAAAATGAATGGAAAGTTTTCTTTCATTGTAAGTGCACGGTCACCAATAATGACACCGGCCTGACTTCCTTTAATATGACTTTCATAATTCTCAGAAGTAGGCAGCCATTCAGGATAAATTTTCCAAAAATGCATTGCCAGTATCCGTGTCAGGATTACTGAAGTTCTTGACTGGTAATCGAGCAATACTTTTTTTATTTCATGTAGAGGAACTTCGCTTACCAGCAATACAGAGGCTACATTCCCATTTGTTCCTATACAATAATCACTTATTATTTTATGGTCAATTATTTCAGGAAGAACTGCTATAGGAACGAGCCCAATGTCAGCAGTCCCCATAATTAACTTCTGAGCACATACAGATGGAATGTCTTCTTCAATTACAGTTTCATACTTAAAATCAGCATTTTTCAAACCATAAATAAATGGCTTGCTATTTAAGTAAGATACAATTGAAATTCGTATGGGACGACCGGTATCGATGGCGTATAAATAATTTGTTTCTATGTCAGATTTAAATTTCAACCTCTATTAATTCTTCTATTTTTTTTGCTTTAACGCCTGTATCAATTTCTTTCCCGCGTAACTTTCTAACACGATTTTTCAATCGCTCACTTGTCAGATACATTACCGGAACCATGATTAATGTGAGGAACGTAGCAAAGCTTAATCCGAAAATCATTGTCCACGACAGAGGCCCCCAGAAAGCAGTATTGTCACCGCCAAAATAAATATGCGGATTGAATTCACTGAACAGTTTTGAGAAGTCAATGTTTAATCCTACCGCCAGCGGTACTAATCCTAAAATTGTTGCTGAAGCCGTAAGAATTACCGGAGTCATACGCGTTTTTCCCGCTTCAACAATAGCGTCAAAAACAGGCAAACCTTTTTCCCGAAGCAAGTCAGTAAATTCTACCAGTAATATTCCATTACGAACAACAATACCGGCAAGTGCAATAATTCCTACTCCGCTCATTACAATTGAAAATTGCATTTTAAAGAGTGAGAATCCAAGAAAAACACCGATGATGCTAAAAAGAATTTCTATAAGTATGATAAATGATTTACTGACAGAATTGAATTGAATAACAAGAATAAGTATGATAAGCAGGAGGGCAGTCATCATGGCCCATCCCAGAAAGGCCGACGTTTCAGCTTGTTCTTCCTGGGACCCTGTCATATCAATTGTTACGCCTTGCGGGAGTTTGAAATTTGATATGGCCTGTTGTACATCAGCAACAACAATATTTTCTTTCCCTTGATATTCGGTCAAAACGTTGGAAGAGATCGTTACAATTCTTTTTTGATTTTTTCTTTTAATTATTCCATAGGTGTCTGAATACTTCACATCAGCAAAGGATGATAATGGAACATTTCTGACTACACCACCCATACTCATATCTCTGTAAATGATCTTCAGATTCCTGAGCATATCTACGTTATATCGCTGTTCGTCTTTGTATTTAATTACTATATTATAATCATCTTTTGCATCCCTGTATTTTGAGATGTCTGTTCCAAGAACTCCTAAAAGAATTTCATTACCGATAGCATACGTTGAAATCCCTTCGCGATTGGCGCGTTCACGATCAATGTCAAAAACTATCTGTGGCTTTTGATCCTGTAAATCACTTCGCAATTCCTCAACACCATCAATTTTCAACGAGTCGAGCATTCTTTTAAGTGATTTACTGGTAGTAACAAGATCTTCATAGTTGTCTCCTTTAATTTCAATATTTACCGGTTTACCTACAGGTGGTCCGCCTTGTTCCTGATTTACGGTAATTTCAGCTCCTGCAATACCTTTTACTGCTTTCCGTATTTCATCCAGATACTTTGCTGACGATTTTCCATTTCTTTTTCCAAATTCAACAAATGCTACCGATACTTTACTTTTATTCGGATAAGTTCCCTGATCTTCATCCTGAGGATCGGTTACTGCAACCGTGACATTGGAAATTACTGATTTTACGATCGGATTGTTTGGATAGTCAATTGCTTTGTATACTCTTTCTTCAACTACCCTTGTTACTGAATCGGTGTAATGCTGGTCTGTTCCTACCGGCAGATTTGTATAGACATAAACAAAATTAGGATCTGCAATTGGAAAAAACTCAATACCACCGTTTCTTAAAACTAACATACCTATTGAAAGAATGAAAATTCCAACTACACTAGCAATCATTGCAATCGGTCTGTGAAGACACCAAACCAGAAAACGACGATATCTTTCCTGAAATCGCGGCCATGATTTTTCCTGAAATCTTAGTATGACATCTTTTAACCAAAAATGATTCAATAGATATATTAGCATCATAAGTACTGCAAAATTCCCTGTTCCAAAATCAATCAGGTATCCGATAACAATTGCAATTCCTAAAAGTATAAGTGAGGGTTTCAGGTTCTTTGCTGACTTCTTTTTATCATCTTCTTTATTATGAGGCTTCATAAAGGTGACAGCAAATACAGGATTGATTAGATAAGCAACCAACAAAGATGCTGTAAGGGTAACTATTAATGTTACCGGTAAAAAGAACATGAATTTTCCAATGATCCCTTTCCAGAACAAAAGCGGAATAAATGGGGCCAGGGTTGTTAATGTTCCTGAAAATACCGGAAGAAAAACTTCACCGGCAGCTATTTTGGCGGCTTCTTTTAAATTTCGTTTTCCATTGGCAAATATTCTATGTGTGTTTTCAATTACAACAATTGCATCATCAACAACAATTCCTAGCGCAAGGAGGAAAGAAAAAAGCACAATCATATTCAATGTAAAGCCAATGGTAGGCATAATTAGAAATGCAAGACACATGGATAGGGGCACAGACAAGGCAACGAAGAAGGCATTCGTTGTTCCCATAAAAAACATTAGGACTACGAAGACAAGTACAAATCCTATAATGATTGTATTAATCAAATCGTGAAGAGTTGTACGCGTCTGCTCACTCTGGTCTCCTGTTAACGTAACTAGAATATCTTTGGGCCAGCTTTCTTTTTTTAACTCATCCATCAAAGCAACGATTTTATCCGAGGCTTCAATCAGGTTTTCACCTTTTCTCTTAATAATATTTAAGGTAATAACATTTTTTTTGTTAAGTCGGGCAAAACTTTCCTGCTCTTTATAACTATCTACAACTTCAGCAATATCTTTCAGGTAAATCGGACTTCCATTGATCGATTGAATAACCATATTCCCTAGCTGATTCGCATCTTTGAATTCACCGCGAACATTTAAAGAGCGTCTTACCCCTTGAATACTTACGGTGCCTCCGGGAATTGTTAAATTCTCACTTTGAACAGCCCGGGCTATGTCGCCCATTGACAAACCTGCCGATTGCATTTTAAGCATATCGACATTAATCTGAATTTCTCTTTCCAGAGCCCCAATTAGCTCCACTTTTTTTATTTCTTTCAAACTTTCCAGGCGATCTTTGGCATCGTCGGCGTAAATTTTTAATTTATTGAGATCATAATCACCACTAATATTTACCTGCATCACAGGTATATCGGCGAAATTGATATCCATTATTTCAGGATCGTTTTTCAGGTCTTTCGGCAGGTCGGATTTAGAGCGGTCAACAGCATCTTTTACTTTTTGTTTGGCGACTTCTATGTTCACATCAGAATTGAACTCAACAACTACATTGCAATAGTCCTGCAATGAATTACTTTTAATTTTCTTTACCCCTGCAATACTTTTACATTCCTTCTCAATGGGTCTTACAATAAGATTTTCCATATCCTTGGGTGATGTGCCCGGGTAAATTACACTTACATATATATTGGGCAGGGAAATGTCCGGAAAGTTTTCTTTCGGAAGGTTGACATAAGCCAATGCACCTGCTATTGCAAGTATTATTGTAATTACAAACGTTGCTACCCGGTTTTCGATAACCCATGATGAAGGTTTAAATTCCTTGTGATTTTCTTCCATAATTATTAGCGAATTGCTGTCTTGAAAAATTTTAAATTATATTCCTATTTCATCTCCTTCGATGATATTCTGAAATCCATTGGTAATTACTTTATCTCCCGGATCTAACCCCTTTTTAATTTCAGTGAATCCATTGTAAGTCATTCCGCTTTCTATAATTTTCCTTTTAGCTATATTTTTGTTTCCTTCTTTGCCTGCAACATAGATAAATTCTCCGTCGGCAGATTTTTGAATGGCACCTATAGGGACGATAAATGCAGAGGAATTTGAGTAATCTACAATTTTCATTACGCAAATCATGTTGGGATGAAAATTCTTTAAGTCTTCAGAAAGTCTTACTTCTACATTGAATGTTCTGTTCAATGGATCAATACGATTTCCCGAGTAGTCAATTTTTGTTTTAACTTCTTTGTCCTGATCAGGGAAATATAAAATAACAGGTACGCCTTTTTTTACACGATTAATAAAAGATTCAGCGACTTCACCTTTAACTTTAAGATTAGATAAATTAACCACACGAATGGCAGGAACGCCCGGGGCAACAGACTGACCAATTTTTATACTTACATTATCTACAGTGCCATTTATAGGAGATTTAATTCTTGTCATATTAAATTGCTCCTGTAAAAGTCCCATTCTTTTTTCAATAGACTCTTTATTGGTTTTTGCCTGTAGGAATTGAACTTCACTGCCAATCTTCTGATCCCATAAATTTTTCTGCTTGTTGTATAATTGAACAATAAGGTCTAATTGGCTTTGGAGTTCTGAAATACTTTGTCGGATAATCTTATCGTCAATTACAGCTAATGTTTGACCGGTTTTTACCATATCACCCGCTTTAACCAAAACAGAAGTTACAGTGCCCATTGTTTCAGGACTTAAAAGAACATCTTCATCACCATCAACCGAAGCCTGAACTTCTATATAATGACTGAATTCCTGTGCCTGAATTTCTGTGATGCCAACCAGTTTTAATTTATCCTGAGCAGTGTCCTGAAGGGCAATTTCAGCCTCAATTTTGTTGATCTTGTCCTTTAGCGCTGCTTGTTCTTTTTTGAGTTTTTCAAGCTCAGCTTTTTTATCGTTTACTTTACCCGCACATGCAGAAAGTAAAATGACAACAGAAAAAATAAATAATTTGTTTTTCATAGAGTGATATGTTAAAGTTTTTAATATTTTAAATTTCCGAGTGATTTATCTAAATCGATTTTTGCAATGAAAGCATCATAAAGTGCATTATAATAATTTACTTGTGCTTCTTTCAAAGAAGTTTCTGCATCCAAAACTTCAAGATTTGATCCAACTCCCTGTTCGTATTTAAGTTTGGCTGTTGAAGCAATAGAAGTTGCAAGAGCCAGATTTTCATCTTGTATCTTTAGGGATGAAATAGAATGTAATAAATTCGAACGTGAGGATTTTACATCAATGTTTACTGCGTTTTCTAAATTTATAATTTCATTGTCAATCTTTTTTAAAGTTAATTTTTCCTGTTTAATTTTAGATTCTCTTTGAGCCCCATCAAACAATGTAAGACTTAATGTTGCACCAATAATACCTGTGGGATACCAGCGATAAGCAGAATTGAAAATATTAAATTCACTTCTTTGAGCGGAAGTATTCAGACTTCCATAAGCAACCAAATTTGGAATATACTGACTCTTAAATCGCTTAACATTATATTGCTGAAGCTCTTGTTGATTTTTTAGAATATTATATTCAATTCTTTTGGAAGGATCAGTTTTGTCAATTTCAGGCTGAAAATTCTTTATGGAAGAAATATCGAGAGAATCTGTTAATTTTAAAGCAGCGTTCTGAGGAAGTCCGATCTGAAATTTTAATGTCATTTCAGATAATTCAATCAACCGTTCGAAATTTTCATTTTCAGACTGGATATTATTATAGGCTACTTGAAGACGATCAACATCAATTTTTTCATTAAAGCCATTTTCGTAAATAGTTTTTGCATCGCTGAATAGCTTTTGAAGTCTTATCTTATTGGCCTCAAGAACTTTTTTTCTTTCTTTTACGAGCAGCAGGCTGTAATATGCTTTGGTTACTGCAACTGCAGTTTCTATTTTTGTTCTTTGAAGGTTTTTTCTGAATAATTCACGATAGGTTTTTGAAGCCTTTACTCCAATAAGGTAGGAAGGACTAAAGAGCAGCTGAGATGCTGAAATTCCTGCAGTAGCATTCCATCTTGTTCCGAATTGTACAGGAAATAATCGGCCTGAAACGTCTTTTTTATTAGGGATGAGATTCTCATCGTATAATATACCGTAAACAGAGGGTGAAATAAAATCAGGAAAAAGCTGCGTTGGAATTTTTTCATAATCTTTTAAATCAAAACTTGCAGAAACCTGCGGCAATCCCATACCAACTGTTTCAATTACCTTTTGATGAGAAATTTCTTCATCCAACTGAGCATTAACTACATCTTTTTGATTCTTCATTGCATAATCAACAGCTTGAGCGAGGGAAAAATTAAAAGTTGAATCTGCCTGTTGTGCTACAAGAGGAAGCCAAAAAATAGTGTTTAAAAAAAACAGATATAATTTTTTCATATTCGAATGGACGATTTAGCGGATAAAATATTTTAAGATAAATGATTAAATGATTTTTTATATTTCTGAATCAGTTTAAATCCTTTAATGGTTACAATGCCATGCAGGAAATGATCAATCAAGCTGATTTGTACATCGGCAAGTTTGAATTTATTAGGAGGAAAAATGGAAGGATTCATACCCATTTCAACTTCTTCTATCCGTAAGCGCGCCATAAGCTTTATTTGCAATTCCTTTCTATAAAGCTCTTTTTTAATACCGCTTTTAATATTTTCTTCCACAAAACCTATTAGTGCTTTTTCTTTGAATTGCATAAAGCATTTCCAGGAATCCGGATGGTATTTTTGCAGATCGTAAAAAACAGACGGATTTACACGGCCAAAAAAGTTTTCAAGATGTATCATGACCTTCAGCATTTCATCGATTGCATCCACACTCTGCGACCGTATTTCCTGCATCTCCTTTTCCTGTTCTAATAACTCTAATTCAGTAAACGATCTTACAAGCGACTCCTTATCTTTATAGTATTGATATATTGTTTTTTTTGAAATTCCCAAGGTAGAAGCGATTTGATCCATCGTTATTGAACGAATGCCGTGCTTGAAAAAAAGCAATCCCGTTTCAATAATGATGCGATTTTCTATGCTGGTCTTTTTCATTGGGGGTGCAATACTATGGAAACTTTTTAATTACTCAAAGTTTCCGACTAAATTTTAACATTAGGGTAATATGAGTTTCAGTAATCCGGAGTCGCTTTTTTGTATTCCCTTGATTTTCAAAAGAAAAATTCGATTATTACTTAAAGAAAAAATCTGAATACTTTAATCGTATTACGATCAACTGCACTAAACGACTGTATTTTATTATTGGAATTCTTCCAAAAGAAGGCATGAAACAACAAATTTCATTTTGTACATTCGCCTTTTCATAAATAAAAGATGACTTTAAACTCATTAAATGCGATTTCCCCTCTGGATGGTCGTTACCGTGAACAGATTTCAGATTTAGCCTTATACTTTTCTGAAGAAGCTTTAATGAAGTACAGGCTTTTGGTAGAAGTCGAATACTTTATTGCTTTATGGGAGATTCCATTACCTCCACTTGAGAAAAAGACAAAGCCTGATTTTGAAAAGCTGAGAGATATATACAGAAAATTTTCCGCTTCAGACGCCATTGAAATTAAGAAAATCGAAAAGGTCACTAATCATGACGTTAAAGCCTTGGAGTATTTTTTGAAAGATAGAATTTCAGAAACTCCTGCTTTTGAGTTTAAAGAATTTATTCATTTTGGACTTACATCGCAGGATATAAATAATACAGCATTTCCACTAGCATTTAAAGGTGCTGTCAATGAAGTCTATCTTCCCATACTTAAAAATGTAGTTGACCTCTTAAAGTCTTTTTCCGATAAATGGAAGGATGTACCAATGCTTTCAAGAACGCATGGCCAGCCTGCTTCACCGACGAGGCTTGGAAAAGAATTTATGGTTTTTATTGAGCGACTTGAAACGCAGATAGATTTATTAAATACACTTCCTTTTTCTTCTAAGTTTGGCGGTGCTACCGGTAATTTTAATGCACACTTCGTTGCTTTTCCAAAAATCGACTGGAAAGATTTTGCCAATCGTTTCGTTAACGATAAATTAGGCTTAAATCGTCAGCAATTTACAACGCAGATAGAACATTATGATTTGTTATGTGCATTCTTTGATGCACAAAAAAGAATCAACAACATTCTAATCGACCTTAACCGCGATTTATGGACTTACATTTCCATGGATTATTTTAAGCAGGAAGTTAAGGAAGGAGAAATCGGATCCTCTGCCATGCCTCATAAAATTAATCCTATTGACTTCGAAAATTCAGAAGGAAATCTTGGTATTGCAAATGCTTTGTTCTCACATCTTTCTTCTAAACTCCCTATTTCCCGTTTGCAAAGAGATCTTACGGATTCAACAGTTTTAAGAAATGCAGGTGTTCCTTTTGGTCATACAATTATAGCAATGAAGTCTTTACTAAAAGGTCTCGGAAAATTAACGATTAATAAAAGTGCTATTGAAAAGGACCTTGAAGAGAATTGGGTAGTTGTTGCTGAAGCAATTCAAACAATTTTAAGGAGAGAAAATTACCCCAATCCTTATGAACAATTAAAGGAACTTACCCGTACGCATGCAAGAATTGATAAAAATGCAATTCAGGAATTTATAAAATCACTTAGCGTTAGTGAAAGTATAAAACAGGAATTACTTTCTATTACACCTTTTAATTATACGGGAATATGATTTCTTTATTTCCTGAATCATGAGGAAAAATTATATAGCCAAATGAAGGTATGTGGTTTTACTTTCATACGCAATGCCGTTAAGTACGATTATCCCGTTGTAGAAGCTATTTCTTCCATTTTACCGCTGTGCAATGAAGTCATTGTAATAGCAGGAAATTCCGATGACAATACGCGTAATTTGATAGAGCGAATAGACCCTCTAAAAATTAGAATCATCGACAGCATCTGGGATGATTCACTGCGAAAAGGAGGGAAGGTTCTTGCTCTTGAAACCAATAAAGCTATTGATGCTTTGCCCCATGATTGTGATTGGGCTTTTTATATTCAGGCCGATGAAGTGCTTCATGAAAAATACTATTCCCCGGTTCTGGAAACTATGCAACGGTTTAAAGATAATAAATCAGTAGATGGGCTTTTATTTGATTACCTGCATTTTTATGGTTCTTACGATTATGTTGGAGATTCAACACGGTGGTATAGAAACGAAGTAAGGATTATCCGTTGCGATAAAAATATTCGTTCCTTTCGCGATGCCCAGGGTTTTAAAAAAAATGGACAATTATTAAGAGTAAAAAAAGCCAATGCTTCTATTTATCATTATGGCTGGGTAAAGCCGCCGGCGCTACAGCAGGAAAAGCAAAAATATTTTCATTCACTATGGCATGCCGACGAATGGCTTAAAAAAAATGTTTCTTCGGAGAATGAATTTGATTATACCAATATCGATTCTTTAACACACTTTAAAGGAACACATCCGCTTGTCATGAAAAATAGAATTGAAAAAAGTAATTGGACCTTTAATTATGATCCGAGCCGGAAGAAACTCTCTTTTAAATCACGATTAAAAAAAGGCATTGAAAATATCACAGGCTGGATGCCCGGTGAATACAAAAATTATAAGCTGCTGAAATAAATTTTCTTCTAAAAAGAATTATCACCATCCCGAAGCCAGCACATCGGCAAGGTGCATTATCTTAAGTTTTTTATTTTGTTTTTTAATATAGCCGTCGAGGTGCATTAAACACGAAACATCCGTTGAAATCAGATATTCTGCTTCCGTTGCTTCAGCATGAATGAGTTTTTGTTCAGCCATTCCTACTGCAATCGATTCATATTTCACGGAAAAAGTTCCGCCAAATCCACAGCAGGTCTCCGTATCGTCCATTTCTTTTAAGGTTAACCCTTTTACATGAGAAAGCAGAGAACGGGGAGCTGACTTAATACCCATCTCCCTTAAAGCGCTGCAGGAGTCGTGATACGTTGCACGGCCATCCAGTCTTGCACCGAGGTCTGTAATTTTTAAAACATTTACTAAAAAATCACTTAATTCATAAATGTTTTTCTGTATCGTCTTTGATTGATTGAATTGAACCGTATCCTGAAATAATTCAGGATAATAATTTTTTACCATTCCTGCACATGAAGCGGATGGTGATACGATGTAACGGTCATTGGGAAAATCAGCAATAAACTTTTCTGCTACCTCTTTACAAGTATCCCAATAACCTGCATTGAAAGCAGGCTGACCACAGCAGGTTTGAGCAGGATTATAATTTACAGAACACCCGGCCTTTTCCAGAACTTTTATGGTATTGAAAGCTGTTTGTGGATATATCTGATCAATAAAACATGGTATAAAAAGATCTACTATCATTCTTTATTTTTTTCGTTCAGCTTTTAGCTGCAATTTAATTTACATTTTAAAGAAAAGTCAACTATAATTCCAAAGTTGCTGTTTTTTCTTTCCGCATGCGAAGTAACAAAATCAAGCCGACAATGAAAAAAGTTGCAAGCACAATTATGCTTGTGCGCATGCTGCCCGTAATTTCATTGATATATCCAAAAGCAAAGGTGCCCAGCACGGTACCGAGCCTATCGCATACATCAAAAAAACTGAAGTAGGAGGCATGGTCAATCGTTTTTGGAAGCAGTTTGGAATACGTAGATCGGGAAAGTGATTGTATTCCTCCCATAACCAGTCCAACTACGCCGGCAAGCATCATAAACATGTTTTTTTCATCAATGCCATATTCTTTATTGCACATATAGGCGCCAACACAAACAAGTATCCATATTACTATCGCTATTGATAAAGACATGATATTACCAAACTTCTTTGATAGGGTGCTAAATAAGTAAGCGCCTCCTATTGCAACAAACTGGATGATCAGAATGACCGTTATTAAAACCGAAGAATCGAGTTTCAATTCCCCTGCGCCAAACAAGGTAGCAACATACATTACCGTTTGAACACCCATATTATAGAAGAAAAAGGAAAGAAGAAATGACTTAAGTCGGGAGGTTTTCTTTAGTTGCAGCCATACTTTTTTCAATTCATGATAACCATGAAAAAAATAGCGGCCATGTTCATGCTTTCTTTCAAGGTTATCTTTCAAATGCCGGAAAGTATACTGAGCGAAAACAAACCACCAGACTCCTACAAATAAAAAGGCCAATCGTGTTGCCAGGCCGCTGCTAATATTTCCATACCATTGTGGAAACATAACCATGGTTAAACAAAAAATAAGCAGTAAGGAACTGCCTATGTAACCCATAGCGAACCCTTTTGCACTTACTTTATCCTGATCTTCAGGGGCTGCTATTTCAGGTAAAAAGGCATTGTAGAAAACAATACTTCCTGCATAACCAATGGCAGCAAGCATAGCACCAATTACCCCAATCCAAAGTGTATCTAGTGATTGAAAAAAAAACAGGGAACCACACGATAAAGCACCGAGTGTACTGAAAAAAAACATGAAGGCTTTCTTACGGCCGCTGTAATCAGCTATAGAAGATAAAAGTGGATTTATTGCAGCGATAACAAGGAAAGCCAAAGAAATAGCATACGTCTGCAAGGAATCGCTGTTGTAAGTCCTTCCAATAAATTTAACAGTGCTGGAACCGTCTACAGTTGTTATGGCATGGAAATATATAGGAAATAATGCCGATGTAATAACCAATGAATAAGCGGAATTTGCCCAATCATACATGGCCCAGGCATTGATGGTTTTTTTATCCGCTGTTTTCATTTTATTTTTTTAGAAATTAGATAGCACTAAGACTGCATCTTTTAACTGTTTCAACAAAAAATTTTACCTTTTCAGGATCTGTATCCGGATACAGTCCATGCCCTAAGTTCGCAATATACCTTTCAGTCCCAAATTCTTTTAGCATTTTTTTTGTTTCTTTTTCGATTACTTCATATTCTGCATACAATAAACAAGGATCCATATTTCCTTGCAGCGTTTTATTGCCGCAAAGTTTTCTCGACTCTGAAATGTCCATGTTCCAGTCGAGCCCGATTACGGAACATGTTAATTCTGAAAAATCCTTCCTTGAAAAATATGCTCCTTTTGCAAAAACAGTTACCGGTACTTCTTTTATAGAATCGCAAATATCACTGATATACTTTAAGGAAAACTCTTTGTATTGATCGGGAGAAAGTATTCCTGCCCATGAATCAAAAATTTGAATAATATCTGCTCCTGCTTTAACCTGTCCTTTTAAATAATTTATTGTACTTAGTGTAATTTTTTCTAAAAGTTTATGTGCGAGCAGCGGTTCTGTATAAAGAAACTTTTTTGCTTCGCTAAAGGTCTTACTGCCTTTTCCCTCTATCATGTATGAAAGTATAGTCCATGGAGCTCCTGCAAAGCCAATAAGAGGAACACTTCCATTTAATTCTTTCTTCACTAGTGAAATGGCATCCATGACATACTGTAAATCATTGGCAGTAGAAACTTTTAATTTTTTAATATCTGCTTCTGAATTAATAGTCTGTTCAAACCATGGTCCCTTACTTTCAATCATTTGATAGGGGAGTCCCATTGCTTCAGGTATTACAAGTATGTCTGAAAAAATAATTGCTGCATCCACTCCTAAAATATCAACGGGCTGAATAGTTACTTCAGCCGCTAATTCAGGTGTTTCAACAAGACTTTTAAAGCCCCCTGATTTTTTTCTTACTTCTCTGTATTCAGGTAAAATCCTCCCCGCCTGACGCATTAACCAAACCGGTGTTCTTTCTGTTTTTTCTCCGCGGGCTGCCCGCAATAAAAGGTCATTTTTTAATTTCATCAGCCGTAAAAGTAATAAATTGAAGATAATCAGGCTTTATATGTTAAATCTGAATAGGCCAATACTTTTATTAATAATACAAAGTACTTAATACTAAGTACAAAGAAGTTAATTGCCTGAGTCAGATTACAAACATTGTACTCAAAAGTTAAAAATAATTCACAATACCAAAATGAATCTTCCCGTTTTTTAGGAATATTGGATTATCAAATTGCTTCCCTAAAGCATAACTCACAGACATTATTCCCAATTTAGTTTCAAAATTAATTCCGCTTCCGAAACCCAATGGTGTGTCGTATATGTCTTGACTCTTGCTTTTATTTTTGTACCAGGCCATATTAAAAAAGGCAAATAAAAATGAATTCTGATCGAGAAGATATCGATACTCTAATTTTCCAATTGCATATTGCGAAGCAAATATTGATTCCTCATCGAAACCCCTTAAAGATTTCAATCCTCCCATACGGAATAATTCATTTACAAATAGATTTGGATTGTAAATATACGCTGCAATTGTTCCGCATACTAAAACATGTCTTCCACCCGGGGAAATGAAATAATCCGCATTCAACTCTGCATGATAAGAAACACTATTTAATCGAATACTATCATAGACTGATTTATTGATTTCACTGTTTCTTCTTATCTTTCTGTTTCCCGCACTACTTGTTGCTTCCAGACTAAAACCGTGTCTTGGATTCAACCGGTAATCAAGCTTTTCATAATGGACTGTTCCTCCATAAGAAACAGTTGTTATATCGGCAAATTCAGGAAGAATGGTAACATTTTCCAACCCTTTTACTGATTGTAAATCGCTTTGCTTGTCGTTGATAAAGACTTTTAAATAATTATTTCCTGATAAAGCATATTGTATTCCGACATTTTTTGTAACGTCTATATAGGTTGTATCTTTCTTAAAGATGGCAAGGTTACCGTCAATCCCAAAAGAAGTGTTGAATAAAAATGGGTACAATGCCCTTACTTTCAGATCTTGGGATTTAACAGGAAGTTGCTTCCAGTTGAATTCAATGATCTCGCCTCTTTTAAGTGAATTCTGAAGTTTCAAATGAACCTCACCTGTAATATTAAGCTTTCCCGATTTTGATTCATCCGGCAGGAAGCCGATTATACCATCAAACTGACTGGCTTTTTTGTTTTCTAAAAAAAGAAAAAGTTTTGTTTCCTTTTCATTGAATAATATTTGAGATGATTTTAATTCTTTAATAAACGGTAATTCCCGCATTCTGCTGGAAATTTTTTTTATTTGGCTTTCATTGTATGAATCTCCGGGTTGTATGCCAATGTAATTGTAAATATATACCGGGGCAATTGTAGCATTCCCCTTGATAATTATACTGTCAATTTTTACAAAACGATTTTTGTTTAATGATAAAGAAGAATAGAATCGATTTTCTTTAATTCGAATAGAATCAAAAGTAAGAGTTGCAAATGGGTAACCATTGTTTTCACAGTTTCGAATTATTTTTTCGTTCAGCTGTGAAATTTGACTATACCTGAATGGCTTTCCGGAAAAGAACTTCTTGCGAAACCCGGTTCCTTCGAATAGTTCCGAAGGTACATTTCCCTGACTGATTTGTCCCCACAAATATTTTTGACCGGAATAAATAAATGCCGTAAACCGTGTACTGTCTTTATTGACACTGTCAATTCCCGCAGCAAGATATCCTTCAGAACGAAGCTTGAAAAGTACAGTTTCGAATTGTTTAAATATCTGAAAAGTATCCTTAAAGTTTTTCAATCCACTAATTTCTTTTTGTAAATCTTTAAGGTAAGAGGGGAGTGAATCTGACAAAACAATACTTGCAGAAAAACTTTTTTGTCCTTCAGCTGAAATTTGTAAAAACATAAAACCTAAAATCAATACAAAAAATTTCATGAATGGAAATTTATATTTTATGTAAATATTAATGTGAACGATTCCATTACCATTTAATTTTCTTCAGGATTCCAATCAATAGGAGTCAATCCTTCTTTTAAAAGAAAATCATTGGTTTTAGAAAAGTGTTTACAGCC
Organism: Bacteroidota bacterium; assembly: GCA_031417395.1. Classification (GTDB taxonomy): domain Bacteria; phylum Bacteroidota; class Bacteroidia; order AKYH767-A; family 2013-40CM-41-45; genus JADKIH01. The sequence continues at coordinate 100,240 of JANOVM010000018.1, read as the reverse complement.
AAAGAAACCTCTATCTGCGGAAAATGGAGAAGGGTGAGGACCTGCAAGAATATAATGTTTAGTGGTATCAATAAGTGGTTGCTTCGCTTGGGCATATTTGCCCCAAAGAATAAAAACAATTCCTTTTCTATCCTTAGAAAGCAATCTGATGACGGAATCTGTAAAGTTCTCCCATCCCTTATTTTGATGTGAACCCGGTTGATTTGCCCGTACCGTTAATGTTGCATTTAAAAGAAGTACCCCCTGTCTGGCCCATTTTTCAAGGTTGCCCGTTTTAGGAATCGGTATGTTGAGATCGCTTTTTAACTCTTTGAAAATATTTTGCAGGCTGCGGGGAGTAGTTTGTTTTTCAGGAACGGAAAATGAAAGACCATGTGCCTGACCTGGGCCATGGTAAGGGTCCTGACCTAATATTACAACCTTAACCTTATCAAAAGGTGTTTTTTCAAATGCTGAAAAGATATTAGCCCCGGGTGGATAAATGATTTGGCCCGTATTTCGTTCATTTTGGAGAAAATTCTTTAATTCCGAAAAATATTGCGCATTGAACTCAGCTTTAAGAGCCAATTTCCAGCTTTCTTCGATTTTTGGTTGAATTTTTTCCATATAATTTTACAATAGTTTGGTCTAAACTTACGTTTAACAGGTAAGCTAAATCGAATAATCAGAATGCTCAAAAATACATTTTACCTCTTTATTTAATAGTATTATTTCAGTTTATGAAGCTCCAAGGTCAAAATGTTGAAAACTTCTTATAAATGATTACACTAAAAAGATATCTTTGCCTAAGTTTGATTAAGCGAATGGGGAACATTCGCCCCAGGTTTTCCGTAACTAACTAAACAAAAAAATCTTACATGAAAAAAATCATTCGTGTTACCTTTATGTTTGCAATTCTTGCAGGCTTGTTTGCATCATGCAAATCACATGAAAAATGTCCTGCTTACGGACAAATTCATAAAGTTAAACGCCACTCGGAAATCCGCGGTTAATACTTAATGATAAAAAATATTTATCCAGCGAATAGCTTTTAGCTATTCGCTTTTCTTGTTTTTAGGAATTGATTCAGCAGTCCAGGGAAAAATAATGGTTTGTTTAAGATTCGGATGCAGACTTAGCGCAACAGGACAGGTTTTTGCTGCATGTTCAAGAATTTTCCTCTCTTTTTCAGTATACTCTTTTCCCGGAAAAATAAATTCAACAATAATTTCAGTAACTCTGCGGGGATCCGAAGCCATTACTTTTGTTATCTTTAAATCGCTTGTGTCTATATCAATTGCATGTGTTCTTGCTGCAATTCCCATTATTGTCAGCATGCAGCTGCCCAGCGATGCTGCCAGTAAATCAGTTGGTGAAAACGCTTCCCCTTTGCCATTGTTATCAAAAGGAGCATCCGTAATCATCATTTGACCGGATTTGATGTGCAAAGCCTGAGTTCTTAAATCGCCCAGATATTTTGTTCGAATTGTTTCCATTAGTGCAAAGATAACAACTGCCATGTTTCATTGACATTGATAAAATTCTTATTTTTGTCGAATCCTATGAGAAAGCTTCTATTATTCTGTATCTGTTTTTATTCTTCAAGTACATTTGCTCAGGATTCAACACGTACTTCTGCAGAAGAAGTAAATATCCTTTACAGAAATGAGGCCTCGGGCGGAGTGATTATTCATTCCAATGGTTTTGGTATTACTTTCAAACGAGGATGGCATCTTACAGGCTATAAAAAACAAATGCTCGATATTGAATTTGTTTCACTGAGGGATCCTAAACAATATAAACTTGCCAATCCGGATTATCCTGATGCAAAGCCATATTTTTTTGGCAAACTTAATTTTGCATATGTCCTTCGTGGCGGCTATGGACGGCAGAATGTAATCTTTAGCAAAGGCGAGAGAAGTGGAGTAGAGGTGAGGTATAATTATTATGGAGGTCTTTCTCTTGGAATTACTAAACCTGTTTTTCTTGATATTCTTGTTGATAATCCAAATCCAAATGAACCAGGCACAAAAAAGATTGTTACTCGCCCTTACGATCCAGCTGACCCTGATCAGCAGGATCAAAGAGAAGATATTTATGGTCCGGGCCCTTATTTTCAGGGACTGGATTTATTGTCTATCTATCCCGGTGTATATGGTAAATTAGCTATTTCATTTGAATATGCCGGCTGGCAGGATAAGATTACAGCAATTGAGACAGGAATAGTTGTTGATGCTTACGCTAAAAAAATTCCTATTATGGCTAATAGTCATAACCATAATGTCTTCTTTAATTTTTATGTTTCACTCATTTGGGGTGGAAAATGGTGATTAACGTTATACTTGTTTCTATCACCGTTTAAATAAACTAATTCCACAATTACTTAATCAAATCAGTTAGTCAAATTGATCAATCAGACAAAATATACAAAACCGTCCTGGCTTAAAGTCAAACTGCCCTTTGGTGAGGAATATACCAAGGTAAGAGAAATTGTTACAGAGCATAAGCTTCATACCATTTGTCAAAGTGGTAATTGTCCTAATATGGGAGAATGTTGGGGAGCCGGTACAGCGACTTTCATGATTTTAGGTAATATCTGTACACGTTCCTGTGGCTTCTGTTCGGTAGCAACAGGAAAACCCGAAGCGGTCGATCCTTTCGAACCTTTGCGCGTTGCTAAGTCCGTAAAGTTAATGGGCATAAAACATTGTGTTATTACTTGTGTTGATCGTGATGATCTTTCAGATGGCGGTGCTGAAATTTGGGTACAGACCATTCGTAAGATTCGTGAATTATCGCCCGGTACAACAATGGAAACATTAATAGGAGATTTCCGGGGAGATTGGGCAAACCTTCAATTGGTAATTAATGAGTCGCCTGAAATTATGTCTCACAATCTTGAAACAGTCCGACGACTTACAAAAGAAGTTCGTGTGCAGGCAAAATACGATCGGAGCCTTGAGGTTTTAAAATATGTAAGTCAAGCCGGTGTTACGGCTAAATCAGGTCTCATGCTTGGACTGGGTGAAAAAAGAGAAGAGATACTGGAAGCGATGGATGATCTCCGTAAATCGGATGTTTCCATTCTTACTCTTGGACAATATCTTCAGCCGACTAGAGAACATTTGCCGGTACATGAATTTATTACTCCTGAAACATTTTTAGAATATAAAGAAATAGGTTTGCAAAAAGGATTCCGTTATGTCGAAAGCGGTCCCTTGGTCAGGTCAAGCTATCATGCAGAAAAACATCTGATATAAATTTTACCTCGTTTAATTCTCATTTTTATTATTATTTTCTTTAATTACTGTTTGGTATTGTATTTATCTTTGCCGAACAATTAAAATATAATTTATGAAAAAAGTAAGAATTGCAATAAATGGCTTCGGTAGAATTGGACGTATGACAACCCGTGTATTGTTAAAAAATCCAATGGCCGAAATAGTGTCTATCAACGACCTTGCTGATAATGCAACGCTTGCTCACCTCTTTAAATATGATTCAATACATGGTAGATTTGACGGAAGTATTTCTTCAGATGAAAACCATTTAATTATAAATGGAATTTCTATCAATAGTTATTCTCAAAAAGACCCGGCACTCCTTCCATGGAAAGCTGATAATATTGATGTTTTGCTGGAGTGCACAGGTAGATTTGCGGATGCTGCTAGTGCGCAAATACATGTTAGTTCCGGTGCAAGAAAAGTAATCCTTTCAGCACCAACAAAAGGCAAAAATGACATGAAGAGTATCGTGCTGGGAGTAAATGATGAAATAATATCTGCAGATGATAAAATACTTTCCAATGCTTCCTGCACTACAAACAATGCAGCACCCATGTTAAAAATATTAGACGAAAATTGGGGAATTGAAAATGCTTTTGTAACAACAGTTCATTCTTATACAGGAGATCAAAATTTGCACGATGCGCCTCATAAAGATCTAAGAAGAGCAAGAGCAGCTGCTGTTTCCATTATTCCAACAACAACCGGTGCTGCTAAAGCATTAGGTGACGTTTTGCCACACTTAAATGGCAAACTTGGCGGTGCCGGACTTAGAATTCCGTGTCCTGATGGTTCTTTAACCGACATAACATGTATTTTATCAAAACATGCAACTGTTGATGAAATCAATAATGTTTTTTTACTCGCTTCCAATGGCATAATGAAGGGTATTTTGGAATATACATCCGATCCTATTGTTTCAATCGATATAGTTGGAAACTCACATTCCTGCATTTTTGATTCAAAATTGACTACTGTATTGGAAAAAATGGTTAAAATAGTTGGTTGGTATGACAATGAAACAGGTTATAGTAATAGATTAGCCGAATTGGCGATGAAAATCGGTTAAGTGCTTTTTACGATTTTTCTTCATCTTTGAAAACATAATTTGAACATTTAATTCACTGATATTCAATTTGAATAGTTAGTTATTCACATTTTTTTTGTATATTGGTTGATGAATTTTTTATTTATTAATGTTTTATTAAACAATTATATCAAATCAGAATCGTTACTTTGGACAGAAGATGCTCTGAAATATATGGTACAATAATTGAAAGCAGTTCCAGTAAGTTTTATAGTAATTACAATTTAATTTCATTTCCAATGCTTAATAACTCAAAAAGAAAAGCCAAGATTGTCAAACAACCCATTAGTGAGTCTGCAACACGGATTAAGGTTCAGCTCGATCATAGAACAATGATGGTTGTTCACAGTATGTCTGCCTTTAAAATGTGGAAAAAACGTTATCCACTGGCTCGTGTGATTGCATAATATATCTTTATACAATTGATTTAGTCCAAAGGTCTCGTAACCCGAGACCTTTTTATTTTAAAATATTTTTCAATAGAATTTGTTATTTAACTCCCGTTTTATAAATTTGCAATCCCTTTTTTTAAGGGTAGTGTGTTCATTGAAATTTATCTAAAAATGCCGATGTAGCTCAGTTGGCCAGAGCTACTGATTTGTAATCAGTGGGTCGGGGGTTCGAATCCCTCCATCGGCTCCAGTTTTTACTGGAATATAGATTCTCAAAGAAGGGGAGATACCAGAGTGGCCAAATGGGACGGACTGTAAATCCGTTGCGAAAGCTTCGAAGGTTCAAATCCTTCTCTCCCCACTCTGCTAGTTCACTTTCTGAACAGAGCAGGTAACGGGCTTAAGCCTTTAAAGCGGAAGTAGCTCATTTGGTAGAGCATCAGCCTTCCAAGCTGAGGGTGGCGGGTTCGAGCCCCGTCTTCCGCTCGAATATCAAAAGTCCTGATAAACAGGCCAATGTAGCTCAGTTGGTAGAGCACATCCTTGGTAGGGATGAGGTCACCGGTTCGATCCTGGTCATTGGCTCGAACAAATTGAAAGGAGTGATTTGAATAGATAAGTTTAATTGGGGGTTTTTTCCCAATTTTTGAAAGTTGAAATATAATCTGCACCTATAATATAATAAAAGGCAGAATCTTATGTCAGCTTAATTTTAGTACCTTGTCAACCAAGGGATATTTTGAATAGCTTTGTGGAATTATTTGAAACAAAGTATATTAGAACATAAGAATTTGAACCAAACTAGTAACAAAATAAAATAAATTAACCTCTAAAATACCTCATTGTAATGGCAAAAGAAAAATTCGATCGTTCCAAACCACATGTGAATATTGGAACAATTGGTCACGTTGATCACGGTAAAACTACATTAACAGCAGCTATCACTACTGTGCTTGCTTCGCAAGGTTTAGCTGACATTCGCTCTTTCGATTCAATTGATAATGCACCTGAAGAAAAAGAGCGTGGTATTACTATTAATACAGCACACGTTGAATATCAAACGAAAAACCGTCACTATGCTCACGTCGACTGTCCGGGACACGCCGATTACGTAAAGAATATGGTTACCGGTGCCGCTCAAATGGATGGTGCCATTCTGGTGGTTGCAGCAACTGACGGACCGATGCCACAAACACGTGAGCACATCCTTCTTGCTCGCCAGGTTGGTGTACCTAAAATTGTTGTTTTCATGAATAAAGTAGATATGGTTGACGATCCTGAACTTCTTGACCTTGTTGAGATGGAAATCCGCGATCTTCTCTCTTTCTATCAATTCGATGGAGTTAATACTCCTGTAATAAGAGGCTCTGCTTTAGGTGGATTAAATAAAGATGAAAAATGGGTTAAATGCATCAATGATTTAATGGAAGCTGTTGATACCTTTATTCCGATTCCTCCACGTGAAGTTGACAAGCCTTTCCTTATGCCTGTAGAAGATGTATTTTCAATTACAGGTCGTGGAACTGTTGCTACAGGTCGTATCGAGCGTGGTGTTATCAACTCAGGTGATGATGTTGACATTATCGGTATGCAGGAAAAATCAATGAAGTCGACTGTTACGGGTGTAGAAATGTTTCGTAAAATCCTTGACCGTGGTGAAGCCGGTGATAACGTTGGATTACTTCTTCGTGGTGTTGAAAAAAATGACATCCGTCGTGGTATGGTTGTAGCTAAACCCGGTTCAATTACTCCACATACTCTTTTCAAAGCTGAAATTTATGTTTTGAAAAAAGAAGAAGGTGGACGTCATACTCCATTCCATAATAAATATCGTCCACAATTCTATTTACGTACAACAGACGTAACAGGTGAAATTACACTTCCGGAAGGACGTGAAATGGTAATGCCCGGTGATAACGTAACTATTAGTGTTGAACTAATTCAACCGGTTGCCATGGATAAAGGTCTTCGTTTCGCTATCCGCGAAGGTGGCCGTACCGTTGGTGCAGGACAGGTAATAGAAATTATTAAATAATACTGACATTCCCGGTGATCAGCTAGCTAGCTGATCACTGCCAATGGGTCAATAGTCTACGGGTGTAGCTCAATTGGTAGAGTAGCGGTCTCCAAAACCGTTGGCTGGGAGTTCGAGTCTCTCCACCCGTGCTATTTTAAATGAATAATTCTTTATAGAAGTTCATTCTATAATAATCAATAAGCAAGACAATACAGTTTATCTCTTCAATAAAGATACAATGAGCAAAGTGACCGATTACCTTAAAGAAAGTTATACAGAACTCACTGAAAAAGTTAGCTGGCCTTCTCGCGAGGAACTCCAAAGCAGCGTAATAGTTGTTATGGTTGCCACGGGCATTATTGGAATTGTTATATTCTTAATGGATTTAGGATTTCAATCATTTATGAATCTCTTCTATAAAATGATTGCTTAAACACCAAACCCATGACAGAGGCCCAAACAACCAAAGAGCTCGTCCGGAAATGGTATGTTGTCCGTGCCATCAGTGGAAAAGAGAAGAAGATAAAACATTATATTGAACAGGAAATCACACGCCTAAAACTAAACGATTATGTTACCCAGGTGTTGATTCCTACAGAAAAGTTTTATCAGATCAGAAATGGTAAAAAAGTAAGTAAAGAGAGAAATATTTTACCAGGTTATGTGCTTATTGAAGCAGCCCTGGTAGGAGAAATACCTCATATTATTGAGAATGTTTCAGGAGTTATTTCATTTCTGGGACCTAAAGGTGAGCCACCGGCCCCTCTTCGTCAGTCTGAAGTGAATCGCATACTGGGAAAGATGGATGAAATGGCAGAAAGCGAAGCTGTAATGAGCGTTCCTTTCGTCGTTGGAGAAACAGTTAAAGTTATTGATGGTCCTTTTAATAGCTTTAGTGGTGTGATTGAAGAAATAAATGAAGAAAAGAAAAAGCTTAAAGTAATGGTTAAAATTTTCGGAAGAAAAACACCGCTTGAGCTGAATTATTTACAGGTAGAAAAAGAATAACCAATTTGAGAATCTGAGAATTTGAGAATTTGAAAATGAGATTTCCTCATAGATAGTTTTTAAAGTATCGATTCTCTAAAAGTATATCAGAAATAAAAAAAATAATTTGATAGATGAAAATTAATAATTGAAAAACGTGAAGCTTCCATTCACAGTTATCAATTTTCAAATTTTCAAATTTTCAAATTCTCAAATTAAAATAACATGGCAAAAGAAGTAAGCACATACATAAAATTACAGGTTAAAGGCGGAGCGGCTAATCCAGCACCTCCAATTGGTCCTGCCCTCGGTGCTAAAGGGGTAAACATAATGGAATTTTGCAAGCAATTCAATGCTCGCACCCAGGATCAGGCCGGCAAAGTTTTACCGGTTATCATTACTGTATACACCGATAAGTCATTTGAGTTTGTAATTAAAACCCCTCCTGCTGCAATTCAGTTAATGGATTTGGCGAAAATTAAGAGTGGTTCCAAAGAATCAAACAGAAATAAGGTTGGATCCGTATCCTGGGATCAGGTGCGTACGATTGCTGAAATAAAAATGCCCGACCTTAATTGCTTTACCATAGAATCAGCAATGAGTATGGTTGCAGGTACTGCCAGAAGTATGGGTATTACCGTTGATGGAAATCGCCCTTTTTAAGGGAAATTCTATTGAGTATTAACAGAAGGAGGGGGAGATCCTATCAATCCCGTTTGTACTTCAAAACTTTATATAAATGCCAAAAATTAGTAAAAAAAGAAAACAAGCATTAGCCAAAGTCGACTCCAAAAAAGCATATACACTGGCTGATGCATCGAAGATCATCAAAGACATAACCTTTACGAAGTTTGATTCTTCCGTAGACCTTAGCATTCGCTTAGGTGTAGACCCGCGTAAAGCCAATCAAATGGTGCGTGGTGTTGTTACCCTTCCTCATGGAACCGGTAAAAATAAAAAAGTACTTGTTCTCTGCACTCCTGATAAAGAAGCAGAAGCAAAGGAAGCCGGTGCAGACTACGTTGGATTGGATGATTATATTCAGAAAATTGAAGGTGGCTGGACGGATGTTGATGTAGTTATTACTATGCCAAGTGTTATGGGTAAGGTTGGTAAACTAGGTAAAATTCTAGGTCCTCGTAATTTAATGCCAAATCCTAAAACCGGTACTGTTACAATGGATATTGCCAAAGCCGTTAATGAGGTTAAGGCAGGTAAAATTGATTTTAAAGTTGATAAGCAGGGAAGTATTCATGCATCTGTAGGAAAAGTGTCCTTCGAACCAAAGAAAATTGAAGAGAACGCTCATGAACTTCTCAACATGATTTTGAAATTGAAGCCTTCCTCAGCAAAGGGAACTTATATGAAAAGTGTCTATATGTCAAGCACAATGAGTCCTTCTGTCATGATTGATACTAAAACTATTGCTTAATTGGTTTAACGGTAAAAAAAAAGAAAATGAAAAAAGAAGAAAAGGATATAATCATTGGTGAGATTACTGAACTTCTCGTAAAATATCCGAACGTATATATAGCAGACACTTCTGCTTTAACAGTAGCTAAAACAAATCAACTTCGCCGCATTTGCTTCACGCAAGGAGTAAAAATGCTCGTTGCAAAAAATACATTGATACAAAAAGCAATGGAAAAGAAAGACGCTGAATCATTCAGCCCTATTTTTTCTGCTTTGAAAGGCACCAGTGCTTTAATGTTCAGTGATACAGGCAACGTTCCTGCAAAAGTGATTAAAGAATTTCGCAAGAAAGGTGATAAGCCTGCTTTAAAAGGAGCTTACATCGACACTGCGGTGTTTTTAGGCGACAATCAACTTGATATTCTTGCTGCAATCAAATCTAAAAATGAACTCGTTGGTGAAATCATTGGATTGCTTCAATCTCCTGCTAAAAATGTTATCTCTGCTCTTAAAAGCAGCGGAGGAAAGCTTGCAGGCATTCTTAAAACCTTATCTGAGCGTCCTGAATAAGGAAAGCTGTTATATTACCATTGCTTCCAGTACCCCTTAAATTTTAAAAATTAAACTATTAAAAACTAAATAAAAATGGCAGATTTAAAATCATTCGCTGATCAATTAGTTAACCTCAGCGTTAAAGAAGTGAACGAATTAGCAAAAATTCTGAAGGATGAATACGGTATCGAACCGGCAGCAGCAGCAGTAGCTATGGCACCTGCTTCAGGCGGCGGCGATGGCGCAGCAGCAGCAGAAAAAACTTCTTTCGATGTAATTCTTAAAGCACCGGGTGGCGCTAAACTTAACATCGTTAAGCTTGTTAAAGAAATTACAGGTCTTGGTCTGAAAGAAGCTAAAGATCTTGTTGATGGTGCTCCAAAACCGGTTAAAGAAGGAGTTACTAAAGAAGAAGCGAATTCTATAAAACAACAGTTAGAAGAGGCAGGAGCTGAGATTGAGGTTAAATAAGATTTCGGCTGCTCTCAGCAATATTGAATAGACCTTTCCCGGCTTTTTGCCGGGACAGGTCTATTCATGTTTTTTAAAACTGACGAAAATTCACCCTTTCGTCATTTAAAAATCTAATCTTAACCCTTAAAAACCAAAGCCCCGTGTCAACAAATATTGTTCAAAACAAAAGAATCAATTTTGCTACCATTAAGCATACAATTGAATATCCTGATTTCTTAGATATTCAGTTAAAATCTTTTCAAGATTTTTTTCAGCTTGAAACAACTTCTGATAACCGTCAAAAAGAAGGACTCTATAAAGTATTTAATGAGAATTTCCCAATAACGGATTCCAGAAATAATTTCGTTCTCGAATTCCTGGATTACTTTATCGATCCTCCAAGGTATTCTATCGAAGAATGTATCGAGCGTGGATTAACGTATAGCGTGCCTCTGAAGGCTAAGCTAAAACTTTATTGCACCGATCCGGAACACGAAGATTTCGAAACTATTGTGCAGGATGTATATCTCGGCACCATTCCTTACATGACTCCGAAAGGAACTTTTGTAATTAATGGCGCAGAAAGAGTTGTCGTTTCTCAATTGCACCGCTCTCCGGGAGTATTCTTCGGACAAAGCAGGCATGCCAACGGCACTAAATTGTATTCAGCCAGAGTAATTCCTTTTAAAGGCTCCTGGATTGAATTTGCAACCGATATTAATAATGTGATGTATGCTTACATCGACAGGAAAAAGAAATTTCCTGTAACTACATTGTTGAGAGCAATCGGTTTTCAAACAGATAAAGATATTCTTGAAATCTTCGGTCTTGCCGATGAATTTAAGGTTACCAAATCAGGTATTAAAAATGCGCTTCACCGCAGACTCGCTGCCAGGGTTTTAAAAACCTGGGTGGAGGACTTCGTTGATGAAGATACCGGTGAAGTGGTTTCCATCGAGCGTAACGAAGTTATTATCGAGCGTGAAACAGTTGTTGAAGATCATCATCTTGATCTCATCATTGAATCAGGTGTTAAATCCATTATCCTTCATAAGGAAGATGTAAACACCAACGATTATGCTATCATTTACAATACCCTGCAAAAAGATACTTCCAATTCAGAAAAGGAAGCGGTTGAACATATTTACCGCCAGCTGAGAAATGCTGAACCACCTGATGAAGAAACTGCACGAGGAATTATCGATAAACTTTTCTTTTCCGATAAGCGATACGATCTCGGTGATGTAGGGCGTTACAGAATAAATAAAAAATTGGGACTCGAAATCGCAGAAGATACTCGTGTTCTTACTAAGCAGGATATTATTGAAATCATTCGTCAGCTTATTCAGCTGATTAATTCTAAAGCTGAAGTCGATGACATTGATCACCTTTCTAATCGTCGTGTACGAACAGTTGGTGAGCAATTGTATTCTCAATTTGGTGTCGGACTTGCCCGTATGGCAAGAACGATTCGTGAAAGAATGAACGTCAGAGATAATGAGGTTTTCACGCCTTCTGATTTGATTAATGCGAAGACACTTTCTTCTGTCATTAATTCATTCTTCGGAACAAATCAATTGTCCCAGTTCATGGATCAGACCAATCCATTGGCTGAAATCACCCACAAGCGCCGTCTTTCGGCACTTGGGCCCGGAGGTCTTTCGCGTGAACGTGCAGGCTTCGAGGTTCGTGACGTGCATTACACGCATTACGGTCGTCTTTGTACCATTGAAACTCCTGAGGGACCAAACATCGGACTTATTTCTTCTTTATGTGTGTATGCGAAAATCAACAATCTTGGTTTTATTGAAACACCGTATCGTACAGTTACGAATGGAATTGTTGATGTAGATAAACCAGTTATTTATCTTACCGCAGAAGAAGAAGATAATAAAGTAATTGCTCAGGCAAATGCTAAAATAAATGAGCGCGGTGACTTTATTGATCTTAAAGTTAAAGCCCGCGAACTTGGAGATTTTCCTGTCCTTGGACCGGAGAAAATCAATCTTATGGACGTTGCTCCAAACCAGATTGCATCGATTGCCGCTTCGTTGATTCCTTTCCTGGAACACGATGATGCTAACCGTGCCCTGATGGGATCTAACATGCAACGTCAGGCTGTTCCTTTGCTTCGCCCGGAGGCTCCAATTGTTGGTACCGGACTGGAAGGATTAGTAGCACGTGATTCAAGAGTTCTCATTAATGCCGAAGGTGACGGAGTTGTTGAATACGTTGATGCAATTGAAGTTACTATTCGTTATAGCAGAAAAGAAAATGAGAAGTTAATCAGTTTCGAAGATGATGTAAAGACATACGTACTTACTAAATTCCAGAAAACCAATCAGAATACCTGCATTAACTTAAAGCCTATTGTTATAAAAGGTCAGAAGGTTAAAAAAGGTCAGGTATTATGTGAAGGATATGCTACTCAAAGCGGAGAACTTGCTCTTGGTCGTAATCTTCAGGTTGCTTTCATGCCTTGGAAAGGAAATAATTTTGAGGATGCTATTGTAATATCTGAACGCGTAATTCGTGAAGATATATTCACATCCATACACATCGATGAATACAGTCTCGAAGTGCGTGATACCAAACGCGGAATGGAAGAGCTTACAGCGGATATTCCGAATGTAAGCGAAGAAGCTACCCGTGAACTGGATGAAAACGGTTTGATTCGTGTCGGTGCTGAAGTTATGGAAGGTGATATTCTTATCGGAAAAATTACACCAAAAGGAGAAACAGATCCTTCTCCGGAAGAAAAACTTCTTCGTGCAATCTTCGGAGATAAAGCAGGCGACGTAAAAGATGCTTCTTTAAAAGTTCCCCCTTCCGTAAAAGGAGTAGTTATTGATAAGCGTTTGTTCTCACGCGTAACAGCAAAAGATAAGACGCAGAAGAATGACGAAAAAGTATTGCTTGAGAAACTTGACAAAGAATACAATCAACAAATTGTTGAGCTAAAAGAAAAACTGATCGATAAGTTATTCGTTCTTGTAAGCGGAAAAACTTCTCAGGGTGTTACGGATATCTTTAAAGAAGTAATTATTCCAAAAGGAGCGAAGTTCACTCAGAAAATGCTTACGGAAATAAACTTCGATACTATTAATCCTGATAAGTGGACAACTGACAAAGAAAAGAACGATCAGATTAAACAGTTGCTGCATAATTATACTATTAAGTTTAACGATATTTCCGGAATCTATAAGCGCAAGAAATTTGCCCTTACCGTTGGTGATGAACTACCGGCCGGTATCGTTCAGCTTGCCAAAGTTTATATCGCTAAGAAACGTAAATTGAAAGTTGGCGATAAGATGGCGGGCCGTCACGGAAATAAAGGTATTGTTGCGAAAATTGTTCGTGATGAAGACATGCCTTTCCTTGCTGATGGAACTCCGGTCGACATCGTTTTAAATCCACTCGGTGTACCTTCACGTATGAACCTTGGACAGATCTATGAAACAATTCTTGGATGGGCAGGATTAAAACTCGGAATGAAATTTTCAACTCCAATTTTTGACGGTGCTTCCATTGAGCAAATCGATGATTACGTTTCTAAGGCTGAACTTCCAAAGTTTGGAAGTACATATCTCTATGATGGAGGTTCGGGAGAGCGTTTTGATCAGCCGGCTACCGTTGGTGTCATCTATATGATGAAACTCGGTCACATGGTTGATGATAAAATGCACGCACGTTCTATCGGACCTTATTCGCTTATTACACAGCAACCGTTGGGTGGTAAAGCACAGTTCGGAGGCCAGCGATTTGGTGAGATGGAGGTTTGGGCACTCGAAGCATTCGGTGCAGCCAACATCCTTCAGGAAATTCTTACCGTTAAATCGGATGACGTAATCGGTCGTGCAAAAACATATGAATCCATTGTTAAGGGAGAAAATCTTCCTACACCCGGTATTCCGGAATCATTCAACGTATTGTTGCATGAACTCAGGGGATTGGGTCTAAAGATTACTCTTGAATAGTTTGGTGAGATTGAATCGGCAATAATTTAATTCATTCAAAACATCAAACATTAAAAACTAAATTAGATGGCAACCAGAAAAGAAATAAAAATTAAATCCAATTTTTCCAAAATTATCATTAGCCTAGCTTCTCCTGAACATATTCTGGAGCAGTCAAGCGGTGAAGTTTTGAAACCGGAAACAATCAATTACAGGACATACAAACCGGAACGCGACGGATTATTCTGTGAGCGTATTTTCGGCCCTGTTAAAGATTGGGAATGTCATTGCGGTAAATACAAACGTATTCGTTACAAAGGAATCGTTTGTGACCGTTGTGGTGTTGAAGTAACTGAAAAGAAAGTCAGAAGGGAGCGCATGGGTCATATTACATTAACCGTTCCCGTTGCTCATATATGGTATTTCCGCTCTTTACCAAATAAGATTGGTTATTTGCTTGGACTTCCAACTAAAAAGTTGGACATGATTATTTATTATGAGCGTTACGTAGTAATTCAAGCGGGTGTTAAAGCTACAGATGGTATTAACTATCTTGACTTCCTGACGGAAGAAGAATATTTAATGATTCTCGAAGCACTTCCAAAGGAAAATCAACACTTGGATGAAAAAGATCCTAATCGTTTCATAGCGAAAATGGGAGCGGAGGCATTGTTTGATTTGCTTTCTAGATTGAACCTGGATGAGCTTTCCTATAACTTACGTCACCAGGCCAGCAATGAAACTTCTCAGCAGCGTAAGAATGAAGCTTTAAAAAGGCTGAATGTTGTTGAAGCTTTCCGTTCTGCTAACCAGCATATTGAAAATCGTCCCGAGTGGATGATTGTCAAAGTTGTTCCTGTTATTCCTCCTGAATTAAGACCGCTCGTTCCTTTAGATGGCGGCCGTTTTGCTACTTCCGATTTGAACGATTTATACAGACGTGTAATTATCCGTAACAATCGTTTAAAGCGTCTTTTAGAAATAAAAGCTCCTGATGTAATTCTCCGTAATGAGAAGCGTATGCTTCAGGAAGCTGTTGATTCTCTCTTTGATAATTCGCGTAAGGTAAATGCGGTGAAGACTGAATCCAATCGTGCACTGAAATCACTTTCGGATTCCTTAAAAGGTAAACAGGGACGTTTCCGTCAAAACCTTCTTGGAAAACGTGTCGATTATTCAGCACGTTCCGTAATTGTCGTTGGGCCTGAGTTAAAATTACATGAGTGCGGTCTTCCGAAAGATATGGCTGCTGAACTTTTCAAGCCGTTTATCATCCGTAAGATGATTGAAAGAGGCGTTGTTAAAACTGTAAAGTCGGCAAAGAAAATAGTTGATAGAAAAGATCCTTTAGTTTGGGATATTCTTGAAAATGTATTGAAGGGACATCCTGTTCTTTTAAACAGGGCTCCAACACTTCACCGTTTGGGTATTCAGGCTTTCCAGCCTAAGTTGATCGAGGGAAAAGCTATTCAGCTTCATCCATTGGTTTGTACTGCCTTCAACGCTGACTTTGACGGTGACCAGATGGCCGTTCACGTTCCACTTGGAAATGCTGCAATATTAGAAGCACAGATGTTAATGCTTGCTTCTCACAATATCCTTAACCCTGCTAATGGAGCTCCTATTACTGTTCCATCTCAGGACATGGTACTCGGACTTTATTATACAACTAAAGAACGTAAGACCGATGCGACACGGAAAGTAAAGGGAGAAGGAATGAAATTTTATTCTCCTGAAGAAGTTATTATTGCCCATAACGAAGGCCGTGTTGAATTGCATGCCACTATTGAAGTTAAGGTCAATGTAATGAAAGAAAGTGGTCTTGTTAATGAAATGACAAAAACCACTGTTGGTCGTGTCCTTTTCAATCAGGTCGTTCCTGAAGAAGCCGGGTATATCAATACTTTACTTACCAAAAAAGCACTTCGTGATATTATTGGAGATGTATTGAAAACATGTGGTGTCGCTAAGACTGCAAAGTTCCTTGACGATATGAAGGATCTTGGATTTAAGATGGCCTTTAAAGGAGCTTTATCATTTAACCTGGAAGATGTAAAAATTCCGGAGATTAAGGTAGAGCTAATTAATAAAGCAAATGCTGAAGTTGATGAGGTGTTAAACAATTACAACCTTGGCTTCATTACATATAATGAACGTTACAATCAAATCATCGATATCTGGACGCGAACAAGTTCCCGCATTACAGAGACACTGATGAAGCAGTTAACGAATGATAAGCAGGGATTCAATTCTATTTTCATGATGTTGGATTCCGGTGCAAGGGGTTCTAAAGAGCAGATTCGTCAGCTTGGAGGAATGAGGGGACTTATGGCCAAACCACAAAAGAGTGGTTCATCCGGCGGTGAGATCATTGAAAACCCTATCCTTTCTAACTTTAAGGAAGGTCTTTCAATTCTTGAGTATTTTATCTCTACACACGGTGCCCGTAAAGGTCTTGCCGATACGGCTTTGAAAACAGCCGATGCCGGTTACCTGACGCGTCGTTTAGTGGATGTTGCACAGGATGTAATTATCACCGATGAAGATTGTGGTACACTGCGCGGATTGGCAGAAACTGCACTTAAAAATAATGAAGAAGTAGTAGAATCTCTCTATGATAGAATACTAGGTCGTGTTTCTTTACATGACATTTACCATCCTTTAACCGGTAAATTGTTAATTGAAAATGGAAAAGAAATCACGGAACTTGTCGCAACATTAATTGAAGAATCTCCAATTGAAACTGTTGAAATTCGTTCTGTATTAACGTGTGAGTCCGTTAGGGGAGTATGTGCTAAATGCTATGGCAGAAACCTCGCTTCCGGCCGCATGGTTCAGAAGGGTGAAGCCGTTGGTGTAATTGCTGCACAGTCAATTGGTGAGCCGGGAACACAGCTTACACTTCGTACATTCCACGTCGGTGGTGTTGCACAAAAAGGTGCTTCTGAGTCTGAGTTAAAGGCAAAATATGGCGGACGTATTGAATTCGAAGAAATAAAAACCGTTACTTTCAAAGACGGAAATAAATCTCATGCAGTTGTAATCGGCCGTTCTGGAGAATTCAGAATAATTGATCCAACAACAGGAACTGTTCTTGCTACTTCCAATATTCCATACGGAGCTAAATTACAGGTAAAAGATAAAGCAATAGTTGAAAAAGGAGATGTCATTTGTGACTGGGATCCATTCAACGCCGTTATCCTTTCTGAATTTGCGGGTAAAGTAGAATTTGAACATGTAGAAGAAGGAATTACTTTCCGTGAAGAGTCCGATGAGCAAACAGGTTACAAGGAGAAAGTTATTATTGAAACAAGAGATAAAACTAAAAACCCTGTTATCAAAATCATCGATGATAAGAAGGAAGTAATTAAAGCCTATAACATTCCTGTTGGAGCGCACGTTATGGTTAATAAAGCGCAGAAGATTCAATCAGGAGATATCCTTGTAAAAATACCTCGTACAACAGGTAAATCAGGTGATATTACCGGTGGTCTTCCTCGAGTTACTGAATTATTCGAAGCACGTAACCCAAGTAATCCTGCTGTTGTAAGTGAAATCGATGGTATCGTTTCTTACGGTGGAATAAAGCGTGGTAACAGAGAAGTAGTTATTACTTCCCGTGACGGTGAAGTTAAAAAATACCTCGTTCCACTATCCAAACACATTCTTGTGCAGGATAACGACTTTATTAAGGCCGGAGATCCGCTATCTGACGGTGCTATAACGCCGAATGATATTCTCTCTATTAAAGGACCGGCGATGGTACAGGAGTACCTTGTAAATGAGGTACAGGAAGTTTATCGTTTGCAGGGTGTGAAAATAAATGACAAGCACTTTGAAGTAATTGTTCGTCAGATGATGCGGAAGGTTGTTATTGATGATCCGGGTGACACCATGTTCCTGGAACGCGAATATGTTGATCGTATTGATTTCATTAAAGAAAATGATACAATCATGGATAAAGTCGTTGTTCTTGAACCTGGCGATTCTAATGACCTTAAAGCCGGCCAGATCATCACTCTAAGAAGACTGCGTGAAGAAAATTCTGTGTTGAAACGTAAAGACTTAAAGCCAATTGAGGCCAGAGATGCAATTCCTGCAACTTCTTCTCCGGTATTACAGGGTATTACTCAGGCATCGCTTCATACGAAGAGTTGGATATCTGCCGCTTCCTTCCAGGAAACCACAAAAGTACTGAATGAAGCAGCTGTGAATGGTAAAGTGGATGATCTCCTCGGTTTGAAAGAGAATGTAATTGTTGGACACCTTATTCCTGCCGGTACCGGCTTACGTGAATATGAACGTCTGATTGTAGGTTCTCAGGAGGAATATGACTTGTTAATGGCCTCTAAACAAGAAGAAGAGGTTAGCGAACATTGAAAATAAAAATCAATTTAAAAACCGCTTCGGATTCTGAAGCGGTTTTTTTATATTTACAGAACTGATTAAACCGGATAAGTACTTACTTTTTAAAAATTATAGCCATGGACGAAAATCAAAACCAAAACCAGCTTAATATAGAACTTACAGAAGAAATTGCTGATGGAATTTATTCAAATCTTGCTATCATTACACATAGCACATCAGAATTTGTAATTGATTTTGTAAAAGTTATGCCCGGAGTTCCTAAAGCAAAAGTTAAAGCAAGGATATTACTTACTCCACAGCATGCAAAACGTTTATTAGCAGCCATGCAGGATAATATTGCAAAGTTTGAAGCTATACACGGGCCAATAAAACAAACAGAAGGTATTGGTATACCGATGAATTTTGGTGGACCGGCTGCTCAGGCGTAGTTTTATTCAGAGACTTCAAATCACTTTGCATACTTTTCATTTTATATATTATTTACCTGTTTTTATTTTTCAGCATATTTCTGCCACTGAATAATATAGGCAAATAATAAAATAATATTACTGAAAGTCCTGACACAAAAAACGCAGTTGCATAACTTCTAAGAGAATCTTCATAGAAAAACTCTCCAATCATCCACACTGAGTTTGCGGCAATCCAAAAGCAGACTGCCAGATTATGTGCCAGTTCTTCTTTATCGCTGCGATGAATATACGTTATATGAATAGCTAATAGAAGTGTAGGCGCTATCATTATAACTCCAAAACTTTTAGAAAGAGTGACCCATGAAAGATCTTTCACTAACCATAGCAGGATATGAAAGTTTTCTTTTTTTCGTATGTTAATATTCATTTGTCGAAATTAAAGGTTTTAAGTCATAAAAAAACCCGGGGAATGCCCGGGTAGATAATATTTTAGAAATTATTTATACTTAATTATTTTGAATAGCCTTCCTTATTTTATCATCGGATGGTGAAAGTTTGGCTGCAAATCTTCTAACTAATTTTCCGTTTTCATCTATTAAAAATTTTTCAAAATTCCATTTTATATTTCCTGTAAAGTCCGGATTTGGTTGTTCTATTAACCATTTAAATAGTGGATCTATGTCATCACCTTTTACAGATAGTTTTGACATAATAGGGAAGGTGACACCATAATTTTTTTTACAAAAAGAAGCTATTTGAGAATTTGTTCCAGGTTCCTGTTCTCCGAAATTGTTTGCAGGGAACCCAAGAATAACCAGATTATCTTTATTTTCTTCAAATAATTTTTCAAGATCCGCATATTGTGGGGTATTGCCGCATTCAGAGGCAGTATTGACTATAAGAATTTTTTTCCCTTTGTAGGCTGAGAGATCAGTTACTTTTCCATCAATAGAAATAGGTTTAAAATTGTAGATGGTTGAAGTTTCCTGGTTTATAAGCATGGTTAGAAATAATATAATAATCATTTGGTTTGTTGAATAAATTTATTTTTCTGCAATATACGGAATTCGGCTATGGTTAACTTTCTATGCCTAATATTTAATTTTATTTTAATCATTAATAGAGCTTCTATTAAATATGAAATAACCAAAGTGAAACAAAAAAGAAAACGAATTTTCCCTGTTATCAAAGTAATTTACAAAGAAGCCTATTGGACCTAACGGACTTTGAACCACAGCGCCGAGTGAGCCGATATAATATCTTTTTCCGAAGTAATCACCATAATACGTTTTATTATCCGTTGTAGGAAGAATTTCACGATACGGTTGAAATACGTATCCTTCTAAAATCATTTCAATATTATTATTTATTGAAATAACATTCTTCGAGCCCAAACCGCCAAAGGTATGTGCATGAAAAGATGGAAGGAAAACAGTTTTTGATTCCTGAATAGGGTTGAAGGATGGGCTGTTTAGGACTGTAGCAGTATAATTTGAAAGAAAAGGCATCTCTGTTGTTGAAAAGTCAAACGACATTCCAAATTTCACTCTGCCTTTGCGAGTGAAGTAATTTTCATACTTAATTTTAAAAATAAGCCAGTCGTGAAAATTCGTTTTCTTTTTTCTGTCAATCGATGTAGATCCGGGAATTGTTATTTCCTGAACATTTACATACTGAAGTCGCATACTTAAAAACGTTCCCTGGTTTGGATATTCTTTTTTGTTTAATGTATTTCTTTCAAAACAAATCGCTCCTACGGGACCTTTAAGAATCGTCTGATCAGCTGTATCTTTAGAAAGAAAATCCTTCGTTTGATAATAATCATCTTGTATTCTTGTATAGGCTGCTGAAGCTATTATTTTACCTTTATTTCTTGCGGGGATTCCGAAATTCATTCCAAAGTTGTAATCCGATTTTAAAATATAGGAAGGTTTCTGTTCTGTGAAAAACGCTGCATTGCTGCTTCTGAAATAGTCATATTGATTTAAAGTAATATCAGATTCAAGAAAGTATGGAAATCGTGCCGGTGAATCCATCCGTATCCGAAATTGCCCGGAAGTATAAAGTTTTCCGAAGTAGAAATTACCTGAAAAATTATAGGACTTTCGGCTCCATAAATTGTACTGTAAACCTACAAAAGCTTCACTTACGGGACGAGAAGAAATATTGCCTCCGAATTGAGTAATAATATCTTTTTCCCTCTTGATTTTTAATTTAAGATCGAAAAGCCCTGTAGTTTCGTTTAACTGGACAGACGGGTAAATGCTTTTAATGTTTTGATCGGCAACCAGTGAGAAGTATGCCGCTTTTAATCGTTTTAAAGGAATCGGAGTTATACCCGGCTTAATTATTTGACGAACGTATTCAGCTTGATTGGAATTAATTCCTTCTATGTTAATTTTATCTATGTATACTTCCGGCAATGAGGATCGATAATCGTTTCTGCGTTTTGCTAATTCTTCCGAGGATACTCTTCTTTGAACATTTACCAATAGCCGGCCCATTTGTCCCTGAGCAGATTTATATCCTTCTTCAATGATCTCACTTATTCGTGAAAAGTCAAACAAGCCAAAACGATTGGTATTGATTTCTATCAAAACGCCATTCTCGCAAATCACAGAAAAGTCAGTAGGAGTTGTCATCATTGTCCGTATTTGTGAAATAATATTTCCTTCTAATGCAGGTGTGGTTGAACCGGCAGCATTGGAGCCAATAATTATATCGGGTTGAAATTCTTCAAGCAATACATCGGCCGGAAAATTATTATACATTCCGCCATCGTATAAAATTTTATTATCAAAAATAACAGGTTTAAAATAGAATGGGTATGCCGAAGAAGCCCGGACCGCCTGTGCTAAATCACCATTCCTGAATATAATTGTTTTTTTGTTTTCAATATCTGCTGCTACGCACCGAAAAGGAACAAAAAGCGAATCGAAATTATAATTTGCTTTGGCAATAGGTGCTGCGGTATTTTCAAGCAATGAGTAATCATAGGGAATCGAACTAACAATATTCGTAGGCAAAGATGTTGTAATAACGGAATCGAGCGCAAACTTAAGACTTATCCAGGATGCATTATCTTCTTTTTTCCGAAAGTAATATGAGTAATCATCATCAATAACACCGGTAGCCCAGTTCAGGAAATCATCAGTCTTTACTATAGAATCCATTTGAATACCTGAATATCCCTGGGCGTACATACATGCTACGATTGCACCTGCAGACGTTCCAGCGACAAAATCAATAGGAATATTTTTTTCTTCCAGGGCTTTGATTACACCAATATGAGCCATTCCTCTTACTCCGCCGCCACTCAACACTAATCCTACTTTTTGTGCTGAACAAAAGGATGAATGAAGAAGGAGAAGGATTATTAAAAAGTAAAAAGTGAAAGCGTTTATTTTTCTCATAAATAATAGAAAA
This sequence comes from Bacteroidota bacterium, assembly GCA_031417395.1. GTDB lineage: Bacteria > Bacteroidota > Bacteroidia > AKYH767-A > 2013-40CM-41-45 > JADKIH01. The sequence goes on along the minus strand of JANOVM010000018.1, from coordinate 77,916 downwards.
CTAATATATCAAATTCATTCGAACTTTTCTCTTAAATTAAGAAAGTAGGAGGGCGATTTTAGGAGTCTGGATCCATACCAGGAAAACAATTCTCCGTCTACCAGCTGAACATTGATTTTAGGGAAATCTGATTTATATTGATCTATTAATTTGTTAAAGTAAGGAAAAGGTTCCGATGATAAAAATAAAACATCAGGGGCTTTCTTTTCAAGGTCTTCGGCTGTTATTTCCGGATAACGTGATTTTTCATTAAAAACATTTGTGTAACCTGCATATTCAAGCATATTGGAAATGAATGTATCACCGCCAACTGTCATCATTGGCTTGTTCCATATCAAATAAGCGCAATTTATGTTATTTCTCTTTTGGGCCAATAACATAAAACCGGATTTAATTTCGTTTATTATTTCTATGCCTTTGTTTTCTTTCCCGACAATTTTAGAAACTTCACGGACCATACCAAGGGCATCATCCAGGTTTTTTATATCGGAGATCCAAACAGGAAAATCTTCAATTAATTTGCGAATCTGAGACTCTTCATTTTCCTCTTTGTTTGCAATAATTAAATCAGGTTGGATAGCATTTATTTTATCTAATTTGAGATTTTTTGTTCCTCCGATTTTTGTTTTTGATTGATGCCAACTCTCAGGATGAATACAAAATTTTGTTATGGCTGCTACTTCTTTATCTAACCCCAGTTCAAAAAGTAATTCAGTCTGTGAGGGAACTAATGAAATGATCTTAACCGGTTGCTTGGCTAATTGTAGTATTCGACCCAGTTGATCTGTAGTTGAAATCATTTAAAATTTTATAACATGGGCAAGTAAGTAAAGCCGCAAATCTTTACTTGAGAAGAGCTTCCGCTATATCACTTTTAGTAATAATAAATGTTCTTCCTGCTTTAAAATCTTTTACTAGTACAGCCATTCGGTCGCCGGAAATCATTTCAGATAATTCTTCCAATGGAGTAGTTATATCAGCAAAAGGAAGTGCTTCCTGCATTATTACTTCTACTTTATCATTTTTAGCAGTTGGATTTTTAAGAATGTGATCATAAACAAGATTCTCATATATCGATCCAACAATTCTGTCATCGGATGTTACCGGGATTTGTGAGAAGTTATTGTCGTTGATTATGCGAAGAGCATTGGCAATTGAATCGTTCTTATCAATGGTAATAAGTTCAGTATTGTTCCTATAGCTAACAATATCTTTTGCTGTCATTCCTTTCTTGTCTATATAGCCCATTTTACGCATCCATTGATCGTTGAATATTTTACCAATGTAACGGGTTCCATGATCATGGAAAATGACAACTACTACATCCTGCGGTGTTAATTTATCTTTCAGCTGAAAAAGACCTGCTAATGCCGAACCTGCGGAATTCCCAACCCAAATTCCTTCCTTTTGTACAATCTCTCTTGTCATTAATGCAGCGTCTTTATCCGTTACTTTCTCGAAAAGATCGATAACATTGAAGTTGACATTTTTCGGAAGAAAATCCTCGCCAATTCCTTCGGTAACATAAGGGTAGATTTCATTCTTATCAAAAATACCGGTCTCTTTATATTTTTTAAAGACTGATCCATAGGTATCAATTCCCCAAATTTTTATATTGGGATTTTTCTCCTTTAGAAATTTACCGGTGCCACAAATCGTTCCGCCTGTTCCAACACCAACTACTAAATGAGTAATTTTCCCTTCCGTTTGTTCCCAAATTTCGGGTCCTGTTTGTTCATAATGCGCTATTGTATTCGATGGGTTGTCGTATTGATTCGGGTAAAATGAATTGGCAATTTCTTTATTTAGTCGCGCCGCTACAGAATAATAAGAGCGGGGATCTTCAGGTTCAACGTTGGTCGGACAAACAATAACATCTGCTCCGAAAGCTTTTAGAGCATCAACCTTTTCTTTTGATTGCTTATCGGTTGTTGTAAAAATACATTTATAGCCTTTTACAATTGCTGCAATTGCCAGACCCATTCCTGTATTTCCGGAAGTACCTTCAATAATTGTTCCTCCGGGTTTGAGAATGCCGGCTTTCTCAGCATCTTCTATCATTTTCAGAGCCATTCTGTCTTTAATGGAATTGCCGGGATTGAATGTTTCTATTTTAGCATAGACGGTGGCTTTTATTCCTTCTGCAACTTTATTGAGTCGCACTAAGGGAGTATTTCCAATAGCCTCTAATATATTATTACACGTTTTTTTTGCCGGATTTACTGCCATTAGTGAAAATTTAGTAAAAAGTTATGAATCAATTTTTGGAGTGCAAAGTTAAGAAAGGTTTTAATTTTAATTTTAATTTCTTCCCTTTATCGGGACTATTAATTGAGTTTAATGGTTAGTTCCGACATAAATTGCATTCAATCAAATAGATATAAAATGTTTAATATCAATTGATTAAAAATGAATCAATATTTAATTTATTGATCAAGGATTTTAAAAGTATTTATGTAAAAGCAGGTCTTGGAATTGAGATTTTAATTTTCAGGATTAAGAAATTAGAATTCGTAAGCAAAAGGATTCTATGAATAGCGAATTGAATTTAATGGACTGATTCTGGTTATTATCATGGTTGGTAAAACCATCATCAACGTACATATTAGTAATGTACCTGCATTAAGTAAAAGTATGTGTGTTAAAGAAAAGTTTACAGGAACGTAAGAAATATAATACGACTGTTGATCAAGGTGAAAAAGTCCGAATTTTTTTTGAAGTAAAATAAAACCAATACCTATAATATTTCCCCAAAGCATTCCTTTACCGATAAGGTAACCTGCAAGATAGATAAATAATTTCCGCACACTTGAGTTTTTACTACCTAGGGCTTTTAAAACTCCTATCAAAGTAATTCGTTCCAGTATTATAATTAATAAAGCGGAAATCATGTTCATACCTGAAACAATAATCATTAGTGTTATGATAATTATTGCATTGATATTTTGCAATCCCAGCCAGTCAAAAATCTGAGGGAAAATTTCGATAATCGTACGCGAATTCAGATCTGAGCCTGTTAGATTATAAATCTTATCAGCTTCTTTGTTTAGATTATCAAAATTTTTAAGGGTTACCTCAAATCCTCCAACATCATTTTTACTCCAGTCGTTTAACTTTTGAATATGGCCAATGTCACAGAAAATATAAAGGTTATCAAATTCCTCTAAACCTGTCTTATAAATTCCGGCGATCTTGAATTTCCTTGCTCTTGGAGGTTGTTGGATAAAATTCATGATCAAGGTATTCCCCGGATGAAGATTGAGTTTTTTTGATAAATTTTCTGAAATGAGGATAGCATCGGATAATGAACTGTCAGAAATTGAGAAAACGCTGCCTTCTATTAAGTAGGAAGAGAAATAAGTCCAGTCGAAGTCGCTGCCAACTCCTTTAGCGACAACACCTTCAATATCATGTTCTGTTTTTATGATACCTGCTTTGGTGGCAAAGACCTGGATATGCTTTATTTCCGGATCGTTTTTTAAAAATTTAATAAATGCCTGATTTCTTATTATTGGTTTTGTTTCATAAGAATTATTTTCATCATAATTACTTATTTGAATGTGAGATCCAAAGCCAATTACTTTATCACGAATTTCTTTTTTAAAACCCGTTACTATTGCTATCGTAATGGTCATAACTGCAAAACCAAGAGCCATACCTATTAAAGCGATACGGATTATTGGTTTTGAAATTACATTACCCTTTTCTTTTAAAAAGGCAATTCGTTTAGCTATAAAAAGTTCGTAGTTCAATTTGGAACTATTAGATTTGCAGTAAAGGTTAAAGGTATTTTATTATCGACGTTGTTATGGTTTACAAAAGTATAATCTTATTCATTTTATTAACTACAGTTTTGTCTGTTTTTGCAAAACCTAAAACTACAGTTTTACCGGGTGCTTTTCAAACAGATATGTATTTTCCAATGATAAAAGGAAAAACAATTGGAATAGTTGCCAATCAGACATCTTTTATTGGTCGAAAGCATCTCGTAGATTCTTTGCTTTCTTCCGGATTTAAAATAAAATGCGTTTTCGCCCCTGAGCATGGATTTCGGGGAAACAAGGGTGCAGGGGAAGAAATAGGAAACAATGTTGACAGTCTGACCGGTTTGCCGATTGTTTCATTGTATGGCAAACATCTTGGTCCGGATTCAAACAACTTAAAAGGCATTGATTTGATGCTATTTGATATACAAGACGTAGGTGTCAGGTTCTATACTTACATATCTACTCTTCAATATGTAATGGAATCTTGCGCCGATTATAATATTCCACTTATTATACTTGACAGGCCCAATCCCAATGGTTTTTATATTGATGGGCCGGTACTCGAAACAAAATATACTTCATTTGTTGGAATGCAGCGGGTTCCAGTTGTTTATGGAATGACAATTGGAGAATATGCCCAAATGATTAATGGAGAAAAATGGCTTCGTCAAAAGCAAAAATGTAATCTCAAGGTTATACCTGTCAGAAATTATTTTCATTCAACAAAGTATAGACTTCCTATTCCGCCATCTCCAAATCTTCCGGATTTAGATGCAATTTATCTTTATCCTTCAATTTGTTTTTTTGAAGGTACTGCCATCAGCCTCGGCCGTGGAACGGAAAAACCATTCAGGCTTATTGGTTATCCCGGTAATGATTCAGGAAATGTTGCTTTTAAACCTCAAGCAATTTTAGGAGTGGCGCCTAATCCGCCGTATCGTGATACACTATGTTCAGGATTGGATTTAAGCGGTGAAGGAAACAGGTTAATTGTTGAGAAAAAAATTCAATTAAAATGGCTAATCGATATTTATAGATTTTATCCTGATAAAGAAAGATTCTTTAATAATTTTTTCGATAAGCTGGCAGGAACCTCGCAATTGAGAAAGCAGATTATTAATAAAAAAACCGAAGCAGAAATTCGGAAATCCTGGAAAAAAGGAATTCAGAAATTTAAAGAGATTCGAAAAAAATACCTCATATATGTTGACTTCGAATAGACTAATGTATGGATATTAGTCTTGTGAAATTTTCATTTCCTTTTTTTTCAGAACTCTTCCGGGATACTCAAGCAGAGCGGCTTCCAGACATTTTATTGCTTTTTTCAGATCATTAATGTTTAACACATAAGCAATTCTGACTTCATCTGTTCCATAATCCGGATTGGAATAGAAGCCTGTAGCGGGAGCAAGCATTACGGTTTCGTTTTCATAGGAAAAGCTTTCCAGTAACCACTGACAAAATTTATCGGAATTGTCAATAGGTAATCGGGCAATGCAATAAAATGCACCACTGGGTTTAGGACAAAATACACCATCTATTTTATTGAGAGCGTCAACAATGAAATCCCTTCTGGCAACATATTCGGTAGTAACTTCTTTGAAATAAGATTCAGGTGTATCGATACCGGCTTCAGCGGCTGCTTGTCCGATAGCAGGCGGACTTAAACGAGCCTGAGCAAATTTCAAGGCAGTAGCCATCAAATCCTTGTTCCTGGAAATCAAAGCTCCTATGCGAGCACCGCAGGCACTGTATCTTTTGGAAATTGAATCAAGCATAACTACATTTTGCTCAATTCCTTTTAAATTCAAGGCTGATGAAAATATTTTATTATCGTAACAAAACTCACGATAAACTTCATCTGAAAATAACCAGAGGTCATGTTTCAGCACGAGGTTCTTTAGCACCATAAGTTCTTCCTGAGAATACAAATAACCTGTAGGGTTGGAAGGATTACAAATCATAATACCCCTTGTTGCAGGAGTAATATATTTTTCAAATTCTGAGATAGGGGGTAAAGCAAATCCATTTTCAATATAAGAACGGATAGGAATTACTTTTACATTAGCCTGGGTTGTAAAGCCATTATAATTTGCATAGAAGGGTTCAGGAATAAGTATTTCATCACCCGGATCGAAACAGCTCATCATTGCAATTGAAATTGCTTCGGATCCGCCTGTGGTAATAATGATATCAGTAAAATCGATATTAATATCGAATTTCTTATAATAAACTAAAAGTTTTTTTCGATAGGATTCAATTCCTGCTGAATGGGAATATTCAATTATTTTATTTGGATAGTTATGGATAGCATTCAGCATAACCTCCGGTGTTTCAATATCCGGCTGACCTATATTAAGATGATAAATTTTCTTGCCGCTTTTTTTAGCCTTTTCAGCGTAGGGAACAAGTTTTCGGATAGGAGAGGGAGGCATTTGATTGCCTTTTTTGGAGGTTGAGGGCATAGAGTTTATTTTTTTTCCATATAAAAAGAAACCCTCCTTAAAAGGAGGGTTTCAAATATACAATAAAATACTATAGTTATTATCTTACTTTTCAGCTGGTTTGTCAGTAGCAGGGGTAACAGGAGGTGCCTCAACATTACCTTTAAGGTGAAGAACTTTCTGTCCTGATTTAGCATTAGATGTTATGGTAACCGTTTTGTCCTGCATTCCCATCTTACCTGTTGAATTAAATTCAACATGGATAGAGCCTTTCCCACCTTTTGCTATTGGCTCTTTTGGCCATGATGGAACAGTACATCCACAAGAACCGTGAGCTTCAGAAATTATCAGAGGCTCTTTTCCTGTATTAACAAAGTTGAAATCGTATGTAACTTTGTCACCTTGTTTTATAGTGCCATAGTTGTATTCTTCTATTTCAAATTTAAATTCGGGAGCGTTTTTCATATCTACAGCAGGTGCCGCAACAGCAGCCGGAGCCGGAGCAGATGATTTATCCTGAGCATTTACTAATACTGAAGCGAAGAGAAATAGAGCAATAGATAAGATAGTTTTTTTCATTTTTTTTAGTTTTTAATAATTATAGTTTGAATTTAATTTTTTGGTGCGTCAACTGTTGATTTTGAAATGATACCTTTTACATGAAGAACCATTGGGCTTTGTACGGCATTGGATGTAATAGTTACTGTTTTATCCTGAATTCCGAATTTCCCTGTGCTGTTAAAGGTAACTTTAATAACAGCAGATTGATTTTTCATTATTGGTTCTTTAGGGAAAATAGGAACGGTACAACCGCATGAACCTTCTGCATTTGTTATAATCAATGGTTCGTTGCCTAAATTAGTGAATTTGAATTCACCTGTTACAGACTCACCCTGCTTAATCGTTCCAAAATTGAATTCTTCTTTATCAAAACTAAATTCAGCCTGATTCGAATTTTGGTTTCCCAAATTATCCAAAACTTTTTTTTCCTGTGCAAATGAAATTATTCCTGAGAATAAAATAAATGAAGCAATAAGAATTTTAATTTTCATATCTAGATTAATTTATATTTTTAATTTATTTGTTATTTTCGAAAGGCAAACCAGTCGATTTTTTTAAAGGCATTGCCTGTTCGTTATTTTCTTCTGAAGCTTCAACAACACCTTTTATGGTAAGAACCTTGGTATCTGTTTTAGCATTAGAGTTTAGTGTTACAGTTTTGGTAAAAGCGCCAACCCGCTTTGTATCATAATTAACTTTAATTATACCTGTCTCGCCTTTCATAATTGGTTCTTTAGGCCATGTTGGAACGGTACAACCACAACTTCCTCTGGCATTCGAAATAACCAATGGATCTTTTCCGGTATTTTTGAATTTGAATTCACAAGTACCATTGGCTCCTTGTTTAATAGTGCCGTAATCATGAATTTCGTTTTCAAAAGCAATTTCAGGAGCATTAGGATTTTCCTTTTGATTCTCATTAACTACCTGTACTTTTTCGGCAGGTGTATCTTGAGCGAATCCTTTAAAAGAAAGGAAGAAAATAAATGCAGAGGCAATAAGGTATTTTGTAGCTTTCATAATTTGATTATTTGTTCCCAAAACTAATAATATTTACCGTTTAATTTAAACTTAAGTTAGCAACTATATTGCCATTATTGATGGAACAAAAGTATTCAAAGCCTATGAAGGCATAATGAATTTAAAACTTCATAAAAAATTCAGAAAACTATTCCCCACTTACTTCCCGGGCTAGGTCAAAAAATGACATCTTATTTAACACTTAATGTAATAAAAGGTATAATCATTTCTTCCAAAGAAATACCTCCATGTTGCAAAGTGTTTTTATAATAAGTTACATAATAATTGTAATTATTAGGGTAAGCAAAAAAATTATCCTGCTTGGCGAATACAAATGTTTGTGAGAGATGTTGTCGCGGAAGCATTGCATCAGCAGGGTTTTTAACTTCAAAAACCTCTTTTTTGTCATAATTCATGTTACGACCCTGTTTGTAGCGCAAGTTCGTATTGACGGTGCGATCTCCAACGAGTTTTGTTGGTTCTTTAACCCGAATTGTTCCGTGATCAGTTGTGATAATAAGCTTTACCTTTTTTTCTGCCATTTTCTTTAAAGCTTCAAAAAGATGAGAATGCTCAAACCAGGAAAGCGTGAGTGAACGATAAGCAGCTTCATCGTCTGCGAGTTCCCGTATCATTTCCATTTCAGTTCGTGCATGTGAAAGCATATCAACAAAGTTGTAAACGATAACATTCAGTTTGTTTTGTAAAAGATTGGAAAGATTATCAACCATCGTTTTACCATCGTTATAGTTGGTGATCTTTGTATAAGAACATTTATATTCTTTCCTGAATCGTTTTAGCGTATCATTTAAAAAATCTTCTTCGTGAAGATTTTTTCCTCCTTCTTCTTCATCATTCAGCCATAGGTTTGGAAAACGGGCTTCAATTTCTGCAGGCATAAGTCCTGCAAAAATTGCATTGCGGCAATACTGCGTTGCTGTAGGGAGAATGCTTAAATATACTTCATCTTCAAGAACCCGAAAATATTCATTGATAAGCGGCTGAATGATTTTCCATTGATCATACCGAAGATTATCAATGAGAATCATAAATACCGGTTCGGAAGAGGCGTCGACAAAAGGAAGAATTTTTTTCTTCATTAGTTGATGCGACATAACCGGGATGGCAGGATTCTCGGGGCTTTTTAGCCATCCGAGGTAATTGTTTTCAATGTATTTTGAAAAAATAGTGTTCGCTTCACTTTTCTGAGCTGTTAGAATTTCATACATGCTTTCATCGGCCGATTGTTTCAATTCCAGCTCCCAGAACACAAGTTTTCTATAAACATCTACCCACTGTTTCCAGCTTAATTTATCACTAAGAGTCATTCCAATATTCCGGAATTCACTTTGATAGTTCGATGCAGTTTTCTCGCTAATCAATCTTTTATTTTCAAGATTTTTTTTAATTGAAAGTAATATTTGATTAGGGTTAACAGGTTTTATCAGGTAATCGGCAATCTTACTTCCAATAGCCTGTTCCATGATGCTTTCTTCTTCGCTTTTTGTGATCATGACAATAGGAATTTCCGGCTTGATGTTTTTGATTTTTGCCAGTGTTTCCAGGCCGGATAATCCCGGCATGTTTTCATCTAAAAAAACAATATCAAAATTTGTTTTTGAAATCAATTCAAGAGCATCTTCACCATTACTCACAGTTGATACATCATAACCTTTGTCCCGTAAAAATAAAATATGCGGTTTTAAAAGATCAATTTCATCATCTGCCCAAAGTATATTGAGTTTATCCATAACTTCTGTTTCAATGTTTTTAACGGAGTTCTCAAATTTAACAAAGTTGTTTCGATTCATATATTATTTATTTGTTATTTAGTAAAGTAATTTTGAAAATGGAGGGGAAGGAGTAGTTATATACCCTAAAACGGCATGAATTACACTTTATTGCCTTAAAAAAAAACAAAGCATAAATAAGTTTGTTTGTTGATATTTGCATACACGTAAAATCCCTTTTGTGAATTCAAATAAGTTTAAGATCATAAACGATCCTATTTACGGTTTTATTCAGATTACTTCTGAGACTGTTTTTCAGTTAATTGAACATCCTTATTTTCAAAGGCTAAGGCGTATACGTCAATTAGGATTAACGCATTTGGTTTATCCGGGAGCTCACCACACTCGTTTCCACCATGCTTTGGGGTCAATGTACCTGATGACTCAAGCTATTGAGGTATTGAGAAGAAAAGGTCATAATATTCTTGAGGAAGAGTCGGAAGCAGTAATTATAGCTATTTTACTTCATGATATAGGACATGGTCCGTTTTCCCATACACTTGAGGAGAGTTTGCTGAGTTCTGTAAAACACGAGCGGCTTTCTGAGTTTTTTATGGACAGACTAAATTCTGATTTTCAGGGAAAGCTGACATTAGCTATTAATATTTTCAGGGATCGGTATACCAAAAAGTTTCTTCATCAGCTTGTTTCCGGTCAGCTTGATATGGACAGACTTGATTATTTGAACAGGGACAGCTTTTTTACCGGTGTTTCAGAAGGTGTAATTAGCAGTGAGAGAATAATCAAAATGCTCGATATAAGGGATGATCAATTAGTGATAGAGTCGAAAGGAATTTATTCCATTGAAAAATTTATTATAGCCAGAAGGCTTATGTATTGGCAGGTTTACCTTCATAAAACTGTAGTGAGTGCAGAAAATTTATTAATTAATATTTTGCGAAGAGCAAAAGAACTTGTTCGTTTAGGAAAGCAATTGTTTTCTTCTCCTGCTTTAAATAACTTTTTATCGCATGATTATTCATTAGCCGATTTTTCCACTAATGCGAAACTACTCGATGATTTTGCGGCCATTGACGATAGTGATATCAGTGTTGCTGTTAAAGTATGGATGAGTGATTCGGATAAAATTTTAAGCGATCTATGTAAGCGTTTGGTTAACCGTCGATTATTTAAAGTGTTAATTCAGGACAAGCCTTTTGGAAGCGATTATTTATCTGAAGTAAAAGAGAAATTAAAAAAAATGCTCAGTCTTACAGATAAGGAAGTTGAATATTATCTCCTTTCAGGTAAACTTATCAATAATGCCTATAATTCAGAAAGCGATAAGATCAATATTCTGTATCCGGATGGAAAAATGTGCGATATTGCAGAAGCTGCGGATACACTCAATATAAAAGTTCTAAGTAAGCCGGTTGAAAAGTATTATTTGTGTTTTCCTGAATTAAGCAATAATTAGTTCTTATTTTCGTTAGAAATAACAAAACATATTATGAATTGTTCTATTTCCGTTTATTCTTGCAAATTACTTCAAATAAAGCCATTTAATGAGCTAATTTTGAATTGCCTGTAATAAGAAAAAGTGGTACATTCGCAACTCTCGAAAAACATCCTCTATGGAATTTACAGCCAAACAAATCGGTGAACTTCTTCAAGGAATCATTGAAGGTGATTTAAATGCGAAAGTAAACAAGTTAAGTAAAATCGAAGAAGGGGTTAGCAAATCGCTTAGCTTTTTATCAAACCCCAAATATACGCCTTACATATATTCTACCAATGCTTCTATTGTAATTGTTGACAAGACTTTTGTTGCAGAGCAACCAGTTAAAGCAACACTAATTAGAGTTGAAAATGCCTATCAGAGTTTTATGCACTTGTTGGAAATTTATAACAAGATTCAACTCGATAAAAAAGGAATAGAACAACCTTCTTTTATTTCCCCAACAGCTGTTCTTGGGGAGAACTGTTATGTTGGTGCTTTTGCTTATATAGGTTCAAATGTAAAGATTGGCAATAATGTAAAAATTTATCCTCAGGTTTACCTGGGTGATAATGTTACAATAGGTGACAATACATCTCTTTTTGCGGGAGTAAGAATTTATTCGGATTGCATTATTGGAAGTGATTGTACCTTCCATACAGGTGCTGTTATTGGTGCTGATGGATTTGGTTTTATGCCTAACAGTTCCAATGAGTATAAAAAGGTAGCGCAAATTGGAAATGTAATTATTGAGGATCATGTTGAAATTGGAGCCAATACTGCAGTTGACCGTGCTACTCTTGGATCAACTATCATTCGGAAAGGTGTAAAGCTCGACAACCTAATTCAGGTAGCTCATAATGTTGAAATTGGTGAGAATACTGTAATAGCTGCTCAAACCGGAATAGCAGGTTCAACAAAAATCGGCCGGGATTGTATGATTGGTGGTCAGGTTGGAATTGTTGGGCATATTACAATAGCAGATAAGGTAAAAATTGCCGCTCAATCGGGTATAGGAAACAGTATTGTAACAATTGGTGAAATAGTTCAGGGTTCTCCTGCTTTTAACATTGGTGATTATAAACGCAGCTATGTTGTATACAGAAAATTGCCTGCTTTAGAAAAGAAAATAAAAGAATTGGAACAGACCATAATTGAATTACGTCAAATTCCATCATGAGCCTTTTTTTTCTATCTTTATAACTCTTTTATTTTTAGTGAATTTGCTCAGATTATTCAATTGATTTTCATGAATAATTAGCTGATTATTTATTTATTTTTATTTTTGACGTCATTTGTTAGCGTAAGAGTAGATTTAAATTCAATAATTTCATTAAAATGATTGAAAACCAAATTATTATTGAGCCATCATTGAAGACTGAAAAAAAAGCTGAAGAAACTGTTTCAAATGAAACAAAGATGGTCATGCAATGTACCATTGAAAAACCTGTTACTATTTCAGGTGTTGGCCTTCACACAGGTGTTGTTGTAAATTTGACTTTCAAGCCTGCTCCTGAAAATTTTGGTTACAAGTTCCAAAGAATTGATTTACCGGGTCAACCCATCGTAGAAGCAGATGTAGATAATGTTATTGATACAGACAGAGGCACTACCATTGGGAAGAATGGCGCTAAAATAAGCACCATAGAGCATGTTTTGGCTGCTTTGGCCGGATTGGAAATCGATAATGTACTAATGGAGATTGATGGTCCTGAGGTTCCCATAATGGATGGAAGCTCCAGACCTTTTATTGATACACTTGACAAAAATGGAATAGTAAAGCAAAAAGAAGAAAGACTATACTACTACCTCAGCGAAAACATAACTTACGAAGACCCGAATAGAAAAACAGAAATGCTCGCTGTTCCCAGCGAAGATTTTCGAATAACGGTTATGGTAGATTATAACAGTGATCTTTTGGGAACACAGCATGCTACGCTTTATAACATTAAGGAATTTAAATCAGAAGTAAGCGATTCTCGCACCTTTTGTTTTCTTCATGAACTGGAAATGCTTCTGGAGCATAATCTAATTAAGGGCGGTGATATTAACAATGCAATTGTAGTTATTGATCGTCCCGTTTCTCAGGAGAAACTGGATTATCTTGCCAAGGTTTTTAATAAGCCGAAGGTAACAGCAGAGCGGGGTTTTTTGAATAATGCAAAGCTCCGATTTCAAAACGAGCCCGCAAGACATAAATTACTCGATATAGTGGGGGATCTTGCTTTAGTAGGTGCACCACTAAAAGGTCATATTCTTGCTGCCAGACCGGGTCATGTAGCCAATGTGGAGTTTGCCAGGAAAATAAAGGAATTGATGAAGCGGGATAGGTTCAAGGAGAAGATTCCCCAATACAATCCAACAGCCAAACCTCTTATGGACGTAAATGCCATAATGAATTTATTACCTCACAGGCCTCCATTTCTCTTCATTGATAAAATACTTGAATTGAGTGACAAGCATGTGGTAGGAGTAAAAAACGTAACAATGAATGAATGGTTTTTTCCCGGTCATTTCCCGGGAGCACCAGTATTTCCGGGAGTCATACAAGTTGAAGCGATGGCTCAAACGGGCGGTATCCTTGTATTGAATACTGTTCCGGATCCCGAAAATTATCTGACCTATTTTATGAAAATTGATAATACAAAGTTCAGGGAAATGGTAATACCCGGAGATACTATTTTATTTCACCTCGAACTTATTTCTCCTATACGCAGAGGAATTTGTCATATGAGAGGCAAAGCCTATGTCGGGAATAAAGTGGTAATGGAATCAGAAATGATGGCTCAAATTATTAAGAAATAATGAAAAAATGTCGTTACTTGAAACCATGAATCAAAATTTAGTCAGTATACATCCCGGTGCTATCTTAGGGAAAAATGTTACTGTCGACCCATTTACCATGATTCATGATAATGTGATTATCGGCGATAATACCTGGATTGGAAGCAATGTGACTATTTTTCCCGGAGCAAGGATTGGAAAAAACTGCAGGATTTTTCCCGGAGCGGTTATTTCAGCCGTACCCCAGGACTTAAAGTTTGAAGGTGAAAGAACTACAGCCGAAATTGGGAATGACACTACAATTCGGGAGTTTGTTACAATAAATCGTGGCACTAAAGCATTAGGAAAAACCGTGATTGGAAAAAATAACCTTTTAATGGCATATGTTCATATTGCTCATGATTGTGTTATAGGAGATCATTGTATTCTGGCCAATGGAGCCACACTCGCCGGTCATATTTCCATAGATGATTATGCTATCATTGGAGGATTGTCGGCAATTCATCAATTTGTACAGATAGGAGCTCATGTTATGATATCCGGTGGTTCTTTGGTACGAAAGGACGTTCCACCATATGTAAAAGCAGCTCACGATCCTTTATCCTATGTTGGAATTAATTCCGTCGGATTAAGGAGAAGAGGATTTTCAGCTGAAAAAATTGCGGAGATTCAGGATATATATCGTATTATTTTTGTGAGGCGTTTGAGTAGTTCACATGCTGTTGAAATGGTTGAAAAAGAAATTAAGGCATCGGAAACAAAAGATATTATACTCTCCTTTATTCGAAAATCAACCCGAGGCCTGATGAAGGGGTATAGCCAAGATGAAGAATAGAAATTGTGAAAATTTCACTGAACAGCACAGGTAAAAAATATTACCGGGAATGGATTTTTCGAAAAGCAACCATTGCCTTTATGCCAGGTCAAAAATCAGTAATACTTGGACCAAATGGTTCAGGTAAATCCACACTTCTCCAGGTAATAGCGGGTTCTGTAATGCCGAACGAAGGGACTGTTGCTTTTGAATACGAAGGCAAATCTATTTTACCGGATGAAATATTTAATTATACTTCACTTGCCGCTCCCTACCTTGAATTGATAGAAGAATTTACACTTAAGGAGATTGTTCGGTTCCATTTCAAATTTAAATCTACTGTAAATGGGTTAACGGAAAAAGAGATTATCGATATGACCGGGCTTTCTGATAAGGCCGGTCAATCCTTTAAATTTTATTCTTCAGGAATGAAGCAAAGGGTAAAGTTAGCGCTTGCACTTTTTAGCAATACACCATTGTTGTTACTCGATGAACCGTGTTCTAATCTGGATAATCATGGCATTGATTGGTATAAGCAAATCATTGATGAATTCGCAAAAGACAGAACAGTAATTGTTGCTTCCAATCAGAATAAGGCGGAGTATTTCTTTTGTGAGGCAGAAATAAAAATAGATGATTATAAGCGTGATTCAAGAGAATAAAACGGTAATTAGTAATCTTAATGATTTGGGAACACTGGCAAAGGAATTATTAATCTTTGCCGGGGATTGCAAATTTTTTGCCTTTTTTGCTGAAATGGGAGCCGGAAAGACAACTTTTATCAGACACATATGCCGTGAGATTGGTGTTACTGAAAATGTCAGCAGCCCAACTTTTTCGTTGATAAATGAATATCATTATAAAACAGGGGGTAAGGTCTTTCATTTTGACTTTTACAGAATCAAAAAGGAAGAAGAAGCGATAGAAATAGGTTGTGAAGAATATTTTGAAAGTGGGTCACTTTGTTTGGTGGAATGGCCGGAAAAAATTTTAAATTTATTGCCTCATCCTTATGTAAAAATTAGTATTGAAATAAAGGATCAACAGCGTATTTTTACCTTTTCCTATGATTGAAAAACCTACTGTATTTTCTAAGCTTGCTGCATCAACAGCGATGCCTTTAGAATCAATGCTTGAGATAAAAAAGAAGCATAAGCATTTATATATAGGAATTCCTAAAGAAACTTCTTTCCAGGAGAACAGATTACCCCTGGTACCTGATTCTGTAGCTTTATTGGTAAACAATGGTCACGAAGTAGTTGTTCAGGCCGGAGCAGGATCGGCAGCTAAAATTGAAGATTCTGATTTTAGTGAAGCTGGAGCAAGAATAGTGTATTCCGCCGAAGAGGTATACAAAGCAGATATTGTTCTTAAAGTAGCCCCTCCTTCGCGGGAAGAGCTTGAGTTGATTCAGCCGCGTCAGTTTCTTTTTTCTATTTTGCAAATGAGTATGCAAAATGCAGATTATATAAAAGCACTGTCAGCCAAAAGAGTTACTTCTATCGGTTATGAGTTTATGCATGAAGAATCCGGTGTGTATCCGATAATACAAGCCATGAGTGAGATTGTTGGAAGTTCCAGTATTCTTATTGCTGCTGAATATCTCAGTAACGCTTTTAATGGAAAAGGGGAGTTGCTTGGCGGTGTTGCCGGTATACCACCTTCTGTTGTAGTAATTATCGGAGCAGGGACCGTTGGTGAATATGCTGCAAAGACTGCGCTTGGTTTGGGTGCCACTGTTAAAGTATTTGATAATTCTGTCCACCGCTTGCGCCGGCTTCAAAACCGTTTGGGAAGCAGAATTTTTACTTCCATTATTGTTCCAAACATATTACTTCGTGAATTAAGTAATGCAGACGTGGCTATTGGAGCACTTCGCAGTAATGAAGGCCGCACACCGGTAGTGGTTACAGAAGAAATGGTTAGTGAAATGCGGGTGGGATCAGTAATTGTTGATGTAAGTATTGATCAGGGTGGATGTTTTGAAACCTCAGAAGTGACCAATCATCTGGAACCTGTTTTCAGAAAGTATGGAGTTGTTCATTATTGTGTTCCCAATATTGCTTCCCGTGTAAGCCGAACAGCTTCAACGGCTTTAAGTAATATTTTCAGTCAGATATTATTATCTGCCGCAGAAGAAGGCGGAATGGATGAAGTTATCTGGAAAAACAAAACTGTTAGAACAGGTGTTTATATGTACAATGGCTCAATTACCAATCGTTATATTGCTGAGGTTTGCAAGCTTCCGTATAAAGATCTGGAGTTAATAAAAGCAGCCTGGATTTAATAATTTTTCTTTCAGCTTCTAGTCGCTTTGTTCCTTCTTTTAAGTTCTTCACTCAGCAACGATAATTCTCTGCTGGTTTGTCCGGCAACAGAAGTATTTTCCTGAGCTCTGCGGATTAAATAGGGCAGTACAGCTTCTACGGGTCCGTAGGGAACGTATTTACAGACATTGTAGCCTTTATTAGCAAGGTTGTAACTAATATGATCGCTCATACCGTAGAGTTGAGAGAACCAAATGTAATTATGGTTGTTTGAGAGTTTGTTGGTTTCCATCAATTCAACGAGCATCAGACTGCTTGCTTCATTGTGCGTACCGCAACACAAAGCAGCAGATTCTATATTCTTAGTTATTATACGTAAAGCAGCATTATAATCTTTATCAGTAGCAGCTTTATCAATTTGTATTGGAGAAGGAATATTTAATTTTGCAGCACGCTGTCTTTCTTTTTCCATGTAAGCTCCCCGAACTATTTTAAATCCCGGAATATATTTATTGTCTTTTGCATGTTGAATACATTTCTCAAGGTAATCTATTCTTCCGGACCGATACATTTGCAAGGTGTTGAAGACTAAAGGCTTGACCTTGTTAAATTTCATCATCATCTCAGTAGCCGTATCGTCAATAACATTTTGTATCCAACTTTCTTCAGCATCAATAAATACAGGAACATCTGCATCAAATGAAGCCTGACAAATTTTTTCTATTCGCTTTTTATAGGAATCAAATTCTTTTTCTTCTTCTGAAGTAAGCAAAAAACTGGCATTCTTTTTTTCAAGTAATGCAAATCTTGCAAAGCCTGTAGGTTTAAAAACACAAAAAGGTATATTTTTATCACCTTTAGCGCGCGAAATAGTAGAAAGGGTTTCTAATAAACCTTTATCAAAATCTTCTTCAGATTCTTTTCCTTCAACAGAATAATCCAGAATTGTTCCAATATTAAATTCGGCGAGTTTATGTATAGTTTCACTACATGATTCAATATTTTCGCCGCCACAAAAATGCCTGAATGCTGTAGCGCGAATTAGTCCCTTAACGGGCAACCTGGCCCATAAAGCAAACTGCACAAAAGGAGGACTTATTCTGACAAGCCAATTGAAGCTAATTATTTTAAAAAGCCAATAAGCGCGTTTCAAATCACGGTCTGACTTTGACAGGAAGGCTGTTTTAGTATCATCAAACGATACCAGATGGTCTTTCATAGATTGATGCAAACCTAATAGATTCTTGGATAATCTTCAATGATTTTAATAATAAAATAGCTTGTTAATTTTTCGGTTGCTTTTAACATTTACAACCATGTATCTTCGTAAAGTGGAACTCACAGAAGAAATTATGTATCAGGCACTGGTTCATAAAGATTCAACCTTCGAAGGAATTTTTATAGCTGCTGTCAGGACAACAGGCATATTTTGCCGACCAACCTGTACGGCCAAAAAGCCTAAAAAGGAGAATGTTGAATTTTTCCCAAACACTCATGCTGCAATTGTTCACGGATACAGGCCATGTAAAATTTGTAATCCACTCCATGATGCAGGTGAAACTCCTGCGTTTATTCAGAAATTATTGGAGCGGATTGATACAAATGATGGTGTTACCATTACGGATTATAATCTTCGAGAAATGGGAGTTGAACCCCATACAATTCGCAGATGGTTTCAGAAGCAGCATGGAATGACATTTCATGCATACCAGCGAATGTTAAGAATTAATTCGGCTTTTAAACAACTGCAGCAAGCTAAAAAGGTTGGACCCGTAGCGTTCGATTCAGGCTATGAATCTCTGAGTGGATTTAACGACTCTTTTAAAAATATTTTAGGTTTTTCGCCAAAGGAAAGCAAAAACAAACGTATCGTTAACTATTGTAGATTGGAAACACCAATTGGTCCAATGATTACTTGTTCTACAGAGGAAGGGATTTGTCTTTTAGAGTTTACTGACCGTAAAATGCTGGAAACTGAATTTAAGGATATAAGTAAACGCCTAAATGCTTCTATTTTACCCGTAGAAAGTTTAGTAATTACACAGTTAAAAAGCCAATTGAAAGAGTACTTTGATGGTAAAAGAAAATTATTTTCGATTCCTTTACATCCTGTAGGGACTGATTTTCAGAAGTCGGTTTGGGAAGAATTGCAGAGAATACCTTACGGAAGCACACGTTCTTATAAGCAGCAAGCTTTAGCACTAAATAATTTAAAAGCAATCAGAGCAGTGGCTCAGGCAAATGGAATGAATAAGATTTCCATTCTTATTCCTTGCCACAGAGTTATTGGAGAGGACGGACATCTGACAGGATATGGCGGAGGACTGTGGAGAAAAAAATGGTTGCTTAATTTAGAGAAAGGTACCCTTGGGGAAAATGAGACGAAAGGACAACAAAAATTGTTATTTTCATTTAAATAAGAATTTCATTTGTTCGTTAGCTCAAACCTTTTCATGAAGCTAAAGCTAAAACAAGTGAATATTCCATTGGCGATTAAATTAAATGCCTTTATCTTTGCGCTATGTCTAAAGCGATGATAAAGAATCTTCCATTAACTTCTTTACCTTTTAAAGTTTCTCACCCATTTCTGGTCTCAGGTCCTTGCGGTGTCGAGTCTGAAAAGCAGATAATAGAAATTGCAGTGGAATTAAAGAAACTTGGTATTCAACTTTTGCGAGGAGGTATCTGGAAGCCGCGTACCAGGCCCGATTCTTTTCAGGGAATTGGTATGGAAGGGTTGCATTGGCTAAAGCAGGCAGGTTTAAACAGTGGGTTACCTGTAACCGTAGAGGTTGCAACACCAAAACATGTAGAAGCAGCTTTAAATGCCGGTATTGATGTTATATGGATTGGAGCCCGAACCACAGTTAATCCTTTTCTGGTTCAGGAAATTGCAGAGGCTCTTACAGGTACTGATATTCCTGTAATGGTTAAAAATCCGGTGAATCCTGATATTGAATTATGGGTTGGCGCCTTTGAAAGATTGAATAAGTCGGGTATAAATAAATTAATTGCTATACATAGAGGATTTTCTGCTTTTGAAAATTCGCGTTACAGGAACGCCCCTAATTGGCAAATTCCAATTGAATTAAAACGTAGATTTCCTGAATTACCCATACTTTGCGATCCAAGCCACATTTGCGGATCACGCGAGTTTATAGCTCGAATTTCACAATATGCAATGGATTTAAATTTTGACGGACTAATGATTGAAAGTCATACCGATCCGGAGCATGCATTGAGTGATAGTGAGCAACAGCTAACTCCTTTAGAACTGAAGGAGCTTTTGGAAAACCTGATCATACGGAAACCTTCTGTTGACGACGTTTTCTTCAAGAATCAGCTGGAAATACTGAGGAATAGAATTGATATACTCGATGAAAATATATTGTCATTGTTGTCAGAGCGAATGTCAATTGCAAGAGAAATCGGTACATACAAGAAAGAAAATAATATGACCATTCTCCAGGTTGAACGTTGGAATGAAATACTTCGAACCCGATTAAAATCAGGAGAAGTAAAAGAATTGGAAAAGGAATTTATTGTCGCGCTTTATTCTCTCATACACGATGAATCCATTCATCAGCAAACAGAAATATTTAATGGAACGTATCGGGAAGAAATTTCTGAAATCAGACCTCATTCAGATCATAAATCATAAATGAGAAAACATGAGTTATCCTGTTTTTGTTGGTACGGAATCCGTTAAGAAATTATCGAAATTCATTTCTGAATTGAATCCGACTTCTATTTTTATTTTAGTTGATTCCAATACAAGACAATTTTGTTTACCCTTAATACTTTCCGAGAACATCATTCTTGAATCGGCAAACATTATTGAAGTTCCCACGGGAGAAGCAGAGAAAAATACGGTCAATGCTGAAAACATTATCGCGGTTTTATCTAAAAAAAATGCTGACAGAAATACACTTTTTATTAATGTTGGCGGAGGAGTAATCAGTGATATGGGAGGTTTTGCTGCTTCCATATACAAAAGAGGCATTCGTTTTATTAATGTTCCAACTACTCTTTTATCGATGGTAGATGCTTCCATGGGAGGGAAGACAGGGTTGAATTATCTGGACAAGAAAAATATAATAGGAACATTTTCAAATCCGTCAGCTGTTTTTATTTACCCGTTTTTTTTAAAAACACTTTCGCCTAAAGAAGTGCGGTCAGGATATGCAGAAATATTTAAGCATGTAATTTTATCGGATGAAAATAAATTCAATTTGTTACTTACTACTCAGAAAGGATTTTACGATGGAAACAGCCTTAACCGGCTGATTGAAGATTCCGTCCGTTTCAAAATGGAAGTAACCGGTGAGGATTTTCTGGAAAACGGCAGGAGGAAAATTTTGAATTTCGGACATACCTACGGCCACGCTTTGGAGAGTTTTTCCCAAAAAGGTGTGCGCCCTTTGAGGCATGGGGAGGCCGTTGCGGCAGGAATGGCGGGTGAATTATTCCTTAGCCATAAGTTGGCGGGTTTTCCTGAGGAAAAAATGTATTCAGCAATTCGCTATTTGAGAAATTTATACAACGATATTCATCTTCGTTATTCTCCGGAAGTTATCTTTCCGTTTTTGTATGCCGATAAAAAGAATTTGCAGGACAAAATAGCATTCTCTCTTCTAAGCTCACCCGGAAAGCCTGCAGGAATTTTCCACCCTTCTCAGGAGTTAATTCGCGAAGGAATAAATTTCATGATTTATGAGTTTTCAAATGCTCCTGTTCAATGATTGTTGTCAATCGCGGAAATAGAGTTATTCAGTCAGAAATTTCTTTAACTCCCTCCAAAAGCATAACAAACAGAGTATTATTAATACAGGCACTTTCAGAAGAATATTTTGACATACAAAATGAATCTAATTCCGATGACTCAATTGTATTGAAAAATATTTTGAATAACCTTACGAACGATACAATTGATGCTAAAGAAGCGGGCACTGCTTTTCGTTTTCTTACTGCATTTCTTTCAATTCAGGAAGGAGAATATCTGTTAACAGGAAGTGAAAGGATGAAAAAGAGACCTGTGGGAAAACTTGTTCAGGCCTTGCAATCTTTAGGAGGTGAAATTAACTATCAGGAAAGTTTAAATTATCCTCCACTAAAAATTACCGGAAAAAAAATAAGCGGAGGAAAAATAGTTATTGATGCTTCAGAAAGTTCTCAATTTGTTTCAGCACTTTTACTTATAGCTCCAAAATTTTCAAATGGGCTGGAAATTGAATTAGCAGGAGAAGTTTTTTCAAGACCCTATATTTTCATGACAGTTTCTTTAATGAAGTATTTTGGAGTGGATGTTTTTTCCGAGAACAATAAAATTGTTGTACCGCATGGGAAGTATCGGGCAAGATCAATACGTATTGAAAACGACTGGAGTTCTGCTTCCTTTTGGTACCTGGCGGCTGCTTTGTCAGATAGTGCGGAAATACATTTGAAGAACTTAAGTGCAAATTCCATACAGGGAGATTCCGTTATTATGGATATTATGAAACAATTTAATATTGATTCAATTGTTTCCAACGATGACGTTGTTATAAAGAAAAATGTTTTAAAAGCGACTCCGGCTTTTTTCGAATACAATTTTTCATCTTGCCCTGACCTGGTTATACCTGTTGCTTTTACATGCGCCGGTCTTAGAATACCTTCTGTATTTTCCGGTGTTAGAAATTTACGAATTAAGGAGTCTGACCGTTTAATTGCTATTCAGACAGAACTCTTAAAGACCGGGTGTAGGGTAGAGTTATTGGATGATTCTTTCTCAATTCTCCCAATTCAAATTAATCATCCTATTTCAATGTTTAATTCACATAACGATCATAGAATGGTAATGGCTGAAGCTATGTTATCGATGGTTTTTAATGAAGTCTCGATTGATGATTTTTCTCCGGCATCAAAATCCTACCCTGAATTCCGGGACCATTTAAAACAAGCAGAATTTGGATTTACTGTTACCTGAAGTTTATTTTTGCCTGTAATTTTATTTCTGATGATTCGTTATCGGATTCTTCATTATTATCAATCCAGTTTATGGAGTATCGAACTGAAAAGTTTATACTGCTCATAAACTTAAAATTGACATTTAAATAAAATCGTGAACCTCTTCCATAATAAAATGGAATTGAAAACGCCCCCGGCAAATCATTTTCATACTCGTAAATTCTTGAATCGAAAGAAGGGCAGTTGAATACGGAATATCTTGCATTCGCGCTAATTGATTTACCAAGGGGGTGAAAATATATACTTTGACTCACAGAACTGGCAGGAGCTTGTTTGTTAACAGATTTAGATGGTATGACAAATTCAGTTCTGAAACCTAATTCCCATGTATTATCCATTTTCATGCGAATGGAAAAGCGGTAACTCGTAAGGTTTTTATCGGTCAGCCAATGGAATGTTTCATTTGAAAGAGTTTCATTTTGCTGCTTCATCTTACTTTGAATTCTCAATTGAGCGGTAAATTTTTTACCTCGAACAAAATCGATCTGATTGGATAAATCATATCCCCGGGAGGGTTGATCTACTCTGTATTTTATATATTTAAATGAAAATAGATCAACGCTGAATGAATAAGTAAGCCAATTAAATATTTTATAATTAATTCCTAAATAACTTCCTGTTTCATTATTGTTATTTGTGTTTTCTCCAAAAGCATTTGATTTCAAACTTTGAAAATTTCTTGGATAATTTCTATAGCTATATCCCAATGCAAAACGCGGATCAAGAATGATTAGCGTTCCGCATAATATGGCAATTGACTTTCCTTCATCAACAGAGCTTTCTCCAAATATAAATATATTTTTAATCGAGTAATTGTAAAACAAACCCGAATTTAAAAATTCACGTCCCCTAAAGTAGTAAAGGTTATACGGTTTATATTCACTATTTAATTTATAATCATATTTTCCAAAAATGGTAATTATTCCAACATTTAGTTTTTTATTTTTGTATATTATAGAAGAACCCAAACATAATTCTTTTTGTGAATGATATCCATAATTTTCAAAATCGCTTCTATGATAGCCGCTTGTTTGAAAAGAGGATACATGGACTTCACCATTTAGTGTATCTGAAAATTTGTTTGCATCCAGTCTGTGTTGTGAAAGCCAAAAATCAGCGCTAATTCTTTTCTTTCCTGCTGATAGTGTAAAACCTCTGAAAAACCTGTTTTCATCAGTACCGGAGTATGGAATTGTTCCCCGTCCACTTTTATATATGCCTGTAATACCGGCACCACCTCCAATACCTAAACCCTGCCAAAGTGTAAGGCCCTGACCGTATTGAGCAATGTAATCACCTATTATAATTTTATTAATAAATGATTTTCCCGAGTATGTTATGTATAAGGAATTAAAATCGAATCCATTTTTCTTTTTAGTGAACATTTCCTCACCTGCATCCTTTTCACCGGTAAATGAATAATTTATTGTTGAGCATGACTTGCCTTTGTACTTTAACAATATTTTTTCTGATGACCCCGGATAGTAATCTTCTTCATTATTTATTTTTTTTTGTAATCGAAAGGTTATTTGCTGAGCAGATTCTTTTTTTTCATTATTCGTTACTGATGAAAAAGGTAATATTTTTAGTATAGTATTTTTATCAAAACCTTCGATTTGCTGCAATTCTTCCTTTTCAACTAAGTTTCCATTTTTGAATATATACTCCTTCAACGCCAGAATTTGTGCATTTGTTAGAAGATTATAATGTGCAAATATTTCTATGTCGGCACTATTTAGATCAATGGGATTGTTCAGTAGCCTTAGTACTTCATCCGGGAGTTCATTTTGTCCTGATTCATTTAAATCTTCGAGAGCTCGTTCAGGCGATTCTTCAATAATGTTTAAATTATTTTCATTGATTGTCTGACAAAATCCTTTTGACGATTGAAGCGCACTTAAAATCAATATGCAATAAATTATTTTTCTCATAATGAAAAAGTCAATGCAAGTGCTGTTGAATTTCCTAAGTATGGATTTGTCCTGAAACCAATGTCAAGGTTAAAGTCAGATAATTTTATTGTCATACCAAAGGATTGAGAAAGGGGAAGGGTTCGAATTCCGCATCGCACAATCAATGTTTTGTGCATGCGATATTCAAGTCCTGTTTGAAAGTTTAAAGGCTGATTGTTTACCTGAAGTGCTGAACTAGCAAGGATTAATTTTTCAGACATCATTATTGATATTCCGGGATTTATTTCCGCAGGTATTTTATTTCCTGCAATGGTGGTCATCCGGGATCTTACGGGATTCCGGACGATTACACCAAAGGAAAAATTCTTAAAGGGGATAGAGTATATACCTATTTCCGGAATCCAGCCATGGTTATTTTCAATGTTTGATTCTGGAATTATCCATTTATGGTAGGAAACTTTAATACCGGCAGTTAATTTAGGTCCAAGACTTTTTGAAAGGCCGGCTTCAAAATATTGTTGAGAAAAGTTTTTGCCACCCATTTTTCCTAAGCCTGCCAGCAAACAATTATTTTCTCCGAGCTTATGTTGAGATTTTAATGAAATGGGGGATAATTCATTGATTGAATAATTGTTTATGACATGAATTGAAATGAAGTGTTTCTTTCCTTTAGTTTGAATGGATGGGTTTTTTGAAATACTGTTTAATGGTTCCGAACCAACGGTTGATGAGGCCATTCCAAAGTCCCGAGCATCAAAAATTTCTAATTGAGCGTTAGCAGGGATACTTAAAAATAATATCAGAAAAAATAGAAAAGAAGTTTTGTAAATCATCTTCCGGAATTTTGATCCGAAAGTATGGTGTGTTCGGCTTTTTTAAAAGCGCATCAATTAAGGGAAATGAATGAAGGATAAAATATTAAACAAAAATTAAATTCACATGGATTGAATTTCATCGTTGCTTTTCCTTACCTTTTCTTTTAATTCGTCTTTAAAGTTTTTTACTTTAAGCATTACATCAGAATCAGATGTGCCTATTATCTGTGCAGCGAGAATTCCTGCATTTTGAGCAGCGTTTAGAGCTACTGTAGCAACGGGAACGCCATTGGGCATTTGTAATATGGAGAGTACGGAATCCCAGCCATCAATAGAATTGGAGGAACGAATAGGTACACCAATAACAGGCAATGGTGTGAGGGAAGCAACCATTCCGGGAAGATGAGCAGCCCCGCCTGCACCGGCAATAATAACCTTGAGCCCTCTGCCAACAGCACTGCTTGCATATTCAAACATAATTTCAGGCGTACGGTGTGCTGAAACAATAGAAATTTCATGTAATATACCTAAACGATTGAGTATATCTGAAGCTTCTTTCATAACAGTCAGGTCTGATTGGCTTCCCATTATTATTCCAACAATTGGTGTTTTGTTCATAATATTAAGTTTAAATTTTTAAAACATTACTATTAACAAAGTCGTAAATTAATTTGCTTTATGCACTAATCACCTTTAACATGTTTTTAATTTTAAGTGCTTTATTTTTTACTTCCTCTTTATTTTTACCTGTAACGGTTACGTGTCCCATTTTTCTGAATGGTCTGGTATATTTCTTTCCGTAAAGATGAATATAAACACCTTCCATTGTCATTGCTTCTTCAAAGGATTGAAAAACTGCAAGACCTTCATAGTTTTTTTCACCGAGCAAGTTTATCATTACTGCATTACAGGTAATATCAGTATTGCCAAGGGGTAAGTCGAGTATTACTCGTAAAAGCTGCTCATATTGTGAAGTAATATTTGCTTCAATTGTTTGGTGTCCGCTGTTGTGAGGTCGGGGAGCAATTTCATTTACTAAAATTTCCTTTTCAGGTGAAATAAACATTTCTACTGCCAATATGCCTACAATGCCCAGAGTGTTCGCAAGACGGGAAGCAATTTCGTAAGCTTTTGATTCTGTTGTTTTATCGAGTTCGGCCGGTGAATAAAGGAATTCTACAAGGTTTGCTTCTTTATTAAATTCCATTTCTACCGGAGGAAAACATAAAGTTTCACCGTTGATTTTTCTGGCAACAATTACAGATACTTCCTTTTCAAAAGGAATCAGTTTCTCAATAACTGAAGGAGCATCAAATGAATTTTCAATATCGGCTGCAGATGAAATTCTGAATACTCCTTTACCATCATATCCTCCTTTACGCAATTTTTGCATGGCGGGAAAAATGTTAGTCAGTAGAGAAAGTTCTTTTTTGTTATCTACTATCCTGAATTCTGCAGTTGGTATTCCATGGGTTTTGAAAAAGAGTTTTTGTTCCCCTTTATCCTGAACCATTCTTATTACATTGGGTTGGGGATAAACAATAACACCTTCCTTTTGCAGTTTTTCAAGAGCTTCGACGTTTACATGTTCAATCTCTATAGTCAGAAGGTCACATCCTTTACCGAAATTATAAACAACATTAAAATCTCTAAAATCACCAACAATAAATTCTTCTGCAAGATGCCGGCAAGGAGCTTCAGGATCGGGGTCAAGTATCCTTATTTTTAAAGAAAAGTCAATAGCTTTTTGAAGAAGCATTCGTCCAAGCTGACCACCTCCAAGGATACCAATTTTTATGTTATTGAATCTTTTATTCATAAAACGACGCAAAATAATCAATTATAGATTAAGAATCATATCATTTATAGTTATAGAAGCACTTGAAGAGTAGGTCAATACAAAACCTGTTAAGGAAACTGTATTAAAAAAACTAATAATCATTGGCTTACTGTCACATAAATTTTATTTTTGCCTGCATAATTATGAAGACTGTAACTGTCAGGGATAAAACCTTTGAATTATCAATTTCCTCCGAAAGTATTCAAAAGAGGATTTCTGAACTTGCTGAGCAATTAAGTTTGGAATTAAAGGGGAAATGCCCACTTTTTGTTTGTGTACTTAATGGGGCATTTATTTTTGCCGCTGACCTATTCAAGCAAATTTCTATTGATGCTGAAGTTTCTTTCATTCGGGTATCATCTTATGAAGGTACTCAGTCAACCGGTGTTATTAAAAGTGTAGTTGGAATTAATGAGTCTTTAAACGGTCGTACTGTTGTAATTGTTGAAGATATTGTTGATACTGGTGATACTGCTGTTTACCTTGTTGAAGAATTTAAAAAACAAAATCCGGCACAAATTTATTTTGCCAGTTTGCTTTTAAAACCCAAAGCTTTGCGTCATGCCATTAAAATAGAATATATCGGTTTCGAAGTACCTAATGATTTTCTGGTAGGTTTCGGACTGGATTATGACGGACTGGGAAGAAATCTTAAGGATATTTATAAATTGGTATAGGTTATGCTGAACATCGTTCTTTTTGGTCCACCGGGTGCCGGCAAAGGCACACAGTCTGAAAAATTAATTTCAACTTTTAAACTCGTGCATCTTTCAACCGGTGATATTCTAAGGAATGAGATTGCAAATAAAACTGCTTCCGGCATGGAGGCAAAAAAGCTCATGGACCAGGGACTTTTAGTTCCAGATGAAATGGTAATTAAAATGATTGAAGACAGGATCGATGCAAACAGAAACGCCAACGGTTTTATCTTTGATGGTTTTCCAAGAACAACTGCTCAAGCCAATGCTTTAGATAAAATGCTTTCCGGAAAAAACTCTTCAATAAATATGATGCTTGCTTTGGAGGTAAGTGATGATGAGCTGACAAAAAGACTTTTACTTCGCGGAAAGGAATCCGGCAGGCCTGATGATCAGAATACCTCTGTAATAGAGAAGAGAATTTCAGAATATAATTCCAAAACAGCACCATTAAAAAAATACTACACGGATCAGGGAAAATTTCATAGCATTGATGGGATTGGAACGGTTGACGAAATATTCGAAAGGCTTTGTAAAATTATTAATAGTTGATTTTTTTCTTTTCGTATAATTTTTAATACTCGCTAAAACAATTCTCAATATTAGGGAAAGAGAAAATAGAGCAGGATAAGATCTATTTATGTTAGGTTAAGTTTATGTTAAGTTTTAGTTTGTGGTAATTAAACACATTAATTTATGATATTTTTCGCAATTATATCTTTATTCATGTTTAATTTAGGTATATTGAAAAAAAATTATGACATTAAATAAATCAAGCTTTGTCAATCGCGACATTTCATGGCTGTCATTTAATGCACGAGTACTGCAAGAAGCAGAAGATGTATCAGTACCCTTAATCGAAAGGCTTCGTTTTTTAGGAATATTCTCAAACAACAGAGATGAATTTTACAGAGTTCGTGTGGCTACTATTCGCCGTATGCAAAAGTTCGGCAAGAAGGGCAAAGAAATTATCGGCGCTGATCCGGTAAAACTGAATGAAAAGATTCAGGAAATTGTAGTTGAGCAGCAAAAGAAATTTGATATTCTTTACGCTAAGATTCTTAAAGAAATCAGGAAAGAGAATATTTATATTGTGGATGAGAAAGGCCTGGATTCACTTCAGCAGAATTTTGTCAGAGAATATTTTACTCAAAATGTATCTCCTTTTCTTATTCCAATCATGATAGAATCGGCACCTCATTTTCCTTATTTGAAGGACAGGATGATATACCTTGCCATCCGGATTACCCGGGGAGAAAGCGAGAAGAAAACAAAATATTCTTTAATTGAAGTTCCTACAGATTTTCTTCCACGATTCATTGTACTTCCTTCTTCTTCCAATAGAAGGTGCATTATACTTTTAGAAGACATTATACGTTTTTGTCTGAACGACGTATTCTCTATTTTTAACTATGATACTATAGATTCTTATGCCATTAAGATTACACGAGATGCTGAGCTAGACATTGAAGCAGATGTTTCAAAAAGTTTAATGGAAAAAATTTCAAAAAGTGTAAAGCAGCGTAAAAAGGGAGAGCCCGTGAGGCTTGTTTATGATGAGCAGATTCCAAAGGAGCTTCTGGATTTCATTACTCGTAAAATAAAGCTTCGCGATACAGAATATCTTATTCCGGGAGGTCGATA
Organism: Bacteroidota bacterium; assembly: GCA_031417395.1. Lineage (GTDB taxonomy): Bacteria > Bacteroidota > Bacteroidia > AKYH767-A > 2013-40CM-41-45 > JADKIH01. The sequence goes on along the minus strand of JANOVM010000018.1, from coordinate 48,115 downwards.
TCATAATTTTAGGGATTTTATTAATTTCCCCAGGTTTGAAAATGATGAACTTAGTTATAAAACTATTCGTCCTGTTGATCATCCTAAATTTAAGGGTCAAAAAAGTTTATTAAATATTATTCGCGACAAGGATGTATTGCTTGCATATCCTTATAATAGTTTCAAGCATGTCATTGATATATTGCGGGAAGCTGCCATCGATCCTAAAGTGTTGTCTATAAAAATAACTCTTTACAGAGCGGCCAAAAACAGCAGCGTTATCAATGCTCTGGTTAATGCAGTTAGGAATGGGAAACATGTAACAGCAGTTGTAGAGCTTCAGGCAAGGTTTGATGAAGAATCAAATATTTTTTACGCAGGAAAATTACAGGAAGAAGGAGTGCAGGTTATTTTCGGTGTACCGGGACTTAAAGTACATTCAAAATTGTTCTTAATAACCCGCAAAGAAGAGAATAAAAATGTGCTTTATGCACACATAGGTACAGGCAATTTTAATGAGAATACTTCAAAAATCTATACCGATCATGCATTATTAACTGCGAAAAAGGTCATAACAAATGAGGTAGAAAAACTTTTCGGCTTTTATCAGAATAACTACAAAACGGGTCATTATAATCAACTCATAGTTTCCCCTTTTAACTCCAGAAAAAAATTCAATTCTTTTATCACTAAAGAAATTGAAAATGCAAAAAAAGGTAAAGAAGCATGGATGGTTTTAAAGATGAATAGCTTTTCAGATTTGGATTTAACCGAAAGGATTTATGAAGCCAGTCAGGCCGGGGTTCGTATAAAATTAATTATTAGGGGAATTTGCTCTGTAGTACCGGGCATCCCCGGTTTAAGTGAAAATGTTGAAGTTATAAGTATCGTTGATAAATATCTTGAACATAGCCGGATTTATATTTTCTGTAATGGAGGAAGCAATACATACTACATCTCATCGGGTGACTGGATGGACAGAAATCTTGATTACCGCTCAGAAGTTACCGTTCCTATTTTAGATGCTGAACTTCAAAATGAATTGAAGAAGTATCTTTCTATTCAGCTTCTTGACAATTGTAAAGCCAGATACCTAAACCTGGAAGGGAAAATCAATGCATATAGGACGCTTTCTAATAATTCAAAAATAAGAGCACAGGAAGAACTTTATAAAGTAATATCAGCAAAACAGCTTTCCTTAATTCGTGCCGAAAACACACTTTTTTCTTCTCAGGAAATAATCAGTTCAAAAAAAAATGATAAAAAGTATTTACCAGCTTCAAAACTGATACAGTAATAACTTTATCTTTAATCATGGAGCAAAATATATTCAGATATGCAGCTGTAGACATTGGTTCCAATGCTGTCAGGTTGTTGTTATGCAATGCAATTGAAGATGAAGGTCATCTTCGTTTAAAAAAGTCAGAGTTAGTGCGTATACCTTTGCGTTTGGGAGAAGAAGTTTTCCAGAATGGCAGAATTACAACTCGTAAAGCTGAGCGATTTATTAAAACAATGCATGCTTTTAAATTGTTGATTGATGTTTTTGATCCGATTTCTTATAGGGCATGTGCCACGGCATCTCTTAGGGAAGCTGAGAATGGTCCTGATTTAATAAAACAAATACGAAGAGAAACCGGTTTACGAATAGATATAATATCGGGAAAACAAGAAGCTGAATTAATTTATTCTAATCATATAGAAGAATTGCTTGATAACAAAGAAAGCTATCTTTATATTGACGTAGGCGGTGGTAGTACTGAAATTACCCTATTTGATAAAGGCCAGGTTATAGCTTCTCAATCGTTTGATATCGGAGCACTTCGCTGGCTGAAAGGAAAAGTAACTAAAGAGAGATGGGAAGATATGAAACAATGGGTAAGGACTAATACATCCGGACATACGCCATTAACTGCTATTGGTTCCGGAGGAAATATCAATAAAATATTTAAAATGTTTGATCAGAGAGATCTTCCACTTGAATTTTCCATGTTAAAAGATTTATACGATGAAATGAAGGTGCATACGGTTGAAGAGAGGATGGAAATCTGGCAACTCAACGCCGACAGAGCAGATGTAATTGTTCCTGCTGCAAAAATTTATCTTGGCATAATGAAAGCAGCCGGTATCGATGAAATAATTGTACCGCAAATTGGTCTGGCTGATGGTATTGTGCATCAGCTGCATGAAGAATTTATTAGGAATAAAGTAAGCTAAATCAGGATTTTAACAATATTTCACTCGAATAATTTATTCCTTTGGAATTAAATGGTGACTTTTGCATCTTGTATAAAGTGCAATTTTATACTTATCCCTTTAATTCCTTCTAATGAACTCCAACTTCGTTGATTACGTAAAAATTTGTTGTCGCAGCGGGGCCGGTGGAGCCGGTTCAGTGCATTTTCATCGCGATAAAAATACTGCTAAAGGTGGACCTGATGGAGGTGATGGAGGTAGAGGAGGTCATATTATTCTTCGGGGAAATAAACAACTTTGGACGCTTTTACATTTAAAATACAGGAAACACGTCCTTGGAGATGATGGCGGCAAAGGAGCAGGAGCACTTAAAACAGGAGCTGACGGAAAAGATGTAATATTGGATGTTCCCATCGGTACCGTTGCTAAAGATTTTGAAAGCGGTGAAACCATGTTCGAAATAACAGAGGAAGGTCAGGAAATTATTATTGTTCCCGGCGGAAGAGGCGGGAAGGGAAATAACTTTTTTAAGACATCTACTTTACAAACACCGCGCTTTGCTCAACCGGGTGAACCCGGACGAGAAGAGTGGAAGGTTCTGGAGTTGAAGCTTCTTGCCGATGTTGGACTTGTTGGATTTCCCAATGCGGGAAAATCGACCTTGCTATCAGTTGTAAGCGCTGCTAAACCGGAGATTGCAGATTATCCATTTACAACACTTGTCCCTAATTTAGGTATTGTAGCCTATCGTGACGGTAAATCTTTTGTGATGGCAGATATTCCCGGAATCATTGAAGGAGCTCATCTTGGCAAAGGAATTGGCTTGCGATTTCTCCGCCACATTGAAAGAAATTCAATTTTACTATTTATGATTCCCTGCGATACAAAGGACATTAAAAAAGAGTATAAAATCCTTCTGAATGAATTGCAGCAATACAATCCTGAACTTCTTGACAAATCAGCAATTCTTGCTATCACTAAATCAGATATGCTCGATGAAGGGTTGATAAATGAAATGAAAAAAGAACTGCCTTCTAAAATTTCAACTGTTTTTATCTCCTCAATTTCCGGAAAAGGACTAGATGAGTTAAAAGACATGTTGTGGAAGGAATTAAACAAAAATCCGGTGAATGATTGAGAGTTTAAAAAATCTTGATGCTGCTTTATTGTTATTTATTAATCACCTGAATAATCCGGTACTCGATTTTATATTTTACTGGATCAGTGATAAATGGATATGGATACCTTTTTATGCTTTTCTTGCTTTTAAAGTATACAAGAATAATCCCGGACATATTTTTATTGTATTGGTGATTATTGCTGCGGCAATAACATTAAGTGATCAGATTTCATCGTCAGTAATTAAGATTAATACTATGCGGCTTCGTCCTTGCCATGATCCAACTATAGCTTCACAAGTTCATCTGGTCAATAACTATTGTGGTGGTCAATTTGGATTTGTATCCTCGCATGCCGCTAATGTTTTTGCACTAACATCTTTTTTGGCAATTTTATTTAGACCAAAAAACAGATTGCTGATAAAATGTCTTTGGATCTGGGCTATTGTTGTTTCGTTTAGCCGTATTTATCTTGGGGTACATTTTCCGGGAGATGTTATTGGAGGTGCTTTTTTAGGTATACTAATCGGTTGGTTGCTTGGAAGAATATATATTACATTAATTCTAAAGCCAATTATTAAATAATTAATTCAAACATAAAATTTATGAAAAAAGTATTTCTCGTTTTCCTTCTTTTAATTACCGGAATTTATACAAAAGCTCAACAGTCTTCGGCTGTCGGTATATCGAAGGAAATTGTTACTTCACCCGGACTGGTAGTAGGAATAGTGGTAGATCAGATGCGATACGATTATTTATTCAGGTTCTGGAATAAATATTCCGGCGATGGTTTTAAAAGACTTGTGAATGAGGGTTTTCTTTTTTCAAATGCGAACTACAATTACATACCAACAAATACTGCTCCCGGGCATGCATGCATTTATACAGGAACAACGCCCTCTGTGAATGGAATCATTAACAATGAATGGTACGACCGATATGAGAAAAAAACTATTTACTGTGTTAGCGATTCTACGGTAAGCGCAGTTGGAACCACTTCCATTTCCGGTAAAATGTCGCCCAAAAATTTACTGACATCAACAATTACTGATGAATTACGGCTGGCAACCCGCATGAATTCAAAAGTAATTGGCATTGCTTTAAAAGACAGGGGCGCCATTCTTCCCGCAGGAAATATGGGTAATGCTGCCTACTGGCACGATCCATATTCGAATAATTGGATTACCAGTACTTATTATAGGAATGAACTTCCAGCCTGGGCAGAAGCCTTCAACCAAAGAAAAATGTGTGATAGTTTGTTGAATCAAAAGTGGACTACATTATTACCCATTGAAACATATACAGAAAGTTCCGGTGATGATAATGCTTATGAAGGATTGTTTAAAGGTGAAACAAATCCTGTATTCCCGCATGATTTGCCCGCATTGAAAGCAAATGAAAGCGAGTTAATTCGGGAAACTCCTTTTGGAAATACGCTTACAAAAGAATTTGCAATTGCGGCTATTAAAGGTGAAAGCCTGGGTAAAGGAAAAGCAATGGATTTTCTTGCAGTAAGTTTTTCTTCTACGGATTATGTTGGACATATGTACGGCACTGATGCAATAGAGCTTGAGGACACCTATCTAAGGTTAGACAGAGATATAGCAGCATTCCTTAAATTCCTTGATTCATGGACAGGAAATAGTTACTTATTATTTCTTACAGCAGATCATGGTGCAGTTAATAATCCTATTTTCTCTAAAGATCATAAACTCAAAGGTGGTAAATATGAAACAGCTTCTTTGTCAGATTCATTAAAAAAATATATTTCAGGAATTTACGGAACGGATGCACCGGTTTCGTTTGCCACTGCGCATAATATTTTTTTAAATAGAAATTATATTGAAGAGAAGAAATTAAATCTTGGTGAAATTCAGGACGCTTGTGCTTCTTTTGTGACTAAGATGGCAGGAGTATCTGTTGCTATGACTTCAACAGAGTTATCCAAAGGAATTGCCAGGGAAGGCATCTATTCTTTTTTTCAAAATGGTTTTAATGTACAGCGCTCTTCCGATGTTATGATTCAATTGCAGCCCGGTTGGATCAACTGGTTTTCTAAAACAGGCACTACCCATGGATCAGCCTATAGTTACGATACCCATGTACCAATCATATTTTTTGGAAATGGAATTAAAGCCGGTGTATCTGCAGAAGCGGTTTCTGTTTGTGATATTTCTCCAACGATAGCCAGCATACTGCATATAGAATTTCCCAATGGCAATAGTGGGAAACCCTTAAATCAATTATTGAAGCAGTAATTCCACCCCCATTTTGTTTTCATCCACCCAAATTTGTATTTAAAAAACCTTGAATTTTATTAAATTTGGGTGTTTATAAATCATTGGTCACAATTAAAAGGGTAAATTGATAATTTGATTAATAATCATTATTTTTACCTTGTAAACCCTTATAATTGATATTAATTCAATCATTTGATAAATTTTATAATCATGATTAAACTGTATGCACGAACTATTACGGTGGTTCTTATATTTGTATTAAACATCATTTCTTCAATTAAGGTGAAAGCTAGTCATGCAATGGGTGCAGATTGTACCTATGAATATATTGGGCCGAATCAATATCTTGTTACCTTTTCTTTTTACCGTGATTGTGATGGAATTTCAGCTCCACTATTACTAAGTCTCGATATAGATAATAGTTGTGGATACGTTGTTCCTAGTGTTAATTTAGTTCCAACACCTACAAGCCCAACGCAAATTTCTCCTTTATGTCCTTCCGATTCATCAAAATGTGATGGTGGAACATTTACCGGAATAGAAGAATATGTTTATACCGGCATAGTGACTTTACCGGGACCTTGCGCTGATTGGACATTTTCGCATACTGAAAGTGCAAGAAATGCTGCCATTACTACTGGAGGCGCTGGTAATTTATTCGTGTATTCAACATTAAATAATACGAACGGTTTGATAAACAATTCTCCAACTTTTAGTAATAAGCCTGTTCCTTTTGCATGCGCGGGACAAACACTTAATTTTAATCATGGTGCTTATGATGCTGAAGGAGATTCTCTCACTTACCAGATAATTACGCCCAGAACAGGTTCTATGCCATCTGATACTGTCAGTTATAATCCACCTTATACACCAACGCAACCCGTCATTTCCAGTCCTCCAATGACCTTTAGCTCAAGCAATGGAGATTTTCGAATGAAGCCTACACAGACAGATGTTACCATTCTTGCAATTTTGGTAAATGAATATAGAAATGGCGTTCTTATTGGCCAGGTTGAAAGAGATATACAAATTACAGTGCTAAACTGCAACAATGTTTTGCCTATGCTTTTGGGAATAAATGGTAATCCTTCCTTTGCAACAAGTGTTTGTGCAGGTTTTCAATTGTGTTTTGATATACGATCTATTGATCCTGACCCGCTGGATAGTACAATAATTACCTGGGATCAATCCATACCTAATGCTACTTTCATTACTAAACCAGGTCCTTATAGAGATTCTGCTACTTTTTGCTGGACTCCTAGTGCTGCAGATATTAGTGCAACACCTTATTGTTTTACAGCAACTGTGAGTGATGATAATTGTCCTTACATTGGAGTACAGGCATATGCTTATTGTATAACCGTAAAAGGAGTAGCTCCTGATGCAGGTGTTGATCAGACGATCCCATGCGGTGCAACTGCAAATCTATCCGGAAATGCTACCGGCGGCGATGGTATTTTTAATTATACTTGGGATCCCGGAAATGTAAATAGTCAGCAATTGAATAGTGTTGGTGTAGGGACGTATATTCTTACAGTAACATCAGCCGGTTGCACAAATAAAGATACAGTAGATATTCTCGCAGGCTTGGGAGTACCATCTGCATTTTTTTCGTATCAAACAACCTGCAGCAATTCACCTGTAGTATTTACTGATAGTTCTCTGGTTTCGGGAAGTACTATAACCGGATGGTCATGGGATTTCGGTGATGCTACGGGAGATAATACTCAAAGTCCATCCCATCAGTATGCATCCAATGGCACATATACTGTAACATTAACTGTATCTACACCTACTAATTGTACTGCAAGTATTACCAAACAGGTTGTAGTGAATACAAATATTCCAACTGCGCAATTTTCTTCAATAAATGTTTGTGATGGTTTTGCCATGAATTTTACAGATCAATCTTTAGGCACTCCAAATGCCTGGGCGTGGGATTTCGGTGATCCAACCAGCGGATCGAATACAAGTAGTTCACAGAATTCATCACATAGTTTTACCGGTCCGGGTTCTTATACCGTTGATCTATTGGTTACCAATGCTGCAGGATGTCAGGATCAGATTCAACAAAATGTTACTGTTCATCCTAATCCTGTTATAAATGTAGCTCCTGCAGGTATGTGTGAAGGTACACAGGCTACATTAAATGGTCCTCCGGGATTTGCAACTTATAGCTGGAGTAATAGTCAGAATACACAAGATATTACAGTAAGTCCTTTGGCTACTTCTACATATACTTTGACTGTTATCGATAATAATGGCTGTACCGGTAATTATACGGCAACAGTTAATGTTGATCCTGCACCAATTGCTGATGCCGGTGTTTTTCAAACAATCTGCGAGGGAACAAATGCTAATCTTACAGGAAATGGCGGAACAAATTATACATGGAATCCCGGAAATATCGCCGGTCAGAATATCAATGTTAATCCGTCTTCAAGCACTCTTTATACTGTAACCGTAGCAACTAATGCCGGTTGTACCTCAACAGATACAGTTTCTGTAATTGTAAATCCAATGCCTGTAATCAGTGCAGGCAGTGATCTTAATTTATGTTCCGGACAATCGGTTACAATCAATTCAACAGTCAGTAACGGAAATATTATTTGGACACCGGGAAATTATAATACAACTTCTATTACTGTTACTCCGGTTGCAACCACCACATATCTTCTTTCTGTTAGTGATGCTATCGGATGCTCTGCTACGGATGAAGTAACAGTTGTTGTAAATGAAATTCCAACTGCTAATTTTTCAAGTTCAGGTTCAATCTGTGAAGATAACTTGGTAACTTTTCAGGATTTGTCAAATGTAAATTCCGGAACTATAAACAACTGGAATTGGGATTTTGGAAATAATCAAACTTCTATTAATCAAAATCCACAAATTCAATACAGTGATCCCGGAAATTATAATGTCAGGCTTATTGTTGCTTCTAATGGAGGATGTTCGGATACCATAGATATTAATCAGGATATATGGGCGCGTCCAGCTGCTTCATTTACCCATAATAATGTTTGTTTCGGATTGCCTATTAATTTTTCAAATAGTTCCACTATTAGTGATGCTTCTAACTTAAATTACTCTTGGGATTTGGGTGATAATACTACTTCAGGTTCTACTAATTTATCACATCAGTATTCATCCTATGGAGGATACAATACAAAACTAATTGTTACTTCAATAAACGGATGTGTAGATTCTGTTAATTCACTGGTAAATATTTATCCTTTACCTCAAGCAAATTTCACGGCAATTTATACCTGCGAAGGTACGCCAACTCAATTTAATGATGGTTCTTCTATTGCACAGGGTAGCATTGCACAATGGCAATGGTCATTTGGTGACAACACTTCAGCAACATCTGCAAATCCTTCACATACATATGCCCAATCGGGTAGTTATAATATTCAGTTGAAAATAGCCAGCGATCAGGGCTGTCCGGATAGTATCAACAAGCTTATTCGCGTTGTACCAAATCCAGTGGTTGATTTTTCCACTGAGAATGCCTGTCTAGGTTATCCCGTAAATCTGAAAGACCTTTCACAACCTGTTACAGGTTCTATTGTTCAATATTCATGGGATTTTGGAGATGGATCTAAAAGTACAGTACAAGATCCACAGCATGCATATTCTTCTTCCGGAAGTTTTCAGGTTACATTGACAGCAACTACTGACAGTGGTTGCAGTACAACATTGGAACGTCCCAGTGCTCTTACTATTTTCGCTTTGCCAAATGTGGCATTCTCTTCCAATTCTTCAGAATCCAGCGATATTTTCCCTCAAGTTAGTTTCTTTAATCAAACCGGCAGTACAGGAATTTACCATTGGAGTTTCGGTGATGGTGACACTTCTGTAGAGTATGCACCAACTCATATGTATCCGACAACAGGTTTTTATGATGTATGGCTAACAGCTGTTAATTTAAATGGTTGTATTGATTCTTCTTTACTTAAAATTGAGATAAAACCAACTTCAAATATCTATATCCCAACGGCTTTCACACCCAATGGTGATTTACAAAACGATTACTTCAGGATTTACAGTTATAATGTAAAAGATGTAAAAGTTCAGATTTATGACCGCTGGGGATTAAAAATAATTGAATGGAATGATCCTGTTGGGGCTTGGGATGGCAAGGTTAATGGTTCACCGGTTCAGGCTGATGTATACGTTTACCGTGTTTCAACGGTTGATGTGAACGAAAAAAGGGAGGTTATAGTTGGACACGTCAGCTTAGTCAGATAATATTTCTTTGATTTAAATCAATAAAACCTGCCCAATTAGGCAGGTTTTTTTTTGATTATTAAGCTATTTTCTTTTTTTAATGTGTTTATTTGCAAAAAATATAGAATTGGCCTATATTTATTTAATAATCGTATTTTAATTGATTGTTTGTTATGGGAGAGTTGAAGAATAAACACGAAATGGTTACTGAAATTGTTAATCAAGTGGCGTCTATAGCTGCGCGATTAGGAATTGTTCATACCGTTGCAGAAGATGTGTCTTTGGATGGAAGACACATAACTATTCGTGGAAATGAATTATTGTATTTTGGTAGTTGTGGTTATTTAGGACTTGAACATGATGCACGCTTAAAAGCCGGAGCCATTTCAGCTATTGAAAAATACGGTACACAATTTTCATCCTCCCGTGCATATGTTTCTTCTTCTTATTATCAGGAGTCTGAGGATTTGTTAAGAAAAATTTTTCAAAATAAACCTGTCTTATTGCTGCAATCACTAACCGTTGGGCATATGACAAACATACCATTACTGATTGGCAACGATGACGCTGTAATACTTGATGCACAGGTACACGACAGCATACAAACAGCTGTTGAGTTTCTAAAACCTCGTGGGGTACATACAGAAGTGATACGACACAACAGGATTGATATACTTGAAGACAGAATAAAGGTCCTGAAGAATAATTATCGTAAAATCTGGTATTTGACTGACGGAGTTTTTTCCATGAGGGGTGATGTTACTCCCATTAAGGAACTATATAAATTAGCTGATCAACATGAGCAATTACATTTATATGTTGACGATATACATGGCATGAGTTGGGCAGGACCCAATGGATCAGGTTATATAATGAGTCAGGGTGAGTATCATCCGAGATTATATCTATCTACCGGACTGACAAAAGCATTTGGTACCACCGGAGGCTTATTAATTTATCCTGATGAAAAAGCTTTTCAACTTGTTAAAAATACAGGAAAGTCTTTTATTTTTTCTATTCAAATGCCGCCAATGATTTTGGGAGCAACCATTGAATCTGCAAAAATTCACCTGAGTAATGAAATATACACCCTTCAGGAGGAGCTGGCAGATAGAGTTATATTTTTCAATAAAGTGGCTAAAAAACTCGAGCTTCCTATAATCAGTGAGTCTATTTCACCAATTAACTTTATTGGAGTAGGGAAACCGGAGGTAGGATATAATATGGTACGTAGACTGATGAACCGGGGATACTTTTTTAATCTTAGTGTATTCCCAAGTGTTTCTTATAATAATACCGGACTTAGGATTCCATTAAACAGGCTGAATTCTTTTGAAGATATTGAAAATCTATTAAATGAAATAGCCGTTCAGCTTCCTTTGGCGCTTGAAGATTCTAAATCAAGTATGTCTGAAATTTACAAGCATTTTAGACTGGTAGCCTGAGAATCAAATTTGTTCACAAAGCTGCCAGAAACTATTTAAAGTTGAAACAGCAGTTACAAAATTTTCAAAAGATATTGGTTTAATTATATAACCTGCAACATTATTGTTGTATGCTTCGAATCGATCTTTTTCGTCATTACTTGTGGTCATAACAAAAACACTTATGCTATGAAGATCTTTATCTGCTCTTAATTCCCTAAGAAATTCCAAGCCATTCATCTTTGGCATATTAATATCCAGTAAAATTATTTTTGGTGTGGGTTCAATTTTAGCGCAGCCATTTGTTCCTCTTAACATATCAAGAGCTTCAACTCCATTATGAGCAATCGCAAGGGGGTTGGCTATGTTGCTTTTTTTGAATGCACGTTGAACATTCATACAATCTACTTCGTCATCATCGACCAGAAGGATATTTAAAAATTTCTCCATTTCATTTTTTATTAGTTTAGATTATTACGCTTGTAGTTTTTTATTGGTTTTCAATAATCAGTAACATAAGATTTGGGTAAATATTAATGAGTATTCGGTTTTCTTGTTTTTTTTCAACTTTTCAGATCAGTTTTATGTAATATATATTGGAATCTTACAGTTCAGTATCCAAAGCACTCTTCTTCCGTTTATCAGGCATAAGATAAATTGTCTTGAAATGAAAAAGATATTCCGGAAACTGTTAAGAAGGGAAATGTATGAAAGCATTCCCAACGATGATTTGATGTCACGTCAAAGATTCGCCTTGTTTCGAATTTTTTCCTATACAAGTTTTCTAGCAAGTATAGTAACCGCTATACAGATATCAGCGACATTTTCGGAAACCAGTTTTTTGTCAATATTGCTGACAGTAGTTTCACTTATTATTTTAGGAAACTTTCTTCTTGTTAATAAAATTGAAAAGCTTCCTTTCTCTTATACTGTAACATTAATTTCAAGTTTTTTAACAGTCCACATACAAGCATATCATGCAGGCGGAATAATGAATACAGGTACTATGTACATGTGTGTAATTATTATGACAGCTTTTATGCTTCTCGGGTCTAAGTCAGGAAAATGGTTTACATTTTTTGCTATTGCAAACGTAGTTGCTCTATATTTCCTTACAGAATATACCACATTCACCAGTTATGAATTGTTCAATAATAATATTCATTTAATTCATCAGGATGCTTTGAACACTTTTATTTTTGCTTTATTTCTTGTAGCAGCTCAATCCAATTACCTGAATAGCGGAAAAAATGTAATTATTGAACGGATATCTCAACAAAAGAATTTACTGGAAATTAATAACCGTAAATTGCAGCAATACACAGTTTCCTTAGAGAAAACAAATAAGGAACTTGATAAGTTCGCTTCCATAGTTTCGCACGATCTTAAGGCACCTTTGCGTGCTATAGGTAACCTTACCGGGTGGATTGAAGAAGATGCAGGAGATACGTTTAAAGGAGAAGTCAAAGCTAATTTTGAATTGATCAAACAAAGAGTTAAGCGAATGGAAGATTTAATCAATGCAATTCTTGATTATTCCAAGGCAGATAAGGTTCAGGGAGATGAATCTCGGTTTGATGTTAAAGCCTTAGTTAATGAAACCATAGAGTTTATTGGCAAACCGGATAACGTATCCGTAAACGTTGCTAATGATCTTCCGGTGCTATTAACGGATAAGATAAGGATGTCGCAGGTTTTCAGCAACCTTATTGAAAATGCTATTCGGTATAATGATAAGGAAGAAAAATTAATTGATGTATATTCTGAAGAAAAGCCTGAAGGGTGGACATTTACAGTAAAGGACAATGGTCCGGGAATAGAGAAAAATTATCACGAAAGAATATTTGTAATCTTCCAAACCCTGAACAGGCGCGATGATGTTGAGAGTACGGGGGTAGGATTGGCTATTGTTAAGAAGATTATTGAGGACCAAGGCGGTAAGATTTGGGTCGAATCTGAACTCGGAAAAGGGTGCGAATTTAAATTTTTCTGGCCTAGAATTAAAAAACATCAGGATCAGAGCCTGATTGCGGCTACCATAATCGTGTAAGGAAAGAGCCCAACTTTCTAACTTCTGTTTCTCTGGCGCATTAATATTGCATCATAAACCTAACAAGATGCGCAAAGAAAAGAACACTACCAATTTTAAAGAGCATGTTCCTGTCTTAAAGATTGTAAATGCCGGTTCTAATGATTCCCATCTCGAACTTGAGATAGAGCGTCACGTGAAAAGCATTCGAACTTTAATTCGCAGGCTTCAGCCCATGGAACGGCAGCGGTACTACGATGGATTGTTATCACACATTCTATCACAGCCTGTTGATTATCCAAGGAAAAATCTGGATCCTGATGCCCACTACGATTATTGTAATTTATCGTACAGCGAACTCTCTTTGATCAAAGAGTTGTCGGTAAAAATTCATGAACTTTATAGAATTTCAGAAGAGGAGGTGAAAAGCTGAAATACTTTTAAATAAAATATTTTAAAAGAACTTGCCTGTCTTCTTATGAAGGCAGGCATTTATTTTATTTAATAAATGGAAAATATAGGATACCTCATATATGTTTTTTCAAAATTGGGAGATCTTTGATAAATAAAATTTAATTTTTCATAATCGCTTTTACCGGGATTTTCAGTTTTCCATTTTTCAAAATCATTTTTTAGGATAGAATCATTTTTTAATGATTCAGCAGCTATATCTTCGAAGACATAGGAGGAAAACCATTCTTTTTGCTGAAGAAATGAATCGAAAAATCCCCAGCAAAAATAGCTATCTTCTGACATAGGAGTAAGCGCTTCAAGAGCATATTTCATATTTTCCTGCGGCAAAGGAATTAAGTAGTCTCCTTTGTTGATTTTTATAATTCTGTTTTGAGTCCTGGTTTTTACATCGTAGTGAAGGTAATGCCCCTCGTATGGTGAATCAACTGTTTTATATTCGGTAATATAGGTGGCTTTTACAGTACTTAGTGAATCCATATTTACTCTTAAGAATTTTACTTGAGAATGATCTAGTAATTTTATAATTCCATCAAAGGCTTGAGGGATATAAAAATATTTTGGAATGGAAATGGAATCGGATGGGTAAAAATGGTCGAAGTAAGGTATTTTTTTCCGGTAAGTCTTTGTACGATCATAGTATAATCGCATACCTCCGGTCACTTCACTGGGTTTGAACGTTGCTTCATATCCATTGAAGTCAATGTATTCCATTTTTGAATAATTACATTTCCAATTAAAGCGGAAGTATTTATTTAAGAGCATTTCACTATTGGCTTTGGCTCGTAGGGTAATAATTTTCTCGCTCAATTCATCGCAAAGCTCAACAAATGAAACCAACAGATTATGTGTTGATTTTACACGGACAGGAAATGGTTTTAGCATATGCGATTCAAGAATAAATGAGAAACAATTATTTAGAGACAAATATCCGGATAGAAACCTCGGAGTCTCTAAAAAAGCCTGAAGTCCGCTATCGGGTATTTCATTTTTAGCAACCGGTTCAACGTATGGGATCATTTCATCGTTCTTTTCCTTCATTTTTTTGAATAATTTCGGTGTAAGAATATTTCTGATGAATTCACCTGCTGTTGCTTCCATTTTATTGTGCTGGGTGGAAATAAGGCTTATGGAATAGGGGTAATCTGCTCCATCACTAACATGTGTATCGACAAATACATCAGGGTCCCAGGTTTTAATTATATTTATTAGTGATAAAGTACTTCTGCTATCAATCTTCATAAAATCCCTGTTCAGATCCAGGTTTTTTGAATTAGCCCTGAACCCATATTCTTCAGGACCGTTCTGGTTTACCCTGCTGCAACATCCTCTCTGAAGTGCACCATCGATATTAAAAACAGGTATTATACATACTACAATATTTTCTAAAAGCTTTTTATAGATTGGGTTTTCAAGTAATTCCTTTGCTAATTTTACGCTGGCGTCAATTCCATCCGGTTCCCCGGGATGTATACCATTATTAATAAATAAAACACACTTTTTTAAATCATGTAGGTTTTTTGGGTTAAAAATTTTTGTTTGGGTAATAACAAAAAGATGAAGGTATTCACCACAATCAGTTCTTCCATACGTTATCATTTTTGCTTCTCCGTATAGTGAATCGAGCTCATGATATTGTTGAATTACTTCATTATAAGTTAACGATTTATTCGATTCCTGTCCATACATTATGTTAATAGTTGTTAAAGGGAATAAGGCCCATATGCCAATCTTTATTATTTTTGTCATTGATTAACTTTTAAGTTAGTTTAGCAATTAATTGAATCATTCTTTCTTACCCGGATAAAACTTCAAACATCAAATGAAAACAAAATCATCGTTAACTAAAAAGATTATTTTCTTTTTAAGTTTCCTCTTTCTAGGATATGCTTCATTTTCTCAAAGTGAAATGGAGAAACTTCTTCCTACTGACGAAAAAGTTGTTTCCGGCGTATTAAAGAATGGCATGAAGTATTACATACGGAAGAATTCAAAACCTGAAAAACGAGCAGAACTTCGCCTTGCTATTAATGCCGGTTCTACATCTGAAGACGACGATCAGCAAGGACTTGCTCATTTAACGGAGCATATGGCTTTTAATGGTTCTAAGAATTTTAAAAAGAATGAACTTGTCGACTATCTGGAATCTATAGGAACTAAATTCGGTCCGCATTTAAATGCTTATACAAGCTTCGATGAGACAGTCTATATGATTCAATTGCCTACGGATCAGCAATCCATTTTAGAAAAAGGATTGCAAATACTGGAAGACTGGGCTCACAATCTAACATTTGATTCTGTTGAAGTTCAGAAGGAGAGAGGCGTTGTGGTCGAGGAATGGCGTCTTGGGCAGGGAGCCAATGAAAGAATGCGAAGAAAATACTGGCCACTTTTGTTTAAGGATTCACGCTATGCTGTCAGGCTTCCAATTGGCAAAAAGGAGATTATTGAGCAATGCAAACAATCGACCTTAAAGCGTTTTTATTCGGACTGGTATCGACCCGATCTTATGGCTATTGTTGCTGTAGGTGACTTTGATGTAAAGCAAATGGAAGAAAAAATAATAGCTCAATTCTCGGGTATACCCTCCAAAATGGATTCCAGACTTTTACAGAAATTTACAATTCCTGAGAATAAGGATTTAATTATTGCTACTGCTTCCGATAGAGAAGCAAGAAGATCTGAAGTTGAGATCATCTTTAAACAGCCTATGCAGAATCATAAAACAGTAGGTGATTACCGTCGTGGACTTGCGCAGCAGCTTTTTATTCAGATGATGTCTTCGCGTACTAATGAACTTTTGCGAAAAGCCAATGCTCCGTTTCTTGCATCATACAGCAGTTTCTCAACCCTAGTCCGAAATCAATATGCCTATTCTTGTTCTGCTATTTGTCGTGAGGATAGCATTGAAAAGGCTTTAACTGCTCTTGTAAGTGAAAACGAAAGAGTAAGAAGGTTTGGCTTTTCAAAAAGTGAATTGGCTCGCCAAAAGAGTGAATTATTAAGAGGTATGGAGATGTCTTATTCAGAAAGGGACAAAACGGAATCCAGAAATTTCGCAAGAGAATATGTAAGTAATTTTTTAACCGGAGAACCCATGCCCGGAATCGAATACGAGTATAGTCTGACGAAAAAATATATTGATGGAATTACCCTTGAAGAGATTAATGCTTTCTCGAATCAATGGATTTCAAATGGAAAAAATTGCATCGTACTTGTTACAGCTCCCGATAAGGAAACTACCAGAATTCCATCTGATGAAAGAATAAAAAATATTATTTCATCCATGCAATCACTTGATCTCAAGCCATACGATGATAAAGTTTCTGATAAACCTCTGCTTGATAAAATACTTCCGGGCTCTAAAGTAACTTTTGAAAAGAAGACGGAAGAATATAAAATTACAGAATGGGTTTTAGCAAATGGTGTTAAGGTAATTGCAAAACCCACAGATTTTAAAAATGATCAGATTCTCTTTTCATCTTATTCCTGGGGTGGATGGTCATTATACCCTGATAACGATTTCATGTCTGCCGCAAATTCAGATGAAATTATAGACGAATCCGGAATAGGAGATTACGATGCCAACGAACTTGAGAAAAAATTAAGCGGGAAAATTGTTTCCTGCTCGCCTTATATCAGTGAACTTCAACAGGGATTTAATGGTAGTAGCTCTCCTTCTGATCTGGAAACACTAATGCAGTTGATATATTCCTACGTTGTATTTCCAAGAATTGATTCAGTCGCTTTCAATGCATTAATGGAAAGCAGAAAACCATATCTTCAAAATAAAAATGCAGACCCTGCAACTGTATTTTCTGACACTGTTAGTTATGTAATGTCGGGTTATAATTTTCATTTCCGTCCTGCAAATCCTGAAATGTTAAAGGAAATAAATTTGAAACGGGCTTTTGAAATTTATAAGGAAAGGTTCAGTAATTCGTCAGGTTCCGTTTTCGTTTTCGTTGGTAATTTTAATTTGGACACATTGAGAAAAATGTCTGAGAAATATCTTGGAAGTCTTCCTTCAAACCATTCAAAAGCAATGTGGCAGGACATTGGCGTTAACCCTCCCAATGGAATTGTTGAACGAACAGTCAAAATGGGACAAGAACCTAAAAGCTCTGTTATGATGCGTTGGCACATGGCATTTGAATATAACAGAAATAACAGGAATGAAGTTAATGTATTGAACAAGCTTGTCAATATCAGACTTCGCGAAGTTTTACGCGAAGAAAAGAGTGGTGTTTACGGCGTCAGTTTTGTTTCATCACCTCAACATTTCCCTGATCAGAAACTGGAGCAGTATATTTATTTTTCGTGCAGTCCTGATAATGTCAATATGCTTATTAATTCTGCTCTGGATGTATTAAAAGAAATTAAATATAAAGGATGCGATGAAAAAAATCTTGTAAAAATAAAAGAAACTGCTTTGAGGGAACGAGAAACGTATCTTAAAGAAAACTCTTTTTGGCTTAATGTTTTAAGTTCGAATAGTCAGAATGGGGAAGACGTACTTGACCTGTTAAAGTATAACGACTGGGTAAATGGCCTTAAAGCATCTGACTTATTGGCATTCTCAAAAAAATATCTTCAAATGGAGAACTATGCGAAATTTATTCTTCAGCCGAAGGAAGGAGGTAGCAAATAATAATTATTATAAGCAATTGTTTTAGGAGTAAATTATTTTTTCAGTTCAAAATATCTAACGAATGAAAAAATTTATTTCAATTTTCTATTTTTTAATTCTTGCAAATTATTTTTATGAATCCTCTTTTAAAAATTTCAAGTGATAGGTGATTGTTTAAAAAAGAGTGTACACTTACCTTGTTCTCTAGTTCGTAAGATCTATCCTAGTCCTAATGATAATAAAGTTTTAAGCGATGCAGCATTTAAAGATCAACATTTATACCCATCCCTAAATATGGAAAAAACCGACATTCCATTATAAATAATCCAATAAATTATTTTGAAATCCATTTTGTTTTGAAAATAATTTTATCTTTGATATAGCGAAATCATATTTTACTTAATTTGAATTCTCTTCAATCATGAAAAATATTCTTATCCCACTCTTTTTCTTAACTACTTTATTCGCGAATTCACAAACAATTTATACAATACCTTGGGCAACTCAACAACCCAAATTTGTTTTTCCAATTTTTATTGAAGAAGGTGGAGGACATAAGGATACTCTTTATATAGGGTATGATCCAAATGTTTCATATATTTCATTTGACACCACTAGTCAAAATTACGGTGTTATCCCTATCCATGTTGACACGAATTTATTTTATGCAATGTGGAACGCAGGTGGAGTTTATTGTGGAGCAAATACGCTATGCTCAAATGTATACAAGGCAAACGTTTGTTCTCTTAGTCCGTGGGGTACTTTCCCTTCAAACGCATCGATTTTTTGCAACAATGGAATAATGCCACTAAAATTTTCTTGGGATAATTCAGTATTTTATAGTGATTCTCTTCCTTTCCCAAATAATTTTCCCGCACCAAGGGGATGGGGAAGAGTTATTGCGACCTTTCCATTTTGTGGAACAAGGGAAAATTATGTGACCATACCTAACAATGGTTTCTACATAGTCGATGATTCTTTAGGAGATGTTTCTGACAGCATTACTGTTTTTAGTCTTAATAGTCAGACTCAATATACTAATTCAGGAGTATTTGAATTTCGAATCGAAGCATGGAACTCGCCAACTCATATCAGTATTATTAGTAGTGAAGATTATTTTAGTATTTCGTCATTGGAAAATAGTATTTCTATTTTATGTCTAAAGGGTGAAATTATAGCTACAGTTTATGATTTATTAGGAGATAAAATATTTTCAAAACAAATAAGATCAAGTGAATCATTTACACTTCCATATTTAAAACCGAATTTATATTTGCTCATTGTCAATAACCAGCACATTAGAAAAACTATTAAAATAATGTCTCATGAAAACTAAAAAACTAATAACAGTATTTATTTGCTATTGTTTTATGAATCTTCCTTCAAGCTCTCAGCCAACATATCAATCAAAAAATGGATATGCAATTTCACCAATAACACCGACGACTAACCCACTTCGTGTTTTAGTAGCATTTGTTGTGTTTACTCCTGATGGATCGGGAAATTGTAATCTACCTGGTGGTTCATGTTGGTCTGGTAATAATCTGCCTTTTCAACCGAATGACTATTTTGATGATCAACCTTCAGTTGCTCCAGCTACTCCAACTGCATACTATTCAAAATATTTATCTGAAGCATCTTTTGGAAAATTTCAAGTGATTGGTGATTGTATAAAAAAGACTGTTCACTTACCTTGTTCTCTAGTTAGTAATATCTATCCTAGTCCTAGTGATTATAAAGTTTTAAGCGATGCAGCATTTAAAGATCAACATTTATACCCATTCTAAATATGGAAAAAACCAGCATTTCATTAAAAATAATCCAATAAATTATTTTGAAATCTATTTTGTTTTGAAAATAATTTTATCTTTGATATTGCTAAATCTTATTTTATCTAATTAGAATTCTCTTCAATCATGAAAAATATTCTTATCCCACTCTTTTTCTTAACTACTTTATTCGCGCATTCACAAACAATTTATACAATACCTTGGGCAACTCAGCAACCGAAATTTGTATTTCCGGTCTATTTTGAAGAAGCGACAGGGATGCTTGATACTGTGTATTATTGTTACGATCCCAATGCCAATCTTTTTAGTCATGGGACCAGTGATTCTGTTTTTGGGCAATCACTAAGATTCGTTGATACTACAAAGTTTTATGCATTTATAGCTTCTTATGATTTTTGTAATGCAGCTCCATTACAATGTGACTCGCAGTATAAAGTAACCATATCTCCATTGGGTGGAGGTTCTAATCCACGCTTTCCGTATGATTGGACCAATGTTGGGTTCCGAAATGGTAAATTACCTTTAAAAATTTCATGGGATATTTCTACATTATATAGTGACTCCTTGCCTTTTGTCTTTAATCCGGGGCTACCGCATGCACAAGGAAGAATTTCTCCCTCAGCATCTAATCCATTTATAGGTGTCAGAGAAAATGGATTTTGGGATAATACAAATTTGCCCTATTATTCTCTTGTAACGGATAGCGGTTCACCCGGTTTTCAGGATAGCTGCACCGCTTTTCAAATTAATGGACTAGGATCAGATAATGTAGAGGAATTTTGGTTTCGCTTATTCTTTGAAGAATGGACGGGTGTAATTACTGGTACGAGCGACTTAGTTAAGAAAAATGTTTGCAGGATATTTCCAAATCCTGCGACTCAAAATTTTTATTTTGAAGTAACTGACCTTCAAACTGAAGGGATAATTGAAATTTTAGATTTGTCGGGAAGAATCATCGTTTCAAAAATTGTAAACGCTGGCAGTTTCTTAATACCACTGCAAATACATGCGCCGGCAGGATTGTACATTTTTAAATTTTCATGTTCTCAATTTGGATTTATAGATCGAATAACAATATCACCTTAATCAATAATTACACATACAAAACTTTAACTTTATGAATACGCTAAAAAACTCTGCCTTATTCGTCTTGCTATTTTTTTATACCTATCAATGCTTGAGTCAAAAAAACTTATCCAATGGTTATTATTTTCCTCCTAAGAATGAATTAACTCCTTTGCGAGTCCTCTTGGTTCCTGTGGAATTACATGGAGGACTATGTGATGGTATCAATCCAGGGTGCTATCAGACAGGTCAAATTCCGGATGATATCGATGACTATTTTGACGCAACCCTCCCATCTACTGGCCCTACAAAACATTTTACAAAATTATTATATCAGGCATCATTTGGTAAGTGTGTAGTACTTGGTGATTATTTAGATCAAGTAGTGCATGTTAATTATTGTCCGGGAAGTAATCCCTCATTTGGGAGTTGGTTAACAAACATAAATGCCGAGATAAGAGCCCAGTTTCCAGTATTGCCTTTGCATCATCCCACACCACTAGCAGATTTTGATTTATATAATTTAGAAAGTACAGGTATAGAAGGTGTACTTAAAACACCCAGTGCAAATTCAAAGTTTGATTGTGTTATATATTTAATAAAAAACTTTCATGGGTATGGAGGTGAATCAGGATTTGGGATGAACTTATCAGGTTCAGTAGCACCAGGCATCACAACCACATTAGGAGTGGACATTGCGACTGCATTTGGACATCATGGTCATATCGGCTCAATTAGATTTATCATGACTGAATTCTTTCATGGATTATTTGGTCATAATAACTGGCATGGTGGCGCTGGTGCTTCGAATCATACTTTTTTCTGTCCCACACCACAGTGGGGATTGGAATCGCAGGGCGGTAGTTCACAAGTCGTGTCAGGGTATGACCGTTGGATTTTTGATTGGACAAATCCTCCTGATAAACTAACCTCAATAAGTGCAAGAAATTTGCTTAATGCTGAAGTAGCATCGGACCTAAGCATACCTTCATCAGCAACTACTTCAGATTTTGTGTTAAGAGACTTTGTCACTTCCGGTGATGTCATAAGAATAAAACTGCCTCATATAAATTGCTCTTCATCATATTTATCATCAAGTTCTCCTCGAACTGGAGAAGAAAAGAATCAATATTTATGGATTGAAAATCACCAGCTTTTTTCAAACTCTGTGGAGGATCAAAATTTGAATCATACATTGGCAAGTACCAGTTTTTGTGGGCCTTGGCCTGTATGTGGAGAGTCATGGACTCCTGGTCTCTTCTGTTCAATTCAAGTGGGAAAAGATGATTTAGACGGAGGCGGTGAAATATATGGTGGTATAGAACAAGATCCAAATTCATTAGGCTCGTGGATGTTTCCAATGACAGCAGACGGGAATCATGACTATACGTATTCTAATGTGTATCAATCAGGCCCTGCATGTATTTGGGGTAATCCTTTTGTGGCCTTTGATTTTACTAATCCTGCAAATACCAAACCTAATCCGTTTTCAGGGTATAGTTTTCTTTTTGGAAAACCAAGTACGAACGGCACGAATGAATTACATGATGGTGACGCAAATCAAGGAGTTGCATACCTTGATGGTTCTGGTTTAAATTATGAAAGGAGCCAATTCGGAGGATCAGGAACAAGTTTTAAATGTAATGGAGCTTGTCCATCCGGTGGAAAAGAAATTTTGTCTATATCAACGAACCCATCCCCTTTACCTCTGATGACCTTAACCTCAGGAGACAATTTTGATAATATTTTAAGTTTAGACCCGAATGACCCAAGCGGAAACAATGCATATTTAAATAGAACGGTTTATTTAAATGGAATTTCAGTTTCTATTTTAAGTGAAAATTTTCAACCGGGGGTATTTGGTCCTGGTGCGGTTCATGTAAGAGTTAAATGGGATAATTACGATATCATAAATAATGTACGTTGGTGTGCTGATTCTATTCGTTTAAGTTCTAACGATTTTAATGTTGCAGATTATTCTTTGAATGTGAAGAATGGCTCGAAAGTATTAATTGATCGTTCCTTAAGCCCAACATATGATTATAAAAATTCAACAGCAATCCCGTATCTTCAAAATTTTACTGTTCATACTACTTTTACATGTCTGGAGAATTCTAAAATAAACGTAGAGGCCAATGGGGAGATCATTGTAGATAATGGAAGTGTTTTGGAACTCATGAATAATAGCAGAATTGATATTCAAACTGATGCGAAAATAACAGTCAAAAATGGAGGAAAGTTAATTTTAAATCCGGGCTCCTTGATTAATGTTAATAATGGCGGCCGAATAATTATCGAAGACGACGGCACCCTAGATTATTTCCCCAATGCAACCATTAATTTACCCGGCAACCAGTCTGTATTGGAAATTAAGGGCACATTGAAAATTGAAGATGGCGCTAATTTTACATTTACACATCCTCAAGGTTCATCCCAATACGGGTATGTCATATTCTCAAATACGGCATTGTTTCCTTCCAGAAATATTTCTGCCGGTGTTAACTGTAAAATTTCATTTAATGGTAATTCACAAAGTAAGAAATTGCTGCAGATAGATCAGGAAACATTTTATGCACCTCCAACTTTGGATGAACTTAATATCACCAATGGAAAAGTTGAATTTAATACCGGATCACGTTTGCAGGCCGACGGTATGCCAACGATACTTAATTTTAACAATGCAAAGTTTACAAGCAATACTCCGGGTGTAAATAATCATCATCGGGGCGTTCATTTGTATGGACAAAAGCATGTAAATATTGACAACTGCGTTTTTGAATACGGCACCAATGGAATATTCGGATTATTACAACCCGGTGGCATTGCGCCTACCATTTCTAATTCAATTTTCAGAAATTGCAGTCAGGCCATTGAGGTTTATGCTAAAGGTATTTTCATTAATAATTGTTTTTTCTATAATAATAGTTGGTCTATCGCCGGGGCTTTTATGGATTTTCCTTCCACGTATGATGGCGGAAACGATGATTACAATACGTACGGACTTTCGTGGCACAGCTATTCATCTGCAAGCTTCACTTTAAACAACCCTCACATCAATCACAATGTAATCGGAGCAAGAATCGACGCATCCCCTCTTTCCGTTATTTGCGGAACAGTATCCTTTAATAATTCAGGATTTGTTATCAGAAAGGGCGGGACATTATTGATGGATGACGTTATTAATCAGCCCCAGGCGTCCTATGTTACATCCGTGCAAAATAATTATACCATCCAGACCGCAAAGGCTAATTATCTCTATTTAAAAAAGGGATACAATGATTTATCACCTAGCGGAATTAACAATAACAGTACTGTCAACGGGTCATTTCTATTCGGTGGCGGCCCTTTCCCCATGCAGGCTTTTGCAAACCGCTGGAATTTATCCGGAACTTTTAGCAACAACGATTATGATATTGTCGACCCGAACGGAAATCCATTAACGATTGACGATCAATACTACTTAAATTACTCCACGCCCTGTGGGCAGGCAATTCCTCCCTGTCCTCAACCCCCATGCGATAATTGGCTTGAAGCACTTTAATATTGTCCATACTGCGATGTTATTAATACCGACGATTTCATTAACAGAAGTCTGAATGTTGCTTCGCTTGTTTCAATGGCAATGATTAATTCCACTGATTCTTTAAATTACCGAAGAGGAATAGACCTATTATCCCAGATATTACTGGAAGATTATGCTAACCCTGACGAACGTGAGCGATTGATTCTCAACTTTGATTATTTAAAGTTAATGGAATCCGTAGGTTATGCCTTTCTTAAAAAACAAATTTCGGAGTCCGAGAATTCTACATTACTATGCGAGGAAATGCAGAAAGTAATCAATGTTATCGATAAGTATATTAATCAAAGTGTTCTTGAGGATAATTATGATCGCAGGTTTTTATACAGTATGGATAAAGCCCAGGCATTCAGAATAGCAGGCAGAAGAGACCTGGCATTAACTCAATTAAATTCTGTTCATGGATGGGCAAGCGACTCCGACTATGCCGAAATCGATAACTTTACTTGTGTAATAGAAATCGAAAATGAAATAATAAACGGTTCGATTGACTTGGGTACGATACAGGAGGAATTGTCCCAATGTTCAGGTAATGAAATGAGATTATCACGGCCGATCCCCGATGTAAAACCTCAGGGCACACAAACACCGGAAATTAAATTTTCAATTACTCCCAATCCAATAGCAAACGTTGGTTCCATTAAAACCAATATGGAAAAATGCAACGTAACCATCTACGATAATTTAGGAAGAAATCTGTTCGATAAAATAATTAATTACGATGTTGATATAGACTTTTCAAATTGGGTTTCCGGAATTTATTCAATACGATATTCAGACCTTCAGTCTTCCCAAAGTAAAACTGAAAAATTTATTATTAGGTAATTGTATTTTTTACAAGAAGTATGAATTCACATTTCTTGTAAAGGGAATATTCTTATAGAGGACTGTTAGTATTGTTAATATCTGATTTGGTATTTATAATAGATAGATAATTGACAGGTATAACTCATGCAGATTCCTTTATCCCATTATATTTTCAATTCCATAGATTGTAAAACCTTATTACCTTCGTAGAAAATTATACACCCCGGAAACACAACCTTATTGCCTCATTATTTATTAATTATTTTTTTATTTTAATTCAATTATAAAAAATCACCAAGTAACCTAAATGAGGTAATAAGGTTGTGTTTCCGGGGAATCTCTTTTTTCTACGAAGGTTATGAGGTTGCTGGCTGTGCGGGATTAAAAATTATTGACCGCAGGAGGAATAGAATAAATAAACGAACAACAGCTATAGTTCATACCAAATCCTTTATCCAATTATTTAATAAATTTTATTGAAAATAAAACATTATTACCTTCGTAGAAAATTATACCTTGAGTTTTTATTCTTCAATAAATAATCTCATTCCTTCTAAGTCTGTTGGATTGAACCAATGAATTTCAGTATCTTTTCTAAACCAGGTCATTTGGCGTTTTGCATAGTTCCTGGTATTTTGCTTGATCAAATCTATGGCATCTTCAAGGGAAAGCGTTTTATCTAAATAGCTGAAGATTTCTTTATATCCAACGGTTTGAAGAGCATTTTCATTTTTAAATGGCAGAAGCTGCTCAGCTTCATGAACTAGGCCCTTTTCTATCATTTCATCGACTCTTTTATTTATCCTATCGTATAATTCAGAGCGGTCAACCTTCAAACCAATTTTTTTAATGATAAAATTTCTTTCCTTTTTTTTGTTGGTTCTTAATTCTGAAACTTTTCTACCGGTTGCCATCCATATTTCAAGGGCACGGATAAGGCGGTGTGGATTATTTATATCCGTTTGAGAATAATATTCCGGGTCGACTTCTTTAAGTTTTTGTTGAAGGGATTCAATCCCCCGGCTGTTTAGCTGATTGGTTAATTCAATGCGAAATTTTTCTGTGCTTTCAGGAAGCTCATCAATTCCTGAGCAAATGGCATTTATGTATAGTCCACTGCCGCCTGTAAGGAAAACCACATCGTGCTTTTTGAAAAGTTCTTCTAATAATTTCAAGGCATCGACTTCGTATTTTCCAATATTATAATTTTCGGAAATATTGAGAGAATCGATGAAGTGATGTGTGATTGTTTTTAATTCAGTAACAGAAGGCTTGGCCGTTCCAATATTCATTTTCCGGTAAAACTGTCTTGAGTCTGCACTGATGATTTCGCTATTGTAAAATCGTGCAAGCTCGATGGAAAGAGAAGTTTTTCCGGAAGCAGTAGGCCCCGTTATAACAATGAGTTTTTTCAATATTTAAAAATCATCCTTATCGGATTCTTCTATGTCGTCCATAGAATCTTCATCGGCAGTTTCAAAATCATCGCCGGGAGTTTCATCGGAATCTAAGGCAAGTATACCACCTTTATCTTCTCCTTCAGGCAAATCTACATCAGCAATTACTAAATCGTCTGTTTCTTCAGTTTCTGATTCTTCATCCAATAAATCGTCGGCAAGGAGGTCGAAATCTTCCGGCACGGGCAGGGGAGCAATAGTATCAGTCTGGTATTGTTTAGGAGCATCGCCTACAGATTTTATACATCTCGGATACGAGGCTCCTTTATCTTCTTCCTTGTTTATTTTTATTAATTCAACATGGAAAATCCATGGAGTTGCAGGGTCAAAAAAGTAAAATAATTTTTGGTGTGGATCAGAAATAAAATCGCAAATCTTGGCTTTTTTCAGATGCATGGTTTTGTCATCACCTGCTTCTGCAGGGGTGCTTGTAGCAATCTCTTTACCTTTTTTCCAAACATCATCACTAAAATAAAATGTAGCGGTTTTTGAAGCATCAAATCCAATAGCAGTGTGAATTGCATAGTGAAGGTCTTCAAAAGTCTGAGTTGACCGTATTTCAATATCCCTGGAGACATCGTCAAAATCTTCAAAGGATACTTTGAATTTGTAGGTTACCATATTATTTTACTTTGTTTCTCAAAAGTAGAAAGAAAATCTTTTTTAATTACATGTTGGTAAAAAAAAAATCAACGGTTGATTTTGACTTTTTCTTTTAGACCAAGCCCGGTTCCAATCTTTATCATAAATTCATAGGCCTGATCAAATTCATTTTTAATCTCTCCTTCAAGAATGGCTTCCCGAATGGCATTTTTAATAATGCCAACTTCTTTTCCCGGCCCCAGATCAAAGGTCTTCATAATATGTTCGCCGGTCACGGGAGGCTGCCAGTTTCTGATTTTATCTTTTGATTCTACTTCCCGTAATTTATTCTGAACGGTTTCAAAATTATCTTTATATTTTTTTATTTTATATTCATTTTTTGTTGTTATATCAGCATGACAAAGTATCATAAGATCGTCAATGTCATCGCCTGCATCAAAAAGCAGTCTTCTAATAGCCGAATCTGTCACAAAGTCTTTGGCAAGAACGATAGGGCGAAGGTGAAGTAGTACCAGTTTTTCAACAAATTTCATTTTTTCATTCAGGGGAAGTTTGAATTGCCTGAATATATGTTTGACCATGCGGGCTCCCTTATCTTCATGACCGTGAAATGTCCATCCAATACCGGGTTCAAATCTTTTTGTTGCAGGCTTGGCAATATCGTGTAATATAGCTGCCCAACGAAGCCACAAGTCGTCGGAGTTTTTAGCAACATTGTCCAGAACCTGAAGTGTATGATAAAAATTGTCCTTATGTCCTTTGCCGTTTACATACTCTACACCGGCAAGCAGACAAAGTTGAGGGAAAAATAACTGCAACAAACCATTCTTAAACAATAATTCAAATCCCACGGAAGGTTTTTGAGACAGAATGATTTTATTTAACTCATCGGTAATTCGTTCAGGTGAAACAATTTTTAATCTATCTCCGAGTGTATTGATTGCTTTAAGAGCTTTCGGATCAATTGTAAATTGCAGTTGAGAAGCAAATCGGATTGCTCTCATCATCCGCAAAGGATCGTCAGAAAAGGTAACTTCAGGATCCAGGGGTGTTTTAATGATTTTGTTTTCAAGGTCCCGGACGCCATCAAATGGGTCAATCAATTCACCAAAATTTGATTCAGTGAGATGAATGGCCATGGCATTAATGGTGAAATCGCGTCTCTTTTGATCGTCATCAAGGGTGCCTGTTTCAACGATTGGCTTGCGGGAATCAAGTCTGTAAGATTCCTTTCGGGCTCCGACAAATTCAATTTCAAGTCCATCGTATTTTATCATGGCTGTACCAAAATTTCTGAAAACATTAACGGGAATATGCAGTCGTGCAGCAATTCTTTCTGCCAGTTCTATACCGCTTCCCAAAACGACTATGTCAATGTCTTTCGATTTGCGTTTTAATAAAATATCCCTTACATAACCACCTAC
The DNA here is from genome assembly GCA_031417395.1 of Bacteroidota bacterium. Lineage (GTDB taxonomy): Bacteria > Bacteroidota > Bacteroidia > AKYH767-A > 2013-40CM-41-45 > JADKIH01. The sequence continues at coordinate 19,072 of JANOVM010000018.1, read as the reverse complement.
AACAAAAGCCTGGCAATCCAATTCCTTTGCTTCTTCAGCAATGACAGAAAAAATAATATGTTGCAGGTGTTTTTTCATGCAGAGGCCGCAAGTTACAACATCAATGTCTAATGAACTTTATTTGCCCGTTAGATTTTAAATGTATAATAGTAGAGGGCTGAAATTGAGACTTTTCGGACAGTTTCAATTGAGCAATATAATCGACACCATTTTTTATTTCATCGCTGACATCGTCGTAACATTTGGGCCAGGGTTCACCGCTGATGTTGGCAGAGGTAGATACCAATGGTTTTTTAAGGTGCCCAATTAGTTTATTACAAAATTCATCAGATGTAATTCGAATGGCAATACTTCCATCTTCGCCAATAACTTCAGTGGGTAGATTCTTAGCTCCATCATAAATAATAGTAAGAGGTTTACTTGAATATTCTATTAAAGTCCATGCATTTTCCGGAACTTCCCTTACGTAGGATGAAAGTCTGGACGCAATATCGAGCAGCAGAATGACATTTTTTTCCGCACTTCTTTTTTTTAACTCAAAAATTCTTTTAACAGCGTCTGCATTGGTAGCATCACATCCTATTCCCCATATTGTATCAGTGGGGTATAATATTATTCCCCCGGATTTTAAAACATCAATCGTTTTTTTTATTTCCGAATTTATATCTGTCATGCAAATATTTCTTTTGTTTCAATTGAATGCGCGCATTTAAAATGAACAAGAGGACATTCCTTATAACCGTGTAGTCCGCAAGGCCTGCAGGAAAGGGTTAACTTCGTTTCAATAACTCTTGATTTTTCAGATAGAGGACCGAATCCAAATCCCGGTATGGTAGAGCAATAAACAACTGTAACAGGGGCGTTCATGGCACTTGCCAGGTGCATGGGAGCAGAGTCGTTTACATAATTCATCGAAGCACTTTTCATCAATGCTGCAGATTGCAGAAGGGAAAGAGAGCCGCAAAGGTTTGTAATATTTTTTTCACCTGCTTTAATTCGGATATTCTCGGCAATTGAATGTTCTCCTTGTGAACCAAGCAGAAAAATTTGTACTTCCGGATTCATTTTTTGGTAAAGATTAATCAATTCAATCCATTTGTAATATGGAAGTGTTTTTGTTGCCCAAACGGATGCAGGTGAAATAGTAATAAAGGTTTTTTGTTTATAGCTTTCAACAGTTTTAAAGTCTTGTTCAGAAGGGTAGAGGTGGGGGAGAATTTTTCCTTTTATGCCAAGATCAGAAATCAGTAAGTTATTTCTCTCAACCTCATGCATTCCTTTGCCAACACTGTGCTTTATTCTCTTGGTAAACAGAAAAGAAAAAGGATTTTTATCAAAACCTCTTGTTTCTTTTGCACCGGAGAAAGCCGTAAGCAAACCTGTAGCTGCAAAGCGCTGCAGGTTAATAACTACATTGTATTTGTTTGAGCGGATTTTACTAAGCAGGGCAAGAAGATTTCTGTATTTTTTATTTTTTTTATCCCAGATTAAAATTTGTTTAATAAAAGGATGATTGTCGAATAGACTATCGTTTCCTTTTCTGACAAGAATGTCTATAGTGTTTTCAGGGTTTGCTTCTCTGAGCTTTTCTACCAAAGCAGTAGCAAGGATGGCATCACCCGTAAAAGCAGTTTGAATTATCAGAAAAGATTTCCTCATTTCTTAAGCGGATATACTGAAATCACGCAAGGCTTGATTTAAGGAAGTTTTTTTATCGGTACTTTCTTTTCTCTTTCCGATAATAAGTGCGCAGGGTACCTGATATTCTCCTGCATTGAAAGTTTTGGAATAAGATCCGGGAATAACCACAGAGCATGAAGGAATAATACCTTTATATTCGACCGGTGATTTCCCGGTAACGTCAATGATTTTAGTGGACATGGTAAGAACAACATTGGCACCCAAAACAGCTTCTTTTTGGACCCTTACGCCTTCAACAACGATGCAGCGAGAACCTATAAAGCAATTGTCTTCTATGATCACCGGTGAAGCCTGAACAGGTTCCAGAACACCTCCTATACCAACTCCGCCGCTTAAGTGCACATTTTTACCTATTTGAGCGCATGATCCAACGGTTGCCCATGTGTCTACCATTGTACCTTCATCAACATAGGCCCCAATATTCACATATGAGGGCATTAGGATAACGTTTTTTGCCAGGAAGCTTCCATAACGGGCAATGCCATGCGGTACAACCCTGACACCCAAAGAGGCATAGTTCTTTTTCAATTTCATTTTGTCATGGAATTCCAAGGGGCCGGCTGTCGTTGTTTCCATTTGCCGTATTGGAAAATAGAGGATTACCGCTTTTTTTATCCATTCGTTTACTATCCATTCATCCCCGGAAGGTTCAGCCACACGAAGTTCGCCGCTATCGAGTTTTTCAATTATATCTTCAATACATTTTCTTGTTTTTTCTTCTTTTAGAAGTTCCCTGTTATCCCAAGCATTTTCGATTATTTCCTTCATGATTATTATTTTTTGCAAAGAAAAACTACTCTCTGTTAACTTCAAATAAAAGTTTCCCTAACTTAAACTATATTTGCGCATGTCCAGAATAATGGCAATTGACTATGGAACAAAACGTATCGGTTTAGCAGTAACGGATCCTGAAAGAATTATTGCTACTGCATTGGACACTGTTCATTCCGGAAAGGTAATTGATTATTTGAAAAGTTACCTGAAGCATGAACATGTTGAGTTTTTTGTGATTGGAATGCCCGTACAAATGAATAATACACCATCGTCAAATGCACCTTTTGTAGAAGAATTCATCAAAAAGTTATACAAGGCTTTCCCTGAAATCCCTGTAAAAACCATTGATGAACGCTTTACATCTAAAATTGCAAAAGAATCGATGCTTTTGGATGGCACGAAAAAGTCAGACAGAAGAAATAAGGAGTTAATTGATAAGCGGAGCGCTGTCCTTATTCTTCAATCGTTTATGGAAATGAATAAAGGTTAATATAAAATGGTTTTCCCGATTATTGCATATGGAGATCCGGTTCTGAAAAAAAGAGCCACAGAAATTGATAAAAGTTACCCTGCTTTGAATGAACTCATAGCGAATATGTATGAAACCATGTACATAAGCAACGGAGTTGGACTTGCAGCTCCTCAGGTAGGACTTTCCATCCGATTATTTATTGTTGATGGTAAACCCTTTGAAGAGGAAGATGTAACTAATTTTAAGCAGGTTTTCATTAATCCGGTAATCCTTGAAGAATCCGGAAATAAATGGAAATTCAATGAGGGCTGTTTAAGTATTCCGGGCGTTCGGGAAGATGTGGATAGAAGAGAAGAATTGTATATTGAATACTACGATGAAAACTGGAAATTTCACAAGAGAAAATTCAAAGGAATTTCTGCCAGAATTATTCAGCATGAATACGATCATATTGAAGGTGTTTTATTTACGGATAGAATTTCACCTTTGCGCCGGCGCCTTTTGAAAAATAAACTGATGAACATTAGCAAAGGTGTCGTAGATGTTGATTATAAAATGAGGTTTTCTATTAAAGGCAAATAAATTTTTTAATTTAATTATCATAAAGATGAATGCATCTAACAAATTCAAAAGAATTTTATTTTTCATTTTTATTATTGCTATAGGCTCCTGCAAGCCGGCACATGAAAAATTATCAGATGAAATTTTTAAAGGAGAAGCAGTTTTATATAGCGATACGAATAAAAGACTGAATACGGAAGAGGCAAATAAGGTTTATTCGAATTATCTAAAGTATGTTGAGACTTATCCTAAAGACACGCTTTCGCCTGACTTTCTTTTTAAAGCTGCTGACCTTGCCAATGGCTTGAAACGTCATGAAGAGTCGGTTAATTTATTTGCCAGACTGGTTATTGAATATCCCGAATTCCGAAAATCGTCTGCCGCATTATTTATGCAGGCCTTTGTTCTGGAAACTGAGATAAAGGAGACAGAGAAAGCAAAAGAAAAATACAAAGAATTTCTAAATAAATTTCCCAATCATAAACTTGCGCCTTCAGCCCGGGCATCCTTGGATCAGTTAAATGCAAATTTGACTGACGAAGAATTGATTAAGATGTTTGAAGAAAAGAATAAAAAATAATTCTACTGCTCAAACTCATTGCGTAATGTTTTCTCCAGTTCTTCAACGGATATTCCAATTCGAATTTGTCCTTCTTTAGAAAGAGAAATTTCTCCCGTTTCCTCCGAGACTGCTATAGCAATTGCATCACTTTGTTCTGTAATCCCAATAGCAGCACGGTGACGCATACCCAGATGAGCCGGTAATTCTATATTTTCTGTGACAGGTAAAACACATCTTGCTGCTTTAATCTTATTATTGGCAATAATAGTAGCACCATCGTGTAAAGGGGAGTTTTTGAAAAAGATACTTTCTATGAGTGATTGAGAAATATCAGCATTCATAATTTCACCGGTATTGGAATAGTACTTTAACTGAGAAGATTTAGCAAGGACAATAATGGCACCTGTTTGTTCTTTGGACATATGCCGGCAAGCTTTGGCAATTGCTGTTATGTCGAGGGGGGGATTTTTTTGAAGCTTCCAGTTCCACGGTAGAATCTGCTTAGTAAAGGTGTTTTTTGCTAATATATTATTCGTTCCAAGTACTATGAGAAATCGGCGGACTTCTTGCTGAAAAACTATAATCAGTGCAATAAATCCCAGGCTGATAAATTGTCCTAAAATGGTTCCTAATAATTCCATATTTAGAATCTTCACGCAAATCCAATACAATGCATAAACAGTGAGAAGGCCAATAAAAATATTAATGGCAACACCACCACGCAGAAGGTTATATAATTTATAAAGCAGAAAAGTAACAACAAGAATATCGATGAGGTCGATAATTCGAATGGTCAGGAATCCTATATGGAAAAGATCCATTATTTAGAAAGAGGTTTTAGAATAACTAAATCGTTTTTTTTCATAACCGGCTTCAATAATTTGTTCAGCAAAGTTGCTAAAAACAGAGGTAAAGTTCATTCGTATGTTTTTATTCTGTGAACATATATTGTTTAATTAATTTTCTGACTTCAATTGCCTGCCCAATGTCGTGAACACGAAGTATGGATGCTCCATTAAGCAAGGCGATGGTGTTTAAGGCAATTGTGCCTGTCAATGCTTCTACCGGTTTAACATTAAGTACCTTGGTGATCATTGATTTGCGACTTAATCCCGCCAATATCGGACAATTTAATATCTTAAATGTTTTAAGGTTTTTTAACAGGGAATAATTGTGTAAAACAGTCTTTCCGAAACCAAATCCCGGATCGATTACTACATCATAAATTCCAAGATTCTTTAGTTGACCAATTTTGTCGATGAAAAAGGACAGTACTTCATTGACAACATCTTCGTATAATGGATTTTCCTGCATGTTTTCAGGTTCCCCTTTTTTATGCATGACTATATAAGGAATCCGGCTTTTGGCAATAAAAGGGAGCATGTTTTTATCAAATTCGCCGGCTGAAATATCGTTGATAATAGATGCTCCTGCCTGAAAAGCCTTTTCAGCAACTTCTGCATAGAATGTATCAACAGATAGTATGGCATTGGGGAATTTGTCAGCAATCATACGCAGAGTAGAGGAGATACGATTCCATTCTTTATCAGGTAGCACCCTTAATGCACCCGGGCGTGTTGATTGTCCGCCAATATCTATTATATCAACCCCTTCTTTTATCATTGCTTCTACAGCATTGAAAATGGAAGTTTCATTCTGAAATTTACCGCCATCATAAAATGAATCCGGCGTAATATTCAGGATTCCCATAATAGCAGGTGTTGATAAATCCAAAAGCATTCCCCTGCAGTTTAAGGATTTCTTCATTTGAAAAAATGTATCTTCGCCGTCGTTAAAATTCATAATAAAGCACGAAATTATAAATCCTGTTGAATAAATGGAATCAACGGTAGAAACTGCACAATTTATGGCAGAAAATACATCAGTACAATTTGATGAAATTACGGATTCAGCCCGGGAGATCTTTTTAAAGAAGATGAAAGATTATGGCACTTCCTGGAGAATTCTCCGTGCCAGTTCGTTAACAGACCAGATTTTCATCAAAGCCCAGCGCATACGCAGCGTTGAAGAAAAAGGGGTTCAGAAAGTGAATGAAAGCATTGGTGATGAGTTTTTAGGAATAATCAACTATTGCATAATTGCTTTGATACAATCTGAAATTGGTTCCACTCATGACATTAATATGGATAATGCTGAAGTATTAATGCATTTTAATTTTCATGTTAAAGAAGCAAAAAGGCTTATGGAGAATAAGAATCACGATTATGGAGAAGCCTGGAAAGCCATGAGAACTAGTTCAATGACCGATCTGATTTTAATGAAACTTTTACGAATCAAGCAGATAGAGGATAATAAAGGTGAAACTTTAATCAGCGAAGGAGTTCAGGCTAATTATTATGACATCATTAATTATTCAGTATTTGCCATGATAAAAATGAGACCGGGTTTTTCTTCCTGATAAATCTGATTAATTTAGAAATCAATCTGCAACAGGTATTCAGTCTAAAAAGTAAAAAAACAATTTATAATTATGAAAGTAATTTCCCAGATATCCAGAATTTTTGTCGGAATTTTATTTATCATTTCCGGCTTTATTAAAGCCAATGATCCATTAGGGTTTTCCTATAAGCTCGATGAGTATTTTACTGTCTTTCATATGCCCTGGCTTAGCAGTATTTCATTATGGATGGCTATTGGAATATGCGCTTTTGAAATAGGTCTAGGAGTAGCACTTTTACTTGGTGCTAAAATGCAATTCACATCCTGGTCACTTCTTTTAATGATAGTTTTTTTTACATTCCTGACTTTCTGGTCATGGAAATTTGATGTAGTGAAGGACTGCGGCTGCTTTGGCGATGCTTTGCATTTAAAGCCATTTCAATCGTTCATGAAAGATGTCGTTCTGCTCATTCTCATCTTCTTTATCTTCATAGGTAAAAATGATATTAAACCTCTTTTTGGAGACAAACTTTCTACTTTAATGGCTTATGGCGGTTTTATTGCTTCCTTTTTGTTTTCACTTTATTGTTACCGCCATTTACCTGTAATAGATTTTCGTCCGTATGCAGTCGGCAAAAGTATTACGCAAGGAATGCAACTGCCTCCCAATGCGATTAAAGACAGTATTGTTATGGTTTTTATCTATGAGAAAGACGGCAAGAATGTTGAATTGAATATGGATCAGTTAAAAACCATTGACGATACATACAAGTTTGTTGATAGAAAAGATAAAGTTATTAGAGAAGGAGACAAGGCACCGATCCATGATTTTTCTATTAACACTGCTGATGGTACAGAAATTACCAAGGATGTTTTATCCATGAAAAATGTTTTTCTTCTTGTTGCATATGAACTAAACCATACTGATGTTGATGTACAAAACAGAGTAAACGATTTTGTTGCTTTATGTCAGCGTGATGGTATTGAATTTATCGGACTAACATCTGCTTCAGTGAAAGAAGTTGATGATTTCAGACATAAGCATAATTCAATGTTTGAATATTATTATTCAGATGCTACTATGCTAAAGACAATGATCCGTTCTAATCCGGGATTGATGCTATTGAAAGACGGCACTGTAACCGCTATGTGGCATTATAATGACTTTCCTTCATACGATGAGGTGAAAAGCTTATTGACTAAATGATTTTAAGCTTTGAAAAAGGTTTATAGAAAAAGCTAAAGCTGAGGTTACACTATAGCTGAAGAACACTTTCTTCAAAAAATTTCCAGATTTTTTCATCCGGAACAGGGGCAATGAGACTTATTTCATTTTTCTTAACGGGGTGAATGAAATCAACCTTCCTGGCATGCAGGTGAATGGAGCCATCTTCATTCGAGCGTTGAAAACCATATTTTACGTCTCCTTTTATTGGACAACCAATAGCAGCCAACTGAACACGAATCTGATGATGTCTTCCCGTTTGAGGTGAAACTTCGATAAGATAAAAATTGTCAGATTTTCCAATAACTTTATAATCGAGCCAGGATCGTAAAGAACCGGGAACCTCTTTATCAAAAGCTTTACTTTTATTATTCTTTTCGTCCTTTTTAAGGTAATGAATCAAAGTACCTGAATCTTCTTCGGGCTTATTTTTTACAACAGCCCAATAAGTTTTCTTAACTTTTTTCTCTCTGAATAATTCATTCATTCGAACCAGCGCTTTACTGGTGCGGGCAAATATTATTACTCCTGTTACAGGTCTGTCGATTCGGTGAACAACGCCTATAAAAGCAGCACCGGGCTTATTGTATTTTTCTTTAAGATAATCTTTTACAATTTCGCTTAAAGGTTTGTCGCCGGTTTTATCACCCTGAACAATTTCGCCCGATTTTTTATTTAAAGCGATTAAGTGATTATCTTCAAAGAGAATATCCATACATTAAGATTTGAAAAAAAATGAGTAATAAGCAGGCATTTTTTTTAGAAATTAATACCCTTAAGATCTCATACGTACGAATTTCGGAAACGACTCAATATTGTTCCTTTTCGTTCGGGAAATCTGAACTTTTTACGTCGTTTATATACCTTTCGGTTGCATTTTTTATATCATCATAAAGGTTAAGGTAGCGCCTTAAAAACCGGGGGTGAAATTCATGCGTAATTCCCAACATATCGTGTAAAACAAGCACTTGTCCATCTACTTTTCCGCCTGCGCCTATTCCAATGACCGGTATTTTTATTTCTAAAGCTACCTGTTCTGCCAGGTGGGCAGGTATTTTTTCAAGAACAATGGCAAAACAACCACTTTCGGCGAGAATATGAGCGTCTTCCACAAGACGCTTAGCTTCAGCATCTTCTTTAGCTCTTACGACGTAGGTCCCGAATTTATAGATAGATTGAGGGGTTAGCCCTAAATGGCCCATAACGGGAACTCCTGCAGACAATATTCTCTCAACAGAATCCTTAATTTCCCTTCCACCTTCCATTTTCACAGCATGAGCGCCGGATTCTTTCATGATTCTAATAGAAGAATTTAAAGCTTCTTTTGAATTACCCTGATAAGAACCAAATGGCAGGTCAACAACCACAAGAGCTCTGCTTACTGCACGGACGACAGCTCCTGCATGATAGATCATTTGATCAAGGGTAATTGGCAAGGTTGTAGCGTGTCCTGCCATTACATTAGAGGCAGAATCGCCCACTAAAAGAACATCAATACCGGCATGATCAAGAATTCTGGCAAGGGAAAAATCATAAGCAGTCAGCATGCTTATTTTTTCTCCCCGTTTTTTCATTTCCTGTAAGGTATGGGTGGTGACCTTCTTTTCTTCAGATTTGACGGCTATTGACATTTATGGTAGATTTTGAGATTAAAGACGAAATTGATAAAAAGACATTCCCTAAAAAGGACGGGAAAAGTAATAATTATTGATTTGTTTCCAAGGATGATTAAAAAATATAGATTTGCATCGATGAAAAAGATAGTTCTGTACGTTTTTCTGGCAAGCCTGTTTATTTACGGTTGTGAGACTGATTTTGATGTTAATGCACCTTATAAGGAAGTTATGGTAATCGATGGACTTCTGAATGCAAATGATTCTGTGCAATCCATTCGAATAAGTAAAGCATTTTTGGGAGAAGGCAATGCATTAGTAATGGCTCAGCAAGCAGACTCTATAAACTATGGTGATGTTCTGGATGTTCAGATGCAAAGGATTTTTAATAATTCTGTTGCTCAGACAATAATCTTAAACAGGTCGGAATATAATGACAAAGACACAGGCGTTTTTGCAAGCAAGTATGTATTGTATAAAACTAATCAGAAGATCCTTCAGGATGGCAGCGAGTATAAATTAATTGTAACTAACAGACAAACGGGTGTTGCAGCAACATCCAGAACAAAAATAGTTGACAGTTTAATTGCAGGTCCAATTCCGGGAGGAGATTCTATTGACTTTGTAGCCGGAGGAAATGCCCCTTTCATAATTCGTTTTACACCCGGTCAAAATGCCTATTATTATGAAATGATAATCCGATTTAATTACCGGGAAATAAATCCTGCAACCGGACTCTCAACTGCACAAAAAGTAGATTGGTATTTTGCCAATCCAACAGCATTAACTTCCAGTGAGGTTATTTTTAGCTTCTATAAAAATAATTTGTTTGCAACTATTGGAGCAAACGTGCCTGACAAACCCGGCTTTACGCGGCGAATAGATTCTCTGGCTTCGGGACTAAAGCCATTTGAAATAATTCTCCTTGAAGGAAGCGAAGACCTCAATACCTACATACAACTCCAGAAACCTGCAACAGGAGTAGTACAGGAAAGACCACTATTTACTACTGTAGAAAATGGTTTAGGGCTCTTTACAAGTCGCTATATTAAAACCGTTTCTCGGTTTCCAAAGCAATCAACTGTTGCAGCTTTTGATACTAGTGCAGCCACCATGAATAAGAATTTCAAATTCAATTAGTGCCTCTTTGACATTCGATTTTCAGCCGATTTTAAACCTTTTTAAGTAAACTGACATTTTTTCCAGTAGTTAGCCTATGGCATTATGATTGACTCTCGCCATAATAACTCGAAAAAATTATAAAAAAACATATACACTATGAGAAAAGTAATAGGCATTGACCTTGGTACCACTAATAGCTGCGTTTCAGTAATGGAAGGCAATGAACCGGTAGTAATTCCAAACAGCGAAGGACGTCGCACCACGCCATCGATTGTAGCCTTTTTAGATAACGGTGAACGTAAAGTAGGAGATCCTGCCAAACGTCAGGCAATCACAAATCCTAAGAACACAATTTCTTCCATTAAACGATTTATGGGAGAAACTTTTGACAGAGTTCAAAAAGAAAAAGACAGAGTACCTTATGAGGTAGTTAAAGGTGACAACAATACACCACGTGTAAAAATCAACGATCGTTTTTTTACTCCACAGGAGATTTCAGCTTTAGTACTTCAAAAGATGAAAAAGACTGCTGAAGATTACCTTGGCAATGAAGTAACAGAAGCAGTTATTACAGTTCCTGCATATTTTAACGACAGTCAGCGCCAAGCAACTAAAGAAGCCGGAGAAATTGCCGGTCTTAAAGTTTTAAGAATTATAAACGAGCCTACAGCAGCAGCACTTGCTTACGGTTTGGATAAAAAAGGTAAAGACGAAAAGATTGCAGTTTTCGATTTAGGTGGAGGAACATTTGATATTTCAATTCTTGAACTAGGTGAAGGAGTTTTCGAAGTTAAATCTACTAACGGAGATACACACTTAGGAGGCGACGATTTCGATCAGAAAATAATTGACTGGTTAGCGGATGAATTCAAAACCGATGAAGGCATTGACCTTCGTCGCGATCCAATGGCATTACAGCGTTTAAAAGAAGCTGCTGAAAAAGCTAAGATTGAACTTTCAAGTACTGCATCAACAGAAATCAATCTACCCTACATTATGCCTGTTGATGGCATTCCAAAACACCTTGTAAAAACATTAACTCGTGCAAAATTCGAACAACTTTGCGACGATCTTATTCAACGTACATTAGCACCTTGTAAAAAAGCTCTTGCTGATTCAGGTTTGAAGTCTGAACAAATTGATGAGGTTATTCTTGTCGGAGGATCTACACGTATTCCAGCAATACAACAACTGGTTGAGAAGTTTTTCGGAAAGACTCCGCATAAAGGAGTGAACCCTGATGAAGTAGTTGCAATTGGTGCTGCTATTCAAGGCGCTGTATTGACAGGTGAAGTAAAAGATGTACTTCTTCTCGATGTGACTCCGCTTTCTTTAGGAATTGAAACAATGGGTGGTGTATTAACAAAACTTATTGAATCGAATACAACAATTCCAACTAAAAAGAGTGAAACATTCTCTACAGCATCCGATAATCAGCCTTCTGTTGAGATTCACATCTTACAAGGTGAACGTCCGATGGCAAAAGACAACAGAACCATTGGCCGATTCCATTTAGATGGAATTCCCCCTGCACAAAGAGGCATGCCTCAAATAGAAGTTATCTTTGATATCGATGCCAATGGAATCTTACATGTAACAGCAAAAGATAAGGCTACCGGAAAATCACAGAACATCCGCATTGAAGCATCTTCAGGATTAAGTGATGCAGAGATCAAAAAGATGAAAGCAGAAGCAGAAGCAAATGCTGAATCGGATCGTAAAGTAAAAGAAGAAGCTGAAAAAGTAAATCAGGCTGATTCCTTAATCTTCCAAACTGAAAAGCAATTGAAAGATTACGGTGATAAACTTCCTGCCGATAAAAAAGAGACGATTCAGAAAGCATTGACTTCATTAAAAGATGCTCATAAAGAGAAGAACCTTGCAGGTATAGAAACAGCAATGGCTGAATTAAATACAGCTTGGCAGGCAGCATCTGAAGAGATGTATAAAGCAACTCAGGGCGGTGCACAACAGCCTGAACAAGGACAGCCTGCAGGAGAAGCTAATCAAGCTAAGAATGATTCAGAAGTAACAGATGTTGATTTTGAAGAAGTAAAAGAAGATAAGAAGTAATTCTTGAAAATTTGAATGAAAAAAGGAGAGGCTGTAAGGCCTCTCTTTTTTTTGTACCGAGATTTTGTCCCTAACGGGACAACTGGGATAAGAATTAATTTTGAATTATTTTTTTGTACCTGGTGCAGAGAACATGATGCTGAAGGGATGATATTTTTATAGAAAAACGATCGAGCTAGAACACCGGAACCCCGAAGGGGTGATATATAAATGTATACAGCAGCAAGATGAATACCACAAATCCCGAAGGGATGATATTTTTATAGAAAGGAATTTCGCCAAGCCGCCGGAACCCCGAAGGGGTGACATATAAATGTATACAGCGTCTAGATGACTAACACAAATCCCGAAGGGATGATATTTTTATAGAAAGAAATTTCGTCAGGCCGCTGGAACCCCGAAGGGGTGACATATAAATGTATACAGCGGCTAGATGACTAACACAAATCCCGAAGGCATCATGTTCTCCACATAACAACAAATGCAGAGTTGTCATCCAGAGGAACTTTTAGGAAATTGGTAGGATATAATTAATAACCACGATTTCAAAGATGATTTTTATTTGTAGAAGTTTGAAAGGAAGAAAGCAGTACAATTATTATTCAATTGTTAATTGAGGTAAAAAGTTTATGAATTCCACATTCTGCCAGTTTTCTAAAAGGTCCTCTGGATGAAAACATAAATTTTAATATAGTGTCGAGAGGATGAAGCCAAAGGCTTCATCCTCTCGACTAAAAAGCTAATTTACAGAAGTCAACCAGAACAATTTTCAAAAAAAGGTAATTGTTCATTTTTAAAATGCAGCCAAGCTGCATTTCCGCCGCGTAACCGCTGCGAACCGCCGCCCCGCCGCGGTTATTTTTCACCGACATTAAAAAACGTACCACTCATTAAACAAAACCACTCATTCATATTTAGAAACTCTTTTCAATTGATTTCTAAAGGAGAAGAAATTGAAATTACATTTTAATAAACCGTGCAGTTTCCATTAAATCCTTATTCCTTAAAATCACAAAATAAACTCCCGCAGGAATTTCTTCCAAATTCATTTCATACCAGTAGTCTTTTACAAAAGTTTTAGGAATGCTATATGTTTTTCCCTGTACATCCATAATTATAATTTGAGAGTTTTCGGTATAACCGTTTATATGCATAAAGGCTCTGTCAATAGCAGGGTTAGGGATAATAACAAGTCCTGATTCTTTTCCAATATTTTGAATTCCGGCAGTTGGTGATTGAAAGCAGGAGCCATAAATATTGGTAATAGTACGTTCAGCATTCTGATTGATTACATCCGTTATCTTACTGATACATACTTGCGAATTCGTAATTGCACTAAAGTAAATTCGAACTAAATTCTGTGGAAGGCTGGAGCGATTCAGCGAAGAGTCTTCTAAAGAAATTGCTATCACTTCATTTTTAGAAGAAATGTATCTGACATCAATTGGAAAATCGACCGGGCTGGCAAGACTTACAACGCTGCTAATCGTTACGCCGCTTATGGTGAACTGATACGCTTTAACTTTAGACAGCGGATTTAATATTTCCACATCTAAATAATTATTAATCCAATTAACACTTTTTATGGCAAGACCAACGGAATCATTAGGGTTAAGAATATTGCGCGGGAAATTACAATGATTGTGTGTGCTTCCTGCAGGATGTAAAGGACTTTGACGCTTGCACCAGTTAACCAAAGCAGCATCGTAAACAGTTAAAAGAGAGTCGCCGCTTAGGTCGTTACAATGATTGGCGGGAATGTTGGACTGAAGTATGTCCAGGTACGTATAAACATCCTGTGAATCAAGTTTAGCATTTTGGAAAACGTCACCAAAAATTCCGGGACCGTTGCAAATACCGTTGCAGTCTACTTCAGCGGTACCTCCCGGTAAGCCTGTACAATCAATATAAGGAGTACAATTTGGCAGCAGGGAATAGGTTGGTGCTCCTGTAGGGTTGTGAGTAATATGCATGCAAACCTGTAAAGCATTATTTGTATAGTTTGTTTCAAATCGGCCTAAAGCATCGGGTAAATGTTTTGAATTGATAATTACAACAACACGATAGTCGCCCGTTGGAACATCAGTAATATCGAGCCATTGACATTGTGTACCGGCACCATAAGCATCGTAACATAATGCAGTAATTCCCATATTACCGCAAGTATATTGTCCGAAACCACATAGATCAATGACACAAAAACCATTTTTATGTCCTGCAGGAACAACGTTTCCATTTATATCAAAAAGTCGGTAATCTCCATAACCTTCATAATGTGGATGACCGTGGCAATTATTCATATTAAACATTCCGGGTTGGCCTGAAGGGCTTCCGATATAGAAATCCTGCGATCCAATATTATTGATTCGGGTTGTAAAGGTAATTACGTGGCGTGTTCCATAGTCCATTACACAGCCTTCTGCCACATCGCAATTATCGGCTACATGTGACATAATTGAAAGCGACGATATGAAAATATTTGAATCGACCTGAAGATCCGGACCGGAGCAAGCAGGACTCGGAGGATACAAGCAACTACCATCATCAACAACAGCCATTGGATTAAAATTGCAGGCAAGTGAATCAGTACAACCCTGAACAAGTCCAACGTATGAAAATTCAAATACTACGGGCGAAGTGCATGAATCCTGATTGTCACCAATCCTAATAAGGTAATGAAAGTTTGCAGAAAGCATTACATTGAGTACTGCCTGGGTTCCACAAGCATTATCGTCATTATAAGCATAAGTTCCTTGCACACCTTCTGCATAAGGAAAAGCAGGGCAAATGGTATAAACCCAAATCTTAGTATTGCAGGTATTAAGTCCACAGGTGTTGAATAAATAAGTGCCTGTAGCAGTAGGAGTATATTCGTACCAGGTGTCGTCGAATCCTGCTATATGGGTACCATATGTAAGAGGAGCAGGGTTAGAACATAAAGACCCAACAGGGCAATTAAAGGTTTTTACTTCTCCATAGCCATAGTTGTTTCCTGAAGCAAGCAAAGCGGAATTAACATAAAGCCAATAACCACCCGGACTTTGAATACCATCGCCGTAATTGTCGACAATATGGAAAGTATGACATTCTGTACTGTCTACGCAAATTGTATCACCGATTGAACCACCGGAAGCAATTATTTGATTCTGGGAATTGGTAATATTCCAGGATATTTCATTCGGGAATGAATCAGGGATAATCTGTACGATTACTTCTGAAAATCCAGGAGAGCAGGAAGCGAAAATTTTAGATGAAATAATTGCAAATGTTGCAAGGAGTAGGATTTTTTTCATGAGGGGGAGATTGGGAAAATAAAGATAGGAATTTTATTTAATTCGGGTCAATTTTTTTATTTTTCTGATTTTGAAGACTAAGTCTGAACCTTGAATTTACGGGATACAAAAACATATGAGCTTCTCTGCTTGCTGGTGAACAACTGGAGAAAAAAGTAAGGGAATCGATTAATTTTTTAGCTTTATGATGTGGTTCAGCAGAGGATTACTTAATAAGAAATAATATTCAATTCCATGCACTTTCGAGTTTCATACTTATATTCTACTGCAAATACTTAATTAAAGTGAATGCCATATAAAAACGGCCGGTGTTTATATATATTCCGCTTTAGTTTTTGAAATTATTCACAGAAGATGAGCATTAAAAAGTGGATAAACATCTCACAGTTCAAAACAACGGACGATCCCGATAGCTATCGAGGACCGTAGAAGCATCTTAAATTTATTTATATTTGTGGATGGTATGGACGAATTGAACCATGCAAATTCAGGCCTAGCTGGTCAAAATAAATATTAATTTATCCAGGTCCGTTGGATTTGGTGAGTTGGGGTTAAAAATAGTTGCTCCAAAAAAAAATTCCCAATAATGAAAATTAAAATCATATTTTTTTTGATATGGTACTTGATGTTTTTTTTAGTAGCCTGTAATAATAATGAAGATATTAAGCAAGAGAGATTTGAAGTTCATAAGCTAATATCGATGGGAAGCTTTGAAGAAGCACTTTTGAAAGCAAATAACTTAATTCAAAGATTTCCTAAGAACGATGATTTGTATTCTCTGCGAGGTAGAATTTATTATAGGTTAACAGATTTTGAAAAATCAAGGGAAGATTTTAAACTTGCAATTAACTTAAATCCAAAATACTCTAGTTATTATTTTTGGCTTGGAGAAGCATTTATAAAATTAAATGAAATGGATTCTGCTTTGAATCTATTTCGGAGATCAGTTCAATTGGATTCTTTATATTCTGATTCGTTTAAGGAAATTGCATCGATTTTAAATATTAAGGGTAATTCTGATTCTGCAATGCATTTTATTGATAAAGCAATTGAATTAAACCCTAAAAACTCGGAGTTTTATAATCGAAGGGGTATAATTGAGGACACTCGAAAAAATTACAATTCAGCAATTCAGGATTTTACAAAGGCTATATCAATGGGGTTTGAAAATTATGAAATTTATTATAATAGAGGTTTGGCATACGGTAGAAATAATGATTATTTATTAGCTATAAATGATCTTACTTTAGCAATTAAGATTGATTCAACACACGGTCCTTGCTATTTTAGTAGAGGTTTATTTAAATACAAATTAAATCAAACCGAAAAAGCATGTGTTGATTGGAAAACAGGATCAAGACTCAATGACGAAAACTGTAAAATTGGATTATATAATTTTTGTTCCCATAAAAAAACGTAAAATCTTATAGCTGTGCAGGATTTACAATCCGGCACTTTTTATCTGCGGATTTAAAATCCTGCACAGCAGTAAGACTTTTCCAATAACGAGAGACGAAAGAACACGTAAATAAGAAAATATGAACTCAATCAAACCTAAAATTAATGTTATTATATTTATTACATATGTTATCTTAATAAGTTGTAATGAGAATAATAATTATTCACAATTACTTGAAAAGTACAAAGAGTTGCAAAAGAAGTATGATCATTTAAATTCATATATCTATTCGATCGAGTTTAGACCCAAAGTTATATCAAAATCAAATAGAATAAAATTGGGGGAAGAATATGAAGCCAATATTTTTCTTGCAGTTGTCGATTCAGCATCTCCACCAATTACCATTTTTGGGAATATTGACACATTATCACAGGATTTTGCTCCAAGAGATACACTTGAATATAATTCTAAATTTAATTCCTCCATTTATAAAAATGTGCCCAACAAGAGGGGTAAATACAAATGGGAAACTAAAATTTATTATATCTGGAATAAAAAAGAATATCAATATTTTACTGGTGTTACATATGAAGTATATTGATTTAGTAAAATAGATGTAAACTAAAAAAGCTTGGTTATAGTGGAATTATACTTTGTATTAGTTGTTGGAAAAAATAGATACTATGAATGTGTTCTTCCGAATTAGTAGACACTGACAGTGATTTTTCTTGGCTAAGCTCATAGTGTTGCTGATGGGAATTGATTGTCGAAAAATTCATTCATCCTTATCGATTTTAGAATCTACATAAATTAAAGTTCTTTTTCTATCCTTAACATAAGGGGTTGTAAATAATTTCCTTCATCTTCATTTTTGCACAATGAAAATTGCCGGAATCGTATCAGTAATTCTATTATCCTGTTTACACAGAGCAAATGCCTGGGGTTTTTGGGGACATCAGTTAATAAATCGTATGGCTTGTTTTACATTGCCGCCTGAACTTTTCAAATTTTACAAGTCACATATTGATTACATCACTTCACATGCAGTTGATCCGGATAAAAGAAGGTATTCTGACCCTTCCGAACCGCCGCGTCATTTTATCGATTTAGATCGGTATGGAAAAAATCCATTTGATTCAATTCCTATTAATTGGAAGGATGCTGTTAAAAAATTTACAGAGGATTCTTTGAACAAGTATGGAATTGTTCCATGGCAGATTAACAAGGTTTATTATCAGCTATGCAAAGCTTTTGCTGAGAAAGATGTTAAACGCATTTTATATTATTCAGCAAACCTCGGACATTATGTTGCTGATTCGCATGTTCCATTGCATTGTTCGGAGAATTATAACGGTCAGCTTACTAATCAGACAGGTATTCATGGTTTTTGGGAATCACGATTACCGGAATTGTTTGGGAAGGATTATGATTATTTTGTTGGGAGATCTTTTTATGTCGACAATGTTCAGAATTTTTGCTGGAAGGTATTGAAACAAAGTTTTGCT
This sequence comes from Bacteroidota bacterium, assembly GCA_031417395.1. Taxonomy (GTDB): domain Bacteria; phylum Bacteroidota; class Bacteroidia; order AKYH767-A; family 2013-40CM-41-45; genus JADKIH01. The sequence goes on along the minus strand of JANOVM010000018.1, from coordinate 372 downwards.
GCTTTGGATTCTGTGCTGCAATTTGAGCGGACTTTAAATTCACAATTTGATACGGATAAAAAATACGCTTTTGAGTTGCGTGGAAATCAACTATTAAAAGTTTACAGTGCTGATTATTCTGAAAAGTATCACGAACTTTTAAATGGACAGGTTGAAAGAAGAATGCAAAGCGCAATTATTGCTGTTGGGTCTATATGGTATACTGCATGGGTAAATGCAGGCATGCCTGATTTGAATGAAAGGAAAAATAATCCTGATGATGAAAAGTTGCCTGAAGAGCCGTCTGAAAAATCGGATTCAACAAAATTGTTTATGAATAAGAGGGAGTGTGATTAAAAAAAAGATTGCCACGAATGCACGAATGGTTAATTA
>JANOVM010000017.1:0-25495 GCA_031417395.1 Bacteroidota bacterium | reverse complement strand
GCGCTTAAGACTTCGCCCAGCAAAGGTCGTGTCGTGGAGAAAGAGTACAATTAGCTAATTAATTCTTCCCGCTGGGCGAAGTCTTAAGCGCGAGACAAGACAATTAATTTATTGCTCTGCAATAAAATCGAGCGCGTGACTTCGTCCTCTACGAAGCACCACCATTAAATCGTTTCCGATCCCTTTTAAATCAGCATAAATTATCCACATCATATTGATTGAACTTTCCTTTTATATCCAATAATTTTGCAAAATGACTCATGGATGTAAAATAGACAAGCAAGATGGCGCATATTTTCTGACTTTAACAATAGTTGAATGGTTAAATATTTTAAAAGACGACAGGTATAAAATTGCTTTATGTGAAAGCTTAAATTATTGCATAAATGAAAAAGGGCTAATAATATATTCGTATGTAATAATGAGTACGCATATGCATTTGATCGCTGCATCTAAAGTTGAAAATTTAAGTGGTACGGTCCGTGATTTTAAAAAGTACACAAGTCATTTAATAACAAAAATGTTATCAGAAGAAACCGGTGATAATGGAGGGCTTTTCTTGAAGGTTTTTGAAGAAGCGGCAAAAAAACATTCTAGAAATAAAAAATATCAGGTTTGGCAGCAGCATAATCACCCCGAAGAAGTTGATAGTCCAAAATTTACACTAACAAAAATCAGGTACATACATAACAACCCTGTTGATGCAGCTTTAGTTGATTTTCCAGAACAATACGCTTTCAGTAGTGCTGTTGATTATGCAGGAGGAAAGGGAAAGGTTCAAGTAACTTTGATTAACTTACATAACCTTTATTAGTGAACTTTTCATAGGCAATTTGAATGATAAATTTCGTTAATACTTTAAAATTTACGTCGTGGACGAAGTCACGCGCTCGATTGGATCCTATTCTTTTATTAATGATTAGTACTTCGCGCTTAAGACTTCGCCCAGCAAATATGGTGTCGTGAAACAAAAGCATGAGATTTGTTACTTCCCGCTGGGCGAAGTCTTAAGCGCGAGAAGAACAATTTCTTTATTGCTCTGAAATCAAATCGAGCGCGTGACTTCGTCCTCTACGAAGAACGGCAAGTAAACAATACTTTAAGTGATAATAGAGTTTAATACAATTATCATTAGTAAATCCGTAAAATCATTGATCATTAAATCTGTTAGCACTTTAAATGGCGCGTCGTGGACGAAGTCACGCGCTCGATTGGATGGCTATTCATTTATTAATGATTAGTGGTTCGCGCTTAAGACTTCGCCCAGCAAAGGTCGCGTCGTGGAGAAAAAATAAGAGATTCGTTAACATTTTAAATGCCACATCGTGGACGAAGTCACGCGCTCGATTGGATGGCTATTCATTTATTAATAATTAGTGGTTCGCGCTTAAGACTTCACCCAGCAAAGGCCGCGTCGTGAAAAAGAAAGAGCGCAAAAGTTAAACCTTGCGCTCTTTTATTTTAAATGAAATCCTTGAATCCAATTTTCAAATTCCCAAATTTTCAAATTATTAATACCGATACGTATCCGACTTAAACGGCCCTGCTTTCTGCACACCGATATACTTCGCTTGAGCATCATTCAACTCATCGATTTCAACACCGATTTTTGAAAGGTGAAGACGCGCAACTTTTTCATCGAGGTGTTTTGGAAGTGTGTAAACCTTATTCTCGTATTGAGAAGTATTCATCCACAATTCAAGCTGAGCAAGCGTTTGGTTGGTAAATGAATTAGACATTACGAATGAGGGATGTCCCATGGCACAGCCGAGGTTCACAAGGCGGCCTTCGGCAAGAACGATAATGTCTTTTCCGTCAATAGTATATTTATCAACCTGAGGCTTGATGGTATCTTTTGATTTGCCATAATTTTTATTCAACCAGGCCATGTCGATTTCATTGTCGAAGTGACCGATGTTGCAAACGATAGCATTGTTTTTCATCGACTTGAAATGACGGTCGGTGATAATGTTGAAATTACCGGTTGCAGTAACAACAATATCCGCTTCTTTAATAGCCTGATCCATTTTCTTTACTTCAAAACCTTCCATGGCAGCCTGCAGTGCGCAGATTGGGTCGATTTCAGTAACGATAACTCTTACTTTTGCATCGCGAAGAGATTCAGCAGAGCCTTTTCCTACATCACCAAAACCGGCCACTACAGCCACTTTTCCGGCCATCATAAGGTCAGTAGCACGACGGATAGCATCAACAAGTGATTCACGGCAGCCATATTTATTATCGAATTTTGATTTTGTTACAGAGTCGTTAACGTTAATGGCAGGCATTGGAAGTGTGCCATTCTTCATACGCTCATGCAAACGAAGAACGCCTGTAGTTGTCTCTTCAGACAAACCCTTAATACCTTTAATAAGTTCAGGAAATTTATCGAAAACCATGTTCGTTAAATCGCCGCCATCGTCAAGAATCATGTTAAGAGGTTTGCGGTCTTCGCCGAAAAACAAGGTCTGTTCTATGCACCAGTCGAATTCTTCAGCATTCATACCTTTCCAGGCATAAACAGATATTCCTGCAGCAGCAATTGCAGCAGCCGCATGATCTTGTGTAGAAAAGATGTTGCAAGATGACCAGGTAACTTCAGCCCCTAATTCAGTCAATGTTTCAATTAGAACAGCTGTCTGTATAGTCATATGCAGGCAACCGGCAATGCGTGCACCTTTAAGAGGCTTTTTAGCGCCATATTCGGCACGAAGAGCCATTAATCCCGGCATCTCTGTTTCTGCCAGCTTGATTTCTTTACGTCCCCACTCTGCCAGGGACATGTCTTTTACTTTGAATTTCACGAATTTTTCAACGGAAGCTGTTGTATTAGCCATTTATTTTATTTTTTAAAACGTTTATAATTATGATTTTGCAAAGATAGGGATAAGGAGGATAATGCCAAACGACTATCTTGCACTTTTTAAGAAATTATTATGCCCAAGGTTTGGGAAAGATCCGGTAATGAATATTCCATTTTAGTTTGGCAAAGTACCGAACCCATGGAAGATTTGCTTGAAATGGCTTCTCTAAACGAAGCTGACCTAAAAAAGTTTGATTCATTTATAAGTTTATCACGAAAAAGGGAATGGCTGACAGTCAGAAAGATGATAAAGCTGTTATTTCCCGGCAATGTATCTACTTCCATTACCTACGAGGAAAATGGAAAACCCAGACTGAAAGGCTGCCACATATCCATTTCTCATTCTCATGAATGGATTGCCATTATGGTATCCGAAAATCATAAGATTGGAATTGACATTGAAATTATAGGTCCCCGCATTGAAAATCTGGCTAAAAAATTTCTTTCTTCTGAGGAAGACCAATCGGCAATTTCAACGCATCGTATTGAAAAACTTCATGTAATGTGGGGGGCGAAAGAAGTTTTATTTAAAATCCATGCTCTGGGGAATGTTATATTTAAAAACGATCTGTTTGTTTTTTCTTTTAACTATTCAGGCTCGGGAAATGTAAAAGCTTCCATTTTAAAAAAGGGATATGAGAAAGATTATGAAATACATTATATCAAAACGGGTGATTACATGCTAACCTGGTCAATTGAAAATGAATAAGCTAAATGATGCTTTTTCATCCATTCACCTCAATTTTCACTCCATCAGCAAAAAAGACATTAGAAGTTCGCTAAAGACTTTCATACATTCGTCGTTATGAATATTTACTCAGCATTAAAAACTCATAGTAGTTCCGGAAAAAAGATGATTGCAATTCTTATCGATCCGGACAGAATCACACTTGATACATGCAGCGATATAGCAAACCGTGCCGTTATTTCGGGAATTGACTTTTTCTTTATAGGCAGCAGCATTCTTACCGGACCAAATTTTGAAGCATGCATTGGTATTTTGAAAAGCACCTCACTACCCGTCATAATATTTCCCGGAAATCAGGCACAGATAAGTGATAAAGCTGACGGTATTTTATTTTTATCGCTAATCAGCGGCAGAAATGCAGAAATGCTAATCGGCCGCCATGTACTCGTTGCTCCTTTATTGAAGAAAACATCGCTTGAAATTATTCCTACAGGCTATATGCTTGTGGATAGCGGCTCCCCTACATCGGCAAGTTACATGAGCGGAACGGCACCGTTACCGCGCGACAAAGACGACATTGCTGTATGTACTGCTATGGCCGGAGAAATGCTAGGCATGAAACTAATATATCTCGATGCAGGAAGCGGAGCGAGATTACCCGTAACTACAAACATGATTGAAGCTGTCAAGAAAAACATTCAGATACCTTTGATTGTAGGAGGAGGTATTCGCACACCGGAAAAAGCAAAAGAAATTTGTCAGGCAGGTGCCGATATTGTGGTTATTGGTAATGCCGTTGAAAAAGACCCTGCGCTTATTGCAAAAATAGCAGCAGCGGTGCATATGTTCCAGACGATATAATACTTAAATTGTCAAAAAAAAAGTAATATGAAGATCCTGATGCTTTCTCAGAAATCCACAATGAGTTTAATTATTACATTAAGCATATTTTTGTTTTTAATTAATACAGCGGCCGGCAGCAGTTTCAAATTACATCAATCAGCAGATTCAGCAGTGTCGACTTCAACAATTATTCTTTATCATCCTGCAAAGTCATTTGGAAGTGATTTTTATTACAATGTATATTTAAATGACAGTATAGTATATTCAACTGAATGGGGGACAGCCGACACAGTTTCTGTCAAGGCTTCAAAAGAATATATTATCAGAGCAAAAACAGGTAGAAAAGAGACCTTCCCAATACAGATTGAAAAAGGAAAAACATATTATATCAGATGCGGCACCAAAAGACATTTCCTTATTTCACGGCCTTCTTTTGAACTTGTGGAAAAAGATGTGGCAGAAAAAGAATTAATAAAAATTAAGAATAGTAAAGATTAGTATTACTATGCAACACCCGATGTATTCTTGAGCGAAATCTCCCTCTTTGGCCAAACCACAAGCTGGCTTGAAATAGCAGCCATGCTTACCGGTCTTGCAGGTGTATGGCTTACCATGCGTCAAAATATTTGGTGCTTTCCAATAGGTATTGTCAATGTTATTCTATATGCCTGGTTATTTTTTTCGCCCGGAATTCGTTTATATGCTGATGCGCTATTACAATGCATCTATGTCGTTTTACTTATTTACGGGTGGAAACAGTGGAAAGAAAATAAAAAGATTTTTGAGCATGCGTATTCCTTAAAAATTGATTCAAATAGTTTATCGAAACTATTCCTGATAAATGTTGCCGGAACAATACTGCTGGCCGCCTTTCTTCAGAAATTTACAACTGCATCTTATCCCTGGATGGATTCTGCTTTAACCTGCCTGAGCCTTTCAGCCCAGTGGATGATTGCAAAAAAATATATTGAAAACTGGATTGTTTGGATTATTGTGGATCTTGCTTACCTCCCACTCTATCTTTCAAAACATTTACCTCTAACTGCTGTTCTTTATTTCTTATTCCTCTTAATGGCTTTCAAAGGATACAATGAATGGAAACAAAAACCGACAATTGATGCAGCCTAATCTTTATCGCATTGCCATGATCGGTCCTGAATCGACAGGGAAGACAACTATGTGTATTCAATTATCCGAATACTTTAAAACGGTGTGCGTTCCTGAATTCGCACGCGAATACTTTCCCACACTTAAACAACCCTACACAAAAAACGATGTGCTTTACTGTGCAGAAATGCAAATAAAGAAAGAAGATGCATTATCTGATCAGGCTAATAAACTATTGTTTGCCGATACTGAATTAATCAACATTAAAATATGGTTACTCGATAAATACGGCGAATGTCCTACATGGATAGAAGAAAAAATAATGGAAAGAAAATACAATCTCTACCTGCTTACTACACCCGATATTCCTTTTGAGAAAGACCCTTTACGCGAAAACCCCGAGCGCAGAGAATATTTTTTTAATGTATACAAGGCTGAACTGGAAAGCAGAAATTTTCCGTATGCAATAATTTCCGGAAATGAAAAGGCGAGATTTGAAAAGGCAAGAGGTGCTGTACGGTTCAGGTTTTAATGCGACAGGCAACCTTAACCGGAGGATTTTCAAAGATCCTAAGTAAAGTATCATTTTGATTTTCAATAAATTACTAAATTTCGCATAATGCATAACGCATTATGCGTAACGCATTTTGCAAAACTCTTTAAATTATTTACCTTTGAAGAAAACGCACACATGGAGCCTTCCAATCCATTTATATTAAACGGTTATTCCGGACCCGATTATTTTTGTGACCGAAATAAAGAAACAGATCTGCTTATAAACAATTCTACCAATGGAAATAATACTACGCTGCTTTCCATTCGCAGGATGGGCAAAACGGGTCTGCTTCAACATGTAGTCCAAGAATTGCATCGACGCAAAAAAGGAATCGGTATCTATGTCGATATATTTGATACGGAAAACTTAAAAGATTTTACCAACCGTCTGGCCACAGCCATATTTAAAACATTTCCTCAAAAAAACAGGTTATGGAAAGCAGCCATGGATCTTTTGAAAAATCTCCGCCCGGTAATCAGTTACGATGAATTATCCGGAACACCGGAAGTTACCCTCGACTATTCTCAGCCAAAACAATTTGAACATTCACTGTTAAATATTTTCAGTTTTCTTGAAAGAAATAACCGGCTGATTATACTTGCAATTGATGAATTCCAGCAGATAGCAAATTACCCCGAAAAAAATGTGGAAGCATTCTTACGTTCCAGGTTACAGGAATTAAAAAATGTAAAGTTTATTTTCAGCGGAAGCAGTCCGCATATGCTCACTCAAATGTTTCATAATGCCAGTCGTCCGTTTTTTGCCAGTACCCATACTCTTTTTCTTGATAAAATTGCTTACGATGAATACGCCGGTTTCATTCGCCATAGCTTTCAAAATCACAAGAGGAAAATCAACAATGAAGTTATTGATTTTATTCTCAAATTTACTTTGCAGCATACTTTTTACACCCAGGCCGTGTGCAATAAAATTTTTGCTTCCGGTAATAAAAAAATAACACTGCAAGATGCTCAAACCGCAGCCTTTGAATTATTAAATCAAAACGAACCTGTATTTTTCCAGTACAGAACAATGTTAACAGCAAACCAATGGAATATGCTCAGAGCAATTGCCAAAGAAGGCACCGTTTATCAGCCTCACGCACAAAAATTAATACAAAAATATAATCTGGGTACACCTTCTTCCATCCAAAGAAACGTCGAAGCATTGTTGAATAAAGAAATGATCTATAAATTGTCTGATGACAAAAGCGAATACTATCGTGTATACGATTGTTTTTTGATGCGATGGCTGGAAAGAAGTTAAGTAAAACTAAAAACTCAACCTCCAATTTCCTTTAAGGCAACTTTTCGAAATCGGATTTATTCGATTAATTATTTTTTAGTTTTTTATTGCTACCTTTCGAGCTGTAAGATTAAAAATTCTTATAGAATAATCTGAATCGTCATTAAAATTTAAACTCAAATAATTTGCATGACCGCACCTAAAGAAAATTATAATAACCGTGTAACTATTACTTCACTGGCAATTTTAGAAGAGCAAATGAGGGAATTTACTAAAAATTTAACTTACGAGGAGCGCTTTGAATATCTGCAAAAACTCATACACATTACACACGGCCCTGATTTGTCTAAACAAGAAAAATATTTTAATACTTGTAGAATAAATATCAATAAACAGGATGAAAATTTTTGAGCCTCTTTAAGTCAATAATAATTACTATTTTCGTCCTTAATCATTGGGGTGCTCCTTCCGGGGCTGAGATTACACCCACATAACCTGCACAGGATAATGCCTGCGAAGGGAAAGAGGTAATACTTTTTACTACACGATAACCCCATGCGTGTAGCGTTTAACCTTAATGATGCTCTCATGAAATTATTTCTTTCTATTTTCCGGCGAAATGTAATTCAGTTAATTCTTATTGCTTTCCCGACTATTGCTTTTGCACAGGATAAAATGACCGGCACGATATACGATGCTGAAACAGGTGTGCCCATTGCAGGTGCCGTTGTTCAAATTGACAGCACATTTCATACTACTACCAGTGACCTCGGTGGTCGTTTTAGTTTTTCCGGCTTGAATGTGAAACAATACCACATCACCGTTTCACATATTTCATTTGTAACATTAAATACTTTCCTTGAATCGGGTGTTGACCTTCGGATTAAACTTTCGAGGAGAACATACTTAACAGAAGAAGTAAATATCTCAGCCAATCGGACCGGCTCCAAATCAACATTTGCATTTTCCGAAATCAACAAAAAAGAATTAGAAAAAAATAATCTCGGTAAAGACGTTGTTACCCTTTTAAATTTTTTGCCATCTGTTGTTACTACAAGCGATGCAGGAAATGGAATTGGTTATTCCGGAATTCGAATCCGCGGAAGCGATGCAACCCGTGTCAATGTTACTATAAACGGCATACCGGTGAACGATGCTGAATCGCATCAGGTTTACTGGGTTGATTTACCCGATTTGGTTTCTTCCGTCGAAGACATACAAGTACAAAGAGGAATTGGAAGCTCGACAAATGGTTCGGGGGCTTTTGGCGGAAGTATTAATATACAGACTCATAAACTTTCCGTTAAACCTTTTGCAAAAGTAAATTCATCTGCCGGATCGTTCAACACTTTTAAAAACACAATTTCATTTGGCAGTGGACTGCTGGCTAAGTATTTTTCGCTGGAAGGAAGAGTTTCAAAAATTACTTCCGATGGTTATATAGATCGCGCAACAAGTAACCTTCGTTCATTTTTTGTAAGCGGCGGTTATTACGGCAAAAAAAACTCATTGAGAGCCGTTGTTTTCTCCGGTAAAGAAAAAACATATCAATCGTGGTATGGTTTACAGGAAAATCTCCTAGATTCACATAGAACCTTTAATCATGCAGGAATGTATTTCGACGCTCAGGGGAATTTGAAGTATTATGAAAACCAAACAGACAATTACCGTCAGGATAACTATCAGCTTTTATATTCACATGAGTTCAACAGTTCATTCAATGCAAACCTTGCTTTTCACTATACCCAAGGAAAGGGTAATTATGAAGAATATAAATCGGGCGATAGTTTATCCAATTATGCCCTCATCCTTGCCAATACTGCCGATACAACTACTAAAATCAGCGATCTCATAAGGCAATTATGGCTTTCGAATGATTTTTACGGCCTGACCTGGTCGGTTAATCTTGAAAAAAGAAAATGGAATCTGATTGCAGGCGGTGCAGCAAGCAGGTATACAGGAAAACATTTTGGAAAAGTTATTTCATCCCTGGTACCGATGGAACAAAAGTACCCTTACCAATATTATTCCGATGATGCAGATAAAACCGATGCTAATTTATTTGTCCGGGGCGAGTTTTCTGCAAGTGAGAAGGTGAAATTGTATTTTGATGTGCAGGAAAGAGTTGTAAGTTACGCTTACACATATCCGGGAATAATTCCTTTTTATTTAAGCAACCTGCAAAAAGTAAATTTATTTTTCTTTAATCCAAAAGCGGGATTTAATTATCTGCTTTCGCCTTCTTTACAGGCGTATATTTCAGCGGGTGTTGGACATAAAGAACCCGTAAGAGATGATTATGTGAGTTCTTTTCCACCCTTTCATCCCGAGCCTGAAAGTATGATTGACTATGAAGCAGGTTTGCGTTACAATTCGGGAAAATTATCATGTGCCTTCAATGCCTTTTATATGGATTATAAAAGTCAGCTAATACTTAACGGGAAAATAAATACTGTCGGCGAATATATCCGGGAAAGTGTCAAGAATAGTTATCGTACCGGTGGTGAAATGGAAGTTCGTTATAATTATTCAGCTCATGTATATCTAAAAGGAAACTTAACTTTAAGTAAAAACAGGATTAAAAAATATGTTGAATATGTCGACAACTATGACGGTGGTCCTCAAATTGCAAACGTATATGAAAGTTCACCAATTGCTTTTTCTCCCGGCATTACCGGCGGTGCTATTTTAGAAATATTGCCGGTAAAAAATTTAAGTATCGGTTTTGCCGGAAAATATGTAGGTAAACAATATCTGGATAATACAGGCAATGAAAACAGAAAACTGGATTCATATTTTATAAACGATTTGCATCTTTCTTATACTATTCATCCCCGTAAAATGAAAGAAATATCTTTTCATCTTTCCGCTTATAATTTGCTTAATACTGAATATATAAGCAATGGATATACATACAGTGGATACAGCTCAGGATTACGAAGTGATTATAATTTCTATTTCCCTCAGGCGAAAATAAACTGGCTGGGGGGAATTACTGTGAGCTTATAAAAATTAATTTTTGCAATCACAGCCTGGTGACATAAGAACCCTCGCTGATTTGACGACAAGTGAATCGATACGTTGCATTTGTTCGGGAGTAAATAAAATGCCACGCAATTCCAGCACCTTTAAATTGCTTAATTCAGAAATCTCATCAGGTACATCCTGCAGTTCATTGTCCCATAATTCAAAAACCTCCAGACTTTGAAGGCCGCTGATAGTTGAAGGAAGGTCCTCCAAAACATTTCTATTCAGTCCAAGAAACTCCAGATTTTTCAGACGTCCAATTTCCGGTGGAAGATGTACCAATTTGTTATTGGCAAGATTTAATCTTTTAAGATTAACAAGATTGCCTATTCCCGGAGGAATTTCTTCCAGACGGTTTTTGCTCAGATCCAGGTCGGTTAAATTTGTAAAAGTTAATATTTCAGGAGGGAAGGAATCTAGTTTGGCTTTGTTCAGATGAAGGCGAAAAACTTTTTCCGGGTGAAGGGATGCTTCTTTCAGGCTGCGGTAAATATAAATGCTATCATCGATATTGACGATTTCCTGCGCCATCAGGCTTTGGAATGAAAACAAAAAACAAAATAAAAATGCTATTCTCACGGAATTAATTCAACTGTTAAATTGCCATCCAATTATCATTGAAAATGAAAATGGCTTCATCTTAATATTTTCCAATAAATCAATAACGTCAGGACAGTAATTTTGTTGCACGCATCTTATCTTCCTTCATTTTTTCTTTAAGTTTCTCAAGATTTTCAAAATGCATATCTCCCCTGATTCTTTTTTTAAAAATTACACGCAGTTTTTTACCGTAAATGTCTCTTTTAAAATCAAAAATGTTTACTTCAATGGATTTCGAATTTCCGCCTAATGTAGGGCGACTGCCAATATAAAGCATGCCTTTGTGAATTACTCCGTCTAAATCAACCATAACTGCATAAATTCCATCGGCAGGAATAAGTTTATATGCTTCAATAACATCAATATTAGCAGTAGGAAAACCAAGTTCATTGCCAATCTGCTGGCCCTTTACAACCTTTCCTTCAAGGGAAAAATCGTGACCCAACAGGGTATTGGCTGTGTCTATATCTCCTGTTAACAGTGCTGACCTGATTTTAGTGGAGCTTACAGCGATATGATTAATGATTTGTTCGTGGATTTCCTCAAGCCTGAATTTATAAATTGGCGCCATCTCTTCCAGGTCCTTATAAGAGCCTTCGCGATTTCGTCCAAAATGATGATCGTAACCTATAACAAGTGTTTTTGTGCCAATTTTTTGTATTAAAACATCTCTAACAAATTGTGTTGCGCTAATACGTGAGAAATCTTTACTAAAAGGCTGAATAATCAGGTGATCGATGCCAAAATTCCTCAAAAGTTCTTCCCTTTCCTTCATGGTGGTAATGAGCTTGAGATCATTATCTTCCGGCTGCAGGACCATTCTTGGATGGGGGAAAAAAGTGAGTACTACTGTCTCGCCCTTGGTTTCTGCAGCGATTTTACGAAGCCTTTGAATGATCAACTGATGGCCGGCATGTACACCATCAAAGGTGCCAATAGTCACAACAGCGTTTCCAATGCCATGGAATTCATCTATGGAAGAATATACTTTCACTTCTGCAAATATAATAGTTAGCAAAAGGCCAAATACAAACATCAGGCAGTGTTAATTAAAGTTATCACGAGGATAAAATCATTTGGAAAAAGGTTAAATTTGCCACTTAACACTATAAATCTATGAGCACTAAAATTAAAGTTAACAACCCCGTAGTTGAACTTGATGGCGATGAAATGACGCGCATCATCTGGAAAATGATCAAAGACAAATTCATTTTCCCTTACATCGATGCCGATATTAAATATTTTGATCTTGGCATGGAAAATCGTGATAAAACGAATGACCAGGTAACAACCGATTCTGCTGAAGCCATTAAAAAATATGGCGTTGGGATAAAGTGCGCTACAATCACACCTGATGAAGCACGCGTAAAAGAATTCAGCCTGAAACAAATGTGGAAATCGCCTAATGGAACTATAAGAAATATTCTTGATGGTACTGTTTTTCGTGAGCCCATTGTAATTAAAAATATACCGCGTTTGGTTCCTAACTGGACAGCGCCGATTTGTATAGGTCGTCATGCTTTTGGAGATCAATACCGTGCTACAGATACGCTGATAAAAGGAAAAGGCAAATTGACAATGACCTTCACTCCTGAAAATGGAGAACCGCAGGTTTTTGAAGTTTATAATTTCAAAGGAGATGGTGTCGCTCTTTCCATGTACAATACCGATGAATCCATTCGTGGCTTCGCCAATGCATGCTTTAATCAGGCATTGATGAAAAAATGGCCGCTTTATCTTTCTACCAAAAACACCATTTTGAAAAAATACGACGGCCGCTTCAAAGATATCTTCCAGGAGATCTACGAAAATGAATACAAGTCGCGTTTTGACGCTACCGGAATTACCTATGAACACAGATTAATTGACGACATGGTTGCATCGGCTCTGAAGTGGAATGGAAATTTTGTCTGGGCCTGCAAAAATTATGATGGCGATGTTCAATCGGATACTGTGGCACAGGGTTTTGGTTCTTTAGGACTGATGACTTCTGTACTTATTACGCCTGATGGAAAAACAATGGAAGCAGAAGCTGCACATGGCACTGTTACCCGACATTACAGAGATCATCAAAAAGGTAAACCAACGTCAACAAATCCTATTGCTTCCATCTTTGCATGGACAAGAGGATTGGAATTCCGTGGTAAGCTTGACAATAACCAGGAACTTATTCGTTTTTGCAAAACACTGGAAGATGCCTGCATTGAAACTGTTGAAAACGGTAAAATGACAAAAGATCTTGCTGTGAATGTCTATGGAAATGATGTTTCTCACGGCAAGCATTATGTCTATACAGAAGAATTTCTGGATGCCATCGATGCAACTTTGAAAAAGAAATTGATGGTGACAGCCTGATTGATACAAGGCAATTCCACTTATTATATTCTTTATTAGTTAATTGCGGGAATAAGCATCCGGTTATTTATAAGCGTATCATTCAAGGAAATTACTAATTTGCAGTCATAAGTTTGCTTTATGCCATTGCTGGGTTCATTAATAAAACAAGGATTAAGATTGGGTACGCATGTTAAATTGCGTAATAACAGTCCTGCGTATTATCAGAAGCGCGAATTAAAGAAACTTTTACGAACAGCGGAATATACTTCTTTCGGTAAACAATACGATTTTACCGGAATACTAAATTCCGGTAACCCTCAAACATCGTTTCAGAACAAGGTACCACTTTTCGACTACGATAAGATTTTCGAAAAGTGGTGGCATCGCTGTCTTAATGAAGAGACGGATGTTTGCTGGCCCGGTCATGTGAAATTCTTTGCATTAAGTTCCGGCACTGCAGGCTCAGCGAGTAAGCATATTCCTGTTACCCGTGAAATGATAAAAGCATTGCGCAAAGCAAGCATCAGACAAATTATTACACTTGGAAAATATGATCTGCCGGCAACTGTTTTCGAAAAAGGTATTTTGTGGTTAGGCGGAAGTACTGATTTAAAAAAACAAGGCGGATATTTTGAAGGCGATGTCAGCGGAATTTCTGCACGACAGGTTCCAATCTGGTTCCAGCACTTCTATAAACCCGGAAAAAAAATATCGCTTGAAAAAGACTGGAATGTTAAGCTGGAAGAGATCACGCGTCAGGCGGCTAACTGGGATATAGGCATCATTACAGGTGTACCCGCCTGGGTTCAAATCTTATTGGAAAAAGTAATTGCCCACTACAAACTGAATAACATTCACGAAATCTGGCCAAACCTACACATCTATGCTCATGGAGGGGTATCGTTCGAACCGTATAGAAATAGTTTCACGAAGTTCTTTTCTAAAAAAGTTCATTACATAGAAATGTATCCTGCTTCAGAAGGTTTTATTGCTTTTCAATCGGAGCCCGAAGCAAAGTACATGAAGCTTATTACCGATAATGGCATCTATTATGAATTCATTCCTTTCAATGATGAAAATTTTGATGCCAACGGCGAAGTAACTCCGGAAGCAAAAGCATTACGAATTGAAGAAGTAAAAGAAAATACGGATTATGCATTGGTGATGAGCACATGCGCAGGAGCCTGGCGTTATTTAATCGGCGATGTCATTAGATTCACCGATAAAAATAATGCAAACATTACCATCAGTGGACGAACCAAACATTTTCTGAGTCTGACAGGCGAACATTTATCTGTCGACAATATGAACAAAGCGATAGAATATGTTTCGGAAAAAACCAATGTAGAAATTCCTGAATTCACTGTTAGCGGAATACCCTACGAAGGCACCTTCGCACACGACTGGTATATTGGCACGAAAGAAGAAATAGACGTTGTAATGGCTAAGAAACTCATCGATGAAAAGCTAAGTGAATTGAATGACGACTATCTGGTAGAAAGAAAATCAGCTTTGAAAGATATTTTTGTCCATGCTATACCCATTCAGAAATTTTACGATTTCATGGACCATAAAGGTAAAATGGGCGGCCAAAATAAATTCCCGCGTGTAATGAAACCGGAGCAATACAAAGAGTGGAAAAACTTTTTGAGCCGATGAATTCTGCCGCCTGGATTGCACCACTTTTCAGCGGAATTTCCTTCGGACTTTTGCTGGCAATTATGCTGGGACCGGTATTTTTTACGCTTCTTCAAACAAGTCTGCACGAAGGATTCAGGGCTGGAACCCATCTTGCATTCGGAGTCATGGTAAGCGATGCAGCCGTTATTGCAGCCTGCTATACCTTCGCTTCTTTTTTAAAAACAATGGATAGCCACCACAAGATAATGAACATCGTTGGAGGTGTTCTAATGATTGGTTTCGGCGTTTTTAATTTCTTTCATAAAATCAAGCTGAAAGAAGTTGACGATGATAAAAAAACCGTCCATGCACATTTTATTTTAAAAGGATTTCTATTAAATCTTTTAAATCCCGCTGTGTTTTTTTTCTGGCTGGGTGTTGTAGGACTTATTAAAAGCAGAGAAGAATATAAACCTATTCATGAAGCTATTTTTTTAGGAGCAACATTAGCAACTGTTTTTTCTACAGACCTTTTAAAAAGCTATGTCGCCAACCGCATTAAAAATATTCTGAAGCCTAATGTTATGGTTTGGATTAACAGGGTGATTGGTGTGGTGCTGGCCGGATTTGGGGTGAGTATGCTTTGGGGATAATTTTTTTTATTAAGTATTATTTGTAAATATTTCAATTCAGGTAAATCCCTTAATCCTTCCTTTCAGGGTTCAGACAATATTGTACGCAAAATTCAAAGTTACTGTGTAAATCCTATCAATTTATTTCTATATCTTTACGAAAGGATAAATTGTAAATATGCGTTTACTTTCTATTGGCTTCTTACTAATCATTTTTTTCTCAGCTTGTAAAAAATCAGAGCTGGAACAGATACCGTCGAATGAACCGCCGCCGGATAAAACAATTTCTTCCGTTACAGTAGAAAATTATATTACACGGACCTATATTCTTGCTCTTGGAAGAGAACCTGATCCAACAGAGTTTAATCAGGCTTTTACTAATTTAACCGCTGCTAAAGTTGATAGCATTTCCCGAAGAAACTTCCTGAACCAGGTTTTCAGCAGTAACGATTTTCGTGCGCATGTGTATGAAGAAAATAAAATAAACCTCCTAAACAATATAGATACTGCAGACTTTACTAATTGGATTACGTTATTCACTTACCTTCTGTCTGATTCAACCTACGTTTTGCAGTGGACCTTCCTACAATATGAAGTTGACCGCCTAATTCCGCTCCGTAATGCTTACAGCGAATACATCAACGGAAGTATTGAAGTCGATGAATTGCAAAGACGTATGTGCAACAATTACGAATACGACCTGATTAATATGGGTTCAGCGAATTTTGTGATCTCAACGTTTCAAAATTTAATTAACAGAAATCCTACCGGCTCTGAACAGCAATCGGGCATTTCCATAGTAGATGGAAACAATGCAGTCATTTTTCTTCAGGCAGGATCTTCTAAAAATGATTATTTGAATATTCTGACGCATTCATCCAATTATTTTGAAGGACAGGTCGTCTTCCTCTATCAAAAATACCTCAACCGATTGCCCAATACACTGGAGATGGCCGGAGGTACTTCCAAATACCAGTCAACCGGCGACTTTACAGCCGTTCAATACGACATTCTTGCTTCTGATGAATTTATAGGACTCTGATGAAAACATTATTTAAATTATACTTTTTACTGATCATTCTTACCGGTTACTCCTGTACGAAAGATAAAAAATACCAATACGAAGTTGAAGATGTTGCCGTTAGTCAGGATGGTGATGAAAAGACCAAACAGAAATCAACGACAGAATTTATTTCTATCTCATATGCTGATTTATTCGGTACCAATATTCCGCAATCGAAACTGGTAAACCTTAGTGTGGCCTATTCTTCTTTCGGTGACCTGAAAGTTATTGAACAAAGAATCATCAGTAATTTTCTCAATGATACCAATGCCATCGTACCCGCTTTGCCTTCGGTAAACGGTGATACTACCGTTTTTATCGTAAACACCTATAAAAAATTCTATAACAGGCAGCCGAATGAATTTGAAAAACATTTTTGGAAAGAACAGATTAAAACCAATACGAATGTAAATCCTGCGACTATTTATTTTACATTGATGACTTCTGATGAATACAGGTTTTTTTAAATCAAAAAAATGAAACGTAGAGACTTCATAAAAAAATCAGCCTTTGCAACTGCAGGTGTATTTGCAGCGCCTTATATTTTGAAATCGGGAAGTTTGTTCGCTGCTTCAGGACTAAGAAAGGTTAACCACGTTGTATTTTGCCTTTATGCAGGTGGTGTTCGAAATCTTGAATCGGTGCAAATGAACGATGGTAATCTTATGCCAAACTTACTCAGTGGTAATGCTCCTATTTCATCAGACATAGCCGGAGCAATGCAATCACTTCCTGCCTCTCCGCTTTCACAACCGCTTCAGACTTTTGGAACACTCTTTAAAGAATTTCGATATAATAGCGGACCAACAGGTCATTACAATGGACACACAGTTGCCCTTACAGGAAATTATGTAGAAGTTGACTTAAACATCCGTCAACACCCCACCAATCCTACCGTATTCGAATATTATCGTAAGCACAATAGTCCGCAGCAAACTGCCATGAACTGCTGGTGGGTAGCGAATACGTTAGGCCCCTACCCTGCTTTAAATTATTCCCAAGCCGGAAATTACGGTGCAGCGTATGGTGCAAACTTTATCGCACCTACCAGTTTGATAAGTCCGCAGGGATTTGATGTGCTTGGAAATCCTCATACTTTTTCAAGTGCAGAAGAAGCAGCCATTAATAACATGCGTCAGTTTGTGAATGGAATTTTTAACCATTCTTATTCCGACGGCTCTGCAGGTGTTGTAAATACTAGTGCCGATGCAGCCATCTTGCAGCAATTTATTAGTGACTTATTTACAAAAGCTCAAAATCCTTCCTTCCTGAATTCCTGGGGAGCAGGAGCGGCCATGAACAATGACATGTACAACATTCTTTTCGCCAATGAAATCATAAAGAATTTCAAGCCGGAATTGCTGGTGGTTAATATGCAGGATGTTGATGTTTGTCATTTTAAATATACAGATTACGCCAACAATCTTCGCAAAGCGGATTATGCCGTTGCTCAATTGTGGAATACAATCCAGCAGACACCGGGCATGATGAATGACACGGTCTTGATTATAGCACCGGAACATGGAAGAAATTTCTATGCCAATACTTCTGTCGACGCATATGGAAGAAGTGCACTGGATCATACAGCACCGACAGATCCTAATTTCAGCGGAGATCCTAAACTGCAGATGGCAAGGGAAATTTTCTGTCTGGTTGTAGGTCCGCCGAATGTTGTAGTACAAAATCAGGTCATTAATACCATTATGGGAGAAAGCACAGAGATTGTTCCTGCCATTGCCAACTTGCTTGGTTTTGATTCAGCAATTTCTCCCGGACATATTAAAAACTGGACTTCATGTCAGATAGAAGCTGCATTTATATGAAAAATATTTTTCCGGAAAATATCAATTATTCAATTACTGAAGAACATGCTTCAATAAAAACTTCTATGCGTAAAAAGTTTAACATATTTTTTCTTCTTTTATCCGCAACACTTTTTTTTACATCTTGCAAAAAAGAAAGCATACCTGACAATCCATACGACAGCATTGACAGAAGCAATAATCAGGTAAACCCTCAAGATCCTGATCCAAATAGTATCGTCGGTTTGCATAAAAATATTTTCCTTCCAAAATGCGCTAATCCAGGCTGCCACGACGGCACCTTTGAGCCCGATTTTCGCACTGTTGAGTCTTCTTATTCTACTCTGGTTTACCAGCCGGTAAATAAGTTTACGCTTGATTCAGCTAAAATATATTCATTACGTGTCATACCTCACAATGTGCCTGACTCCTGGCTCATCGAACGGTTGACAACATCAACTTCAGAGTATATGCCATCCAATGCTGTGCGCTTAAGCACCTCCGATATTGATCATGTAAAAAACTGGATCAATGCCGGATGCCCCGATAACAATGGCAACGTAGCTGTGAAACCAAATCTTCAACCGAACATTGCCGGCTATGCAGCATTTGATCCATTTTTAACACGTATAGATACTGTCCGAGTCAATAATTATCCGTTGAATCCTTTTATCCTAAAAACGGGTGTCAATGTTATGACGCTTGCTCTCGTAGCTACTGATACAGCCGATGGAATGGATGCAACGGATCCCTCTCAGTTTACAAATCGGGAAGTAAAATTCTCTACCGATAAAAATAATTTTACCGGAGCAATTACAATCCCTGCAGACTCATTTATTACAGGCTACAACGTCTGGCTTGCATTTGTTCCCAAGTTCCACTGGGTTTCCGGAACGACTGTCTATTTCCGGATTTATATTAATGACGGTGATCACCCGACGGATGCAGAATTTCCTAGGTATGAATCCATGGATTATTACAAAACATTGTATGCCTTTTATGTTGAATAAAAAAATCATATCCCTTTTCTCTTTTCTCATTTTGCTAGCAGGATGTAAAAAAGATGATATTAATTTCCCAATTGAACCGGCAATTGAATTTGTCGCTATCTCTCCCACTACTGCCAATCAATTTACGAATCCTGTAACAATTACCATTCACTACGAAGACGGTGATGGCGATTTGGGAGAAAACAAAGACGGCGTGAAAAACTGCTTTGTAACAGACAATCGCATAGGAATAACCTATCAATACAGAATTAAACAGCTTGCGCCGGATGGAGCATCAATACCAATCGAGGGTAATTTGAATATCGATATAGGAGGACAGGCACTAACGGACAGTTCAAACCAGCAGAGTGTGAATTACACGCTTTACCTTGTAGACCGGGCAGGTCATATCAGTAATTCTGTTACGACTAACAATGTGACGATTATCAGGTGATGTCTTCTTTTACCCATATTTATTTTCTAAAATTTTGAAATATCAAATTACTTCTTCCATAATTTTATTTCTTTTCAGTTCAACAATTGCATTTTCAAAGGTTGAACCTATTGATATTTTAAAATTAATGAAAAAGAAATTAAACACAATTCACTCCGGTCAATATAAGGTGGACTATAAAATAAAGCTCGGTTCGAAAAGCGATACATTAAGCTACTCTGCTTCCTGTTCATTCTTAAAAGAATCCGTAACGCCGGATTCTTTTGTCATAAAGTATCGGTATCGATCGAACAAAGGATGGGAGAGTATATTTAATGGAATCAATCGTATTGTGTTGAATGCTGACAGTACGGCTATAGTTATAGATTCCAAAAATTACCCCAGGTGGGGGACATATATGAAGGGTAATGCCAATAATAGATTGTTATATGAATATTTTTTCAATACTAAAATATTCGACTTTGAAACGGATACTACGCTTTCTTATGAACTGCTCCCACCTGCAACCATTAATAACGACTCCTGTACCGTACTTAAAGTAAGTCAGTTCGATAAATCTGACAAAAGCAGTTTCATTAAAACTCTATATTTAAGGGATGAAGACTTAGTTCCTATTCGAGTAGTAACAAATTATTACTGGGAGGATATGCACGAATATTCTATCATTCAAATTTCAAATCTGAAATTAAATGATAATAGCATTTCCATAAACTTTTCTGTTGATAGCATACCATCATTTTATTCAATTTCTTCTTATAAAGAACAGCAGAGAAAAAGTATTTTGAAAACCGGAGAAATAATGCCTTCATGGAAACTTACCAGCCTTACCGGTGATTCGATTTCATCTGCACATTTTGAAACACCGCTTACATTAATTGATTTCTGGTATAAAGGGTGCATTCCTTGCGTCAATGCAATTCCACAATTACAAAAATTATTCGATGAGTATCGTTTGAGAGGACTTCAGGTTTTAGGGTTAAACCCGTACGATAAAAATGACGGTGATTTGAAAAAATTTCTTACTTATAGAAATGTAAGTTACCCAATCGTTCTTAGTGCCAGGGAAATCGCTGATACTTGTAATGTTGATACTTATCCAACAATTTTCCTGGTCAATCAAAAAGGCAAAATTCTTTATTCCTCAATAGGATTCGATTCCGAGAATGAGACCAAGATTAGGAAAATAATAGAAGCTGAATTAAAGTAGGTTTCATACTTACATTACTTGACAATAAAATTATTCATAAAGTTCATTAGTCGGTGATTTTATATATTCATTACAATATTTGTCTTTCAAAATATTTTGCCATATTTCTAAATAGTTTAGCTTTGCATCCCTATGCACTCTTAGCTCAGTTGGTTTAGAGCATTACCTCGACAAGGTAGGGGTCACAGGTTCGAGTCCTGTAGGGTGCACCGATCCAGTGTGAGTGAGCAAAGCGGGTGAACAGTTTTTGACTGTTCACCCGTACTGTTTCTCACACTCACACTCACACTCAGTCTCAGTCTCAGTCCGAGTCCGAGTCCGAGTCCGAGTCCGAGTCCGACGCAATTTAATTTTTCAACAAAGCCAACTGCCCCAAATGATAAGACAAATGATTAGTCCTGTTGATAATAATATTTAATTTATTCCTGTGCTGTTCTTTTTGGAAATCCTCCATTGAAATTGAATTGTGCTTTTGAAACCATTCCTCAGCTTGAAGGCTGCTAATATGGCCGGACAGTTTTAGGTTTATACTTTTCCAATATTGCCGAAGCTCTGCTGCTGATATAGTAATCGGCTTGGATTTATCAGGGCTATTAATAAAAATATCATCCAATTGAGGATATAACTGCTCTCCAAAATTGAGCAAGGGCAACATATTATCATTAACAGCTACGAGATGTCCCAATAAATAAATTCCCCTGTTTTTGTTTGGTGAAATTTCTTTTAATAGCTGCTCATCAGTAAGCTTGTCTAATAAATTATCTGTCTCCTTTATTTTTAAGTTCCAGGCATCTAGAACCATTTTAATAAATACTTCTTTCATTATTTTAGTTATATTTTAATTATTGTTATTTAGTTGGCAAATAAATTTATGAAAAATAAAAGGTGAAAGTTAAGAATTCGAAAATTGATGACTAATGAGGATATAATTTTATCCAAAAATCATAATTTACTGACTCCTAATATATGATTTTGACAATTAAAAATGAATGATATTCAATTACTTTATTCTTCACTCAGACTTTTTTTTCAATTCCATATTGCCATCCACTACAATTAATTGTTAAATTTTATTCAATTACAAACAACGATTAATGATCCGTTAGCTATCGGATCGTTAATCCTTGTTCTTAAATCATTTTATCTCCCCCCCCAATAAAGTTCCATTCAATTCCATTTCAAAAAAATACTTCGTATATTAGCCCGACAACCAACACCAATACTTTGAGCTCTTATACTGAAAATATCTTCCAAACCGCCCAAAAAGACGAGTCACTTTTTTATGCCGATCATTCCCTGGAAACAAAAACATCAGGGACTTGTGACCTTTTGATAGTAGTTGAAAAACAGGTTGTACAACTGGCTTTGAAAGAAAGACGGTCAGGCCGATTACTTGCAGTAGAAATCATGCCCGGGAATGAGCAAAAGGATGGATGGAAACAGGAACTTGAAAAAATTACAGCCCATAGCCGGTTATTGAGGAATTATGAATTCTCTAAAGTGACTGCCTGCATTTCCGGCAATGAATATACTCTTGTGCCCGATGCCCTTTTCAGAAAAGGCGATGAAAATCTTTACTTCCGCAAGAATTTTCCTTCAGGCAGTGATCTAACCATCCATGCTGAATTTGTCCCTTCCTTTCATCTATATACCGTCTTCAGCATTGATCGTGAACTTGAAAGGGAGCTTAACCATCTGTTCCAGGATCCTAAATTGTGGCATTTTTCACAGGCTATTTTAACCGGTCTCTCCCTGCAAATGAAAACAGATATGGGACACCAAATGCTGCTTAATATACATGGAAACAGTATGGATGTTGTTGTTACAGAAAATAAAAAATTGATTTTGATGAATAGTTTTGCCTGGCAAACCAATGAAGATATTCTTTACTATACTCTATTCGTTTGCGAGCAACTTGAATTAAATCCTGAAAAAATACAATTAACCGTTACCGGTGAAATTGATGCTGACTCACCGCTTTACAATTTACTCTATAAATACATTCGAACCATCGTTTTCCCTGAGAAGCCTTCGTCGTTATTGAATATTTTCAACGATAGCGGACTTCCCTTTCATAAATACTCAACCCTTTACAGCTTTTCACTTTGCGAATAACAGGAGGAAATCTAAGAGGCCGACTCTTGCGTCCGCCTGTAAACCTGCCTGTTCGCCCTACGACAGACTTTGCAAAATCTGCCTTGTTTAATATTCTAAACAACTATTTTGACTTCGAGGAGTTATCTGTTCTGGATCTGTTTGCCGGTGCAGGCAGCATTGCTTTTGAATTTGCTTCACGGGGAACAAATTCTATTACATGCGTTGATGACAATATCCAATGCATACAATTTATTAAAAAGGCAGCCTTGGAATTTAATCTTATCGGTTTAAATTGCATCCGTTCCGAAGTCTTTGGTTTCATAAGTAAAGAAAGCAAAACATATGATATCGTCTTTGCAGATCCACCCTTTGAAATGGAAGAAACAGATCGCCTGCCCGATTTGATTCTTGAAAACAATTATCTTTCCCCCAATGGTTGGCTTATTGTTGAACACCAATCAAAACGTCATCTCAACAGTACGGCAAAACCGTTTGATATCAGGAAATACGGCAACTGCGGGTTTTCTTTTTATAAATCAGAATCCAAATAAACAATAGCACTCAATAAACATTTGTGATCTCCTAACTTCTTCAGAATGCCGGCAATCATATTACAAATTTTATTAGACTTGTAAAAAATTAACCCCATGACAAAACGTATTGCAGTATTCCCGGGCTCTTTTGATCCTATTACTAAAGGACATGAAAATATAATTCACCGCGGGTTACCTTTATTTGATGAAATTGTTGTAGGCATAGGCTACAATACCAATAAAAATTATTTCTTTTCCCAGGAAAGACGCGAACATTTTATTAAAAAGGTTTTCCAAAATGAGCCTAAGGTAAAAGTTATGCGATATTCGGGATTGACGGTAAATTTCTGCAAAGAAATCGGCGCTCAATATATTTTACGTGGACTTCGCACATCTGCCGATTTTGAATTTGAACGGGCAATTGCTCAAATGAATCATGCCATGCAGCATGATGTTGATACAATTTTTATTGTTTCCGAGCCTGCATTTTCTCATATATCATCTACTATTGTCAGGGATATTCTATTGTATCAGGGCGATATTTCTTCCTTTGTTCCTCCGGGAGTTGGATGATGCGATACCAAAAAAAAACAAAAATACTCACATGAAATTTTTCTATTATTCAGTTGAATAATTATAATATATACTTCGAACGGGCAGGTTTTATGATTTGAATAAATATATTTCGAATCAGGTTAATCCTTCGGCTGCGCTCAGGAACCATCCTTCGGCTAGGCTCAGGAAACACTCTTCGACTCTCAGAGCAATGTCATTTAGTTAAGTTAAATGATTTATACGTAGTCAATTTATAGAATTCTTAGGCCCTTTAGGGCCAGACTCCTGGTAACTTTTGGACAATACAAGAGCACTAAGCCCCTTTAGGGGCGCACTCTTTAATCACACAGCTTTTTTCGACACCGAAAGCACACTGTATTCACCTACCCGACAACTTATCATCAAATATTGTCCGAGGGGCCTAGCGGGAAATCGGTTGTTTAAAAATATATCGTTCATCAAAATCGGATTTGCTATAAGAAAAGGCTCCATAACCACCCTGCCAATTAAATTTATATTTCATAATAATTTCGGAAATGTACTTATGTAGTTCCGCTTCCCAATTGGGATCAATTAAAGCTTCTCGATATTTTACTCCAAAGATGAGTTGAAGATGTATTTGTGTGTATGTATTTGCCATTTAATTTTTACACAATTGTACATGAGGAATAAGCCAAATGCAACCAATATATGCAGGAACTTTTACGCTGTTATATAAATGGACATATGCGGTGTGTTTAAAGAGTTCGCCCCTAAAGGGGCTTGATGTAATCGTGTTGTCTATTGTTACCGAAAGTGCGGCCCTAAAGGGCCTGTCACTTCTAAAAGCATTTACTTAATATGAATTTTTGTGATTAACACAATGACATTGTGCTCAGGGAACAGGGATTAATTTGGATTTAGAATAGAAATCGCTCAGCCGGGCTTTGATCATATTATTAGTTTTCGAAAGAGCTGATTTGACTAGAGGTATTCGAATTATCATTCTTATAATGAGAATGATCTTGCAATGGGGCATGCGTTTACTCTTTTTGATATTTTATTTCATGAGTCCAATCTTTATTTGAATTTGTTTTTCTCTTTGATATGCGAGAAAATGTTAAATGTTTTCTAGAAGCTCGGCTGAGCGAAGCCGATGACTCGTCCTGAAAAAAGTTTACAGTTTAGTTAGATAATCCTGTAATAGATTTACAGTTGTCCTTTAGTCCTGAAACCGGTTTACAAATGTAGTTTGTTTCCGGTAATAATTCTTCCATAGTTTTTCTGTTTTAATTTGT
>JANOVM010000016.1:0-6627 GCA_031417395.1 Bacteroidota bacterium | reverse complement strand
CAATGTAGTTTACGATTTTAAAAATGAATCTGAAGATGGTATTTTAACAATTACTGAAATGGCTACAAATGTACTTACCGGAAATTACAAGATAAGAGGGTCGATCGTTGTAGGGAATCAGGAACAATTGGTAATTACCGGTTCTTCTACAGTAATAGAATTTGCAGACACAAGACAATGCGGCATTCCTACAAATATTATTGTAGAAAGAGGCGGAATTTTAACAATAACCGATGGTGCTAAACTTACAGCAATAACCGACTGCGAACTATCCATGTGGGATGGTATTCAATTATGGGGAAACAGAACAGCCGTTCAAACCAGCAATGACCAGCCCAGCGTTTTCATCGACGCAAATTCCACAATTGAAAATGCACGTTACGGAATTTTAGCAGATAAAGCTGCATATGTCACTCATGAAAATATTATTAATGACTACCGATGCAGAATTAAAGACCTTGCTATGGATGAAACTCAGTCCTATGGTGGCGGATATGTTTATTCCAACGGAGCTATTTTTCGGAATAACAGATTCTCCATTGTACTGAATTCATTTACTCAAAATAATGAAAGCGCTATTTTGAATTCAACTTTCCTTCTGGATGATCAGATTCATGATTTCGATGTGGTAAGTATTTTTGGAAATAGAAAAGGGATTAATACGTTTATTAAATTGTTCGATGTATTCAGGAATCCGGATGGACTAATCATAAACGGAAATTATTTTGATATACAAGTAGGAAATATACTGGAACCTTTCGATAGAGGAAAAGGAATCGGTGCCTTTAACTCCACTTTTCAGGCTTGTAATAATATTTTCCTCAACCTTAATTTTGGTTTAATTGCCGGCGCTTCCAATTCATTGAACACCTTTACATTTAAATGTAATTCACTTACTGATATGGTACACGGAGCTTTTGTGAGCGGCATAGATTATTTTCAAATGCATAATAATAATATTCATGTAAACAGCAATTTTTCCACTTACGGTATTTACATGGAAAATTGCACAGGCTATATGCTGGAGAATAATACATTAGATTACGGCTCACCAAACTGGTTTCAAAACCCTGTAGGAATAATAAACTACTTTGCTACAGTAAACAATAATCAAAATGAAATCCGGAACAATGAAATTACAAATTTTAAATATTCAATGCTGCTGGAGGGTGAACACCGCTCTGCATTTAACCCTAATATTGGACTTGAATTATGGTGTAATTCTTTAAAAAGTTATTCCAAAGCAATATCTGTTACGGTTCCACCGGGTATTGCTGGGATTCAGGATGGGCCAAGTCCAACCACAGGAGCAAATAATTTGTTTGAACCGTATGGATGTAATTTTTCAAACGAAGGGGAGTTGTATAACCCTTCTGGGAATAACCCGTTTAATTATATGCACAAATTAAATAGCACTACCGATTTTGTTGAACCTGTTTCTGGATGTTTTACTGCAACCCAGGTAATCCCAACAGCTATTCAAAATGTATTCGATTATCCTCAAGATTGTGCTTCAACAACACCCGATTGTAATCCTGTCTGGCGGCTAATTGAGCCTATAGCTTCAACCAATAATAATCCGGTTCTGAAAGTTAGTAATGTTGCATTAATCCAACCTGTATTTGAATTAGAAATAAATAAACGGATACGCTACTATTTACACGACTCAGGAATATCAAATCCGGAAGATAGCATAATTCGCTTAATCAAAACGACAAATACCCTTGGCCGTGATTATCTTTTGGCATTTGCCTACGCTAAAATTGGTCAGGATTCTAACTTAAACATTCAATTAAATTCATTAAACAATGACTCCGTATTTACAGAATTAAATACAATTTCACTTTTAACTGATAGTGTTGACTGGGATAAATTAAAAAATGACCCGGCAAGAAAATCCAACCTGATTGAAACAGCAATGGATTCCTCCAAATATGCTTATACTTCTGCTAGGAATGTTCTGAGATATGTCTATGATGAAACTTTCCCGGAAATAATTATTCTCCCCTCAACAGCGATATTCCAACCAAAGATTGCCAGGAATATGGAGAGTTCAGATCTAAAAATTTACCCAAATCCATTTACGTCTGAATTCAATATTGAGTTAAAAAATTCCAATGAATTATTCACTCTCAAAATTTACAACCCTTTAGGAGTGGAGTTAATGAGTATTTCTATTCTGGGAAACAAAATTAATACTATTAATTTTTTAGATTGGCCGTCGGGACTATATTTATTAAATATAATAGGTACTGAAAAGTTTGTTTTCAATGGCATGATCAACCATGTTTCCAAATGAAATTCTTTTTAATTATCGAAATGATAATTCTGGGCTTCCAAAGTGAAGCTCAGAATTATTTTAATAAAAGATTTAACGATGGTAGTGCCGGGGAAAATGGATTGAGTTTGCAGGTAATGAATGATACAATATCTATTGCTTTTACTTCCTTTTATTTTGATGGCGTTGACAATCTTGTTTCGGCAGGATTATTACAATTAGATTATTCCGGTAATTTAATTGACACGGATTTTTATAGTTTTACAAAGGTATGGACTTATTCAGGAGGACCACAATCAATTAATAAAACGAACTCCACGTTTATTATTGGTGGTTCTTATAAAGATTCAATACAAGTCGATGCATTATTAATTAAAATCAATTCTAAAGGTGATACAATTTTTACAAAAAGATACGGAGATAGTGCATTTCAGAGTGGTTGGATGGCCCGGCAAATATCGGATGGAAACTATATAATCTGTGGTTCAACTGCTACTGTTGATACTTTTGGAAATGTTCTTTTAATAAAGTCGGATAGCATAGGAAACATTCTATGGCAAAATGATTATGGGTATTTCGGTAGTCAGGAAATTGCTTTTGCATTTACACAAACTTCAGATGGAGGATATGCACTAATAGGCTGGCGATATTATTCAGGTTCATTATACGATATCTACCTTTTAAAAATCGACAGCGGCGGCAACTTTCAATGGGACACAACCTATGGCAGTCAATGGCCTGAAGAAGCATGGAGCGTTGTTTCTACCCAGGATGGTAATATTGTAATTGCAGGAGCTTATGCTTATGGTATTGGAAACAATAGAAGTCCATATATGGCAAAGTTTGATTTATACGGCAATATGCTTTGGGAAAAAAAATACGCATTTGGAGGAGGCTTTGGTGGTGGTACACTTTATTCAGTTAGGGAATTAAGTGATGGTTCACTAATTGCAACAGGTGATGATGATTCTCCACCCTACCCCCCCTACAATAAAGCGTTAATATTAAAAACTACTGTCAATGGAGATAGTTTATGGTATAAAAAATACTACAGTTCATTCAATGGTATTTCATATTTAAGAGACATTTCCCCTACCCCCGATGGTGGCTTTGTAGCTTGTGGCTTTGTAAATCCACAAGCACCAGATACAGGCCATCAGGATTTATGGGTTTTAAAAGTAGATAGTGTAGGGTGTGAAATTTCTAATTGTATGGTTGGTATAAATGAGTATCTTGAGAATAAAATTAGTGTTTCGGTTTATCCGAATCCGTTTATAAATGAATTGAATATTGATTTCGATCTGCCAGACAAACAATTTGAATTAAGGATGTTCAATATATTGGGAGAAGAAGTATTTAATTGCAGGTTGCCTGAAAAAAGCAATTCTTTGAATGTTAATCTTAATGAAGGTTTGTTTCTGATGCAAATTTTCAAAGATGAAAGATTGGTATATTCAGGAAAAGTTTGTCGGCTTATACGATGAATATGTACTAAAATTCAATTATATTAAACAAACTATTTCACTTACTTAACCCAGCATCACAAGTTATTGTTTCTAAATTTTCCCTAACTTTAGAACTAATTGTAATTCCTTGCCTGAGCACAAAAAAATATTAATAGCTGCCCTCGATTGGGGCATGGGTCATGCCACGCGGCTTGTGCCTTTAATACGCTCCTTTCAGAAAAACGGTGATGAAGTCATATTGGCTTCAGCAGGAAAATCGAATGACTTTTTTAAATCCTATTTTCCTGAATTGTTGATTCTAAAAAAACCGGCTTACAACATTCGGTATTCTGAGAAATATTCATTGTCGTTCGCAATTATTCTGCAGATTCCTAAAATTATCATTGCTATTTTTAGAGAACATTTTTGGTTGAAAAAAATGATTCAACAACATGAGATAACTGAAGTTGTTTCCGACAACTGTTATGGATTATGGAATAAAAATATTCATTCTGTTTTTATTACACATCAATTAAATGTTCACTTAAAACATGGACTAAGGTTCATGGCATTTTTTGTTAATTATATAATTTTATGGTTCATCAAAAAATATGACGATTGTCTTGTTCCTGACTTGGAAGGGGAATTTAATTATGTCGGTAAATTATCACACATAAAAAGAAAACCCGGTAATGTAAAATTTATAGGATTGTTGAGCAGGTTTGAAAATACTTCGAATAACATTCCATCAAAAACTTTTGACCTCGTAGTATTGTTAAGCGGACCGGAACCACAACGAACAATTTTGGAAGAGAAAATTTCTCTCCTTCTGAAGGGACAATCGATTTCTTGCTGTATTATCAGGGGTTTGCCGGGAAACATTATTCAAAAAGAAAATTCAGCATCCATTACATGGCTGAATCATGCAGGTGATGAGGAGCTAAAGTCTCTGCTTATCAATGCTAAAAAAGTTGTTTGTCGTTCCGGCTATTCAACCATTATGGATTGCATTGCTTTGGATGTGAATGCATTATTGATTCCCACACCCGGTCAGACTGAACAAGAGTATCTGGCTGAATACAATAAAGATAAAGGTATGTTTCAAATGATATCACAAGATTCTCTATCGATAAACGAACTATTGGATTTCAATACAGAAAATAAAGGTAAAAAAGTTTCTACTGTGTCCTTAGCGTAAAAGAAGGAGTAGTAATGATATTGCTTTTATGCAAACCCCTGTCGTAAATAAAAAGCTCCATTCTGAATGTGTCACTATTGGCTACAAGTCCAAGCAAAAGAAAATCGCATTGAATTTGTCCTTTCAGGGATTTATTTTTACCATCAGGAGTAAGGTAAGGAAGTCTGCCTTGTAATAGCGTCCCTGTGGGTACTACCGTCCAGTTACCGGATGTATATTTATAAATACTTCCTTTGTAATTATTATAGTATTCAGAGCCATTGGTATCGAAAGGATCACCGTTTTGACCTACATCTTTGTAACCAATATCGCCATCACCGTCGGTAAAATCAAGGATGACGGATAAAGATTGATCAAGTCCCTGCGCATTTTGAGTAGTATATAAGTTGTTATAACTAATAGCAGGAATAATTGGGTATTCATCAGGCTTCTTGCAGGATGCCAGGGTCAATACGAGGAAGAATATGATTAAATACTTCATGAATTAATTTGAAAGCATAAATTTACAAAAAATATTTTTAGAAAAAGAAATCATGGCTCTTATCTTACCAATAAATGACATTAAACCTCAAATACCTGAATCTTGTTTTTTGGCTGAGAATTCGACCATTATAGGAGATGTTGTCTTTGGTGAAAAATGCAGTATCTGGTTTAATGCAGTTGTTCGAGGCGATGTAAACAGCATTCGTATCGGAAACAAAGTAAATATTCAGGATGGCGCCATCATTCACTGCACCTATCAGAAAGCAAAAACGGTAATCGGTAACAATTGCAGCATTGGGCATAATGCTATCGTTCACGGCTGCCGACTGCACGACAATGTCCTTGTAGGAATGGGAGCCATAATTATGGATCATGCAATAATTGAATCCTTCAGCATCATTGGCGCCGGTTCTCTGGTTTTAGAAAATACAATAGTAGAAAGCGGCTTCATTTACGCCGGCTCCCCCGCCAAAAAAATAAAGGCCATTTCACCTGAACAAAGGAAACTGTTGGAAGAGTTAGCGGATAGGTATGTGATGTATGGGGGGTGGTATTAAATTAATTCGTTAATTAGTTAATTGGTTGTATTAATAGTTAATTGCTTGATTAACGAACTAACCAATTAACGAATTAGCTATGCTTCGAGGAAGAAGGTTTTTGGGTTTTTTCTTCATAGATCCTATTCGTTATTATTAATTTTCCTGTGTGGCGCTTAGGAATTGCACTTCGGATTCGATTAAAAGTCATGCTTCGGCTGTGCTCTGGAACCATCCTACGGCTACGCTCTGGAACCATCCTTCGGCTACGCTCTGGAACCATCCTTCGGCTGCGCTCTGGAACATTCCTTCGGCTGCGCTCTGGAACATTCCTATAGCTAAGCTTTAGAACCATCCTACGGCTACGCTCTGGAACCATCCTTCGGCTACGCTCTGGAACCATCCTTCGGCTGCGCTCTGAAACCAATCTTCGGCTGCGTTCTGGAACCATCCTTCGGCTGCGCTCTGAAACCATCCTTCGGCTACGCTCTGGAACCATCCTTCGGCTGCGCTCTGAAACCAATCTTCGGCTGCGTTCTGGAACTGCTGTCTTGTCCTGAAATAGGTTTACACTAAAAAGTGTAAAAATGGACAAAAAAATTATTCAAAAAGCGGGTAAATTTTATTCTGAATCAGAAAGACATCAGATAATTCAGGAATATCTTTCAAGTGGATGTACTAAATCGG
>JANOVM010000015.1:0-2174 GCA_031417395.1 Bacteroidota bacterium | reverse complement strand
TTCCTCCATAACATTTATTCCAGATTATTTGTCCGCTTGAATCCAATTTAATTATCCAAACATCAGAAGACGGATAATTATTACCCGTAACATCACCGTCATTTGAACTTGCTGTCCCTGCTATTAAATAATTTCCATCAGCTGTTTGTTTACAAGAAAGACCTTGTTCATAAGACGACCCGCCTAATGAATTGGACCACATTATTGATCCATTCTGATCTAACTTGACGGCCCAGAGATCTTCATTTCCGTGAAATCCTATAACATCCCCATCGAGACTGTTTGTTTTTCCGACTACTAAATACCCGGTATCAATTGTTTGAACTACAGAATATGCTTCTTCTGTTTGTCCTCCACCTAAGCATTTTTGCCATTGAATAATACCGGCACTATCTGTTTTAACTATCCAAAAATCAGAATAATGACTATGACAACCAAATACATCTCCATCAAATGAAGCAGTAATTCCTGCAATAACATATCCGTTATCATTGGTTTGAATAACGCAATTTCCAAAGTCGAAATCTGTCCCTCCTAAACATCTATTCCAATGAATCAAACCACTGCCGCTTAACTTTATTAGCCAAATATCATAAAATCCTGCTGAGGTATTTCGATTTGAAATATCGTAATCATCTGATTTAGTAGAACCGGTAATAATGAATCCAACATCATTTGTAATGAAAACAGAATTTGCAAAATCATCTAAACTCCCCCCAATAGATTTTTGCCATTGAATAACCGGGGCTTGGGCTAGTATAATTTTGTTTACAAGTATAAGGTAAAGAATAAGAATATGTTTTTGAATCATAATTTAATAAATTTATATATTTTTAATTCTTTGCCTTTTAAAATATAAACTCCGGGTTTTAATTTACTAATATCTATCTCCAGTGTTTCTGCTTTAGCTTTCTCAGTTAATATTAAATCACCTATGATAGAATAAATATTTAATTCATTTCCTATAATTGCATTTTCAATTGTAAGGCTGTTCATAGAAGGAACTGGGTGTAATAAAATAACATGTTCTTCATTTTGCGAATTTGGATTTCTTTTCTTCAATATCGGTGGATTACAAACATTATCAAAGGGCAAGCCTTCCAATATAAAGTAGGTTTGTGTAGTACAAACAGATGATGTCGGATACAAATTCACTGCTTTGGGATGTACTGGATTATAATATTCTTCGCTTAGTGGCCACCATTGAATAGTTGGATTTAGATCATTTAAAAAACAATAGGCTGGAATATGGTGGTAACTAGTACTGCATCTGTAAAATTCCAATATTGTTGGTAAAATTAAGGGATCTGACATAACGGAATTATCAGCATACGAATAATCAATTCCAAAACAACTATTATATGGAGGGCCGCAAAATGTTCCAGGATTTCTTAATAGGCCCCAGTCCTGTTTATTACTATTATGATTTATTAATAAAACATAATTTAAACTGTTTAATACCTGAGCATCACAAGGAGGTGTAACAAAATCGCAGCCACAGGTATTTAATCCATAATTTCTTATCTGCAGATGATCAACTCTATTCCAACTTGCCAGGTTAGGATTTGGTATACCTGTTCCTGAAGGAGGGACAACATCAGAAGAAAGATTAATTGTTTTAAGATTAAAATTAGTTTCAATTGTACACTCCTCAAGTAAAACTCTTAGTCCTGAACTGAATTCAACGCACCATACATGACCCGGATTTGGACAGCCTGATGCAATAGTGGTAAACCCTTTGTCTAAATCATGCCCCACTGAAATTGACATTTTCTTTAAGGGTAAAATATCCGGATCAACATACTCTTCAGAAAAGAAGCAATGCCTGAATTTCGTATTGTCAAGATTAGGATAATTTGAACCTGGAATTGGAGAATTGAACGCTTTCCAAGATCGACCATAAAGTTCACAATATTGAAATTCAAAATTCCTTGAATTTGGAAAAATTGTAGAACCCGTTTCTGAGCCAACAAAGATGCAGTTCCTGAATAAAACATCTCTACTAAAGTAATCAGAATAAAGATTTTTGGGTTTTTTGGGATCACAAAGAAAACCTGAATAATTATTATAACGAAATCTACAATTATAAAAATACCCATTCCTATTTCCCCAATTGCTATTTCCTTCATATTCCATCTCAAACCCTGAAGAAAATTTTGAAAAAAAACGTCCTT
>JANOVM010000014.1:0-2165 GCA_031417395.1 Bacteroidota bacterium | reverse complement strand
TTCCTCCATAACATTTATTCCAGATTATTTGTCCGCTTGAATCCAATTTAATTATCCAAACATCAGAAGACGGATAATTATTACCCGTAACATCACCGTCATTTGAACTTGCTGTCCCTGCTATTAAATAATTTCCATCAGTTGTTTGTTTACAAGAAAGACCTTGTTCATAAGACGACCCGCCTAATGAATTGGACCACATTATTGATCCATTCTGATCTAATTTGACGGCCCAGAGATCTTCATTTCCGTGAAATCCTATAACATCTCCATCGAAACTGTTTGTTTTCCCGACTACTAAATACCCGGCATCAATTGTTTGAACTATAGAGTATGCTTCTTCTGTTTGTCCACCCCCTAAGCATTTTTGCCATTGAATAATACCGGAACTATCTGTTTTAACTATCCAAAAATCATCCTGGTGACTATGACAACCTGAAACATCTCCATCCCATGAGTTAGAACTTCCTGAAATTGCGAATCCACTATCTTTTGACTGAATAACGCAATTTCCATAATCATAAGTTGTACCGCCATAGCAACTGTTCCATAAAATCGTACCGATATCATTTAATTTTAACAACCATAGATCGAAATAACCTGATTGTGTATTACGATTTGAAATATCGAAGTCATCTGATTTAGTTGAACCGGTAATAATGAATCCACCATCATTTGTAATGAAAACAGAATTTGCAAAATCATCTAAACTTCCCCCCATAGATTTTTGCCATTGAATAACCGGGGCTTGGGCTAATATAATTTTGTTTACAAGTATAAAGCAAAGAATAAGAATATGTTTTTGAATCATAATTTAATAAATTTATATATTTTTAATTCTTTGCTTTTTAAAATATAAACTCCGGGTTTTAATTTACTAATATCTATTTCCAGTGTTTCTGCTTTAGCTTTCTCAGTTAATATTAAATCACCTATGATAGAATAAATATTTAATTCTTTTCCTATAATAGCATTTTCAATTGTAAGGCTGTTCATAGAAGGAACTGGGTATAATAAAATAACATGTTCTTCATTTTGCGAATTTGGATTTCTTTTCTTCAATATCGGTGGATTACAAACATTATCAAAGGGCAAGCCTTCCAAAACAAAAGAGGTTTGTGTAGAACAAACAGATGAATTAGGATACAAATTCACTGCTTTAGGATGTACTGGATTATAATATTCTTCACTTAATGGCCACCATTGCATAGTTGGATTTAGATCATTTAAAAAACAATAAACAGGTATATGATGATAACTTGTGTTGCAGGGCCAAAATGTAAAAACATTTAACGGGTCTGATATTACACTATTATGAGCATCATGGTAATTAATACCATAACAATTATTATAAGGTGGGCCACAGAAATTTCCGGGGTTTCTCAATAAACCCCAGTCCTGTTGATGGCTATCGTGATTAATTAATAAAACATAATTCAAACTGCTTAATACCTGAGCATCACAAGCGGGGGTAACATAATCGCAACCACAAGTATTTAATCCATAATTTTTTATTTTCAGATGGTCAACTATATTCCAACTGGCTAAATTTGGATTTGGAATTCCTGTTCCTGAGGGCGGAACAACGTCAGAAGAAAAATTAATTGTTTTAAGATTAAAATTAGTTTCAATTGTACACTCCTCAAGTAAAACTCTCAGCCCTGTACTGAATTCAACGCACCATACATGACCTGGATTTGGACAGCCGGAAGAGATAGAGGTAGTACCTTGATCTAAATCATGCCCAACGGAGATTGATATTTTCTTTAAGGGTAAAATATCCGGATCAACATACTCTTCAGAAAACAAACAATGCCTGAATTTTGTATTGTCCAGATTAGGATAATTAGAACCCGGAATTGGAGAATTGAACGCTTTCCAAGAACGACCATAAAGTTCACAATATTTAAATTCAAAATTCCTTGAATTTGGAAAAATTGTAGAACCCGTTTCTGAGCCAACAAAGATGCAATTCTCGAAAAATACATCTCTACTAAAGTAATCAGAATAAAGATTTTTGGGGGTTTTGGGATCACAAAGAAAACCTGAATAATTATTATAACGAAATCTACAATTATAAAAATACCCATTCCTATTTCCCCAATTGCTATTTCCTTCATATTCCATCTCAAACCCTGAAGAAAATTTTGAAAAAAAACGTCCTT
>JANOVM010000013.1:0-16688 GCA_031417395.1 Bacteroidota bacterium | reverse complement strand
ATGCGTCTCTTCTTTGAAACGCATTGCAATGCGTCTCTTCTTTGAAACGCGTCTCTATTTATTTTATTAAACCTTAAAATGAGAGAAAGCCTTATTCGCCTCTGCCATTCTATGTGTATCTTCTTTTTTCTTCACGGCTGCACCTTCACCTTTTGAAGCTGCAACAATTTCGCTGGCAAGTTTCTCCGCCATCGATTTTTCATTACGATTGCGTGAATAACTAATCAGCCATTTAATAGTAAGAGCAATTCTGCGATCCGGGCGAATTTCGCTTGGAATCTGAAATGTTGCTCCACCTACACGGCGACTTTTTACTTCTACCGTAGGCATTACGTTAGTCATTGCTTTTTTCCATACATCCAAACCGCTTTCCTTCATTTTCTCCTCCACACGGTTCAGGGCTGCATAAAAAATTCCATAAGCTGTACTCTTGTTTCCACCGTACATCATATTGTTCACAAAACGTGTAACAAGTGTATCGTTGAACTTAGGGTCCGGTAACAGAATTCTCTTTTTTGGCTTCGACTTACGCATTATTCTATTTCTTTAACTTTTCTATTTTATTTTTTAACTGCAGCACCCTCTTTTGGACGCTTGGTGCCGTATTTACTTCTTTGTTGTTTGCGACCATCAACTCCTGCTGTATCAAGCGTACCGCGAATGATGTGGTAACGAACTCCCGGTAAATCTTTAACCCTGCCTCCGCGAATCATTACAATGGAGTGCTCCTGTAGGTTATGTCCTTCACCCGGAATATAGGCAGTAACTTCAAATTTGTTAGTCAAACGTACACGGGCAACTTTACGCATTGCTGAATTTGGCTTCTTTGGAGTAGTAGTGTACACTCTGGTACAAACTCCGCGTCGCTGCGGACAAGAAACAAGTGCTGGTGACTTGCTTTTATCAATCAATTTGGTACGTCCTTTACGAACTAACTGCTGTATCGTAGGCATTCTTTCGGTATCTAACTTATTAGAGTTGTGTAAATTATTGGTTTTCGCCCTTTTTTAAGGACTGCAAAGGTACAAGAATCATCTTATTTACCAAATTCTGTTCAAAAAAAATTTCAACAATTATAATTCCTGTAACCTGAGGCTTTTATAATCAAGGATTTTATGTTGAAAACACAGTAAATTAAAAGAAAATTGAAAAAATAACCTTCGAAAAAATAAAAAAAATCAAGATTTAAAAATTAATAAAATTTAGGCAACTACTTTCAATACCGCCCCATTTTCAAATTCTCAAATTTTCAAATTTTCAAATTTTGAAAATTCTCAAATCAATCAAGCCACCTTCAACTTATTCACATTCGCTTTGGCAAATTTCTCTTTTGCATAAGCAAGTGTTACCGTAAACTCTTTTGCATTGTTCTTTGCAGATGGAATTTCATACATGGCATCAAGCAATATTGCTTCACAAATGGAACGAAGTCCGCGTGCTCCAAGTTTAAATTCAAAGGCTTTGTCAACAATGAAATCAAGTACATTCTTCTCAAAAATCAGATTCACTGACTCAAGCTGGAAAAGTTTTTCATATTGTTTGACCAAAGCATTTTTGGGATCAGTAAGGATTGATCGAAGTGTGGCTTTGTCCAGCGGTTCTAAATGTGTAATCACAGGAAGCCGTCCTATCAATTCAGGTATAATTCCAAAGGCTTTCAAATCGACCGGACTTATATATTGTAAGTAATTTGTCTTGTCAATATTATCGTGCTCCCGAGCTTTGTATCCGATTGCATTCATGTGAAGACGCTTGGCAATTTTCTTTTCTATGCCGTCGAATGCTCCCCCACAGATGAAAAGAACATTTTGCGTATTCATGGCTATCATCTTTTGTTCCGGATGCTTTCTTCCTCCCTGTGGCGGCACGTTTACTATTGAGCCTTCCAGTAATTTAAGCAAAGCCTGCTGAACTCCTTCACCGCTTACATCGCGGGTAATGGAAGGATTATCACTTTTTCTGGCTATTTTATCTATTTCATCAATATATACAATTCCTTTTTCTGCTGATGCAACATCATAATCCGAAGCCTGCAAAAGTCTAGAAAGAATGCTCTCTACATCTTCACCTACATAACCGGCTTCCGTTAGAACGGTAGCATCAGCAATACAAAATGGTACGTTGAGCATCTTAGCTATTGTACGCGCAAGCAACGTTTTGCCTGTGCCTGTTTCACCAACTAATATGATGTTCGACTTCTCAATTTCAACCTCTTCTTGCTTTTTGGTCTTGCTGGAAATCCTTTTGTAATGATTGTAAACTGCAACCGATAATACTTTTTTAGCATCTTCCTGACCTATGACGTACTGATCAAGAAATTTCTTGATTTCCATTGGCTTGAGTAAGGTAAGATGGGTATTGATACTGCTTTTCAGCTTATTGTTCATTTCATCGCTCAAAATATTCTGAGCCTGCTGAATACACTGGTCACATATATGACCTGTTATGCCTGCAATAAGTACATAGGTTTCGCTTTTATCGCGACCACAAAATGAACATTTAATATCTTTTGGGCTTTTCATACTTAGAACAGTAATATCAATTTTACAAACGCAAATTATAGAAAAAAGTTCAAATTTAAAACCTCATAAAAGCGAAAATTGAGCCTTTTTGAGGCTCAATTTCCATTTATTAACTCTTTTTTCCGGGAAATCAGACTTTCTTTCGTGTTAAAACTTCGTCAATCATTCCATATGCTTTGGCTTCTTCGGCTGTCATCCAATAATCTCTGTCTGAATCCTTATAAACCTTTTCAAATTCCTGTCCGCTGTGAGAAGCAATGATTTCATAAAGCTCCTTTTTGAGCTTTTGAATCTCTCTGGCTGTGATTTCTATATCCGATGCCTGTCCTTCTGCTCCTCCCATTGGCTGATGGATCATAATCCTTGCATGCTTCAAAGCTGCACGTTTACCTTTCGCTCCTGCACACATCAATACCGCTGCCATAGAAGCTGCCATTCCTGTACAAATTGTTGCAATGGTTGGCTGTATAAATTGCATCGTATCGTAAATTCCCAAGCCTGCATAAACTGATCCGCCCGGACTATTCATATATATCTGAATATCTTTTTTTGCATCTACAGACTCAAGAAAAAGTAGCTGGGCCTGGATAATATTAGAAACATAATCATTGATCCCTACTCCAAGGAATATAATCCTGTCCATCATCAATCGGGAAAATACGTCCATGGTTGCAATGTTTAACTGACGCTCTTCAATGATGGTTGGGGAAATGTAATCTGCACGAACGGCTGAAACAAAACTGTCAACAGTTACGCTACTAATTCCGCGATGCTTTACAGCATACTTGCGAAACTCATCTGAATAATTCATAATTTTTTTCTTTTTATATAATTAGCTATTTAATAAGACGGATTTCCTGCCATCTTATTTCACCGAATCAAAAATATACGGCAGCCATGCTATACGAACACAACAATTAAATAGTTTTAAACAAAAATTAAAAATTATTCTGCAAATCAAGCCTTTAGCAGAAAAATACTTGCGCTTAATATTTTCTTCCCTCAATAAAAGGGAAACCTATATCTAAAATGCTCACTGATAAGTGCTAAACAAAAATATCAATCAATTAACAAAGTCCATTAATGATGATGTTCTAACTCATTCTGGTCCTTTTCCTGCAGCTTGGTAGTAAAATCAGCATACGTCATTTCGACTTTCTCCAACTTTAAATTATTCTTCAGGTAGTCAAAGACTTTTTGTCCTCTTAAAGACCTTTCCATTCTTTCAAAGTTGTCGTCTTTTTTAAGGTAACTGGTAATCATTTCATCGAGCTTTTCCTTTTCAGGAGGTGCTATTCCATATTGGGCAAATTGCTGCGATATCATAATGCCGGCAATTCCTTCAATCTCCTCTTCTGAAATATTTATTGATTGCTCTAAAGCGATTTTCTCGACAATTAGATTCCATTTAAGATCTTCAATAACATGATGGAATTCGTGATCAAAGTCATGGTCTTCCACAGGTTTTTCCTGCCTTGCTTTAAGCATGCGTTTTAGAAAATCTTCAGGCAATGGAATGTTGCATTCTTTAAGAAATTTAACTTTTACATCCTTCTGAAGTTTTTTGTCGCTTTCCTTTTCAAAGTATGAAGCAATTCCTTCACGAATCTTTGTGCGAAATTCCTCTTCACTTGCAACAGCAGCCTCTCCCAATGCTTTATCAAATAACTCCTGATCTATTTCCGCTTTCTCAATTTTATTTACAGTTTTAACCTGGAAATTATACTCTGAATGCAAAGCCGGAGATGTTTTATCAACCCGTAAAGCAGCAGATACTTCTGCTTCACTTGTA
This sequence comes from Bacteroidota bacterium, assembly GCA_031417395.1. Lineage (GTDB taxonomy): Bacteria > Bacteroidota > Bacteroidia > AKYH767-A > 2013-40CM-41-45 > JADKIH01. The sequence goes on along the minus strand of JANOVM010000013.1, from coordinate 12,374 downwards.
AATGCTATCATTGGGGTAAAACGAATAGTATCTTCCTTTTTTACACCTATAAATCTCTTCTTTTCTTCATCGTTGCGAAGCATTTCAATACTCAGAGTCGTTGTTGTTTTATTTCCATCCTCTTTAACTTCACCATTCTCATTCAATTCTACATATTCGCCATAAAGAACAGAAGTATCTTCAGCATTCTCCGGATTTGAAAATTTTCCATAACGGCGGCGTAAATCATTAATATCATCGTCAACCATCTTCTCATCAACCTTTACTACATAATATGGAATGCTTGAATTAACCAGCTGAGTATTGATTTCCGGAGCAATTCCAATTTCATAATCAAAAATGAAGTTCTTGCCTTCTTCCAATGTCAGGCTGTCGGGCGATTGAATTGGTAAAGGACTTCCTAAAACATCAATTTTATTTTCAGTTAGGTAATTAACTAATTCCCTGCCCAATATCTTATTCAGCTCTTCCACTAAAACCTCTTTACCGAATTTTTTACGGATAATTTCAGCCGGAACGTGTCCCGGACGAAAACCCGGAATATTGGCTGATTTACGATATGATTTTATCGTTTCATCTACCTTTGGCTGATAATCTTCAGGCTTTAACTCAATAGTAATTACGGCATTCAAGTCACCCGTCTGACGTTTTGAAATATTCATCTTATTTAGTTTATTTTAATAAATACTCCGAAACCTTGATTTCCAAAGTTCCGGAGTATATTTAAGTGCGGGCGAAGGGACTCGAACCCCCACGGATTGCTCCGCCAGATCCTAAGTCTGGTGCGGCTGCCAATTACGCCACGCCCGCAGCATAATTTGCAAATAAAGGACGCGAAGATACATTTTTTTTACGTTCTTTCAATTAGAAAACCTTTATGGAAATTATTCGCCTTTTTGATCTAAACACCAATTTCTATGCTGTTTATTAAATCCGGTAAAGGTTCTGATCAAAGTGATGAGCAAATTATCTCCGAATTTCGGACATCGCAGGATAATGCCCTTATTGGAATATTGTTCGACAGGTATAATCACCTCGTTTTTGCCGTCAGCATGAAATATTTAAAAGACGAAGACGATAGTAAAGATGCCGTTATTCGCATTTTTGAAAAATTACCTAAGGATCTGCTAACATATACTATTCAGAATTTCGGTTCCTGGCTTCATACAGTTACAAAAAACGATTGTCTTCGCTTTTTGTCAAAAAAGAAAAATCATTTTCCGCTGCTCGATAATATTGCAGGCAATTTCGAAGAAGATGAAGAAACTTTTATCAATCAATATCTACCCTTTCTTGATCCTGCCTTAACCCAACTAAACGATGAACAAAGAATATGTATTGAATTGTTTTATATTCAAAACCTGAGCTATCAGGAAGTAACAGAAAAAACAGGTTATAACATGAACCAGGTTAAGAGCCATATTCAAAATGGAAAAAGAAACCTGAGGATTATTTTATTAAAAAAAGCGAATGACAACCGATAATAACGCTCCTTTATATTCCTTTTCAGCTCATCTTTCAAGCAAAGAAATGCTTGACTATTTCCGTAACGAATTACCGGATGCTGAAAAGAAACTTATTGAATTGCATTTACAGTCCTGCAGCTTCTGCTCAGATGCAATTAAAGGAATGTCGGAACTGCCCGATGCCATGCGCATCTACCACATCACGCATGAATTAAAAAAGCGTATCGGTAAAAGACAATCAATCCGAAAAAATATTTTCTCAAGAATGGAATTGATTTCAATAATCACACTGCTTTTTATTCTCGGAATTATTCTTTTAGTAGTTTATTATTTTCTGATTTTTAAAAAACCTTGAAGTATCTTTGGCTTATAACAGTTTGACCGCTCTAATATTTGTAACAAATAATCATTTTTATATCATGCTGCTTAATCCAAAAGAAATAAAAACTACACTCCTTCACAGTTATATGCTTGCTGCAATTGCTCCGCGCCCCATTGCTTTTGCAAGTACCATTGACAAAGACGGAAATCCAAACCTTTCTCCCTATAGTTTTTTTAATGCTTTTGGAAGCAACCCTCCTATCCTTGTTTTTTCTCCTGCCAGAAGGGTAAGAGACAATACTATAAAGCATACGCTGGAAAATATTTATGAAACCAAAGAAGTGGTGATCAATGTTGTTAATTATGCTATGGTCAGACAAGTTTCTTTGTCGAGTGCTGAATATCCGAAAGGCGTTAATGAATTTACAAAATCGGGCTTTACACAAATTGCTTCTCATCTTGTAAAGCCACCCAGAGTAAAAGAATCGCCAGTACAGATAGAATGCAAGGTTCTAAATGTAATTGAGACGGGAAACCTTGGCGGAGCTGCTAATCTTATAATCTGTGAAATCCTTTTAATGCATATTGACGATTCAGTATTAAATGCTGAAGGTAAAATTGACGCTAATAAAATTGACCTCGTAGCTCGCATGGGCGGCGATCTTTATTGCAGAGCTTCCGGCAATGCTTTATTCGAAGTTGCAAAACCTTTGAGTATCCCCGGTATTGGTATTGATAACCTTCCCGAATCAATTCGTAACAGTAAAATACTTACTGGTAACAACCTCGGACAACTGGGAAATATTTCTGTCTTACCCGGAAAAGAGGCCGTTCTGGAATTTTCAAGAAAAGATTTTATGAAAGACCTTACTACAAGGTTTGGCTATGACAAAAACCTACTGCGCAATAAATTGCATGAACTTGCAAAAACTCTTCTTGAAAAAGAACACACAGAAGAAGCCATTTTGGTTCTGATGTGTTCACTATAATTCTTTTTTATCTTTGTCAAAATCAAACAAACCAACGTAATCAGAGTCAATGCCTAAAGGATTAATTACAAGCCTGCTGATTAAATTAACATTTGATTACTGGTATCTTTCTGTAATTGCTTTGCTGTTCAAAATGTTTTTGATCAGGTTTACTGTTACTGATTCTAAAATAAAGGTTTTTCTGTTATGGCTGATTGGCACAGCAACTTTCTACTTCACCGCATGCATGGCAGGAATCATTTTTACTTCCATAGGCTTCTACTATCAGCCTTTTATCATGTTTATGCTGGCTATTTTTCTCGAAATGATTTTTTTGAGCCTGGTATTCAAAATTGAATATAAAATCATCCTCCCCTCTATTATTATTGGCGATGGAATTTTCTTTTTCCTTTTATTTATGCAAATGGCTTAGACAAAAAAAAGAATTTGAAAACAATTCATCGCATGAATCATTCTCAAATTCTCAAATTCTCAAATCTTCAAATTCTCAAATTAAAAAAGACCGTTTATCTCAGCATTGATCTTATTTATGATCTTGCCTAAATCCTCAGGATTATCAGCGAAATTAATATCATCAACATCAATAACGAGGAGTTTTCCTTGCTCATAGGTAGAAATCCATGCTTCGTAACGCTCATTCAAACGCTTTAAATAATCAATCCGAATGGAGTTTTCATAATCACGGCCGCGCTTACTGATTTGATTTACCAAAGTAGGAACACTGGCTCTTAAATAAATCAATAAATCGGGAGGCGAAACGAATTTAGCCATCAATTCGAATAGTGAAAGGTAATTGTTGAAATCACGTGTTGTCATCAAACCCATAGAATGAAGGTTGGGAGCGAAAATGTGAGCATCTTCATAAATGGTACGATCCTGTATAATCGTTTTTCCACTCTGACGAATTTTTGTGATTTGTTCGAATCGTGAGTTAAGGAAATAAATTTGCAAATTGAATGACCAACGCTGCATGTCATCATAAAAATCATTCAGGTAAGGATTGTCGTCTACATCTTCAAAGTGAGCCTCCCATTTCATATTTTTTGCCAGGAGATTTGTCAATGTAGTCTTTCCCGCACCAATATTGCCCGCAACTGCAATGTGCAATGGAGTTAATTGTTTTTTGGTTGGAGAATACTTCTCTGTAGATTTTACGCTAGCTGCTTTTTCAGGAGCTTTTGTAGGACTGTCTTTAACCGACTTCTTGGAAGACGGTTTATGAGCTGATAAAACTTTGGATGCCATGTATAGTGTTTCGTTAATTTTGTTCCGCTAAACTAAAAATAATAAAAATTCAATGAGTCACTTGTTAATAAATAAAGTTCATGCTGCTCAATTCTTGCGCCACGAATTGAATCAGCAGGTGGCGTTAAAATTTCTTTTTCTGAAAGTGATTTCGAGTTGTAACGGTACAAGTGGTTGTTTTTTACAAACAAAAGGTCATTGTCTACAACCTGAAAACTCTTTAGTCCTTCAAAAGCATGAATTTTATAATAAGTTCCATACCTGTCGAAAACTAAAATGCCTGTAGCAGGATTGTTAATAAAAACAAAACCATTGTCTTCAAGCATCAAATTCGGTTGTAATTGATAACCGGTGAGCTGTGTAAGATTGGAGCTTTGATGAATTACCTGTCCGTTATTATCAATCTTTTTTAGTTCATCGTCTTGTCTGTCGTAAACCCAATATGCATTTTCTCCTGAATTGCAAACAATAAGCGGCTGATTGATGTTTAACGAACGCAAATCGATTTCCGATTGCAAGGAAAGCTTTGCATCGAGTATGACAACAGTTGCATAATCAGGATAAAATAATAAAATTTTCATCGGATTTGATGCATCAACAAGCGACAATGCACCTATGTTACTTCTACTGTAATTTCCTTTGGCATTGCCTTGAGGATCAAATTGCAAAAGCTGATTCTCAACTACAACATAAGCATTTCCTAATTTATCAGTCGTAAAAAATACAGGCTGAGGGAAAGAAATGCTTTTTATTAATTTGTAATCATCAACAGGCAAAGCAATAAAACTGCAAAATAAAAAGAGAAGAAAAAAAGAATACTTCTTCAAAAATATCATGGATGCTTATTAATAATTACTGTTTAACGATTAATGACGCCGTAATATTTTCCAGAATTGTCCTGTCATTACTCAATCGCGGTATTTTGTGCTGGCCGCCCAATTTTCCATTTTGTCTAAGCCAATTATAAAAAGTTCCTTCCGGAACAATGTGAATTATCGGCGGCCGTAAAGCCATATCCTTGTAGCGTTTTGCTTCATAGTCTGAATTAAGGGACTTTAATGCCGTATCAAGAACTTCTTTAAAATAATCAGTATTGGCAGGAGGTTTATCAAATTCTATGAGCCATTCATGAGCTCCATTTTCTTTATCCGTAAAGTAAACAGGGGCCATCGTATAATCTTTTACAAGTGCATTCGTTTTTTCGCATGCTATATGTATTGCCTGATCAGAATTTTCTATTATGACTTCTTCTCCAAAAGCATTTACAAATAGTTTTGTGCGTCCGCTGACTCGTATTCTAAAAGGATTAAGTGAAGAAAATTTAATCGTATCACCAATAACATAACGCCAGAGTCCTGCATTGGTAGATATGACTAATGCATAATTCTTGTTTAATTCTACTTCATCCAGTCCAATTGTTTTAGGATTTTCTTTTCCATATTCGTCCATTGGCATGAATTCATAGAAAACACCATAGTCAAGCATCAACAGCATTTCATCCGATTTTAATCTGTCCTGAATTCCAAAAAAACCTTCGGAGGCATTATAAGTTTCCAGATAATTAAAAGAAGGAGATGGAATAAGCTGATGAAATTGATCTTTATACGGCACAAAGCTTACTGCTCCGTGAATAAACAATTCAAGGTTGGGCCATACTTCAAGAAGATTTTTTTTGCCTGTCGTTTCTAAAATTCTTTTTGCCAATACTAATGTCCAGGTAGGAACACCACTGATAGTAGTAACATTCACAGGCAGTGTAGCCTGGACCATTTTTTCTATCTTATCTTCCCAATTCTCCATAAGAGCAATGGAAAGATCAGGAGTACGAATCATTTGAGCCCAAAAAGGAAGGTTCTGCATTAAGATGGCTGAAATATCACCGTAAAAAGAATCAGCATTGGAATTATTCATGTGATTACTTCCTCCCAACGACAAACTCTTTCCTGAAAAAATCATTGTTTCAGGATTATTATTGCAATACATGGAAAGTAAATCTTTGCCACCTTTGAAATGACATTCTTCCATTGCCTCTACACTTACCGGTATAAATTTACTTTTACCTGCTGTTGTACCCGACGACTTAGCAAACCATTTTATTTCTGAAGGCCACAAAATATTTTGTTCGCCTCTCATCAACCTTTCAATATCGGGCTTTAAAGAGTCATAATTCTGAATGGGAATTCTCGATTTAAACTCTTCAACTGTCTTTATCGATTTAAAATCATATTTAATTCCCCACTCTGTATTCTTGGCAGTATCTATCAATCGGGTAAACCATTCTAATTGCACATTAATTGGATACTTAATGAAAAGCTCGATCTGGTGCATCCGCTTTTTCATTAGCCAGTTAAATATAGAATTGAGTATGGGCATGGTTTGCTAAAGGCGTAATATCGGAAATATCTGAGAATCTTTTAGGATATTATTTATCTCCGAATATTTAAAAAAAATCTCAAGCCGAAACCGCTTCCATATCCTTATTGATCTTTTTCACAAGTCCCTGCAATACTTTTCCCGGTCCTACTTCAATAAAATTAGTAGCACCATCGCTAATCATATTTTGTATGGTTTGTGTCCAGCGCACAGGAGCAGTCAATTGAGCAATTAAGTTTTCGCGGATTTCATCGGGATCTGAAACAGGACTTGCATTTACATTCTGATAAACCGGACAAATAGGTTTTGAAAAATGTGTATTTGCAATTGCTCCGGCTAGTTCTTCTCTGGCCGGCTGCATAAATGGTGAATGAAACGCTCCGCCTACATGCAACACAAGGGCACGTTTAGCACCCGCAGCTTTCATACGCTCGCAAGCTATTTCTATTCCTCTTATCGAGCCGGAAATTACCAGTTGTCCCGGACAATTATAATTTGCTGCAACAACGATTTCACCTTCTTTAGTAACTTCAGTGCAAATGTCTTCAACAATTTTATCGTCAAGATTCAAAATCGCTGCCATAGTTGAAGGAGCCTTTTCACAAGCTTTCTGCATGGCAAAAGCCCGTGCTTTTACGAGTCTCAAAGCATCTTCAAACGTTAGTGCTTTATTCGCTACCAAGGCAGAGAATTCACCAAGAGAATGTCCTGCCACCATATCCGGTTTAAAATCATTACCCATGTTTTTAGCCAAAACGACTGAATGAAGAAATATAGCAGGCTGTGTAACCTTTGTTTGTTTTAAATCTTCTTCCGAACCGGTAAACATCAGTTCGGTAATTCCGAAACCTAAAATTTCATCCGCTCTTTCAAACATTTCTTTGGCTTTTGGATTGCTTTCATAAAGGTCCTTACCCATTCCCGGGAATTGCGATCCCTGACCTGGAAAAATATAGGAAGTTTTCATTTTGTTTTTTGTTTTCTTTGAAAGCAAGTTTACTAATAGAATTTGAAAAACAGAAAAATAAATTCAAAGAATAAAAAAAGAGGTCGCCTGTTTAAGACGACCTCTTTAGTGTTATTAAAATATTATTTACTTAATACTTAGATTACTCTCTTCGCCCTCCGAATAAACGAAGCATTGCCATGAAGAGGTTAATGAAATCAAGGTAAAGTGTAAGTGCACCTAAAACAGATAGTTTGGCAGTTGATTCAGCACCATATTCAGCACTGGCTCCTATGTTTTTCAGTTTTTGAACATCATAGGCTGTAAGTCCGGTAAATACAATTACAGATATGAAACTGATAATATAACCTAATCCACTGCTTTTTAGAAACATATTGATAAGGCTGGCCACAATAATACCTATCAAGGCCATAAAAAGTAGATTTCCCATTTTTGTCAGGTCGGTTTTCGTTGTGTAGCCTACAAGACCCATAACACCAAACATTACGGCAGAAACCAGGAAAATCTGGAATATACTCGTCTGCGTATATGCAAGAAATATGAAACTAAGGCTAACGCCCATAATTACTGAATAAACGAGGAATAAAGCGGATAAAGCAGTTGATGATAGCTTATTGAAGCCAAAACTCATCAAAAGAACGAATCCAAGAGGTGCAAACATTACTACATAACCTAAAGCTGACATGCCACCGGTTTCAGTATTAATTAAATAACTCATGTATGACATATTTGTGCCAAAAACATAAGCAGTTACGGCAGAAATTGCCAGAGCAATTCCCATCCATGAAAAAACGCTTGCCATAAACGTTTTTACAATCGGTTCAGCTGTTGCGCCCGGTTGCTGGATTTGATTGAAACTCCAATTATTGTTTTCCATTTTTGTTTTAATTATTTAATGCAAAGATATTGTTTTTTGAAATATTAATTCAAATCGACTTTGTTCAAAAATCCTGCCTAATCACAACTTCATGAAAGATTGGCAGAAATCAAACGGATAAATTCACCCCTTGTTCTATCATTTTCAAACTCTCCTGTAAACGCTGAAGTAGTTGCTACTGAGTTTTGCTTTTGTATTCCACGCATAAGCATGCAAAGATGTTTTGCTTCAATTACAACTGCAACTCCCAAAGGTTTTAATGTACGTTGAATGCAGTCACGGATTTCAGTTGTTAACCGCTCCTGAACCTGCAGCCTACGTGCATAAGCATCAACCACACGCGGTATTTTGCTCAACCCTACTATACAACCGTTAGGAATATAAGCAACGTGTGCTTTACCAAAAAATGGAAGAAGATGATGTTCACACATAGAATAAACTTCAATGTCCTTAATAATTACCATCTGCTTATAATCATCCTGAAACAATGCTCCGCGTAAAATTTCCTCAGGATTTAAATCGTATCCGTGGGTAAGAAACTGAATTGCTTTTGCAGCTCTGACCGGGGTTTTCAATAGTCCGTCTCTGTTCAGATCCTCGCCGATTTCAGTAATAAGGGAGCTATAAGACTTGGATAAATTCTCGATTCGAACAGGGTTATACTGATCGATCTTTTCGTAGCCGTCCATTTCGTTTTCCTGCAAGGTCGCTTTATCTATAGTCATAAATTATACTTTTTAAATAATTAATCCTTTTTTAATGTCTAAAAACCGGCCTAAACTTTACGCAGGTTATTATCCAAAATACTCAACGTAATTCTTTTCTGTTTCTTGTAATTTAATACAATGAAGAATACAACCGAGCTTTTTTAACGGAGCCTCAATCTGTTTCCAAATCTCAATTGCCAATGTCTCCGTTGAACTTAATTTTCCATGCATAAAGTCAACATCTTCGTCGAGGTTTTTATGATCGATCTTATCCAACACATATTCATTGACAACATGGCTGACATCTGACAGGTTTGCAACAAATCCTGTTTCAGGATTTACCTCTCCTTTTACTGTTACCCATAAAATGTAATTATGTCCGTGCCAGTTAGGATTGGCACACTTTCCAAAAACTTCGGCATTTTTTGCATCCGTCCAATCTTTTCTGGAAAGCCTGTGAGCTGCACTAAAGGTTTCGCGGCGGGTAATAAAGATCATAGATTGGTTTTTTCAAGATTTAATTCAACGACAAATATAATCCTTTATTGCATGTAAAATGTTCCTGTTATCTTTACAGTGATGAAAATACTTATTGTAGCGGCTACTGAAGAGGAAATCACTTTATTAAGAGCACTTTCCCCTGATGCTAACACAGATTTTCTAGTGGCAGGAGTTGGAATGGTTTCGACAACGTATGAACTTTCTAAAAAGCTGCAGGAAAAAAAATACGACCTTGTTCTAAACTGCGGTTTAGCCGGAAGTTTTGACCGTTCCATTCCACCGGGTGAAGTTGTTCAGGTTATAGAAGATACTTTTTCAGAATTAGGCGCCGAAGACGGAAATGATTTTTTAAGTCTACAAAAAATAGGTCTGCAAGGGAAAGATACATTTTACTCCAATTATTTAAATTCCAAAATAAATTTCCGAAAGGTAAAAAGCATTACCGTTAATACTGTTCACGGAAATAATGACAGTATAAGTAATATTCAAAAACGTCTCAATCCACAGCTGGAAAGTATGGAAGGTTCTGCCGTATTTTTCGTTTGTGAAAAGGACAACATTCCTTGCATTCAGTTAAGAGCTGTTTCCAATTATGTAGAAAAAAGAAATAAATCTGCCTGGAATATACCACTTGCTTTGAAAAACCTTGCAGAGAAGACATCATTGCTTCTAAACCACTTGCAAAAATCTGAAGCAAATGCAGCAATCAACAATAAAAACGAAAAGAGGAGTTTTACTTTAGGATTTTCTCCCTGCCCAAACGATACCTTTATGTTTGACGCTTTGGTTAACGGCAGAATTGATACTAAAGGCCTCGATTTCCGCATTGCGTTGGAAGATATTGAAACGCTTAATCTTTTAGCTTTGAAAGGAAAATTGGATGTAACTAAATTAAGTTTTGCCGTATATTCAAAAGTCATGGAGCACTATGAATTACTCACATCAGGCAGTGCTTTAGGCAATGGCGTTGGTCCGCTGCTGGTATCAAAAAAAATATTTTATAATCCTTCAAAAGAAATACAGTCAGTAGCCATACCCGGAAACAATACAACAGCAGGCTATCTTTTAAAAATATTTTATCCTGAAATTAAAGATGTAAGAGAGATAATTTTTTCAGATATTGAAGATGCTGTCCTTACAGGAAAAGTTGATGCCGGTGTCATCATTCACGAAAGTCGTTTTACCTATGCTGAAAAAGGTTTGCATAAAATCAGTGATTTAGGCGAATTATGGGAGAAAAAAACGGGGCAACCCATTCCTCTTGGTGGTATTGCTATAAGAAGAAGTTTTGATGAAAACATTAAAATGAAAATTAACCGGCTAATGAAGTCAAGCGTAGAATATGCTTTTGCTCACCCTTCTGAAAGTGAAGAATATGTCAAAAAACACGCTCAGGAAATGAGTGAAGATGTCAGAAAAAAGCATATTCAATTGTATGTAAATGAATACTCTGTTGAACTTGGTGAGACCGGCAGAAAAACCATTAAGAAATTTCTGGAAGCAGGCTTAATAAAAGCAAATAATTCATTTTCTAAAAATATTTTCGCTGACGGAAGTTAATTCTTATTGTTGTAGTAACAGTTTTTTATTTTTTCCTTTGCAGAAAACTAATACTTATTAAATGATTGTCGTAACCGGTGCCGCAGGATTTATTGGAAGCTGTCTTATTGCCAGGCTTAATGAAGAAGGATTCAATGACCTTATAGCTGTCGACGACTTTTCTCATCCTGAAAAGGAAAACAATCTGGCCGGTAAAAAAATCACAATGAGGGTTGAGAGAAAAGATTTTTTCAATTGGTTAAAAGAAAATCACAAGTTTGTTCAATTTATTTTTCACTTAGGAGCACGAACAGATACAACGGAATTCAATAAAACCATTTTTGACGAACTGAATCTGAATTATTCCAAAGATGTTTGGAAAGCCTGTATTGAATATGGATTACCATTAGTCTATGCGTCTTCGGCAGCTACCTATGGAAATGGCGAATTTGGTTACAATGATGACAATGCTTTCATTCCAAAACTTCATCCTCTTAATCCTTATGGCGATTCAAAAAATGATTTTGATAAATGGGCAATCGTTCAAGAAGAAACTCCATATTTCTGGGCAGGACTGAAATTCTTTAATGTTTACGGTCCGAATGAATATCACAAAGGAAGAATGGCATCCGTTATTATTCATGCATTTAAACAAATCAGCGAAACAGGGAAAATGAAACTTTTTCGTTCGCACAAAGCCGAGTTTAAAGACGGAGAACAATTGCGTGACTTTGTTTATGTAAAAGATGTATCAGAAGTTTGCATGTTCCTTCTTCATCACAGAAAAGATTCAGGAATATACAATCTGGGTACAGGACATGCGCGTACCTTCCTCGATTTGGTTAAAAACACTTTTCGTGCAATGAATAAAAAAGAACAAATCGAATTCATTGATACACCGGTCGACATTCGCGACAAATACCAATATTTTACTGAAGCGAAAATGAATAAGCTTCACAGCATTGGATATAGCAAACATTTTTATTCACTTGAAGACGGCGTTAATGATTATGTCGTTAATTACCTGAGTGGGAATAAATATTGGTGATTCAAATTATTTCATTTTTTTTGTAAGGCTCGATTGATTACCTATATGTCGTCTGCTAGAGTGCCGCGATCATGCCGCCGTGGGCGGCATGATCGTGGCACTCAATACAACTTTATCTCGTCATCCAGAGGACCTTTTAGAAAATTAGTACAAATACCAAATTAAAATTTGTTCGCCATTTTACTTCAATGAAGCACCGATTAATTGGAAAACCTTTGTCTATTTTAATTGTAATTATTTTATCTTATTAAAGGTGAATTTGAAAATCATTGCTCAATTAAAAAAAATATGCGCTAAAATACTGCCCAATTTTCTAAAAGTTCCTCTGGATGACGGTTCAG
>JANOVM010000012.1:0-2705 GCA_031417395.1 Bacteroidota bacterium | reverse complement strand
GACTATTAAAAACAGTTGTACAGCCCCAATGGTGCTAACAACAGGCAGTACACGAACCGATACATTTGCAAATAAAGCAATATTGGAAAACGTATCAGGAATAGTAAGCTTAAACAATGCTTATTTCGCTGACAGTGTTACGCTAAAGAATCAAAACACAAGCAATTCTGCTGTTAAATTTTATATAAGCTATTCAGGAAATTGTTTTTTCAAAAGGCCGGTTACAATAGACAACAATACATCAGGAATGGAATTTTCCAAAAGTGGTGTCAATGCAACAACAACTCTTGATACAGCAGCCACATTTATTTTTAAAACCGGTTTTTCAGGAAACTTATCTTTTAAAAATGTAATCACACTAGGAAATACAGCTCATGTTTTTGATTTTCCATCTTCCAACAGCAAATTAATACTAGGCCCGGGTAGTACCTTTGGCGGCAATGTTTCCTTTTACGGACAAAGCATTAGTCTAAACGGAACCAAATTCAATGGCAATGCAGAGCTAATAAAATATGGTAACGCTTCCGATACTAGCAAAGGAGGCAATGAATTTAATGGAATAACAACTATTATAGATTCCAGTGCAAGCGGAAATCTCATTTTAGCCTATAATTCTGCCGATGATTTCAATGGCAACGTTACTTTTATTCAAAAGGGCACAAATGCTAAATTGTACCCTGCCTATAATTACAATTCTACATTTTCAGGCAATATTTCAATAGATGGCAGTTCAGCAATTAATTTTTCAAGAAGCGGAAAGGTGATTTTTGATAGCAGTGCTGCTCAATCAATAAACAACAGTTCAAGTTATGCTCCAATATTTGGCAAAATAGCTATGAATAAATCAAATAATTCATTAACTTTAAATACTCCACTGACGGTAACAGATTCATTACTGTTCCTGAAAGGCAATATTAATGCAGATACTACAAATTTTATTACATTGAATAATACAGGAAAAATTATAGGAGCAAGTGATTCTTCATTGGTAAATGGGCCATTTAAGAAAATCGGGAATGGTGCTTTTGTTTTTCCTGTGGGGTTTAATGGAATGCATGGGTATCATCCGGTGGAAATTACTGCACCAAACAGTAGCACAGATTCTTATACCGGGCAATTTATACATCAGGGACAAACGTTCGGCAATTTACTTGACTCAAGTATAGAGCACTTAAATAGTTGTCAGTATTGGCGACTAATAAGAAATACCGGTACATCTAAAGTAAGACTTAAGCTTTCTTGGAATCATGATTTTTGTAACGACACAATAATTAATCCTCAATATATGCGTATTGTTGGATGGAATGGTTCTCTTTGGAAGGATTTCAAAAGCGTTTCTTATTCAGGTGATAGCATCAAGGGTTATTCTCAATCATTTGATAGTACATCCACTATTAGTAACTTCACATTAGCAAATAAGCGATGCATATACTTTAGAGATATTTTAACAAAACAAGATGTTAAATGTAAGGGACATGTGGATGGAATGGCTTTTGTAGAAATTCGCGGAGGAACCAAGCCTTACAACTACTCATGGTCCAAAAGTATGGGAACCCAAAGTCTTACTCCATTACTTTTTCCTGGAAAATTTATAGTTACTGTTAAGGATTCATTGAATTGTCAGTTAATGGATTCTACAGTAATTAACGAACCCGATTCTTTAATCTTAAATATTTCACAAACACCTTCAACCTGCGGGGATTCAACCGGAACAATTACTGCTTTGGCCACAGGAGGTACTGGTTTAATTAAGAAATATTTTTGGACAATGGATACTTCTACTGAATCTAGCCATGAGAATTTACCTGCCGGACAATATACTGTAATGGTTAAAGATTCAAACGAATGTGTTTTATTTAAAGATGTTCAGCTTTCTGATAGTGATGGTCCTGAAATCAATCTTGTTTATTCAAGTCCTGCAAATTGTTATGGTGGATTTGATGGTGGAGCTATGATTGAGATTACATCAGGAACAGAACCTTATCATATTAAATGGTTCAGCTCTCCCATGGATACGCTGGACTATATTGAAAATGTCCGACCGGGATTTTATGTAGTTCGAGTGATAGATTCTATTGGATGTATCTCTTACGATACCATTGCAATTTTAGAACCAGATACTTTCAGAGTTAGTGTGGAAACAGTTGATACGAGATGTCACGAAAATCAAGGAAGTGCTACAGCCATTGTGGTAGGAGGAAGCAGTGATTACCAATACGAATGGTCAATAAGCGGAAGTAAAGATATAAAAATAAATAATTTAAATAGCGGGGAGGGAAAATTAAATGTAACAGATTCACACGGCTGTATAGCATCAGCTAATTTTGAAATTCTGGATATTGACGGATTGGAATTAACCAGCGAGGTCATTTCAGATGCAATTTGCTTTCCTGATAGTGGAGGAACTGCTTTTGTACAAGTACATAATGGTACTGCACCTTATACTTATTCATGGTATCCACAGGGAGGAACAAATGATACAGCCTACAGGCTACCACCGGATAACTATACAGTTAAAGTAGTTGATAGTGATGGATGTCGACAAAAAACTTCTTTGATTATTGTAAGCCCGGAAAAATTGAACGCTTACATTGTGCCCTATACTCCAAGTGCTGACACAGCTTTGGATGGAGCTGCTTTTTCAATTGTTTACGGCGGCACCGCACCCTACTCATATCTATGGTCGAATGGTGCGACATCGGAAA
>JANOVM010000011.1:0-2705 GCA_031417395.1 Bacteroidota bacterium | reverse complement strand
GACTATTAAAAACAGTTGTACAGCCCCAATGGTGCTAACAACAGGCAGTACACGAACCGATACATTTGCAAATAAAGCAATATTGGAAAACGTATCAGGAATAGTAAGCTTAAACAATGCTTATTTCGCTGACAGTGTTACTCTAAAGAATCAAAACTCAAGTTCGTCATCCATCAAATTCTATATAAGCTATTCCGGAAATTGTTATTTTAAAAAGCCATTAACTATTGACAACAACACTTCAGGGATTGAATTTTCAAAAAGTAGTGTGAATGCTACAACAACACTTGACACAACAGCAACATTTATTTTTAAAACCGGTTTTTCAGGAAACATATCTTTAAAAAATGTAATCACACTGGGAAATACATCCCATGTTTTTGATTTTCCATCTTCCAATAGCAAATTAATACTCGGCCCGGGTAGTACTTTTGGCGGCAATGTTTCCTTTTACGGACAAAGCATCAGTCTGAACGGAACCAAATTCAATGGCAATGCAGAGCTAATAAAATATGGTAACGCTTCCGATACTTGCAAAGGAGGCAATGAATTCAATGGAACAACAACGATTATTGATTCCAGTTCAAGCGGAAATCTCATTTTAGCCTATAATTCTGCCGATGATTTCAATGGAAACGTTACTTTTATTCAAAAGGGCACAAATGCTAAATTGTACCCTGCCTATAATTACAATTCTACATTTTCAGGCAATATTTTAATAGATGGCAGTTCAGCAATTAATTTTTCAAGAAGCGGAAAGGTGATTTTTGATGGCAGTACTGCTCAGTCTATAAGCAACAGTTCAGGCTATACTCCAATTTTTGGCAAAATAGCTATGAATAAATCAAATAATTCATTAACTTTAAATACTCCGCTGACAGTAACAGATTCTTTACTATTCCTGAAAGGAAATATTAATGCAGATACAACAAATTTTGTTACTTTGAATAATACAGGAAAAATAGCAGGAGCCAGTGATTCTTCACTGGTAAGCGGGCCGTTTAAGAAAATTGGGAATAGTGCTTTTATTTTTCCTGTGGGGTTTAATGGAATGCATGGGTATCATCCTGTTGAAATTACTGCACCAACAAGTACCAGCGATTCTTATACGGCGCAATTCATTCATGAAGGGCAAACACTCGGCAATGCAATAGATTCAAGTGTAGAACACTTAAATAATTGTCAATATTGGCGCCTTACAAGGAATACCGGTAATTCTAAAGTAAGAATTAAACTAAACTGGAATTTTGATTATTGTTTTGACACTATACTTAATCCTCAATATATGCGTGTAGTGGGTTGGAACGGTTCTATTTGGAAAGATTTTAAGAGTTATTCTTTTTCTGGTGATAGCATCAACGGATATTCTGTATCCTCTGATAGTTCAACAACTATAAGTAACTTTACTTTAGCAAATAAGCGATGCATATACTTTAGTGATATATTAACAAAACAAGATGTTAAATGTAATGGACATGTAGATGGAATGGCATTTGTAGAAATTCGCGGAGGAACCAAGCCTTACAACTACTCATGGTCCAAAAGTATGGGAACACGAAGTCTTACTCCATTACTTTTTCCTGGAAAATTTATTGTTACTGTAATTGATTCATTAAATTGTCAGCTAGTAGATTCTACGGTAATTAATGAACCCGATTCTTTAATCATAAATATTTCACAAACCGCCTCAACTTGCGGGGATTCAACAGGAACAATTACTGCTTTTGCTACAGGAGGTACAGGCTTAATTAAGAAATATTTTTGGACAATGGATGCCTCTATTGAATCTACCCATGAGAATTTACCTGCTGGACAATATACAGTAATGGTTAAAGATTCAAATGAATGTGTTTTATTTAAAGATGTTCAGCTTTCTGATAGTGATGGTCCTGAAATTAATCTTGTTTATTCAAATCCTGCTAATTGTTACGGTGGCTTTGATGGAGGAGCTATGATTGACATTACATCAGGGACAGAACCTTATCAAATTAAATGGTTCAGCTCCCCAATGGATACGCTGGACTATATAGAAAATGTCAGGCCGGGTTTTTATACTGTTCGAGTGATAGATTCTATTGGATGTATCTCTTATGATACTATTGCAATTTTAGAACCTGATACTTTCAGAGTTAGTGTGGAAACAGTTGATACGAGATGTCGTCAAAATCAAGGAAGTGCAACAGCCATTGTAGTAGGAGGAAGTGGTGGTTACCAATACCAATGGTCAATAAGCGGAAGTAACGATGTAAGCATTAATAATTTAAATAGCGGGGAGGGAAAATTAAATGTAACTGATTCGCACGGCTGTGTAGCATCAGCTAATTTTGAAATTCTGGATATAGACGGACTCGAAATAATCAGCGAAGTCATTTCAGATGCAATATGTTTTCCTGATAGCGGAGGAACAGCTTTTGTGCAAGTACATAACGGTACTGCACCTTATACTTATACATGGTATCCACAGGGAGGAACAAATGATACAGCCTACAGGCTACCACCGGATAACTATACAGTTAAAGTAGTTGATAGTGATGGATGTCGACAAAAAACTTCTTTGACTATTTTAAGCCCGGAAAAATTGAACGCTTACATTGTGCCCTATACTCCAAGTGCTGACACAGCTTTGGATGGAGCTGCTTTTTCAATTGTTTACGGCGGCACCGCACCCTACTCATATCTATGGTCGAATGGTGCGACATCGGAAA
>JANOVM010000010.1:0-9437 GCA_031417395.1 Bacteroidota bacterium | reverse complement strand
CATCTGACTCAATAAAGTCCCGCTGGTGATGCTGGTAAATGTTCCATTGTTAGTTATTGTAGTACTTGTGGCCGGGTTACAGGATGCTGTAGTACTCGTCCATCTTGTAACTGCCCATCGTAAATTGACATTACCACCGGGAGGGGTATCTGCGCTGCGAATGCATGAAAGATTATGAGGCACACAGTTAAAGGGCCCCGAATTACTGGTAATCTTCCAGGTACAAATCAAGTATTCCGATCCAACAGTCAAGACAGGTCCTATTCCCGGACATGTTCCAGCACTGTTAGCAGCCGCCTGAAAACCACTAAAAGTTAATACAGTGGTTCCATTATTTGTTACCTGAATCAGTCCGGGTGCATATGAAAAAGATGGACCGCTGGTTTGTGTAACTGTTGGTGCTGCTCCGGCAGGTGTAAAAGCACTGTTAATAAAAAAAGCCTGTTGAAAAGTTCTGATGTTGAAAGGCACAGTAGCACCCAAAGTACCCAGACTGGTGTATTTAATATACACACCAAACTCCAGAACATTGGGAGCAGAAAGAGTGTCGTTCTTAATGTAAATTTCAAAGTTCTGACCGTTACTTATTTTTCCTGCAAGGAGCAACAGCGCTAACAGAAAAATTTTACAAGTCTTTGTAATTGTTTTCATTCTCATTTAGTTTATTTTAGTTGATTTTAGTTTTTAGATTATGCAAGTAAATTTTTTTCCTTTATCTAATTATTAAATTAATACATGAATGATGTTAAGTTTTGTCTTCGAAACTTCTTCTTTATGAAAAGAGTTGCGAGCAAATTATACCTTATCATTTTACATGATTTATACATTAGTATAGGATAGGATAGGATAGGAATGAAACTTTTCCGAGCAACATTTTAAATGCAATTTTCAATTCAATCGGAAAACCCCATTAACACTACTAAGAAAGAGAATACAAAATACGCATTTGTCAGCGATTGGTCAAATTAAAATGGCAAAGGGTTATCAACTGCGGGTTTCAGAGGGTTTTCACCCAACTAAAAGGCTTGTTCGCCAATAAAAAAGGTGAATTCAAAAGAAAGAAAAATGAGAAAATCAAATTAATGGCCTGCTGTTCAAATACTTAAATAAAATATTTTTGGATTATTAAAATTAAATGGTCATTATTTCTTTTTCCTTTGCTTCAAGGTGTTTATCAACCATAGCAATATACTGATCCGTTACTTTCTGAATATTATCTTCCAAACTTTTTACAACATCTTCAGGAACAGATTTTGCTTCTTTTTTTATATGTTCATTGGAGTCTCTTCGTATATTTCTTATGCTCACTTTTCCATGCTCAACTTCCGCTCGTGTTTTTTTAACAAGATCTTTTCTTCTCTCTTCTGTAAGCGATGGAATATTTATTCGGATAACTGCTCCGTCATTCTGTGGATTGAATCCAAGATTTGCAGCCATAATAGCTTTCTCAATTGGAACAAGCATAGCCTTTTCCCAGGGCTGAATAGCAATTGTGCGTGCATCAGGAATTGTTACGTTACATACCTGACTTAGGGGAGTACTGGTACCGTAATAATCTACACGCACACTGTCAAGCATGGAAGGATTGGCGCGGCCGGCTCTGATTTTACCTAATTCGATTTCCAAATGTTCAATTGCCTTTTGCATATGTGCACGGGCTTCGGAGAGAATTTTATTTGCGTCTAACATAAAAAAGTAATTTGTGAGATTAAAAATAAATATTTTTTTTCGGTGGGGGAATTATTTTAAAAACTAAATTAAAACTCTACAAGTGTTCCTACTTGTTCTCCCTGTAAAACCCTGATAAAATTACCCGGCTTATTCATATCAAATACGATAATAGGAACTTTATTTTCATTACAAAGCGTAAAGGCTGTCATGTCCATTACCTTCAAACCCTTTTCATATACTTCGTCGAAAGTTACTGTTTGGTATTTAACTGCATCTTTATTTTTCTCCGGATCGGATGAGTAAATACCGTCCACCCGTGTACCTTTAAGAATGACATTGGCACCAATTTCTATGGCCCGAAGAGAAGCAGCAGTATCCGTTGTAAAATAAGGATTACCGGTCCCTGCACCAAAAATAACTACACGGCCTTTTTCAAGATGGCGGACAGCTCTGCGCTTAATATAGGGTTCGCAGATTTGCTCCATTTTAATGGCAGATTGCAATCTTGTGTCAACTCCTGCTTTTTCCAAAGCTGACTGAAGCGCCATACTGTTTATTACAGTTGCCAGCATGCCCATATAATCTCCCTGAACACGGTCTATAACATCTTCAGCTCCGTGGCCTATTCCTCTGAAAATGTTCCCTCCTCCAATAACTACGGCTACCTGCACACCCGCTTTAACAACAGACCGAATATCTTCGGCATATTGTTTCAAACGTTTATGATCAATTCCAAATTCATTATCACCCATCAGGGCTTCGCCGCTAAGCTTAAGAAGGACACGTTTGTATTTCATCGACTTATAGTTGGTACGAAAATATAAAAAATCAAACTCAAATAATTAAAAAAAGACATAAAAAAAGAGAGATTGCTCTCTCTTTATATTATCCAAGTTTTACTCTTTTCATCGCTGTAATCTTGAGGTCTTTATGTATACTCTCCAGATATTGACGAATGGTTTTTTTATCGTCTTTAATGAATTGTTGATTCAACAGGGTATATTCAACATAAAATTTATTGATCTTTCCCTGAGCAATTTTTTCAACCATATTTTCCGGTTTACCTTCTGCTCTGATTTGTTCTTTAGCAATTTCCAATTCACGCTCGAGGAGTTTAGGATCAACATCTTCCTTATCAATAGCCACAGGAGCCATTGCAGCAACCTGCATAGCAACATCGCGTCCCGGCTCTGAAATATTGGCATCAGGCATATTAAAACCGATCATAGAGGCAAGTTTATTTCCGGGGTGGTTATAAACTACAACCTTTTCTGCATGCACATTTTGAAAATCAACAACATCAATTTTTTCGCCAATCTTACCCATTTGCTCAATGAGGGACTCTCCAACAGTTTGGTTACCAAGCTTCAAAGCCTTAAGATCTTCCATACTTGAAGGATTGTTATTCATGGCTAGATCAAGAATTGATTCGCCGTATTTTATAAAATCAGCGTTTTTAGCTACGAAGTCAGTTTCACAACATACGGAAACTATAATGCCGTGTTTTCCATCAGCACTGGTTTTTCCATAAACATAACCTTCTTTAGCTTCGCGATCCTGACGGTTAGCGGCAATTTTTTGTCCTTTCTTACGTAAGATGTCAATTGCAGCTTCAAAATTACCATTGGCTTCCATAAGAGCCTTTTTACAGTCCATCATTCCGGAACCTGTTTGTTGACGAAGTTTGTTAACGTCAGCTGCATTAATTGTTACAGTACTCATTCTATACTCTCCTGAATTATTAGTATTAATTAATTAATCTATTTTTTTAGGGCGAGGTGCCGCTGTGGGACGTCTTGGACGTGCTTTAGCAGCTCCTTCTTTTACCGGCTCGTCATCCGTAATCGCTAAATCAACCGGAACTTCTTTAGCCGCTTCAAGAGCTTCTTCAGCTTCTTTATCTTTTTCTATTTCTTTATCAATTTTGCGTTCAGCCAATCCTTCTTCAATTGCTTTTACCATTGTCTCAACGATTAAAGCGATAGATTTAGTAGCGTCATCATTTGCGGGAATAGCGAAATCAACTTGTGTTGGATCCGTATTTGTATCAGTAATAGCGAACGTTGGTATATTCAATTTCTGAGCTTCAGCAACAGAAATGTGTTCTTTCATTATATCAACAATAAACAATGCAGCGGGAAGACGGATAAGGTCGGTAATACTTCCCAGGAATTTTTCCATCTTGGCCTTCTGACGGGTAATTTGAAGACGCTCCTTTTTAGAGATGTTATCAAATGTTCCATCCGTAGCCATTTTTTCAAATCCTGTCATTTTCTTAACTGACTTTCGTACAGTCGAGAAATTAGTAAGCATTCCACCCGGCCAGCGCTCTGTAATGTAAGGCATGTTGACACGTTGAGCAGCATTAGCTACAATGTCTTTCGCTTGTTTTTTTGTCGCCACAAACAATACCTTCTTGCCTGATTTGGCAATTTGCTTCATAGCAGCTGCTGCTTCTTCGATCTTGGCAACGGTTTTGTTCAGATCGATGATATGAATACCGCGGGCCTCCATAAATATATAAGGAGCCATGCGTGGATTCCATTTACTTTTAAGATGGCCGAAGTGAGCACCTGCATCTAATAATTCCTGGTATGAAACTTTTGACATTGAATTTGGGTTGACGTATTTAGTTAACTGAATTTGTATTAAGCAATAGTATTGATAACGATTAACGTTTAGAGAACTGGAATCTCTTACGGGCTTTTTTCTGACCCGGCTTTTTACGCTCTACCATTCTTGGATCACGTGTTAATAAGCCTTCTTTACGAAGCATAGGCTTATGCTCTTCGTTTATTTTAACAAGAGCACGTGCAATGCCAAGTCTGGAGGCTTCGGCCTGACCTTTTATACCTCCGCCATCGACATTAATTTTAATATCGTACTGACCGGCTGCACTAACAGCCTGCTGCGCCTGAGTCAATATATATTGAAGTGGTCCTGTAGGAAAATATTCCTTAAAGTCACGGGTATTTACTTTTATTTCTCCGCTGCCAGCTACTAAATAGACGCGTGCAACAGATGTTTTTCTTCTTCCGATACAATGAGTTACTGACATGGATATTAAAATTTAATTTCTTTAGGTTTTTGTGCTGAATGCGGGTGTTCTATTCCAACATAAACATGAAGGTTACGAAAAAGCTCACGACCCAAACGATTCTTTGGTAACATTCCACGAATGGAATTTTCAAGAATCTTAGACGGATTTTTTTTCATCCATTCTTCCGGAGAAGCAAAACGTTGTCCACCGGGATACCCTGTGTAATGAACATATTCCTTCTCTCTCATTTTATTACCGGTAAAGCGAACTTTATCAGCATTAATGATGATTACATTATCGCCGCAATCAACGTGCGGGGTATAGCTTGCTTTGTGTTTTCCACGTAAAATCTTAGCGACTTCCGAAGAAACTCTTCCAACAATTTGATCAGTCGCATCGACCAATACCCACTTTTTATCAACTGTCTGCGCATTGGCCGATACAGTTTTGTAACTTAATGCATCCACTTTTTAATGGTTTTTTTAGGGTTTTTGCAAAAATAATCCTTCCGAAGAAGGGGTTGCAAAAGTAGGATAAATTTTAATTCCTGCAAATAGTAAAGCGATTAATTATTAGACGTCCAAAGTTCATTATTAAGGCTTTCAAAGGGTTGTTGTGTATTAAAGACCGGTTAGCCCGAAATTTATCATTATAGTAAACGCTTAAAATAGCCATACCACTTGAAACAATTTTCTCAAAAAAAGCCTTAAAAAATCAAATTTCTTCATTCATGAATCGGATGGATTAGAGGTAAAGTTAATCCATTACCTTTCGATTTTCTTTATAATTAAGAATTTTTAAAAAAAACTATCTAATTTTCGGCTTATAATGCAAAACAAAAATGTCTTAATAACGGGTGGGCATGGCTTCCTGGGCTCACATTTAATCTCCCATTTCGAATCGGAGGGACTAATAGTTAAAACACTGAGCCGCCAAAACAGATCATCTAATTCTTATAAATGGAATATTGAAAATCGATCCATAGACACGAATGCTTTTCATGAAACGGATACGATTATTCATCTTGCCGGATCAGGAATTGCTTCAAAACGGTGGACCTCTAATTATAAAAAAGAAATTTTAAACAGTCGAATTGATAGTGCAAACCTCCTTTTTGAAACTTTAAAATCTACCAAACATAACGTGCGTTTGTTGATTTCTGCTTCCGCAATTGGTATTTATGGCAATTCAGGTGATACCTGGGTGGAAGAAGATAACCATTTAGCTGACAGCTTCCTTACGGAAACATGCAGAAAATGGGAAGAATCGGCCCTACAATTTGAAAAAATCGGTATTCGTGTAGTTATAGTAAGGATCGGTCTCGTTTTAGGAAAAAACGGAGGAGTATTACCCGCTTTGGCATTACCAATTAGGTTTTTTGCCGGAGCTCCGCTTGGAGACGGCAATCAATATATGTCGTGGATACATGTTAACGACCTATGCCGGATGTTTTCCTTTGCTATGAATAATGAAAAAATGCATGGTCCATATAATGCAGTTGCGCCCAAGCCGGTAACCCACAAAGAATTTATTCATAAAGTCGCAAGTGTTCTTCATCGGCCGATATGGCCATTTCACATTCCCTCATTTGTAATGAAAATGATCCTGGGAGAAAAGGCGGAAATTGTTCTCCATGGACAGCGTGTTTCATGCGAGAAAATACGGTTGGCGGGATTTAATTATGTTCATACAGACTTAGATAAAGTACTTACAGAATTAGTATAAAAATTGAATGTCAAAAAGTATAAATTTTTTCTGGTTTCGACGCGACCTGCGCCTAAAGGATAATGCAGGACTATACCATGCCCTCATAGCTGGAAAGCCTGTACAGTGCTTATTTATTTTTGATACCGACATACTCGATAAACTGGAAGATAAAAAAGACAGGCGCATTACTTTTATTCATCTACAGCTTGAAAAACTTAACGAAGAATTAAAAAATGTCGGTGCATCCCTTCTTGTTAAACACGGCAAACCACTTGAAATATGGAAAGAGTTATTCATCAAAAATTCTGTTGAAAGTGTTTTTACAAATCAAGATTATGAGCCGTATGCCCGTAAACGCGATCAGGAAATTCAAAAACTTCTTGAAAGCAGAAATGTGAGTTTTAAAACTTTCAAAGACCAGATTATCTTCGAGAAATCTGAAATTGTGAAAGAAGATGGTACTCCGTATACTGTTTTCACTCCGTATATGAAAAAATGGAGAACCTCTGTAAATAAAGAGTGTTTCCGTTACTTTCCTTCTGAAAAACATCTTAGCAATACTTTTAAAAGTAAGTTTCAGCCGATAGTGACTATACAGGAAATTGGATTTGAAAAAACAGTGACTGACTTCCCTCCTGCAACTCCATCGCTCAGTATTATTAAAGAATACGAAAAACAAAGAGATTTCCCGTTTATTGAAGGGACAAGCCGAATGAGTGTACACCTCAGGTTTGGCACGATTAGCATCCGTCAATTAATGAATACAGCCTGGGAACTCTCTGAAAAATGGGTTAATGAATTAATCTGGCGTGAATTTTATTCCATGATTCTTTGGCACTTTCCGCATGTTACCGAAAGTGCATTTCGAAAAAAATACGATTCACTTCCCTGGATAAAAGATGAAAAGAATTTTGCTTTATGGTGCAAAGGGCAAACTGGTTTTCCTATTGTTGATGCAGGGATGCGACAGCTTAATGAAACAGGCTTTATGCACAACAGGGTAAGAATGATAACTTCTATGTTCCTCTCTAAGTACCTATTGGTTAATTGGCAATGGGGAGAAGCCTACTTTGCGAAAAAACTTCTTGACTATGAATTATCGAGTAATAATGGAGGATGGCAATGGAGTGCCGGTACGGGAGTTGACGCAGCCCCGTATTTTAGGATTTTCAGTATGGAAGAACAGACAAAAAGGTTCGACCCGGAACATAAATACATAAAAAAGTGGGTTAAGGAATTTGGAACACCTACTTACCCTGCTCCAATTATTGATTACGGGATGGCAAGAAAAAGATGTCTTGAATTCTTTAAACGAAATTTAATCTCCGGTTAAATAGCTTCCGGTTTTTGTGGGTAATATTGAGAAGAACTAAACAAAAGACGTGCAAAAAGTTAAGCAAATTAATTTTACTTTGCATTCAAAATAAGCACATCCTGAACTAATCAGTATGAAAATATTAATTACCGGAGCAGCAGGCTTTATTGGTTCTCACTTATCCGAAAAACTTTTATCATTTGGTCATGCCGTAACAGGAATTGACAATTTTGATCCGTTCTATTCAAAATCGATCAAACAGTCCAACCTTGAAATAAGTTTGCAGTCTGAGAATTTTAGATTTATCCCTTGCGATCTTTCCGAAATAAAAAATGTTTTACCGGGAAATGAAAACTGCTTTGATCTGGTCATTCACCTCGCAGCAAAAGCAGGCGTTCGTCCTTCTATTGAAAACCCTCATTCCTATATAGAAACGAATATCCTTGGTACTTTTCATTTGCTGGAATGGATGAAAAATACAGGGTGCCGTAAATTGATATTTGCATCTTCTTCCTCGGTTTATGGAAACAATAAGAAGATACCTTTTCACGAAAGCGACTCCGTCGACCGTCCAATTTCTCCGTATGCTTTGACTAAAAAATCTTGCGAATTGTTAAATTATAATTATTACCACTTATACGATCTGAGTATAATAAATCTGAGGTTTTTCACTGTCTACGGTCCCAGGCAGCGACCTGACCTTGCCATACACAAATTCTTCGACCTCATTTATAACGACAAACCCATTCAGCTTTTTGGCGACGGCAGAACGGGAAGGGATTACACTTTT
This sequence comes from Bacteroidota bacterium, assembly GCA_031417395.1. Taxonomy (GTDB): domain Bacteria; phylum Bacteroidota; class Bacteroidia; order AKYH767-A; family 2013-40CM-41-45; genus JADKIH01. Next base: position 914 of record JANOVM010000010.1, on the reverse strand, counting down.
ATCGGTGATACCATTCAGGGAATTTGTTCATCGGTTGAGAGAATCAGTAAGGAGCAGAAAATTTACGAAACCTACAATCTCGGAAACAGCAAACCTGTTTTATTAAAAGATCTGATTGAAGACATTGAAAACATCATTGGTAAAAAAGCCATTCGCAAATATTTACCGATGCAGGAAGGTGATGTGGATCTCACTTTTGCCGATATTACACTTGCTAAACAAATGCTTGGTTATTCTCCTTCCACTCCCCTGCACGAAGGTCTTTTGAAATTCAAAGAATGGTTTGACCGTAAATTGGTATATTGAATTTCCGGTATTTATTAATGGTACTGTCTTAATAACAAAAAATCAGGCCCTTTTTTTAATTTACATTTTATACTATTTTCGGCCCAATGACTAAGATCTCCGTTATTCTTCCTATTTACAATGAATCAAAAAATATTCCGATTCTTTTTGAAAAACTTTCTTCTGTACTGAAAGAAATGGATTACGAGATAATTGCCATTAACGACGGCTCCCGTGATGACAGCTGGAAACAGTTATGCAGTATGGCAGAAAAAAATTCCAGGGTACGCATCATTAACTTTGTAAGAAATTTTGGACAAACGGCTGCATTAAATGCAGGCATTAAAAATGTTAACGGCGAAATCATAATCCTTATTGACAGTGACCTTGAAAATGATCCTGCAGATATCCCTTTGCTCTTATCAAAAATTAATGAAGGATATGATGTTGTAAGCGGCTGGAGAAAAAACAGGTGGAAGGGACAATGGCTTACACGCAAGCTTCCCAGCATGATGGCCAATAAGCTGATTTCAAAAATCTCCGGTGTGCATCTGCACGATTACGGGTGTACACTAAAAGCCTATCGCCGTGAAGTAATAAAAGATGTTCTTTTATACGGAGAGATGCAT
>JANOVM010000009.1:0-6774 GCA_031417395.1 Bacteroidota bacterium | reverse complement strand
TGAAATCAAATCCTCATTAAAGAAAGACCATAAACTGTTATCCGGCCTCAAGTATTGGAGCAAATATCAACCATCATCTAATGGGTTACTTCTTTATCAAGGTGAAGATTGTGAAGCGGATTATCCTTTACTCAATTATATCTCCTGGAAAAACATTCACCAGTTGTGACGGCGTAAATGACTTATTGAAATTATATGGTTTTATCTAATAATAACATTGGGTCAGTGTAAGCTTTTCCAAAATCCGGCCAATTATAAATGGATCAATCTTTTTAAAATTCTAAACCTAAAGTTCAAAATTCTAAACCCAGTATTTTCAATTGTCATAGGTAAAATGGCGTATTATATACGTCCCGTCCGGACCGCTAAAAAATGTAAAACCTTGAAGATTAAATTCTTCAGGGTTTTTTTTGTGCATTTTAGGGTTAGAATTTTGATACAACTTTAATAAAGAACGGATTAAGAATATGTTTTATAGCCTTTCCAACTTAATATGTAACTTAGCCAATATCCATGAAGATACTTAAAGCTTTTTTATTTTTTGCAATAGTTTCCTGCTCTGCTTTCGGACAATTTAAATTTCAGAAAACATTTCTGGGAACCTGCAACACGTATGGAAAATTCATTCAGCAGTGCAACGACTCAGGATATGTTATTGTTTCCTCTACATGTTTTGGAATTTATGTTGTCAGAACAAATCAGTTGGGTGATACGACGTGGACAAATGTTTACAATGATACAACTGGCAATTATACAATTCCTTATGCGCGATGCATCCGCCAGACTAGTGATAATGGATTCCTGATCACCGGAACTCTCGACGAGAATGGATATTATCTGAAAATAGACAACGTAGGCATTAAACAATGGTCGCATCATTTCGGAGGTGAACAAACTTATTTTTTCAATATACTTCAGCCTGACTCGGGCGGTTATATTATTTCGGCGTATACTGATGGACCGACTGCAAGCAATGCTGCATATTTTTTCGGCTTAGATAGCAATGGAAATTCAACAAGTTCAACATTTATTGCTTCGGGTGGAGGAGGTTTAATGGCATTTAAACAAACCATCGATGGTGGAATCATTACTGTGGCAATAAATCAGAATACTAATATATACAGCCTCGTAAAATACGGAGGAACAACAGGAGGGTGGAGTAAGGTAATTTTTTATGAGCCTGTCGTAATTGTACCACTGCCTGATTCGGGATATGCTGTTGCTACAACGAGCTCTCTCATCAGGTTAAATTCCTCCGGTGATTCATTATGGTCAACTAGTTTAGGATCGGGCATGATTACTGATTTTGTAAACATTGATTCCGCAGGAAATGCAGGTTATGCTATTTTGAAAAGTACCCCCGGATTTTACAGTTCCTTCGAGGATAATGAGGATAATAATTTGGTGATGACGAGGATTGATTCGAGCGGAAATACTATATGGTCGAAAACTTATGGAGGATTCGGATTGGATCTTCCATCAAACCTGATTCGGACAAAAGATGGAGGTTTTGCGATCGTCGGCACTTCCAGGAGTATCGCAGAACATGCAGCAATCATTTTTATTAAAACAGATGCGGGAGGAAATATTCAATGAAAAAAAATCTTCTCTTATTCCTTAGCTTATTCTGTTTTATCCGTCTGGATGCACAGTTTCAAAAATATTATTTCACTAGTGTGACCGACAGGCATGCAGAGATTTCTGTATTATCGTCAGGTAACATTTTAGTTTCCCGGCAAACGATCGATACGGGTAAAAGCTATTTCCAATTCATCAAGACAAACAGTTTTGGAGATACACTCTGGACCAGATCTGATTATGATTCACTCATCAATCATTATTATTGTATAAGACATTCTGGAAATGATCAGTTTTATATCGGTGGGAGCAAATTAGATTCAGGAAATATTCGCTCTGCAGTCCTGATGAAATCAGATAGCTCCGGCAATATTCTCTGGTCTAAAAAATATCCTGACTCATTATTCCAGTCAATCCAATTCTTGCAGACTTTGAGCGATGGCAATCTTCTTTTACTGGGAAGATATTATCATTATCCGGTTACACATTATGGAGTAATGGCAAAAACAGATTCGATGGGAAATATTATCTGGACAAGTAAAGATACTGTTGGGTCTATCTTTTTTACTTATGCAATTGAAATGCCCGATCATGGATTTGTAGTAGGAGGAATGCCATATTACAGCAATGAGTATAATTTTACATATAGGTTCGACTCAACAGGTAATACATTATGGTGGCGAACAGGTTATGGAGGAGCGATTAAAAGCTACCCGGTCGTCTTATTAGATACGACGATAATTTCAATTTCATTCATGCCTCATTATGTAGTTCCCGGAATAACGATCAACAAATATGACTTTACCGGCAACAATATTTTAAACAGAATCATCGATTTCCCAGATCTAAAAGAGGTGAATGAGATTACACCAGCGAGTAATTTTGGTTATTTGATTACAGGAGGCAAATATCAGGACTACTACAACAGCGTTGCAGTGGTATATAAACTCGACTCTGCATTCAACATTGAATGGGAAAAAGATATTGATAATTATCTTTTAGAAAACGGAACGACTGCAATACAAGTTGGAAATCACTCCTATCTCATCATGGCAAATGTCAATTCACATAAAAGCGATCTAAATGGATTTTCATTAACCAAGCTGGATACGATCGGAAATGTTGTAAGTGTTGAGATGCCCCAAAAATCAGCTACTTCAGCTTGTTTGGTTTACCCAAATCCATTCTCTGTTTCTGCAACATTAACTGCAAATAATCCGGAGAATAAAATGTTTTCTATTGCTGTTTATGATGTCTTTGGAAAAATTGTGTATGAAGAATGGTTTAATACTTCTTCTTTAATAATTAACACGAATAATTTATCGACAGGAATTTATTTTTATCGTTTGACAGACGGGAGTGCGATTTTATCTACTGGCAAGTTGGTGATAGACTAGAAATGTGTTTTTACCGAAAAATCAGCCAAGGGGAAGCAGAGGAAATAAAGACCATATAGAATAAAATTCTAAACCTAAAATTAAAATTTCTAAACCCATTTATTTCAATTTCATAGGTAAAAATGTAAAATTGTATGTCCCGTCCGGACCGCTTATATAGTAAGTAAATCATTAAAAAAAGCCTGAAATCAAATAGATTTCAGGCTTTTTTTATGCTCTGTTAGCAATTGTGAAATTATCGGGTCTCATACAGGGTCGAATCATTTTAAATAATTTATTGATCCTATGTAGTTTTTCAAAGAACTCTACATTGGATTATGATTAACGATCAAAACATCGAACTTTACATGTTCATAGGTTCGAGAAATGAATTCTAAACGGATAAAAATCAAAACCGTCTGAGCGAAAAGGACATTCAGCTTCTAGGTGATGTGAAAGTGATTTGTTTGAAGAAGAATTTGGTAACGATGAAAGCAGAAATGAAAAGATATTTAAATGTTCTAATGAAAAGACAATAACACTAATTTGCACGATAACATTGATAGTGTTATCATGCAAAGATACTATAGAACCTGGTGTATTACCTACTCAACTATAATCAACCTTTTTAACAGAATAATAAATTGAACAAATTAACAATACAATATTGTTCCGATCTGCACTTGGAGTTTAAGGAGAATGCAAACTATTTGCAGAAAAATCCATTAGTGCCAAAAGCTGAAATTTTGATTTTGGCAGGTGATATTTTACCATTTAAATTGATGGATAAACCCAATAGTTTTTTAGATTTTGTTTCGGATAATTTTGAAAAGACTTACTGGTTACCGGGCAATCATGAGTATTATCGTTTTGATGTGGCAGAAGTAAAAAGTCCTCTATTTGAAAAAATCAGAGAGAATATTTTTTTACTCAATAATCAAATCATTTCCCATAAAAATGCAAAGTTGGTTTTTAGTACTATGTGGAGCCACATTCCACCTCAATATGAATGGACTGTTCAGCAAAGTGTAAACGATTTTTCACTGATTAAAAACAGAGGAAGAAATTTTACTGCTTCCGATTTTAATGATCTGCATAATACAGGTTTTGATTTAATAAAATCTGCATTGGCGAACAAGACCGACAAGCAACGAATAGTTATAACTCACCATGTGCCTACGTTCATGCACTACCCGGAACAATACAGAAACAGCAACATCAACAGCGCTTTTGCTGTGGAGTTGTATGACTTTATTGAAGCCAGTAATGCAGTGAATTGGATTTATGGACATCATCATTGCAATACACCTGCATTTAAAATAGGCAATACAACAATGCTAACTAACCAGGTAGGTTATGTAATGCAAAACGAACATCAATTATTTGACCCTTCTGCCATTATTGAAATATGAAATATAAAGCTAAATCAACTTAATTAGTTCTTAAACTTGGCAATAGCAATTTCTTCAATCTTATTAGCATATTTTATTCATTTCATTTTTTCTTGAAATAGGTTTCGACAGAAGTCAATTACAGTTTTCGCCTCTACATACATTGCAGGTTTGAGTTGATGCCTCAATGTGTTTTCCCAATGGTTTATTAAGTGTTGTTCTGCTTCCTTTGTTAAAAGGTCTTCATGATTTTTGAAACTCAGATTTTTGAATTTTACTTTTTCCAGAAAGGCCGCCTTTATTTTTTTCCAATTCAATTCGGCATTGTGATTTACCAAATACCAAATGTCAAAATAATCACGTGGAGCAGTGTATGACCTTTGAATGAGAGCACGTAATTTTTCGGTGATAATTTCTTCAATACTGTAACAGTTCGCCAAAGTGCCGGAGATTATTTTTTTATCAGAATATGGGTGAATAATGTTTTTGTTTTCGGTTGCGAACATCATTTTCTCGAATAGAATTATTTCCAACTTGAGGGATGTAGTCCATCGGTCGGGTGAAGGCGGTTCTTGGTTGCGAGGATGGTCGGCGCCCCAAAATTTTATTTTGGATTCATATCCTGTGAGTTTTTCATTGAAGTGCAACGGTCGTAATGATTCAATGTGTGTGAGTATTTCAGCTTGCTGAAATACCTGCTGGCAAAGCCGGGTAAGCGATTTTTTTGTGAGTTCAAACTTTGCATCAGTAGAGGTGAAATCTAAATCTTCAGAGAAACGGTAATCTTGAATGTAGCATTTGTGCAAACAAGTTCCGCCTTTGAAAATGAGTTTATCTTTCCATCCATCCAATGAATAAATTGCATTCAGGAAATGCCCTAACACCCAATCTTTGTCAATAGTAGATGCCGGAACTTCCTGTTGCTCTGCAACTGTTTTTATTTCCTTTTGGAGAATCATCAATATTCACTTTGGCACATTTGCTTTAGTTTTTCTTCTGATAAATTCATTCTCACTTTCCATTTGTTGTTGAACTCTCCGCTTTCCTGACCAAAGGGGTCAAACAAATTGTATTTCGGATTCACTTTCTTTTTTACGAATTGAAGAAAAGTGGAAAGCCCTTTCTTGCCTGTACAGTCTGCAATTACCGCCATACGCTTTATGGCTGCAATGTTGTGAATTGCATTGCTGTATTCAATCAGCTTATTTGCTTTGAGTGGGGTACGGTAAAACGCCTTTATGAGATTATCATACCCCCCGGCATATTCAGGAATATCAAAGCAATCAACAATCGTTTTCTCCACATCTGTAATTTTGTATTGACGATTGCCAAATCCTTGTTTGATAATTCCGGTGTGTTTGCGCTTTGCTACTTTGATGAAACGATATTCAACTCCGAAAACTTTTTTTCCTTTCTTTGATTTTGTTGTTTGAACAAAGACGGTATTTGAAATCTGCTCGGTGAGACCATGCGTGTTTAATGCTGACCAATATGCAACAGCAGCATCGGGAACAAGAATGTTTGCAACTGCCATTTCATCTTTGAAATTGGCTTTGCAATATTTTCCTCGTTCAATACGCATCAGCATTTCTTTGCGAACAAGGTTCTCAATAATTTCATTGAGGTTCTCAAACTTTGTTTTGAGTTTCTTTTGGATTTCCTCAATGGAGAAAATATCTACTTCATACTCATCAAGCAATTTGATAAAATGAAGTTGCTTAGGTGTGAGATTTACAGATATGTAGCTGCTGTCTGCCATTACTTTTTGTTTGTAGAAAAGCCCCAATAATTAGGTCTTATCTTAGTTCAAAAGGTAAGAGCAAAGTAAAGGAGTTAAAATGAGATACGCAAGAAATGAATACGTTGAGTTCTTAAATTCTAAGGTAAAATGGGACTTTAATGTTAACAGGGATGATATTCCACCACCATTTGTATAGCATTACTCAAAAATCGTATAGTATATTGCGAAAACAGTTCAAAATTATCGAAAATACTAGTCCTGTCCGGACCGACATAAAACACAAAGCCTTGAAAATAAATATCTTCTAGGCTTTTTTGTTGCTTTTAGGTATGGAACATTTTTAATATAGAACCTTTAACTGATGCACAAATATTGTTCGACTATTATAATTCGTGATTCGCGAATCGCGAATCGCGAATTAATGATTATTGCTAAACTCGTAAAATTTAAAATAAAATGAAAAAGCATAACGGTATGCGTCCTCAGGATGTTGTAATCCTGTTAAAAATTTCTTCCAATAAACTTTTGCCTTGGCAAATGAAAGACCTGGCTATAGAATTAATGATCAGCAGCAGTGAAGTAAGTGAGTCAATTAATCGCTCTGTTCAGGCCGGGTTGATTTCAGCAGATAAAAAAACACTTATGAAAGGTGCACTTTTAGAGTTTTTAAATCATGGATTAAAATACG
>JANOVM010000008.1:0-14345 GCA_031417395.1 Bacteroidota bacterium | reverse complement strand
TGCCTGCAGAGTCAAGTCCGCGCCACCAGCCTGTATTATAATTTAACCAGTCAGAGCAAACTGAAACAGAGTTTACTATTACATAATCCACAAGGCTTTTTACATCAAGTCTGGAAGTAACATAATCCCAGTTTGTCGCATTGGCCATACTGTTATTAGTAATATAATTGTAGAGCGAATCCCATGCATCCAAAGCCTGGTTTCCTCCATATTCAGCCCACGTATTTCCCCACGTTTCTATGTATTGAAGGTTGTATTTATCCTGACCATAATAGTAATTGGTATAATCATGGTCATCGGGTATTTCCCTCAAATCATATACACCCCAGTAAACTCCATTTATATAAACAATTGCTTTAGTAGCTGTACGAACATCAAGATTAAGGCCTCCGGCTTTAACAAGGTTTTGAAGATAGGCATCGCGAACGTGAGCACTTCCGTCATTTGAAGAATGGTGTGCAGCAGGATAATTATCGTCACCTGCAGCACGTAAAATTATACGTTGGAATTCAGACCTCGGAGTAAGGTTGAATAATTGTTCCTGCAAAGCATAATTGTATCCGAACTCATCCCTCATAATAAAATCCAAACTACGCTGGTCATTAACCCATGAATCCTGACCATGGCTGTTGAATGTGCCATAACCTGCTGTCTTTCTGACGTGATTGATATTAAAATATTCAATCGTTCCTTCCGGTCGGAGTCCATCATCTCCATCCGCCAGGTACCTTAATGTATCTCCGGATATGGAAACAACAGGAAGAGTAGGGGAGTCATTAATAAAGTAAGTCCCAAAATTGATAAAAGAAGATGCAATGCCGGCAGTGTTTGAAATAGTGATTGCTTTTAAAATCGTAGTAGAATTTATTGATACCGGAGAAGAATAAAGAGGAGAGGAAGCAGAAGGTTCTCTTCCATTAATTGTATAATGAATAGTGGAATTAGGTTCAGGAGTTGATAAAGTTACTACCTGAGACGAAGGGTAAAACCCGGGCGCTACACTAAATTGCGGCCTTTGTGCATATCGTTGAATAGCGGATGCAGTAACATTTGCAGCATTCGGTGATGGTGTCTGATAAATTGCCCAGGTGCTTCCTCCATCAGGATTGCGTCCTGCCGATTGATGTTTTTTTGTAAGTTGAACTGCAACCTGGTCAATTATATTCCCTGAAGGATCAGAGAATACTATATCTTCATAGGGAAGTTTTGTTTGGCTTAATTTGAAATTAGTATGATAATACGGGCCAATGACTTCATTTCTTCCGGATGCCCATATTTTTAAAAATGAATTTGCATTAATAATAACACTGGGAGGGAGTTTCCACTTTGTAGGCTGTGAAAGCTTATCGCTGAGATAAAATCCGCCTATATTAACCGGACTGGCGGTTGGATTGTATAATTCAATCCAGTCTTCATAACTTGTATAATTGTCAAAATAATAAGAAAGATTAGCGCAAGAATATTCATTAATTACTACTTGAGCCTTGAGATTTCCATAGACTGACAAGCAAACAATTAATAAAACGATTTTATTAAATTTCATGAATTCAATATGTTTTATGAGGTGAATTTATCTGAATCCAAAAATAAGATTATTTCGCTTTGGACTGGTAATGTTTGGGTAATATTTTTTTCAGAGCTTCTTCAGGCTCAGGAACCCAATGATGAAGCCCCCCGGCAAGGTCATCGTTGAATTCAACAGGAATTTTACCTTGTATTGTACGGTCTTTCCAGGTAATATGTTCCTTTCCATCGTCTTTTCTGTCCATGGTAATGCAGTCTTCGACAGGGCAAACAAGTGAACAGAGATTGCAACCAACGCAATTTTCTTCAATTATGTGAGGTGTTCGGTTATCAGGATCGTTAGATAAACCAATGGCCTGATGTGCGCCATCTTCACAAGCCGTATAGCAAAGCTGGCAGCCAATGCATTTTTCTTCATGGATATTTGCAACTACTTTATAGCTCAGATTAAGATCTTCCCAGTGCATAATATTCGGCAAAGCTTTTCCGCGAAAATCATCAATTGTATTAAATCCTTTTTCATCCATGTAGCGTTCTAAGCCCACAATCATTTCGCGGATAATTCCAAAGCCATAATGCATAACTGCTGTGCACACCTGTACAGAAGTTGCACCTAAAAGAAAATATTCAACGGCGTCTCTCCAGTTTTCAATACCTCCAATACCTGAAATTGGAATTCCAACACCTGAATGTTGGGCACAATTTTTTAGCATATTTAATGCTATTGGTTTAACAGCCGGACCGCAATAACCTCCATTGGTGCTATGTCCATCAACGTTTGGGTTAGGTACAAATCTATCGATGTCAACATTCACAATACTTTGAATGGTATTGATAAGTGAAATGGCATCTGCACCGCCTTCTCTGGCAGCAACTGCAGGCCGGGTAATATCGGTGATGTTAGGAGTCAGCTTTACGATTACGGGTTTCTTAGCCACTTCTTTCACCCAGCTTACAATTGTTTTAAGCACTTTCGGTTCCTGACCAACAGCGGAACCCATGCCGCGTTCACACATGCCATGCGGACAGCCAAAGTTTAATTCGAGTCCGTCAGCACCTGCATTTTCTGCATCGCGTACAATCTGATGCCACTGCTCCCTGGTTTCAACCATAAGCGAAGCAATGACAGCATGGTTTGGAAAACGTTTTTTTACTTCTTCTATTTCGCGGAGGTTATCTTTCAGATTACGATCAGTAATAAGTTCAATATTATTGAAACCCATCATACGTGTGTCGCGGTAATTCAGAGAACCGTACCTGCTGGAAACATTTATCACAGGTACTCCAAGCGTTTTCCATACAGCGCCTCCCCAGCCCGCATCAAAAGCTTTCATAATCTGGTATCCGCTATTCGTAGGCGGTGCAGACGCAAGCCAGAAAGGGTTAGGGGATTTTATTCCTGCAAGGTTGGTGGTTAAATTGGCCATGGGGGGGGGTAATTTGAGAATTTGGGAATTTGTTATCCGATAGCTATCGGATTTGAGAATGGGGGCATTACATATTCTGCTTTTTTTAAATTCAATTTGAAGTATAATTTATATTATTATTATTATTATTATTTATTGATCGTTTTTTTTTCTCAAATTCTCAAATTCTCAAATTCTCAATCCGATAGCTATCGGATTAACGAACTAATCCCCGCCGCCGCCTTCTTCCCATCAGCTGCAGCATTAACAACTTCCTCACCGCCACTAACGGCATCTCCGGCAGCGAAATATTTTGGATTATCTGTTTGAAAGGTAAGTTTGTTTACAATTAGTCTTCCTTTGGAATCGATTTTAACTCCTGACATCAGAGAAAAGATGTCAATTTGTTTCGATTGTCCGGTTGCTTTTATTACCCAGTCACATTCCAGGACAAACTCACTGCCGGAGATGTTTTCAAGTTTGCCTCCAACATCTTTCGTACGGATAAATTTTACACCGCTTACTTTTCCGTTTCCTGTAATCTCTAAGGGAGATACATTGAAAAGTCCTTTTACGCCAACGCTTTTAGCCAGATCGTATTCAAATTCGTATGCTCCTTTATCTTCTTTGCTGCGTCTGTAGGCAAGAATTACATCAGTTGCACCCATTCGAGCCGACTCTGAAGCGGCATCCATTGCGGTATTGCCGCCACCGAGAACAATAACTTTTGAAGGAACTTTTACCTGGTGATGATTTTTGCGAAGCTTTTCGATAAACTCAACTGCTCCGAAACAATTTTCAAGATTCTCTCCGGGAATATTCAGCTTTGATGTTTGTCCAAGGCCTATGCCAATGAAAATAGCATTGTAATTTTTCTCCAGCTTTTCAATATCACTTTTGTTATTAATCGGACTGCTGTAATGAACTTTAAAACCGAATTGTTTTTGGAGATAGTTCATTTCATCGAGTGCTTCTTTGTTTGTAATTTTATATGGAGCTACACCGTGAACGGTTAGTCCGGATGGTAAAGATTTCGCTTCGAAAATATCTACGTCAAAACCTAAAAGACGAAGTTCGCAGGCGCAGGAAATACCTGCAGGACCGGCACCAATGATGGCTACTTTTTTTCCATTAGCTTTTTCTAACGTGTATAGTTTTGAGTCTGATTTTATAGCGTGTGCAGTGGCATAGCTTTGGAGTCTGCCAATTTCAATGGGCTTTACTTTTTGCAGATTGTAAACACAGGCCCCTTCGCACAATACTTCTGTTGGACAAACTTTTCCGCAGGCATAGCCGAAGTAATTGGAATCGTAAATTGTTTTGGCAGAACCAATAGGATTTTTGGTATTGATCTGCCTGATGAATGTAGGTATATCAATTCCTGTCGGACAAGCATTTACGCAAGGAGCATCGTAGCAGTAAAGACAGCGGGAGCTTTCGTAGTATGCTTCTGTATCATTCATCAGGGGTTTAACCTGGGAGAAGTTTTTTTCGAATTCTTCTTCAGAAGAAGGAGGGATAAATTCTGACATGGATTTAAATAAAGAATAATAAAACGAAATATAGTTTTTTTTCGAAAGTCAATCAACTGTCTTTACAAACTGCTGAAATCAAAGTTCAACAATTTTATCATACGTTTCAGGGCGCCTGTCACGGAAGAACTGCCAAACCGAACGAACTTCCTCAATCATATCTAGATTGAAGTCGGCAATCAATAATTCATCATTGTCTTCCGATGCTTGTGAAAAAATCTGTCCGCGAGGATCGACGAAATAGGATGTACCATAAAATTTTCCAAGATTCCATGGCTTTTCAGTACCGACTCTATTGATGCAACCCATGAAATATCCGTTTGCAGCAGCATGTGCCGGCTGTTCAAGTTTCCATAAGTATTGTGAAAGTCCGGATACGGTTGCGGAAGGATTGTAAACGATTTCCGCACCGTTCAACCCGAAAATACGTGCCCCTTCAGGGAAATGTCTGTCGTAACATATATATACACCAATTTTGGCATACTTTGTCTGAAATACAGGATAACCAAGATTACCCGGTTTGAAGAAAAATTTTTCCCAAAAGCCTGAAGTATGCGGAATATGATTTTTGCGGTATTTGCCGAGGTACGTACCATCTGCATCAATGACAGCAGCCGTATTATATAAGATGCCTGCTTGTTCCTTTTCATAAATAGGTACAATGATTACCATGCTGTATTTTTTAGCATAGACCTGCATTCTTTCTACGGTAGGACCCGGAACAGTTTCAGCTGATTCATACCATTTTTTATCCTGCCCCGGACAGAAATACGGTGTATTAAAAATTTCCTGCAGGCAGAGAATCTGTACCCCTTTTTTCCCTGCTTCTTCAATTAAAGGAATATGTTTTTGAACCATTGCTTCTTTAATTTCTTCAACGGTACCTTCTCCTTCTGTTATAGGCAGACTCATTTGAATGAGGCCTGATTTAATTATTCTCGACATAGCTATTTATTTTATTGGTGTAAGCAATTTCAATGGGATTTAGATTTTAACTTGCGTAAAGTATATTAATATTTCAGAAATAAAAAATATTTTTTTTGTTGAAGAATTTGACAACCGAACATTCCTTACAATTTTCATACTGGGCATTCTAATTCTAAAATTTGATGAAACTGTTATTTAATAACCGGCATCAAATTTTAAAAATGGATAATTACTTTTTACGATTTCCATTTTTTTACTTCTTAATGAAAAAGTGAATAATTTGAATGCCTAATACGTGCCAAGCATTTTATTGAAAATAAAATTTTAAATAAAGGAAATCCAGCTCAATCAACATTAGCCAAAAGGCTTAATTTCATTGGTCTGCAGTCAAATTTTAATATCGATACATATTGTATAAAACAGCGACTTTTATTCGATTTTTATTGAAAAAGTGCCAATCGGGTTGTTTTGAACAGACAAGCTTTTCTTTAGTTTAAGCTTAATTAGGGCCTTGTTAATAAAAAATTTTCGTAATTTATTGATTTAAATCATATATTTGATATTAAGATAAGAAATTTTGGATAGTTCTATTTTCATAAAATGGAGATATCTATTGGATTTTAAGGTTTTTTATTTTGCTAAAAATATTTTTATCACCTGAAAATTCAGATGGTGTTATTAGTTTTTTTGTAAAATAAAAACTAGAATTATTTTATCTGATTATTTAATCGAAGAGTGCTTCTTATTATAAGTGATAAATTTTTATTTATTAAGAAACAATTAAAAAAGGCTATTCTCCTGTTTAATTTTCAATCGGGAATTTAAAATATACACTAACCAAATAAATTAAATTAAATGAACATGAAACCTTACCAAGCAATGATTCAGAAAACGGCCTGTTGTAGGTCGCACTGGTTTATCGGAATTTTTCTGTTAGTAACAGGGATGATTTCGAACAATTCATTCGGACAATTTGCCGTGACCACAAATGGTGGATCCGGGCTGGCGCTTACTTATCCAAGTTTAGCCGGCGCAGTTACTGCACTTAATGCGGCAACTATTACCGGTTCTGTTGTCATTACCTGTCCTGCAGGTGCTGAAACGGCTCCGGCTGGAGGTTATAGCATTACCGCTCAAGGTACTGCTATCAACACAATTACCATTGCCGGCGCCGGTGCTGCAAACAGTATTATTACAGCTGCGAATCCCGCAGGAACTGCAGGAGCATTGACTGATGCAATTTTTAAACTTATTGGCGCTGATTTTATTACTATTAGCGGTTTTGCAATGAATGAAAATGCATTGAATTCAACTACAGCTGCTGCCACCAATAACATGGTAGAGTGGGGGGTTGCTTTGTTATATGCCACTACTACTAATGGTGCTCAGAACAACACCATACAAAACAATTCAATTACACTGAATAGAAACTATCAAAATACTTTTGGTATTTACAGCAATTCTACACATACTGCAACCACTATTACAACAAGTGCTTCTGCTACTACTGCAACAGGCGGGAATCACAACCTAAAAATTTATGGGAACACTATCAGTAATGTTAACCAGGGAATTAGCGTTACCGGACCAACAGCTGCAGCCGATATGAATACCGGTCTAGATATTGGAGGTTCAGGTGGTGCTCAGGCTAATTCCATTACAAATTGGGGAACTACGGGTACTTTTTCAGGCTATGTAAATATATCACAAACACTTAATTGCATCCTTATAAGGAACAGTGTTGGATTTAATGTTTCATATAATACGATTACGAGTTCTACTGGTGGGAATACAGTTACAACATCAGAACGCGCAATTTATGTGCCTTTGTTTTCTATTGCACCTTTAGGAGCTTTTACAAATACGATTAATAATAACAATATTTCTATTCAAAGTGGTCTTGCCTCAGGTACGCTTAATGGTATTGTAAATGAAGCTACAACAGGGAATGCGACTACATCTTTAAATATTAATAATAATAATTTTAACACTTTTGGACATACAGCTGCGTCACCAGCGGGCGCAACCACTTTCATAACAAGTTCTATGGCTCATTTG
Organism: Bacteroidota bacterium; assembly: GCA_031417395.1. Taxonomy (GTDB): domain Bacteria; phylum Bacteroidota; class Bacteroidia; order AKYH767-A; family 2013-40CM-41-45; genus JADKIH01. The sequence goes on along the minus strand of JANOVM010000008.1, from coordinate 6,898 downwards.
AACACTACTATTAATGGCAATACATTTACTAATATTACTCTTGGTTCAACAGGTTCTGTTACATTTATTAGTAATAGTGTTACAGTTCCAGCAGGTGGTAGCCAGACGATTAACGGAAACTCTATTGTTACTGCATTCAATAAAACAGGTGCAGGTGGTACTGTTACCGGTATTACAACTTCCGGAAGTTCAACTACTATTACTAAAAGCTGGAGTCTTAATATTTTCTCTAATATTACCGTTACGGGAGCTACTGCCATTACTTTCATTAACGAAACCGATGGAGGATCTGCGAATCATAATATAAGTGGCAATACATTTAGTAATGTTATTGGTGGTACAAGTGCTATTATCGGTATTACATCAAATTTTGGTGGTCAGAATGGCGGAAATGGTAGTGTAGTTAGTGGTAATACAATTTCAAATATTAGCAGCGGTGGTGCAATAACCGGCATTAACATAGGTGGATCAGGAACACCAAGTCTTACCACAGTCACCGGAAATACAATTAGCGGATTATCTACGACCGGCGCATCTTTAGTAGTTGGAATAACTTCTTCTGCACCTACCAATTGTAACATTCTCAAAAATATAATTTGTAATCTGCAGTCCAATAATGCTTCAGGTACTGTTACAGGTATTAACGTGGCATCCGGAACCCTTCATACCCTTTCCAATAACAGGATTGGAGATTTACGTACACCTTCTTCAAATGCTGCAAATCCGCTTGTTGGTATCAATATTGCCGGGGGTACAACGGTTAACTGTTATTATAATACTGTTAATATTTCCGGAGTTAGTTCCGGAGCGTTGTTTGGTTCATCAGCCATCAGTGTATCTACTTCACCAACACTCACTCTAAATAATAACATTTTTGTAAATACTTCCACATCCAACGGAGCCGGATTAACGGTTGCTTACAGACGATCAACCACAACACTGACTACCTACGCAGCGACTTCTGACAGGAACGATTTCAGTGCGCCAAATATTTTTACAGATGGTACAAATACATTTCCGGCACTTGGGCCCGGTGTTGGAACATATAAGAACTTCGTTGCTGCACGTGATGCAAATTCCATTTCTGAAAACCCTCCATTCCTAAGTACAACTTGTGGTAATGCTAATTTCTTAAAAGTAAATACAACAATTGCAACCGGCGTTGAAAGCGGTGGAGCAAATGTTGGAGGTATAACCGACGACTTCGAAAACGATATTCGTCAGGGAAATGGCGGCTATGCCGGAACAGGAACAGCACCTGATATTGGTGCCGATGAATTTGGAGGTGTACCACTTCCACTTTGTCAGGGACAGCCTGCCGCTTCAACCATAAATGGATTAGCCGCAGTTTGTACCGGTTCGGGCACTACACTTACTCTAAGTGCAACCTATACTGATATTGGAATTTCCTACCAATGGCAATCGAGTACCACTGCCGGCGGCCCGTATACCAATATGGGAACAGCATCATCTCAGGCAACAGGTAATTTAACAGTGCCTATGTATTACGTAGCTACCATTAGCTGTTCTTTCAGCGGACAATCATTTACTACTGTTGAAAAATCAGTTTTGATTAATCCGCTTCCAAATGTAACGTTATCTCCTTCCACGGCTTCTTATTGTACGCCGGGTGGAACACCGGTTACGCTTACTGCTGACAGAGGTGTAACCTATACCTATTCACCGACTGCAGGACTTTCTCCAACAACCGGTGCCGTAGTTTCTGCTACTCCTTCTGTTACTACTACATACACGGTTACCGGTACGGATGTGAATGGTTGTGTTAATACTGCATCATCCGTTGTATCTGTAGAGCTACTTCCTTTAAATGTAACAGCAACAGCTACTCCTTCTACTATTTGTCCGGGAACAATAACAAACTTAAGTTCAAGTGCTATTATTCCCGTACCGGCAAGTCAATATACCTTTGGTTACAATGGTGGCGCGGGTCCGCTTGATCCAATGACGGGGGCGACTACTGTTGTTTCCTCTTTGACCGATGACGCTCCGATGAATACTTCGAATGGCGCGAATACAACAGCAGGGCCTTCCCTACCTATTGGTTTTAATTTCAATTTTGAAGGAGTTGCTTATTCGTTTTTCTCAGCTTCTCCTGACGGCTGGATTACGTTAAAAAATACTAATGCAGCTGCATCAAGTTCGTTTACAAATACAATGAACCTCTCCTCTAATGTTCCAAAAATTTCTCCATACTGGGATGATTTGGCAACAGGTACAACCGGCAGTGTGAAGACACTCGTTACAGGCAGTGCTCCAAACCGTATATTTATCGTACAATGGTTTGTCACTATTCCTCGTGTTACTTCTGGAGCAGCTAATTCAACCTTCCAGGCATGGTTATATGAGACAACCGGGGTTATTGAATATCGCTATGGTTCTATGGGAACAGCAACAGGTACTGTATCATCCGGATTAACGGGCGCTATATCTACTAATTTAAACAGCATTACGTTTTCAACAAATACAGCAAGTACCGTAGCTAACAATACTCAGGTTCCGGGTGCTTTACCAACGGGTGGTACTTTATATTCATTTACACCGCTTTTGCCAACATTTTCATGGACACCTTCCGGCGATGTAGTTGATCCAAACATGCAAAATACCGCTACCAATCCTTTGGGAGCAACACAAATATTTACGGTAACTGCAACCAATGGTGGTTGTTCCGCAACTGCTTCTGTAACGGTAACTATTGACCCTCTTCTTTGCCTTCCTCCAACTTTGACGGGACCAGCCTGTGAGGGTGGTAACTTTACAATAACAGCAAATACACAAGGAGGCGGCGCTCCTTATTCTTATTCCTGGAGTGATGGAGTTGGCGGCGTGTATCCTGATGCGCAAACAATTACGGCAAATCTACCTGCTGGTAATTATACATTCAATCTTTTAGTTCGCGATGCTTGTAACAGTACCTGCACTTCAAGTATTTCTGTTACAGTTAATCCAAGGCCAAATGTTACGGCTGCAACTACACCTGCAAACGGAGCTATTTGTGGAAGCGGAAGCGTTCAATTAACTGCAAACGGAGCTGGTACATATAGTTGGAGTCCTGCAACAGGCTTATCTTCTTCTACCGGTTCACCTGTAACTGCTACTCCGTCCGGTTCAACAGTATATACTGTTACCGGTACGGATGGAAACGGTTGTACTAAATCAGCAGTTGCTTCAGTTAATGTAGGCCCTGCAGTTGTCATTAATGGTTTTACTCCTTCACCAAGTGCTGTTTGTCTCAATGGAAGTACAACTATAACTGCTAATGCTTCATTTGCAGCTTCGGCCTATTGTGCATCTACACATGCCAATGGATGTTCGGGCGATGATGTAACTTTAGTTGTTCTGAATACACTTAATAACCCTACCAATAGTTGCAATGCGACAACATCCCATTACAATTATTATAATGGGGGAGGTTCTCAAACTACTACCTTATCAACTATCGGTGGTCCATATTCTCTTTCATTAACCTTCGGTTCAGACCCTAATCAATATTTCGGTGCCTGGATCGATTATAATCAGGATGGAGTTTTCTCCGCATCAGAGTTTCTAGGCGCTGCTCCTAATGCAGGTGCTAACGGAACAAGTGGTGTTTCCTTCACACCTCCCGGAACTTCTATTAACGGTAAAACACGTTTGCGTATCGTTGGTGGAAACGATAGTCCTGTAACAGCTTCACAAGCTTGCGGAGCTTCTTCAAGTCCATGGGGTGAAACACAGGATTATGATGTAACCATTACAAACGGAGTTGATCCTTTCTCTTATGTTTGGTCGCCAAATACCTTCCTTACAAGTTCAACTACTAATCCTGTAACAGCAACGGGCGTTACTGCAACAACTACCTATACAGTAACAGTTACTTCCGCTATTGGTTGTACCTCCAGCTCAACAGTAGTACTTACGGCTAATAATCCTGACGACGGTAATGTTTGTACTGCTGATTTTTGTAATCCTTCTACAGGCAGTGTAACGCATACACCACTTACTAATATTGGCGGTGGCGACAGCGATGGCCTTCTTTGCACACAGGATAATTGCCTCAACGGTGTTACGGTTCACCCTCCCGCTATTGCAATCAGTTGCGGAGGCTCCAATGTAATCTGTTACGGCGCTAACAATGGAACAGCAACTGTTACTGTAACAACAGGCAGCGGTCCGTTGACATACAACTGGACAACTCCGGGTCCAATGGTTTCCGGTTCTGTTACCATTAATCCTTCTAAGGATAATAATATATATATAGAAAACCAAAGCAACAGTAATGCACTGGGACCAAATTTGGCCGTCGGAAACGATAATCAAGGCTTTGCGCACAGAGCATTGATGGCATTTGACATAGCCGGAAATGTACCTGCCGGAGCTGTCATTACCGGTGCTTCACTTTCAATGTTCGTTTCAGCTCAGGCTCCGGGATCAGGAACACAACCAATGGCGCTTCACAGTTTAACAGCTGATTGGGGAGAAGCAAGTTCTTTCGCTTCTCAAACCGGAATTGGATTTCCTGCAACACCGGGCGATGCAACTTGGTTAGAGAATTTTTATCTTTCCTCTTCATGGGCAAATCCGGGAGCAGATTTCAATCCTTCATCAAGTGCAGTAAGTGGTGTTGGTGGAATTGGGTTCCATTCATGGTCATCTGCCGGAATGGTTTCCGATGCACAGAATTGGCTTACTTCACCTTCCACCAATTATGGCTGGTTAATAAAGGGCGTTGAATCGGGTACATTCCAGTCCAAACGCTTCGATTCGAGAGAAAATCCCGATCCTTCACATGTTCCTGCATTGACCATAAATTACTCAGCGCCTTCGCAGACTTCTCTGGGTACTACACCTACAATTTCTAATCTTTCACCGGGCACATATTGCGTTACTGTAACGGAAAATAACGGCTGTTCGACATCTTGCTGTTATACTGTTCTTGAAGCGCCTCCTACCAACGATAACAATCCGTGCACAGACGATGTTTGTAATCCTACTACAGGGGTAGTTACACATACACCTGTAAGTGCCGATGATAATAATCCATGTACCGATGATTTCTGCGATTCACAAACAGGAATTTATCATACCAACACTACTGCCGGTGCACCGGGTGCATCCGACAATTTAGTTTGTACTGATGATTTTTGTGATGGTCTTGGTTCTACAAGTCATACTTCAGTTCCAACAGACGATAACAATCCTTGTACAACAGACGGTTGTGCAGAGCCAAGTTCTGTCTTCTCTATTTTGGGAAATTTACAGGGCTCTCAGCAAGTACCACCCGTTGGTAGCTTAGCCTCCGGTTTAATTAATGGCACTTTTAATAGTATGACAAATAGCCTAAGTTTAAATATTTCATTTAGCGGATTAATTGCGCCATCTACAGCTGGACATATACATGGTCCGGCGGGTATAGGGGCAAATGCAGGAGTTTTGGTTAACTTAAGCGTAATTGGTTTCCCTACCGGAGTTACTGCAGGAAGCGTTTCCGGTTCTATTACTTTAACACCTACTCAGGCGACGCATTTATTATCAGGTCTGACATATATTAATGTTCATAATGCGGTTTTCCCTGCCGGAGAAATCAGAGCACAACTTAGTGCTACCGGATTAGGTGGGGGAGTATTTCATATTCCTTTGACAAACACCGGCATTTATGATGATGGCAATGCTTGTACTACAGGTGATGCATGTATAAACGGTGTAGGTACACCGGGCGGACCAACAGTTTGTAATGACAACAATGTTTGTACAGACGATTCTTGTGATCCTGCAACGGGTTGTATTTATACTAACGACGATACTAACGTTTACGACGATGGTAATGCTTGTACATCAGGCGATGCATGTTTAGGCGGAGTAGCAACTTCAGGTTCACCTGTAGTTTGTAACGATAACAATGTTTGTACCGACGATTCTTGTAATCCGACATCAGGATGTGTGTATACAAATGACGATACTAACGCTTATGATGATGGCAATGCCTGCACAACAGGCGATGCTTGTATAGCAGGCGTAGGTACACCGGGCGGACCGACAGTTTGTAACGACAACAATGTTTGTACAGACGATTCATGCGATCCTGCAACAGGTTGTGTTTATACTAACGACGATACCAACGCTTACGACGATGGCAATGCCTGTACTTCAGGCGATGCTTGCGTAGGTGGTATAGCAACTTCAGGTTCACCGGTTGTTTGCAACGACAACAATGTTTGTACAGACGATTCATGTAATCCGACATCAGGTTGTGTTTATACTAACGATGATACCAACGTTTACGACGATGGCAATGCCTGTACAACAGGCGATGCTTGTGTTGCAGGCGTAGGCACACCGGGCGGACCAACGGTTTGTAACGACAACAATGTTTGTACAGATGATTCATGTGACCCTGCAACAGGTTGCGTTTATACGAATGACGATACCAACTCTTATGATGACGGTAATGCCTGCACAACAGGCGATGCATGTATAGGCGGAGTACCAACTTCAGGTTCACCTGTAGTTTGTAACGATAACAATGTTTGTACAGACGATTCTTGCGATCCAACATCAGGTTGTGTTTATACAAATGATGATACCAACGCTTACGACGATAGTAATGCCTGCACCACAGGTGATGCTTGTGTAAACGGAGTAGGTACACCTGGCGGACCAACGGTTTGTAACGACAACAATGTTTGTACAGACGATTCCTGTAATCCGACATCAGGTTGTGTTTATACTAACGACGATACCAACGCTTACGACGATGGCAATGCTTGTACTACAGGCGATGCTTGCGTAGCAGGAGTAGGTACACCGGGCGGACCTACAGTTTGTAACGACAACAATGTTTGTACAGACGATTCTTGTGATCCTGCAACAGGTTGTGTTTATACTAACGACGATACCAACG
>JANOVM010000007.1:0-3372 GCA_031417395.1 Bacteroidota bacterium | reverse complement strand
ACGAGAGTTCCATTCCTGAGTCACGGGTATGGAATTGACGGCGACTCCTGGTCCGTTGCAATAACAGCAAATAATATTCACAACTCCGGGATTTACGAAGCTTCACGATTACCCGGTTATCCTATACATGAATATTTAAGTTCCATTTTTGTGAAAGCAGGTCCTATAGGATTAAATGGACTAACAGCCGTTTTCAGTTGTATAGCCGTTTTGTTTTTTGCCCTCACGTTACGAGTATTAAGGTTCAAGCAGATTTTTTTAGCCTCGATTACATTTTCCATGGTGCCTGTATTTTACATACAAAGCACAACCACTATCGACTATGTCATAGCTTTAGGTTTTATTATGGCAGCTATGTACGCCTTATTCAGAGACAAACTGATACTTTCCGGTATATTGGTTGGACTGGCCATTGGTGCAAGGATAACCTCAGGGGCCATGCTCATACCCTTTTCAATCTTGCTGATTGATAATGAAGAAATGAAAGAAAGCATAAAAAGAATAATGCGATTAATAGGTCCCGCGCTTATTACCGGACTTTTCTTTTTTGTTCCTGTCATTGCAACGTATGGTCCCGGTTTTTTTACCTTTTACGATGTTCCGTATCCGTCTATTGCCAAAGTGTTGTATAAATTTTCTATTGAGGTTTGGGGAGTAGTAGGATTTCTGGGATTGCTTATTTCCACAGCATTGCTTTTTCTTCCTGAAAGGATTACACAGAAGAAATTTCTTTTTCCCCGGGCAGTAAATGAAAAATTTGTAATCGCCTGGCTTGTTGCTATTGACCTTTATATCATTGCTTTTTTAAAACTTCCAATGGAAAGTGGGTACTTAATACCGATAATACCTTTTGTCATCATGCTTTTTGGAAAATATTTGTATAACCGTGCTTTTATTTTCTTTTGTGGAATGCTAATAATATCTGCCTGGATTTGTACCATTTCACCGCGTGACAGATTTGATGCAGTAACACCATCCGGAGCTTCATTTTCATTTTCGGTATCAGGAGAGAAACTATATTTTGATGTTTTAAAAGGACCTGTAATATCCTATGAGACACGTCGCAAAAACGGCATTGATTTCGTGGATGAATTGCTTGCATCATTCGATACAATTACAACAAAGTCAGTTATAGTTTCCGGTAAGTGGTACAATCAGCTTTTTGTTCAAGGCGGAGATACGGTAAAGCAAAACGCTGTATTGGTTGATTATTTACAAGAGGATAAAGCTGTCTATTATTATGCTAAAGGGTACACAATTTATTATTTACCTAAGCAGGACTTTTATAATAAAATCATGAGAAAGGTGGATCTGGAAATTTATAAAGCAATACCCTACATAAAGGATGATAGAAACTAGGGAAGCCAAAGTAAGCAGAAACACTCAGCTAAAAAAGGTCATAGTCCAAATCCAAACCCTATTCTTATCACAGGATTTTCATAGGGAGAATTTCTGTTTTCATTGACATTGTATAATAGAAGAATATCCAGCGAACTTCTATCGCCAATCATTTGTCTGTAACCTCCCCCGAGAAACACGCTGGTAATATTTTGCCTGGAATATTTCCCGGTGTAGGAATCAGGAATATCCAGATTTAGAACTTCGGCTTCTCCATGGAGAAATAAACCATCGGTTACAAAGAATCGGGTAAAGGGGCCGCCGCCATAAATGTTAGAATTTGGGTAATAATTATAAGCGTCTCTAAAATGGTAATAAATGTATTTCAAATTAATACCTGCGGCAAAACGATTAGTAATTTTATAACCAATAGAGGGAGCAATTTCAATAAGCGTATTTGTTCCGAATTGCAGGCCGAAATTACCTCCAAAGAATATTCGATCACTGAATTTATTTCCACTGCCATCGGATTTTCTATCTTCGAGCGGAGGCTGGCTGAAGGCAGACAGGGAAAGCAATAAAAAGGCGAAAAGAAGTTTTGTAGTAATTCTCATAAATGTTTTTGTAAAAGTAAAAAAATAAGGACATTTAATTATCATGTTAAATTTGTAATTTACTTTACCATTAAATCATTGCCATATGAATATTGTAATAACAGGAGCGAGCAGGGGGGTTGGGTATCAGTCTGCTTTGCAGCTATCAAAAGATAAGAATAATACGATCTATGCATTAAGCAGGGATGCCGGCGGATTAAAGAAATTAACCGATGAGTCGGGAACGAAAAACATCATACCAATATTGTGTGATATAACAGATGAGGGAATGGTATCAAAAGCAGCGAAGGAGATAACAGAAAGCTCACCGGGTATAGATGTATTAATTAACAATGCAGGCTACCTGATTAATAAGCCCTTTGAAGCATTGACCTTACACGATTGGCAGCGGACATATGCCGTAAATGTATTCGGTGTTTTTCAGGTAACGCAGAAGTTATTGCCCTTGCTAAGAAGGGGATCATTATCGTCCGGAAAGAATATACATGCGCACATAGTGAATATTTCATCGATGGGAGGAATACAGGGAAGCCTTAAGTTTAGGGGCTTGTCAGCCTATAGTTCAAGTAAAGGAGCCTTGATAACCATGACAGAATGTTTGAGTGAAGAGTTGAAAGAAGAAGGAATACGTGTTAACTGTATTGCTTTGGGGTCTGTTGAAACAGAGATGTTTTCTGCTGCTTTTCCGGGATTGAAAGCTTCGGCAAAGGCCGATGAAATGGGGGCTTGGGTAGCAAGATTTGGTATGGAAGGTTACCTTTATTTTAACGGAAAGACGTTGCCAATTTCGACAGCAACTCCATGACATAAAAAAAAGGGTTAAAAATGCATTTTAATTTGATTTTTATAGACATATAAATCACTATAAATCAGTGTATTGCAACTAAAATTCAAAAATACCAAGCTTTGTTGAAATTTTTTCATTTTTAGATTTTTCTATTCCAATTTTATACTATCTTTGCATCCCCAAATTCAGAGTGTTCTTATTATATATTAATTGAAAGAGTAGAAGGAAAAAGGTAAGCAGGTCGAAATAATTGTTTTCCTTTTGATTTCCTGATGATTAAGAAAACATTAATAAAATCTTTAAAAAGAATTTGGAAAGGGAGAAACGTTTAATATCTTTGCAGCCCTTTAAAAAAATAACATACTACACAACTCAACGGAGTTGTTAGAAATAGAGTAAACGTTCTTTGAGGAATTGAATAGGAAATAACAAGCCCTAAATACCGTCAATTTTTATTGACATAATTTTGAGTAACAAATCCTGACAGAGTTTTAAGAATCAACTTTACTATGGAGAGTTTGATCCTGGCTCAGGATTAACGCTAGCGGCAGGCCTAATACATGCAAGTCGAACGGCAGCACGGGTAGCAATACCTGGTGGCGAGTGGCGCACGGGTGCGTAACGCGTATGCAA
>JANOVM010000006.1:0-57106 GCA_031417395.1 Bacteroidota bacterium | reverse complement strand
TACTTTAACAAATTCTGTATCGCCGTTTGAATTATATTTTACAAGCATACCATCATCCGTATTAACACTTGAAGATGAGTATCGCACTCCTCCTCCAAATGCATAACCACCATCAAACGTTTTCTTTAAAGAATTCGAAAGGCCACTATAGAGTCTACTAATAGGAATTCCAAATAGTCTTTGAAATAATAATGAGCCATCTTTATTCAATTTATTAAATTCAATTAAATTATTTCCTGCTGTTGTAAATATATAACCACTGTCGGCAACCTGATAAATACTATAAGGGAATTCAGCAGCATAATTATAATCAACCAGTGTGTCGAAATTTTGCTGAGCAAAACCATTAAACGAAAACAGGCAAATGCAAAGTATACTTTGCATTTGCTTTTTTATAAAGCGCTGTTTCATTTAATTGAGCTTTACGAGTGATAATGATTTTAATATCGCTTTTCCATCAAGTAATTGTATTATATAAACTCCCTGTTGAAAACCAGACAGCTCAATATTTTTGGAATTTTCATTCAAAGGAGGTTTTAAAGAAGGTAAAATTATTTTTTTCATGGTAAAAGTTTTTAACTATTCATACTAAAGGTAGTTTAAACTAAAACCGTATCCTACATTATTCTCTAAAGTTGTTTTTAACCTAATTTTAAATCATTCCTGTAACGAATTCAGGAAATTACAACAAAGAGGAATTTTTCAAAACATAAAATTATACGTGCACGAGATACTCAATTAAATTAACTAACTAACTAACTAATTAACTAACTAACTAACTAACTAACTAACTCATTCTTTATCCGGCTTATGATCATACTTAAATGCAAAAGGGAATATCAATCCAAGGACTAATGCATAAGCAGCGAATGTAAACCATATTTTATGCCAGTTTGAAATACCGTCGATAGTAAAAGCATCTACAACCAATCCACTGCAGTACCCCCCAATCATAGCTCCCAAACCATTTGTCATAAACATAAATAATCCCTGAGCGCTTGCACGCATGCTTGTAGGAGATTCTTTTTCTACAAATAGTGATCCTGAAATATTGAAGAAGTCGAAAGCCATTCCATAAATGATCATGGATAATACTAATAGAGGAAGCCCTGATCCCGGATCACCAATGGCAAACAGTCCAAAACGGAAAACCCAGGCGAAAATACTAATGAGCATTACTTTTTTAATTCCTAACCGTAACATGAAAAAGGGTATGGTCAGAATGAAAAGTGTTTCTGACATTTGAGAGATGGACAATAGAAGTATGGGATGTTTTACGCCAAATGAATCCGGGTGAGTGGTTTGAAAACTTTCAAGAAATGATCCGCCGAAAGCATTTGTAATTTGTAAAGCTGCACCTAAACCCATGGCGAATAAGAAAAAGATGAGCATCTTTTTCTGCTTTAATAAAACAAAAGCATCGAGTCCAAGGGAAGAGGCAAGTGAATTACTTTCTTTTGAATGTAGCGGTTTGCATTGCGGAATGGTAAATGAATAAAGTCCCAATACAATGGCAGAACATCCGCTAAAAATTAGCTGCATATTATTCGACTTCCAACCGAAAAGATCTACTGTCCACATAGCAGCAATAAAGCCTATCGTTCCCCATACGCGAATGGGAGGGAAGTCTTTTACTATATTGAATTTTTTATTTTCAAGAACAATGTAGGATACTGTATTGTTCAACGCTATTGTAGGCATGTAGAACATGGAGTTCAAAAGCATAGCCCAGAAAAAAAGATTGGGATCCTGTATAGTGGACGACCAAAATAAAAGTCCTGCTCCAATGAGATGACATAAGCCCAAAACCCTTTCTGCATTCAGCCATTTATCGGCAATGATGCCCATTATGGCAGGCATGAATAAGGAAGCAATTCCCAAAGTAGAAAAAACAGCACCAATCTGTGCACCGGAGAAATGCAGGGTGCCCCCTAAATAACCGCCAATAGAAATTAACCAGGAGCCCCACACAAAAAACTGCAGGAAATTCATTATGATTAGACGAAATTTAATGCTCATAGGAAAGGTGTTTATAAATTTGGTTCGAAAGATAGGTGAAAAGTCCAATAATTCTAAAATTTAAAATGTCGATAAAAAACCGCCTATTGTCAGCTATTTTGCCACTATCTTTACATTAAACGCTGAAATTTTATTTTACATTTACCCAATTGATATAATATATTCATGAAACAATACCTCGATCTTCTCAGCCATGTAATGCAAAACGGAGTTGAGAAAAGCGACCGTACGGGAACAGGAACAAAAAGTGTATTTGGTTACCAGATGCATTTTGATTTACAAAAAGGTTTTCCGTTGCTTACAACAAAGAAACTACATACGAAATCAATCTTTATTGAATTACTCTGGTTTATTCGCGGTGAAACGAATACAAAATTTTTAAAAGAAAATGGTGTTTCTATTTGGGATGAATGGGCCGATGAAAACGGCGAACTTGGTCCCGTCTATGGTTCGCAATGGCGCGCCTGGAAAACTCCCGATGGCCGCACGATTGATCAATTGTCAAATGTAATTGATCAGATAATGAAGAATCCTGATTCGCGTCGATTAATAGTAAGCGCCTGGAATGTTGGAGAAATCGACAAGATGAAACTTCCGCCTTGTCATGCTTTTTTTCAATTTTATGTTGCGGATGGAAAATTATCGTGTCAACTTTACCAACGCAGTGCCGATATTTTTCTGGGTGTGCCCTTTAACATTGCCAGTTATGCTGCTTTTACCATGATGGTAGCGCAGGTTTGCGGACTTAAGCCCGGCACCTTTGTTCATACCCTTGGTGATGCTCACATTTACAGCAATCATTTTGAACAGGTAAATCTTCAGTTGACACGACAACCACGTCCGCTTCCTACACTTTCTCTCAATCCTGAAATTAAAGACATTTTCAGTTTTCGTTTCGAAGACATGAAAATTGAAAATTACGATCCACATCCACACATTAAAGGCGCTGTAGCCATATAATTATTTATGCGTTCAATCATCGTTGCCATTTCTGAAAACAATGTTATTGGAAAAGATAATGGACTTCCCTGGAAATTATCTGCCGACCTGAAAAGGCTGAAAGCGCTTACCATGGGACATCACATTCTCATGGGAAGAAAAACGTGGGAGAGTCTGGGCAAGCCGCTTCCCGGTAGGACGAATGTCGTTATAACAAAACAGAAAGATTATTCAGCTCCGGGAGCAACTGTTGTAAATTCTTTAGAGGAAGCACTTACTATTTCCGGAGGCGATAATGAAATATTTATTTTTGGCGGAGCTGAAATTTTTAAAAAAGCATTGCCCTGGGTAAATAAAGTTTACCTCACACGTGTTCATGCTAAAATCGATGGCGACGCTTTTTTTCCAAAGCTGGATTTACTCGAGTGGAAGATTGTAGACATACACGACTATAAAGCCGATGAGAAAAATGAATACGATTATTCATTTATTACGATGGAGAGGATTAGGAAATAATCAGGTTGACATTAATCACAGAAAATAACTTAATAGTATAAATGGGAATATCACCTAATCTGATTCAAATTCGAACTTGTTTATTATATAGAATAGTCTGAAATAACTCGTCAAAATGCTATAATGGGAATGACACACTTTATTAGTCAATTGATAAATAATTATATTTAATTTTTTATTTACGAATAAATGTTATATTTGATATCCTTTTGGGTATTAATTTTTTTAAAATGAATTTTTCGAATTTTTTTTCATCGTCTCAGTTTCAAAAACTTGTTATAGAATGTATAAAGTAAAAATGAAATACTTTCTTTCTATTTTATTAATTTTTTCTCAACCTGCACTCAGTCAACAAGCGTTTGATCGATATTATACGTTCAGTACCTGGACTTATGGTTTTCAGGCTATAGAGTTGCCCGGAGTTGGGTATTTCATAATTGGATTAAATGATTCGCTTAGTTATGATACTAATTGGCAGCCAAGTCATTCATATTGGCAGGGTCTTGTGGTAAAATTGGATTACAATGGGGATACATTGAAAACATTTCAACTGGGGAATGGAGATACAATGTATTCCCATTTATACGGCGGTAATTCTGATGATGTCTTCAGGACGGGCTTTGTAACAGACGATGGTAATATCCTTGTTGGCGGTGAAACTCAAAGCTATGGAGCAGACAATTTTTATGATTATGACATCTGGTTATTAAAACTTACACCTGATCTTGATACGATTTGGACAAAAAGATTCTCAATTCCCGATACATCATTTAGTTTGAATTTTAGTTATGGAAAGAAAACTAAAAGCGGAGGCTTTTTTTTTCCCGGAATTCAGAAATATCATGGAGGTTTAGAGCAGTTTCAGCTTACAGTATTTGATTCTTCAGGAAATTTGGTCTTTCACAAGGCTCTAATGTCACAACTTTATGGGTTTATTGAAGGTGGAACGGAAACAGTAAATAATGGTTTTATTGTTGTGGGATCCGTTTATAATAATATAATGAATAGTGATCTATCGCCAATAGTAATAAATACAGATTCTTTAGGAGAAGTTATATGGTATCAAATTTTACCTTATTCTGGTGATATGCATATTGCCGATGATATTATTCAAACCCAAAACGAAAATTATGTTTATGTATGGGGAAGTGTTTCTCAATTACCCGGCTCCGGTACAAAGGTCTGGCTGGAACATGCTACAGAAATAGATATTAATGGAAATGAAATCTGGACAAAGGATTATGGATATTCCTTTGATCATTTGCGTAGAATCAAATTATTACCCAATGGAAATTTCATGATGTCCGGCTGGTATAGCGATACGATGTCCTTTAACAGGCAAGCCATACTAATCATTTGCGATTCAAGTGGGAGCGTACTTTGGTCAAGAACATTTAGCGGTTCTCCTTCAGCTTATATAATTTGTATGGATGGTAACTTTACTTCTGATGGCGGTTTCATTTTAACCGGTGAAACTACCTGTTGTAATTACGATCCACATTTAGGACAGACAACAAGTCTTTGGGTATTGAAAACAGACAGCTTGGGTTTATTTACATCTGTAATTAACTTGCCTCATCCTGATTTAAGGTTTTCTTCTTTGGGTGACCCTTACCCTAATCCTACTTGTGAGAATGTTACAGTATCTACAATAATACCGCCGACAACAGAAAGTGCATCTCTCTTATTATTTGATTTTCTCGGAAGGCAACTAAAACAAATTAAGCTTTCTATAGGGTTAAATAACTCTTTTG
Source organism: Bacteroidota bacterium (assembly GCA_031417395.1). Classification (GTDB taxonomy): domain Bacteria; phylum Bacteroidota; class Bacteroidia; order AKYH767-A; family 2013-40CM-41-45; genus JADKIH01. Next base: position 51,878 of record JANOVM010000006.1, on the reverse strand, counting down.
TAACGCTCTCCGGTTTGCCAAAAGGAGAGTACACCATTGCCTTGTCCATAGATGGATTTAATGCAGGAACTAAAAAGATTATTAAGCAATGAAAATTATTTTCCCATTAAAGGGGCTACAATCTCAGTGGCCGGAGTTACAGCCGGAGCTGCAGGCGTCGGTTTATGCAACAACGGAGCAATAACCAAAGAAACAATAGCAGTAAGTTTTATAAGGATATTCATGGAAGGTCCCGAAGTATCTTTAAACGGATCACCAACAGTATCACCCGTAACAGCAGCTTTGTGCGGATCGCTACCTTTGTAATACATTTGTCCGTTTATTTCAACACCTTTTTCAAAACTCTTTTTAGCATTGTCCCAGGCACCGCCGGCATTGCTCTGGAAAATTGCCATCAGTACTCCTGTAACGGCAACACCGGCCATAACAGAAGCAAGCACCTGAGCACCATCGTCACCAAAACCAAAACCAATAATAACGGGAGTGGAAATGGCAAGAATTCCCGGAAGCAACATCAAACGCAAAGCAGCTGAAGTGGATATTTGAATACATTTATCATAATCAGGTTCTACTCCTTCTTTTCCTTCGAGCAATCCTTTTATCTCACGGAACTGACGACGAACTTCCACTACCATTGAATTAGCTGCTTGTCCGACAGCGCGCATAGCAAGAGCAGAAAACAAGAAAGGAATCATTCCACCGATGAATAATCCGGCAAGAACTTTTGCATTCGAAATATCAATTACTTCAAGTCCGGTAATTTCTTTGAAGGCAGCGAAAAGAGCAAGGGAAGTTAGAGCAGCAGAAGCAATAGCGAAACCTTTTCCAATAGCTGCAGTAGTATTTCCAACGGTATCAAGAATATCTGTCTTTTCACGAACTTCTTTTGGAAGGTGACTCATTTCTGCAATACCACCTGCATTGTCGGCGATCGGTCCGAAAGCATCAATAGCAAGCTGTATACCTGTAGTAGCCATCATTCCTGAAGCGGCAATTGCCACACCATAAATTCCTGCAACAGCGAATGAACTGATAATTCCACCGGCAAGAACAAGTATAGGAAGAGCAGTACTAATCATACCAACACTAAGTCCGCTGATTATATTTGTAGCAGCACCGGAAATAGACTGACGTGCAATTGTATTTACCGGGTTTTTACCAATAGAGCAATAATATTCTGTGATAATACTCATGAGAGCACCTACAACAAGACCAATAACTACAGTATAAAATACAGCGATATTCGTAAACGTAACACCTTTAATTTCAAATTCAGCAGGAAGCATTTTTTGAATTACGAAAAATGAAACGATGGCAGTAAATATGATTGCACCCCAGTTTCCGCGGTTCAGAGCAGCTTGTGGATTACCGTTTTCTTTTATTCTTACAAACCATGTTCCAACAATTGAAAATACTAAACCGACAATTGCAATAACTAGCGGAAGCAGAACGGCAGACATTCCATAATATTCGTCAGGGAAATTGGTTTTCATAGAAACAGATGCTCCCAATACCATAGTAGCAAGAATAGTACTGACATACGATCCAAAAAGATCGGCGCCCATTCCGGCAACATCACCAACATTATCACCAACGTTGTCAGCAATAACAGCAGGATTACGCGGATCATCTTCAGGAATACCTGCTTCAACTTTTCCAACAAGATCAGCGCCTACGTCAGCAGCTTTTGTAAATATACCGCCACCGACACGAGCGAATAATGCAATACTTTCAGCACCTAATGAAAAACCTGTAAGTATTTCAAGCACTCTGGTAAGAGGAGCTCCAAGCTGGTGATCAGCATTGAACATTTTCATGAATAAAATGAAGAGTAGACTTAATCCAAGAATTCCCAGAGCTGCCACACTAATTCCCATAACGGAACCGCCGGAAAAAGAAATACTCAGTGCTTTTGCTAAACTTGTTCTGGCTGCATTGGTTGTTCTAACATTTGCTTTCGTAGCTACACGCATTCCTAAATATCCGGCAAGTGCCGATAAGAAAGCACCAACAACAAAAGCGAGAACGATTATTTTAGATGAATGAACAGGATCGGTTGTAACCGCTAAAAAGATTCCAACAATAACAACGAATATTGCCAGGAGTTTATATTCAGCTTTTAGAAATGACATAGCGCCGGTAGAAATATAACCTGCTATTTGTTTCATTCTGTCTGTACCTGCATCTTCACGAGAAATTCGTGCAGTAAGAAACATGGTATATATAAGAGCAAGAATAGCAATACCCGGTATTAGGAATAAAATAGTTTCCATATTTTCAATTATTAATCTTGTTTTTTTAATTTTTTAAAGGGTTGCAAAGGTAAACGAATAGTATAAAAAACCAAACGATTAATGCTTGAGAAAAGGCATATTAAAAAATAGAATTTAAGCTATTCAATTAATAACCATTGCATTCTGATATTGATAGATTTTATGTTTTTACATTACTAATTTTGTAGCCATTATGAATATGATTGATTTTTAATGTTTTGCTCAACATTTTTATAAAGTCTAATACTCTGGTTCTTTTTAATTACCGTTTATAAAACGTACCTTCGCGACCCGCCTAAAAAAGGAAAACATTCATGCAAATCAGGAATATTGCCATTATTGCCCACGTAGATCACGGAAAAACGACGCTGGTAGACAAAATGCTCCATCAAGCCAAACTTTTTCGTGATAATCAACACACGGAGGAGTTAATTCTTGATAATAACGAATTGGAACGCGAAAGAGGTATTACTATTGTCGCTAAAAACGTATCTATTCGTTATAAAGATGTCAAAATTAATATCATAGATACTCCCGGTCACGCCGACTTCGGTGGTGAAGTTGAAAGAGTATTGACTATGGCTGATGGAGTTTTATTGCTTGTTGATGCTTTTGAAGGCGCCATGCCTCAAACTCGTTTCGTTTTGCAAAAAGCATTGGCACTTGGATTAAGACCCATTCTTGTCATCAATAAAGTAGATAAAGAAAATTGTCGTCCCGACGAAGTACACGAGCAGATTTTTGATCTTTTCTTTAATCTTGGTGCTACGGAAGAGCAATTAAGTTTTCCAACGCTTTACGGTTCTTCCAAACAAGGATGGATGAGTACAGACTGGAGAAGCCCAACAGAAGATATTACACCATTACTCGATTCTATTATCAGTTACATTCCTCAAGCACCTATTCGTACAGGCTCACCGCAAATGCTAATCACATCACTTGATTATTCAAGTTTTGTGGGACGAATTGCCATTGGTCGTGTATTCAGAGGAACTATGCGTGAGAGCATGCCTGTATCCTTAATGAAACGTGATGGTACGATATTAAAATCCCGCGTAAAGGAAATTCACAGCTTTGAAGGACTTGGCCGAAGTAAGCAGCAGTTTGTTGATGCCGGAGATATTTGTGCCATCGTTGGTTTGGAGAATTTCGATATTGGTGATACTGTAGCTGATTTCGAATCACCGGAAGCACTTCCTACTATTGCCGTCGACGAGCCTACCATGAGTATGCTTTTTACAATTAACAACTCACCATTTTACGGACGCGATGGAAAATTTGTAACATCAAGACATCTTCGTGACCGCTTATATAAAGAGATAGAAAAGAATCTTGCATTGCGCGTGGAGGAATCAGGATCGCCAGATACTTATAATGTATATGGAAGAGGAATTCTGCATTTGTCAATTTTGATTGAAACCATGCGTCGCGAAGGTTATGAATTGCAGGTAGGCCAGCCACAGGTTATTACAAAAGTAATTGATGGACAAAGGCACGAACCAATTGAAATGCTAACGGTAAATGTTCCTGAAGAATTTTCCGGTACTGTAATCGATCAGGTAACTCAAAGAAAAGGTGAGCTGCAAATTATGGAACCAAAAGGCGACGTTCTTCATTTAGAGTTCAGTATTCCGGCCCGTGGAATTATTGGTTTAAGAAACAGTATGTTGACAGCCACGCAGGGAAAAGCAATAATTGCACACAGATTTAAAGCATATGAGCCCTGGAAAGGTGATTTACCCGGAAGAATAAACGGAGTTTTACTTTCTATGGATAAAGGGAAATCAACTGCGTATTCCATTGATAAATTGCAAGATAGAGGAAGATTTTTTATCGAACCTGCTGAAGAGATTTATACCGGACAAATAATCGGTGAAAGCATTCGTCCGGGTGACATGGTTATTAACGTTACCCGTGCCAAACAGTTAACAAATATGCGAGCATCAGGAAGTGATGAAAACGTTAGAATTACGCCAAAGATTAATTTTTCCCTTGAAGAATGCATGGAATATATTGAGAAAGACGAATATTTGGAAGTTACTCCTAAAGCAATCCGTATGCGAAAAATAATTTTGGACGAAAACGAACGGAAAAGGGCATCAAAAAATAATTAAAATCCTTTCAAAGTACATAAAAATATTGCAATATTGCGCTCTTAAATTTTGAAGAACCAAACCAAACACGATTTATACTCTACTCCCATGAATAAGCTTAAGATTTTATCGTATTTATTAATAACCGCATTTATAGCCGGATGTAACGGCTTAGGGAAAATGGCAAAAAATTATCCCCAGGTTAAACACGAAGTAACTCCTAATCCACTTGAACTCCACGGAGATTCAGTGGCAATTGCTGTTAAAGGAACCTATCCGCCAAAGTATTTTGCTAAAAAGGTGGATGTTGCTGTTACTCCAATGATTAAATCCTCTACAGCAGAGCATAATTTTAAAACCATCACAAATGTTGGCGAGAAATCTCCAACAACCGGTAATAAAATTAATATGAAAGCCGGCGGTAGTTTTACATACGCTGATAAAATTGCATACACACCGGATATGAAAGCCGCTGATGTTATGGCAAAATCTGTTGGAACAAAAGGCAAAACAACAAAGGATCTTGGCTCTGTAAAAATTGCCGATGGTACCATTGTTACTCCACTTTTAGTTGCTTCCGATGAAAAAGTAATTGTAGGTAAAGATAATTTTCAACGTATTACTCCTGCTAACTTTCAGGGTACTATTTTCTATTTAGTAAATACGTCAAATGTTAACCCTAATTTTAAGGTTAAGCAATGCGACATTTCTAATAAAGCAGAGTTTTCTAAATTAGACAGTGCACTTTCTACTCTTTCTGCAGCTCCATACAGTATTAAAGGATTCAGCATAATGGGAAATGCTTCACCGGATGGTAAAGAAAATTTAAATGCTTCTCTTGCTGAAAATCGTTCTAAATCTTCTGCTAAATATTTAGCTACAAAATTATCAGCAATGATGAGTAAAATGACTAAAACAAAAGTCTCTATCAGCCCTGACAGTTCCATGTTTGCGCGCAGCGCTACAAACGAAGACTGGAATGGTTTTCAATCATTAATGTCTCAGTCTGACATGGCACAGAAAGATATGATCCTTCGTATAGTAGCTTCTAATACAGATGTTGATGCCCGTGAAATGGAAATTAAGAAAATGGGTAAAGCGTATACTGAAATTGCCAATGGAATAATGCCTAAACTTCGTCGTTCTGAAATTACCATTAACGCCGATAAAGTTGGCCGTTCTGATGAGCAAATTTCTGCTCTTGCAAAATCTAACCCTGATTCTTTAAATGTTGAAGAAATTCTTTATGCTGCAACATTAACCAATCAAATGAGTGAGAAACTTTCCATCTATCAGACTGCTGAAAGAATCTATCCTCAAGACTGGCGTACTTCTAATAACGTTGGTTACATTATGTTTATGAATGGTGATGTTGATGGTGCTATGGCAGAATTCAACAAAGCGGATCAAATAAAATCAAATCCTGTAGTTAAAAATAATATAGGTGCTGCATACAGCCGTAAAGGTGATCGTAAAAATGCTACTTTAAGTTATGCTGAAGCATCAGGAGCAGGTTCTGAAGTTAGTGAGAACATGGGTATTCTTGATATTAGAAACGGTGATTACTCTCCTGCAGTAAGTCACTATGGTATGGCAAATACATACAATGCTTCATTGGCAAAACTTCTTTCAGGCGATAAAGAAGGCGCCATGACAACTCTTGACGCTTCTCCTGATAAAGATTCTGCTAAAGGTTTATATCTTAAAGCTGTTATATCTGCCCGTAAAGGCGACGCTTCAGGAGTATTGAGCAATCTTACAAGTTCAATTCAGAAAGACTCTGCAATGAAAGCAATGGCTGCTGAAGATCGTGAATTCCTTAAATGGTTTAACGATGCTTCATTCAAGGCACTCGTTCAATAAATATCTCCAATAAAATATTAGCCCCCTTTTCAGGAATGAGAAGGGGGCTTTTTTATTTAGAAGAAATAAAATTGCCACGAATGCACAAATATTATTAATTATAAGAAAAAGGTGTTTTGTAATACCGATTTTAGCAGTATACTCTTCTATGGAAATAAGTTATTGTCAGTTTTTTGCTATTAATTTTTTTAAAAGATTTTTAATCTCCTCTAGGTTGTCGGCGTTATCAATCATTATTGCACAACTTGATCCGTTCCAAAATTTTTGAACTCCCGCTGTCAGTGTTTTTACTGGATAATTTTTTATCTCATTCTTAGTTTCTTCGTCTGATTGCATTACAACAAGTCGTATTTTTTTACGTCTTGTCGTGAAGTAGGCAATATTTCTGTCTTTACGAATTGAAATGTAATATTTCTGTGGATTAAAAATTAAATCGGGATATGTTTTCAGTAAGTCCGTTTTTATTTCATTGAAGATTCGCCTTACCGTATCAGATACTCCTTCAAAATGATAATCTTCATTATACTCTACTTCGTCCGGTTCGTCAACCAATATTTCGTCTTCTAAGTCAGCAAACTCAATGTTTTCAAAGTCAGGATGCATCGTAAAAATGCTGTCTGCGTTGTTAAAAAACTTTTTGATTAAAATGAGTTTAACTATTTTACCCCAAGTGTCGGTGTATGTTTCCATTATTTCAGGAAGTTCCTTTTTGTCTCCATCTATAACAAGCAGAATGTTTTGGCTGCGTTCAATTGTGTCCTTAATAAATTTGTAAATTTCCTTTTCTCCCAAATATTTTTTGAAATCTTTTTTTATTTCAGTGTCGTTTGTTATAAATGAAAATATTTTTTCGACAAGTTCATTTTGACTTTTTGGATTTTTGTAGAAACCAAAAAACTTTGTGATTTGAGGGAAAATGTGATTGTAAAAATCGTGTTTGGCTAATTCTACTTCAACAATGTAAAATTCTGGGTTGTCCTTGTCAGAAAGGTCGAAAAGGAAACCGTCTGGAATAGAATTACCCAAACTCTTGGTTTCAATTTTTCGTTTTGCGTCAATGTAAATCGAATTTGTTCCGAAAAACTGTTTTGAGTTAAAAACGACTTCTTTCTCAAAGTCCGCTTCCTTGTCGAACTGAAATTGACTGTATGTCTTATTGTTCGTGAATAGCTTCATTTGTTAGGTTGATTTTTTAAAGTTGTGATTAATAATACATTATTAAACTATTCTTTCAACCCCTCTTCATCAAACACATACTGAATAAGGTTAGCCCCCATTTTCAGCGCTTTCAGATGATTTTCCGGAGAGTCCTTATGTATTTCATAATCTTCCCAGCCATCTCCCAGATCGCATTCAAAGCTGTAAAAACACACCAGGCGGCCTTCGAATATTAATCCAAATCCTTGTGGAGGCTTTTCATCGTGTTCGTGAATTTTGGGTAATCCATCCGGAAAATTATATTTCTGATGATAGATTGGGTGCGAAAAGGGTAATTCAATAAAATCCAGTTCAGGAAATACTTTTTTCATTTGCGGTCTTACATAGGGATTGAGGCCGTAGTTATCGTCGATGTGCAGAAATCCTCCGCTGACTAAATACTTTCTAAGGTTGTCAGCTTCCGTATTCGAAAGAACCCAGTTGCCATGTCCGGTCATATGAATAAATGGATAATTGAATATTTCAGGACTTCCAGCTTCTACAATTCCTTGTTCAGGATTGATATTTGTTCCAAGATTTTCATTGCTGAATTTAATAAGATTGGGCAAAGATGTTTCCAGATTTGCATACCAGTCACCGCCACCGTTATATTTTAACAAAGCAATCTTAAAAGAAGGGTCACCGGCAAAAATCGATTTCCAGGAAAGGAAGAAAATCAGAAATATTTTTTTCATACCCAAAAGTACGTTTTTCTATTCTTTTCAGAATGAATTAATAAAATTAAAAAGCATGCATACATTGATGCCTGCCGTTTCCGTTCTTAAACGAGAATTTCCTAATGAAGTAAAGACATATCCATTTTTCTGCGCCATTTCCAATTCGCTTTCATGAAAGTCTCCTTCCGGACCGATCAGTGCAGTCAGCGATTTGCCTTTTTGATAATTGACATTTAGGTTTTTCTCATCAGAAGCCATCATTGTAAAAATTAATTTTACGCTATCGCTTTCTTTGTTAACAAAGTCCTTAAAGTCTGTTATTGGATTTAACTTGGGAAGAAATGTTTTCAAAGACTGTTTCATCGCTGCAACTAACACACGCTTGAGTCTGTCCTCTTTTAATTCTCTGCGTTCCGAATGCCTGCAAACTAAAAAAGTTATTTCATCGATGCCGCATTCAGTGGCCTTTTCAAGAAACCATTCCATTCTGTCAATGTTTTTAGTAGGAGCAATTGCTATGTGCAATTTTTGATTTCTTGGCTGAGTTTTCTCAACACTTTTTATTTCAAGAATACAGTTTCGTTTCGTTTTCTCAATTAATTGTGTGGTAAAAAGGTTTCCTTCTCCGTCAGTGACTAGAACAGATTCGCCTGTATTCTTTCGGTTTACTTTAATGAGGTGATTGGATTCATCTTCATCAAGAGTTATCGTATTGTCACCGGATGTCTGCCCGTAATATAGTTCCATGAATTAACCTGTAGAAAAGAAAAGTGATTTGCTTTTGGCACATAATACTGTAAGGAGAATTCTAATTAAAGAAAATTAATTCAAAAAAAATGAACCTTTCCAGCCACGCTAAATCGGTTACGGAATTTCAAAATGATTTTAGTAATTCCGTTTAAGCATTTACTGATATTTTCGGAGAAGCGCTTAGTATTTCTTCATTTGCAAATTCAGCATATTGACCGAAATTTTTCACAAAAGAAGCGGCCAGTGTATTTAATTTTGAATCGAATTCGTTTTTATCTCCCCATGTATTACGGGGATTTAAAAGTTCTGTAGGAACACCCGGACAAGATTTTGGCATAGACAGGTTAAAAATAGGCATGGTCTCAAATTCAACCTTATCAAGTTCTCCGTTTAATGCTGCTGTTATCATAGCTCTGGTAAAAGCAAGTTTAATCCTGGAACCAACTCCATATGAACCGCCTGACCATCCTGTATTAATTAACCACACATTAACGTTATTCTTCTTCAATTTATCACCGAGTAATTCGGCATAACGGGTAGGGTGAAGGGGTAAAAATGCTTTACCGAAACAAGCAGAAAAAGTAGTCGTAGGTTCTGTAATTCCAACTTCAGTGCCGGCAACTTTAGCAGTATATCCTGAAATAAAATGATACATCGCTTGTCCTGTGTTTAGTTTTGAAATAGGAGGTAAAACTCCGAAAGCATCGCAGGTAAGGAAGAAAATGTTTTTTGGAATTCCGGCTACAGAAGGCTCAACGGCATTGTCAATATGATTGATGGGGTATGCGACACGCGTATTCTCTGTTTTACTGATGTTATCGTAGTCGACCGTATTGGTTCCTTCATGGAATTCAATATTCTCAACAAGAGCTCCGAAACGAATGGCATTAAAAATTTGCGGTTCTTTTTCTTTGGAGAGGTTTACGCATTTGGCATAACATCCGCCTTCAAAATTAAATACGGTTTTATCAGACCAACCATGCTCATCATCTCCAACTAGTCCACGGTTTGGATCAGCGCTAAGCGTTGTTTTTCCTGTGCCTGAGAGTCCGAAAAATATAGCTGTATCGTGGTTTTTGCCAATGTTTGCAGAGCAATGCATGGACAATACTTTTTTCTCATGCGGGAGAACATAATTGAGAACTGAAAAAATTCCCTTTTTAATTTCTCCGGTGTAAGCAGTGCCGCCTATTAAAATTATTTTCTTTTTGAAATTAACGATGGCAAAATTGGATTGACGTGTACCATCCAAAGCAGGATCTGCATGGAAACCCGGAGCACAAACAATTGACCAGTCGGCTTTATTCGTTTTTAAAATTTCTTCTTTGGTTGGTCGCAAAAATAAATTGTGAGCAAAAAGATTTTGCCACGGAGACTCGGTTACAACACGAATATTCAATCTGTATTGCGGATCAGCGCAAGCATATGAGTCTCTTACATAAAGAGTCTTGCCCTGAAAATAAGCAGTTACTTTTTCATATAAGCGATCGAATTTATCAGGATCAAATTTGATGTTAATATCTCCCCACCAAACTGTCTTCTCTGTAACATCGTCACATACGATAAATTTATCTTTAGGAGATCGTCCGGTAAATTTTCCTGTGTCAACTGCAAGCGCACCTGTATCCGTCAATATACCTTCTCCGCGAATGATAGATTCTTCGACTAACTCTGAAGGAGAAAGATTCCAATATGCATCTTCAAAATGTTTAATTCCGAGACTAGCAACAGTTGCATCTTTCGCTTTTATTCCAAATTCGTTCATGTCCTTTTATTGTGTGGTTTATGTGCCTTTTTCGGCTTCACAAAGAAAATGAAAATTTATCAGATTGACCAATTCACTTAGTCTTCTTCCGATGTTTACAGGGGTAATTTTCAAAAATATTTACCCATTTAGCCCTTTTAAGCTGCATTTTCGTTTGTGCAATAAATTGAGCTTTTTCAACATTGGATAATTCAAAAAGTTGCATGCAAAAGTCTGTTTCCCCCTCACGTCCCCAAGGAGTTTTTTGATATTCAATATTCTTTTTAATTCTGGACGAAAAAGCAGTTATACTGTCTTCATATGCCTTTAGCGATTCATAATCAATACCTTCGCCAATTGAGTAAAACATTATTACCATGGTATAAATAGAAGAATCAGGCTTTATTTCAGAAACAGGCTTACTATTTTCTTCTTTTTTCTGAGGTGTATTTGACATAGCATTTAGTGAATCCTTTTTTTCTACTTCCTTATTAGAAGCTGCAGGTGAATTGTTCTTACAGGAAAATAGTACTATTATAAATAGAAGCGACAAGTATTTCATTTTTTTCATTTTTTTTAAAGATAATAGTCCTAATATTAGGAGTTTGACGAATATTTTAATGCTGAGATTATTAAGCAGCCCCAGCCGACAATAAGTGACAAGCCTCCAAAAGGCGTAATCGGCCCGAGAACACTTTTCCAGGAGTCAATGCCAAGCAATTCCCTGCAGGCAAGAAGGTAAATGGATCCAGAGAATAAAATAACTCCAATAATTAAGAACCAGCCTGAATATACCAACCAGGAAGATTGAAGTTTATCACCGGCCAGAAACAAAAAAATTAATGCCAGAGAATGGTACATCTGATACCTGACACCCGTTTCAAATATTTGAATTTGTTCAGGCTGAAGTTTATCTTTCAATGCATGAGCGCCAAAAGCACCAAGTATTACGCCCAGGGCAGCCAAAGATGACCCACTAATTAAAAATGCTTTTGTCATAATTAAGAATAAATATGAATGAGTGAATGAGAAAAAAAAGGATCATTCCTGATCCTTTTTAAAATTATTTACGGGAGTTAATATATTTGTTAAGGTCTTCAACCGAACTCTCGAATTCAAAGGCATCGTTGACTTTGTAATAATTATTGATGTCGTATGTTCTGTCGTAGGCAAATTTGGCAAATTCTAATTTGGTATTTTCAAAATCAAATATTCCCAATATTTCTTTCACCTGAGAAGAGGTCAGGCAATTGTTCTGAATAATTTGTTTTGCAATTGTCAGCCGTGTATTCTCAAAATCTTTTGAACGTATGGATTCCTTCATTTCAGAAAACTCATTTGGGTTTAACGGCATTGGACATCCTATTTTTCCTGTATATCCGGGAACATAAACAACCACAGGTGCTGAAGGTGTGAGTTGCGGTTCGCCGGAAGTAGTTGTTGTTGTGACAGTCCGTGTCGTAGTAGTTGTTGTAGAAGAATATCCTGTTTCCTCCGGTGTGTCATTCATCCCTGATGCATGAATGCTGATATTAGCGCCTTCACCCCCTGCATTTATTCCCATATGAATATCAACATCATCGTTTTTACTGCCCGATGTATGGTTTTGCTGAAGAGTAGTAGTTGTAGTTGATACAGCAGGTGTTGCAGAATAGATGAATACAGATTGAGTGACGGGAGCAACAGGAGCCTGAGCAATTGGAATAGTGCTTACAAGCCTCGTAACATATTCACCTTTATTATTCTTTTTGATATTCCAGGTAACTTCATTGCCTTGTTCAGGGAAAAACATATTAAAATCAACATAGCCCAGTTTTTTGTCAAAGAAGAGTATTCTGCATTTGTAATGATCAGCAGGGAGATCGGTGAGTTTAACGTTGGTTTCCGGGTTTGAATTTTGAAGTATGCCATTTAAAACAACCTGGAAACGTTCTCCGTTTTCAGTAAAAAGAATGGCATTACTGTTTTGTGCAGAAGTAGCCGTTGAATAAAGTAGGAAAGTGAATAAGATTAATTTTCTCATGGTTTTGTTATTTATGTTCTTGAATTTACAAAAGTACGTAAAAAGGGGATTGGTGATTTTCGACATCAAAGAAATCAAATTCTGTACCAAATCTGTTTATTGATTTTCCTTTTCTATTTTCGCAGGGTAGTTCAGGAGAGCTAAAGTATTATTTACATCAATTTTATCTAATTTAATTTAACTTTTATGCGTACCATTTTACTTCTTGGTGCAGGAAAATCCTCTTCGGCCCTGATCAATTATTTTCTCGAACATGCTGTTAGTGAAAATCTTAGACTGGTAGTTGCCGACTATTCTGAAGAGGAGGCCATTAAAAAAATAAACGGGCATCCATCTGCTCAAGCAAGAAAATTCAATATTCAAAATGAAAATGAGTTATCGTCTCTGGTTTCTGAATCGAACATCGTTGTATCACTTCTTCCTGCAAATATGCATCTGCCTGTAGCTTTAGAATGCCTGAAACAAAAGAAAAATCTGGTTACGGCTTCTTATGTATCGCCCGGTATGCAAGAACTCGATAAACAAGTGGCAGCAGAGGGATTAATATTTCTAAATGAATGCGGATTGGATCCCGGAATTGACCATATGAGTGCCATGAAGATTATCGACGATATAAAAATGAAAGGGGGAAGCATGCTTGCTTTTCGTTCTTATACTGGAGGACTGGTAGCGCCTGAATCAAACGATAATCCGTGGGGATATAAATTTTCCTGGAATCCCAAAAATGTTATTCTTGCCGGACAGGGCACAGCGCGCTATATTGAAAACGGAAAATATAAATACATTCCTTATAACCGATTGTTTACTGAAATTGAAAAAGTAAGTATAGATGGTTTTGATGACTTTGATGGATATGCAAACAGAGATTCGCTCTCTTACAGAAAAATTTATCAACTTGATTCTATTCCAACAATGATTCGCGGAACACTTCGTCAGGCAGATTTTTGTAAAGCCTGGAATGTTTTTGTAAAATTAGGATTGACGGATGATTCCTATGAGATTGAAGACTCCGAGCATCTTACTTATAGACAGCTAATCGAAGCTTTTTTACCGGCAACTGAAGCTTCAACGGATATTATAAAACGACTTTCAGATTTTTCAGGATTGAATACAGAAAGCAAAGAAATGAGAATGATTGAATGGACAGGTATACTATCTGATAAAGTCATCGGACTTACAAGAGCAACTCCTGCAAATATTTTACAAAATTTACTCGAGGAAAAATGGAAGTTGCGAGACTCTGATAAGGATATGATCGTTATGCAGCATCGGTTTGAATATCTGCTTGGCGGAAAAAAATATTCGCTTACTTCATCGCTCTTAGTCAAAGGAGAAAATTCCATTCTCACGGCAATGTCAAAGACCGTTGGCTTGCCTGCTGCAATAGCTGCCTTGCAGATACTAAACAATAAAATAAAATTAAAGGGAGTACAGATACCGGTACATGCTTCCATCTATGATCCTGTCTTGGAAGCATTGAAAAATTTCAGAATAAATTTCAAAGAAAATTTGACGGAAATTGTTTAAGCTGGAAGTAATAATCGCTCGTGAGTTCAATATATTCCGGTGTTAAGCTTCCATCTTCTTCATGGATTATTATTTCCTCCTCTGTAAGCAAACTAAATTGAAAACCAAATTCCATAATTAATCTTTTTTCATCTCTGTCTGCTTTCGTTTTAACACGAACCAAATGATGACAAAACAATTCAAGTCTTTGTGCTTTATCCAGGAAAACCATACCTTCTTTACTGGGTAAAATGACACAAAATCTGCCACCCGGTTTTAATAACTTCTTTACATTAGCAGCAAGGTCATCGAATGTAAGGCATTCACTGTGTCTGGCATTGGTTCTTGAGGGAATTAAAGGTTTTGATGCCTGGTGAAAATAGGGGGGATTCGCTGCAATAAGATCATACGTTGAATTGGTGCTGCCGGAGAAATCCTGTAACGATTGATGAAAACAATTTAACCGATTCTTCCAGGGGGAAGTCGAAAAATTTTCTTTAGCCTGTGCGAATGCACTTTCATCGATGTCGATGGCATCAATATGAGAATCGCTTTTTTGAGCGAGCATAAGGGCGATTACTCCCGTTCCTGTTCCTATATCCAGTATGCTTGAAGCGCTTTTTGGTTTTATCCACGAGCCCAGCAGCACAGCATCGGTGCCCACCTTCATAGCACACTTATCCTGATTAATGGTGAATTGCTTAAAATGAAAAATCGTTTCACTCATACATTTATAAATACCAAGATACAAAATGAATTTTAAATTCCGAATTGGAAAGGTTAATATCGCTATAATGCAATATAGAAACTTGAAAAACACCTGAAATATAGCCTACTTCAGGTATACATCAAGCAATCCATCGGGGAGTTCGACAATTGCTATTTTCTCTTTATCCAGTATTTCCAGTACAATATCGTCGTTGAGCGGAAATAATACTTCTTTACCATTCACAGAACAACGGGCTATCATTTGCATTGGGTATTCCAGTACTTCAAGTATGTTTCCTAATTCACCCAAAGCAACATCCCTTACCATAAATCCTAATAGATCTTTCCATCCCGTTAATTTTAATTTTCTTTTGCCGGGAATTTTTTCAGAAAAAAAATCTTTTCGCGAAAGTTTTCTAGCCTGCTCTTCAGTATCTATATCAAAAAATTTAACGATCATTTCATCATCGTTGATTTCAATTTCTTCGACTTCAAAAGGAACAGGCAATCCTTCGAGAAGAATAAAAAAGAATTTTTCCTTTTTTAAATCGCCTGACTTTGCAGAATCGAGGCGAACAATTAAGGCGCCCTTAAAACCGTACGATTTTTGAATGGAGCCTATTCGAAAAAGATTTTCCTTTTTAAGGGTTTTCATTCGGTGAAAATAAAAAAATCCGCCTCGTATTAACGGGACGGATTCAATAACTTTAAAAGATATTATTAAGCTTCTGAAGGAGCTTCTCCTGCAGGCTCTTCTGAAGTAGGCTCAGCAGCGGGAGCGGCTTCAACCGGTGGTGGCGTGTTTTTAGCACGAACAGCAGCAGCAATCGTTTCCTTCTTTTTAATTTCTTCAGCAAGACGTGACTCATGAGTTTTAGCTTCAGAGCCGGCAATACGCTTTTTCTTTTCTTCAATTTTATTGCCTTTTGTTTCCATCCAGGCATTAAATTTTTCATCGGCAGCTTCCTGGGTTACTACACCTTTGGTAACTCCTTTTTGCAGGTGACTGCGGAACAGAACACCTTTGTAAGAAAGTATTGCACGACAAGTATCCGTTGGCTGTGCTCCTTTATGAAGCCAGCTCATGGCTTTGTCGTTGTCAATGATAATGGTTGCAGGATTCGTGTTGGGATTGTAGTTACCGATAACTTCGATGAACTTACCATCTCTCGGAGCACGACTATCTGCTACCACAATATGGTAATAAGCATTGTGCTTCTTTCCATGACGTGATAATCTGATTTTTACTGGCATTTTTGAGGTTTTTGACGGTTTATTTACCTTTCCGTTACCCAACGGATAGCATTCTCCTGATGCTTTTTTAAAAGGGACGCAAAGATGGGATTTTCTATTGAAGATTCAAAATAATTGTTGAATTGTTAGTCAATTTCTAAAATTATTCAAATGGATTATTAATTTTAATGGTATTTTTGAGAAACTATTAACTCGCCGGAATAACCGGTTTTTTTGTGCCTTTAAGACACAAATTATCCATGAAAAGCGAATACCTTAATGATTTAAATGATGCTCAGCGCCAGGCTGTCGTCCATATGGATGGCCCGGTAATGATCATTGCAGGAGCAGGGTCCGGTAAAACAAGGGTTTTAACGTATCGCATAGGCCATTTACTGAATCACGGAGTAGATGCTTTTCAAATACTTGCACTGACCTTTACCAATAAAGCCGCTAAAGCAATGCGGGAAAGGGTTGAAAAAATTTCAGGAACAGAATCGAAGAATTTATGGATGGGTACCTTCCATGCAGTCTTTGCAAAGATTTTAAGGATTGAAGCCACCAAAATTGGTTATCCTTCCAACTTTACTATTTATGATACGGAAGATTCCCGTGGACTTTTAAAAGATATAATAAAGGAACAGGGGCTAGATGATAAAATCTATAAACCCGATGTAGTATTAAACCGAATTTCATCGTCCAAAAACAATTTATATTCCTGGCAGCAATATCAGGAGAATGTAAATTTTGTGAATGATGATCATGCATCGGGCCGACCCAAGATTGGCTTACTTTATGAGCTTTATGCAAAGCGCTGTTTCAAGGCTTCGGGAATGGATTTCGACGACTTGTTATTTAATATGTATATCCTGCTTACCCGTTATCCGGATGAACTTCATAAGTATCAGCATAAATTCAAATATGTTTTGGTAGACGAGTTTCAGGATACCAATTATGCCCAATATACCATACTCAAAAAGTTGGCAGCAGTTCACGAAAACATTTGTGTTGTCGGAGATGATGCTCAATCCATCTATGCTTTTCGCGGGGCTAACATACAGAATATTCTTTCTTTCAAACGTGATTATCCGGACCTGCATGTATTTAAGCTCGAGCAAAATTACAGATCGACAAAGAATATAGTTCAGGCAGCGAATGGTCTGATAGAAAAAAATAAAAATCAAATTAAGAAAGAAATTTGGACGGAGAATGATCTGGGCGAGAAAATACAATTAATGCGTGCGCTTAGTGATAATGAAGAAGGTGTCATGGTTGCCAATTCGATTTTTGAAACAAAGGTCAACCACCAATGGCATAATAAAAATTTTGCCATACTCTACCGCACGAATGCGCAGTCGCGTTCCATGGAAGAGGCTCTTCGTAAAATGAATATTCCGTACCGCATATATGGAGGACTTTCATTTTATAAAAGAAAAGAAATTAAAGATCTTCTTGCTTATTTCAGACTCGTTATTAATCCTAACGATGAAGAAGCATTGAAGCGCATTATTAATTTTCCGGCAAGGGGAATTGGTAAAACGACCATTGAAAAACTTATTGTTGTTTCTTCCGAAAACGATTGTCCTTTATGGCAGCTAATCGAAGATCCGAAGGCCAATCCTTGTGGATTTAATGCGGGAACTCATGCGCGCATCAATGAGTTTGTAACGATGATTAAAAGTTTTATCGTAAAACTTAAAATCGATAATGCTTTTGACTGTGCCAATCTTATTGCAGCATCTTCCGGACTTTTGCGAGAGCTCTATCAGGATAAAACACCGGAAGGTTTGAGCAGGTATGAAAACCTTCAGGAGTTGTTAAATGGTATTAAAGAATTTGTGGAAGTGGGACGCTCCATTACTCCGCGTGGAGATGAAGAGTTTTATGAGGAGGGAACAGTCCGTACACTGGAAATGTTTATGCAAGACATTGCTTTGTTAACCGATGCAGATGATGAAGATGAAAAAAACGATGATAAGGTTTCGTTGATGACAATTCATGCTGCCAAGGGTCTTGAATTTCCGGCTATTTATGTTGTAGGCCTGGAAGAGAATCTTTTTCCTTCACAGCTTTCTATGAATTCACGCGAGGATCTGGAAGAAGAACGCAGATTGTTTTATGTTGCCATAACACGTGCTGAGAAAAAGCTAACAATCAGTTATGCTAATTCGCGTTATCGTTGGGGTAATTTAATTAATTGTGAGCCTTCCCGTTTTTTAGATGAACTTGATCCCGAATTTATCGAAGAATCAGGCATACGAAGAAGCAGAAACGATACCTTTTTTGAAGACCAAAGCCATGATCGGTGGGATAAACCGCAAACAGCACCATCGTTGAATAAGGTATTTAAAAAGACACAGGCTCCCAAAAATATGAAGCGTGTAACCTCCACTGAGGTGAAGAGCTTTGAAGGAAGTGACACCAGCGGAATTCAAGCCGGTATGGAAGTAGAACATGCACGATTTGGCAATGGGAAAGTGCTAATTGTAGAAGGAAATGCCGGCGATTTAAAAGCAACAGTTTTTTTTCAGGGTTTTGGAAACAAGCAATTGCTCCTTAAATACGCTAAACTCAGGATAATTGGATAATATCAGGTAAAAACCTATATTTGCCTTTGATTTCGAATTTACTTACTGTTGAGCGTATTTTTTGACAAATTTATTTGTCGGGCTCAAACCACAAATCTTACATGACTTTAAAAGCAAACAAACCAAAGCCTGAACTTAAAAATCTGGCTATTGTTGAAAACCTCGAGTATAATACGCAAAGAGGTAAATTACTTATTTCCGAATACGGGAGAAACGTTCAGAAAATGGTGGAGATGGCTTTGGCCATTGAAGACCGTGAGAAAAGAACAAAAGCAGCACACAACATTGTAAATGTAATGGCGCTTTTAAATCCTCAGGTTAGAGAAATTGCTGATTTCAAGCAGAAACTTTGGGATCATCTTTTTATTATTTCTGATTTTAAAATTGATGTCGACAGTCCGTACCCGGTTCCTGAAAAATCAAAATACAATGAACGTCCCAAGCCTTTGGCATACCCTACGAGTAACATAAGGTATAAATATTACGGCAAAGTGATGGAAGACATGATACGTAAGATTGCTGATTTACCGGATGGCCCCACTAAAGATCAAATTGTCCATAATCTCGCTAACTTTATGAAAATGTCATATCTGACATGGAATAAAGATTCCGTTGATGATTCAACAATCGTCAATCACCTGAATGAATTATCAGGAGGAAAATTAAAGTTACACGAATCTGCTACTCTTAATCATACGGCAGAAATTCTTGCTATGAACAAAGAAATGATGCAGCGTGAAAATGCATTACGCAAAGGACGTTCCAATATTAAGAATAAGCGACGCAAAAAATAAATTCAATGACAGCACAAAAGAGCTTTCGATATTCGCAGGAGGCAGAGCCGCATAAACTCCGTACAAAACAAATGCTGGCGAGTAATCCTAAAATCAGGAACCTTATAGGAAAAAATCCTTTAACCATTATTCCTCTGCTTGGGCTGGTTATTGGAATGGTTGTGATTTCCTGGTTTTTAAAAGATAGTCCATGGTGGTTAGTATTTGTCGTAGCGTATGCTGTAGGTGCTTTTTTTAATCATGCCCTGTTTGTTATGATTCATGAGTGTTCCCATAACCTGCTCTTTAAAGGCAAGGTTTTAAACTACCTGGCTTCCATTGTTGCTAACCTTCCGCATGTATTGCCCAGCGCAGTTTCTTTCACAAGGTATCACCGAATGCATCATGTGCATCAGGGTAATCACGAACTCGATGCTGATCTTCCTGATTTTTGGGAAGCAAGGGTGTTTGGAAATAATTTTTTCAGCAAAGCGCTTTGGCTGCTTTTCTTTCCTGTATTTCAGGTTCGTCGTACATTTCGTTTGAAAAATATTAAACCGGTTGATGGGTGGATCGTTTTTAATTGGGTAGCGCAGCTGGTATTTGATATTTGCATCTGGGTTTTTATCGGCCCCAAAGCACTTATGTTTATGCTTATCAGTTTCTTCTTTTCCGTTGGCTTGCATCCGCTGGGTGCCCGCTGGATACAGGAGCATTTTCTTGTAATGGATGAAACTCAGGAAACATACAGTTACTACGGTCCTTTAAACGCTTTAGCATTTAATGTAGGATATCATAACGAGCATCATGATTTTCCGTCAATTCCATGGAACAAGCTGCCACAATTGAAAAATGAAGCTCCGCAATTTTATACAACTCTTAAATCGCATCAATCGTGGACAAAATTGTTTTTCCGTTTCCTGTTTGATAACAATATAACGCTTCACTCCAGGGTTCTTCGTGATGAAAAAGCGAAGGAGAAGTCTATTCGTGCTGAGGATCAGCCGGTACAATATTTTTAGTTTGATCTTCCTTCAGAAACAATTTTGATTTCTCTGTTTTTCCATTTTTATACGTTGTAATTTTCAAGTATAAACCTTTTGGTAAAGGAGTAGTTTCCGCTCTGTTCTTACTTTGAAAAATTAATCTTCCCTCCAAATCAAATAGTTGAATTAATTCAGTGTCGTCACTATCATCGTAGGCGCTTTTGTTTTTATCATTAGTTGTTTTAAAAAGATTATGATCCTTTAACATACTGTAAGGCCCCCACATCATTCCCGACAAAATATTTCCCTGCTTATTTGAAGTAGAGTAGTGATTATTCATGTAAGCCTGGCATTGACAATTTGTGCAGACATATGCAGGATCATTGAATTTGTCGAGAAATTTTTTCTCTACTGAATACATGTTTCCGGAAGGGTTGGTTAATCCGTCTAAGTAATCTCCCAGATAATTATTTGGTGTTGCTATGGAAATGCAATAATTATAAGAAGAACTTTCCGCACTCAGTTCTATAAAAAAACGTGTTCCTTCTTTTGAAAATGGATCGGTTAAAAAATGCATGGTCTTGCAGCTCATGTCAAAGATGTCATCTGCCCAATTTGTAAATGCAGGAACCATAAGTCTGTCAACAAATGGGTCCACATCGGTTATCTGATCAATGGCTGTCCAGCCTTGTAAATTAAATATTTCTGTAGGAAGAAATTCGGCATCAATTGCACCTGTACAATTGTATTGGCATTTCAAAGCCCGAAGCAGATATAATACATCTTTGAAATGGTTGAATTCATTTTGCATGTCAACCAAAGAGTTTGTGTGCAGCCAGTACGGGTATTTAACATAAAGCACATCAAAGGCGGTTTCACAAGAGGAGCCTGGTGAATAATTGTCTGTCTTTCTTCCAAAGCGTGCAGCGCGGATGAAGAATTTACATAATTCAGATCGAACTAAATTCGATTGACTTTTTTGGTCATTTGCAATTTCTTCTGTTTTTTTAATGGAATGCATGGCATCAACGGGATAGCACTCTTTTCCAAAGCGTTCCCAAATATGTAGATAGCCGGTATTTTGAAAAAAGTTCTCGCTGCTTCCCTCTATACCAATTTTTATTCCCGCTACAGATACTCTCAGAACATGCATTAAACTTCTTAAAGCGTTTTCAAGATTGGGGTCTCCAAAGACATTTGAGTTTTCGAGGTTGCTGAGAATGATGTATCCTATTGAATTATTCAAAATGTAATTGGTAAGGTCCAGTTCAAGACCCAATGGATTGCCGTTGGAAATATCTGTGATAATATCGTTCGAGCAATCAACATACATGCCTCTAACAAAGGGGTACCCCGGGTTGTTGGGCGGAGGCTGGCTTTGGTGTGATTGAGAGAATTGAGCCTTAGATTGAAGCTGGACTATTAACAGAATACAGGTGGTAAGAGCAATAAAATATTTATTCATCACTATAGAATTTTCGTGTAAATTTCACACCTTGTATTCGAATTTAAAACCACGGAAAGCAGGTGATTTTATTAAACCCTATTTTGAAAACCGCACAAATGATGATTTTGTTCAAAACTTTCGAAGGAATGGACAAAAAAATTCTCAGTTATATTTTTCCTTCGTTCAGATTTAATTAATTATACAGGTTATAAGAAAATCGTATGAATAACAGTTTTGAAGTTACCGGTGGACAAGAATTAAAAGGAGAAATCATTCCACAAGGCGCCAAGAATGAAGCGCTGCAGATTATATGCGCCACTTTATTGACTCCTGAAAAAGTTGTCATCAGAAATATCCCCGACATCAGGGACGTCAATAAGCTTATTGAATTGCTTCAGCATTTAGGAGTAAAGGTTGAGCAAACCGGTGTTTTAAAAGGAGAATTTACTTTTCAGGCGAACGATATTAAACTTGACTATATCGATACTCCTGATTTTAAAAAACAAGCATCTGCTTTGCGTGGTTCCATTATGATTGTAGGGCCTTTACTGGCACGTTTTGGAAGAGCACGTATTCCAAAACCGGGAGGAGATAAGATTGGACGGCGAAGATTGGATACACATTTTATCGGCTTTCAAAGTCTGGGTGCCACTTTTGATTTTAACGATCAGGACAATTTTTACACTGTATCCGCAAAAAAACTTAAGGGCTGTTATATGCTTCTGGACGAAGCATCCGTTACAGGAACTGCCAATATTGTAATGGCGGCAGTTCTGGCAGAAGGTACGACTACAATTTATAATGCTGCATGTGAACCATACTTGCAGCAGCTTTGCCACATGCTTAACAGAATGGGGGCAAAAATATCGGGTATTAGTTCAAACCTGCTAACAATAGAAGGAGTTACCTCTCTAAAAGGGACAACCCATAAGTTATTGCCCGATATGATTGAAATAGGTTCATTCATAGGCCTTGCAGCCATGACAAAATCCGAAATCACAATCAAGGAAGTCGGTTACGAACATTTAGGAATAATCCCTGATGTATTTAAACGATTAGGAATAAAAATGGAACGTATTGGAGAAGATCTTCTGATTCCTAAACAAGATAATTATGAGATAGAATCTTTTATTGATGGTTCTATTTTGACTGTTGCCGATGCCATCTGGCCGGGATTTACGCCGGATTTATTAAGTGTTATTTTAGTTACTGCAACACAGGCAAATGGTACCGTTCTCATTCACCAGAAAATGTTTGAGAGCAGATTATTCTTCGTTGATAAACTGATTGACATGGGAGCTCAAATCATTCTTTGTGATCCGCACCGTGCCACTGTCATCGGTCTTAATCGCAAATTCCCGTTGCGTGCTATACAAATGACATCTCCGGATATACGTGCGGGGGTAGCTTTGTTGATTGCCGCGCTTTCTGCAAAAGGAAAAAGTGTCATTCACAATATTGAGCAAATTGACAGGGGGTATCAGAGGATTGATGAGCGATTAAATGCAATTGGAGCAAAAATTAACAGGATTTGAGCATTTTTTTAAATTATTTTTCGTTAACATCAAATTTTATATTACTTTAGCTTTTACATATCATAATTAGAAAAGTTTTTGTTTTTTATTTTTAATAATTATTATATGAAAAAGTCGATTTTTCTTTTTTTCTTTTTGTTGCAGTCTATAAAAGTATACCCTTCCCATGTAATTGGAGCAGAAGTTTCCTACCAATGTATAGGTTCCGGGCAATACCAGATTACATTTATCTATTATTATGATTGCAGTTCAGGAGGATATCCTTTATCAGTGCAGGTTTATGGTTCTGACACTTGCTTAAATATGACCGGACAATTATTACTTTCTAATTTACCGGTTACTCAGATTATTCCCCAATGTGCTCAACTTACTAATTGTGATGGCGGAATCCAAAAGGGTATTCAGAAATTAATCTTTTCAGGAATAGCAACAATGTCATCAGGGTGTGTAAATACAAGATTTGTTTTTTCATTTTCAGCCAGAACTTGTGATATAACTACAGTTCAATTTCCTTGTGCCAATAATTTTTATTTAGAAGCGACATTGTATAATGCAGATACTATTTGTGATAACTCTCCGGTTTTTACAAAAGATCCAATAATTTTTGCATGTGTTAATCAACCATACTGCCTTGATCCGGGATTATTTGATCCTGATGGAGACTCAATTGTGTGTTCGTTAATTAATCCAATGACTGACCCCAATAATACACTTCAATATGATTCCGGATATTCTTCAAGTCAAATTCTTCAATCAATACCTCCTGTTAGTATAGACAGTAAAACAGGAGTAATTTGTTTTACGCCTACCAAGCCAGAAGTTACAGTATATGCAATTCTAGTTAGTTCATATCGCAATGGTAATTTAATTAGTGAGGTGGAAAGAGACATTATTCTCTATGCTATTAATTGTTCAAACTCACAACCGGTATTATCAGGAATTAATGGGTCAGGAACTTATGACACATCTATTTGCGTAAATATTCCTACTTGTTTTGATATTTTCTCTTCCGATCCTATTATTACTGATTCAACAAAAATTGTTTTAAATCATAATATTAATAATGCGACAGATACAATAATAGCGGGTTTAAATGAATCAGCCCAATTTTGTTGGACTCCGGGGCTGAATGATATTAGTGCCATTCCATATTGTATCAACGCAATTGTTCAAGATAATTCCTGCCCAGCCCGTCAAACCAATGTAAAGCAATATTGTATTACCGTAGTTGACAGTGCGACTTGTGCAACCTTAACTTCAAATAATTCCATTTTAAAGCAAGAACCCTTTAAAATTTTCCCTCAACCTGCAATAGAGTCTTTCATCGTTGATTGCGGTTCTGATATTATCAATAAAAACATAACTTTTTGTATTTACAATTTTGTTGGAGTGAGGGTATTTCAAAAAAAAATAGTTGAAAGGTTCACGCAAATAAATGACATTTTACCCGGCATTTATATTGGTAATTTATCGGATGAGAAAGGTTTGGTTTTTAGTCAAGTGAAATTTATTGTTCGATAAGAAGTACAAATAAATACTTCAAGGAAAAATATGATTTTACTTACAGGAAAACCTAGTACATAAATCGCAATGTCACAAAAACATTTCTTCCCCCACCGTTAATTCCACTGGCAAAGGTTCGATACTGAGTATCTAAAATATTATCAACTCCTGCCTGCAGCGTTATCAACTTATGTACTTTGTAAGAAGCATGAATATTTAAAGTGTACCAAGCCGGCATACCATCCGAAGTTGCATATTGTTCGTTATCTTCTCCTCCAAGATTATAGTCTTTAATTCGTTTCCATCCATTATAGTTGACAGAGAAATCAGAATTGAAATTATGGTTTGTATAGGCTATCTGCAGGCGTGAAAAGAATGGCGGGATGTGATCAAGCGGAGAATCACTGCTATCGGTTTTAATTCTCCCATATGTATAATTAGCCGTAAGAAAAAGCAAAATCTGTTCGCTGCATTGCCATTTTATGTTTGATGAAAGCCCGCAGATGTATGATCTTCCTTTGTTTTGATTTGCATATACCTGACTTAGCGTCCCATCGTAAAGTATAGAATCCTCTCCGTTAAAAGTAAACTTATCAGTAACAATAGCATCGTATAAATCAGTATAATAAGCAGTATTTTCCCAGCGAACTTTATTGGAGAAAACGTTTGTGATGCCGGCTTCATAGTTAATGGTTTTCTCCGGTTTTAAATCAGCGTTGAGAACTATAATAGCTCCGGGAGCTGATTCAAATATTTTGGAAATGTCATCGGCATTAGGCGCTCTAAATCCCGTAGAAATTAAAAATGAAAGTTTAAAATTGTCGTTTGGTGAATGAATTAGACTTGCACTGCCGGAATAGACAGGCGTTTTCTGATCAATGGTTGTATACGGCAAACTGAATTGTATAGAGGTATCAACCAGGGTAGAATGAAGCCATGAATAACCCAGGCGAAGTCCGTCAGTAAGAACCAGCTTATCATTAACCTGCCATGTATGCGAGAAATAAGCAGCAGCATTTGTCATTTTATTGATACCGTCCGGATACCGTGTATCTAATTTTTCTGTAGTGCCGTCAACAATATTTTCTTTATTTGCTGTCGATTTGAGTCCGTTTAATTGCATATCAGCACCGAAGCGTATTTTGTGAACCCGTATAATTTTTTGGAAATCGAAATTCGATCCAAGAACATTTACTTTTTCAATCCTGTGGTTTTTATAATCGTTTCCAAAGTTTCTGTTATGCCGGCTTTCTTCAATACGCTGAAAATTCAATCCAATATGTATTCCCTGGAAGGTTTTAGTAAATTTTTTCAGATTCATGTCGTATGCAACAAGCATTTTTTTCTGCGGTCCGTAATACCATTCACTGCTCTTGAGGCCCGAACCGTTTGGATCAGTAAGCCTGTCGTAACGGGGAATATCGGTTGAGGTGGAATATTGAATATTTAATCCGTGAGTGAAGTTGTCCCTTTGTTTAATAGTAAATTTTTGTGACAGGTCGTATTGAGAATACCCACTTTGAACCTGAAGGAAACGGTCGCTGTTTTCCACAAGAGAATCTTTTCCTAAAATACGTTCGGCATAAAGAGGGCGTTCGCCGTATGATTTTTTATAAAACGGATTTTGATTTTCCCCGCCTCTTAAGTCACCAAAAGATGAAAAGGTGAATGAAGTAAACGATGCAATTTTATTTCCACCTATGTTGAAATCAACATGGCCGGTTTTTTCGTTATTAATACTTCCATAGCGAAAAAAAGCGTTTGCTTTAGTATTCAGGATGTCAGTTGCTGAGAAGAGTGGTTTTTTTGTAAACAAATGTATGACACCCCCCAAAGCATCACTTCCATAAATCGTCGATGCCGGGCCGAATAGAATTTCAACCCTGTCAAGATTATTGTTATCTGTTTTAACAATATCCTGCAAATGACCTGCCCGGTATATTATATTGTTCATACGCACTCCGTCAACTACTAAAAGAATTCGGTTTGCTTCAAAACCACGTATAACAGGACTTCCTCCTCCCATCTGACTTTTCTGAACAAATACATTACCGGTATTAGCTATAAGGTCAGCAGTAGATTGCGACTGGGAATTTTCAATTTCTTTTATTGACAACGACTGAATCTGTTGTGGTACCGTTTTTTTTGTTTCTTCGGTTTTATTTACTGAAATGACAATTTCGTTCAGGTTAATTGATTTTTTTGCGACAGTATCGATTGTATTGTTTTGCGAAAACGATTCTTGATAGAGAAAGTTAAGCAATATAATCAGAAGATATTTTGAAATATTCATTTATCAAATAATGGGGGTTGGATATAATACAATAACTTAACACAATCAATTATTGATTGTGTTTTCGATTTTTTTAATAAAAAATGTTAATAAAACCTAGGAGGAGGAGAAGGAATGTCAGAATCGGAAGTAGAAATATTAGCCGATAATGAATGAAAAACATTAATTGACTGCATGGGTAAATAAAATACATTTTCCGCAGTTACCTGAAGATAAACTAAAGTTATTAGTTTGTACAAGTGATTTGGAAGCGCACTGTTTGAAGGGTCGGATTTTTCTATAAAGTTTTTAATTTTTTCCAGTATATTTTCCTCTTCATAGTCATTAATGGCAAGCAGCCGGACACTATCGCCGGAAATATCCACTGATTTAATATCATACATCTTTCTATTCAAGGAGATCTCGTTGGAATTTATTTTGCTTTTTTGATACTCTGCAAAAGTAAGAGTCAATAGTTCAAAGGGCGTATTACTATTCTTTAATTTTTCATGCATTTCATACTGAACATAGCATTGCTGTGCTTTAAAAATAAGCAGCATTGCTCCTGATTGCAATATTAAAATCAATAAAAGAAAAAAGTAGCCGACTTTATTCAATGACTCAAAATTTAGAAAGGGAAGATAGTAAAATCAGTTTTATTTCCCAAATCATATTTTAGGCTACATTTCCAAGCAAGGCACATGAATTTTTAAAAATTGCTTTTGTTTAATTTATGGGACAGAATATCCTGCAATTCAATGTACCTTTGTTTTATGCCGGGAACAGGAATACTGAAAAATTTATTGAAAAATTTTCCTTACACACCAACTGCCGACCAGGAACGGCTGATGAGAGCCGTAAGCGATTTCATCAACGATGCTACTCCAAAAAAATGTTTTGTTTTGAGAGGGTATGCCGGAACCGGTAAAACTTCATTCATACAATCCCTCGTAAAAACCCTGCCGGAAGCCGGTTATAATTTCACTTTGTTAGCTCCAACAGGAAGAGCAGCAAAAGTCATTACCGATTATACTTCTGTACAGGCATATACCATTCATAAAACTATTTACGATATTATCCCTTCCAAGGGAGGAAATCTCGATGTAAAACTTTCGCAAAATAAAACCGAGCGTAAAATTTATATAGTTGACGAGGCTTCCATGATTTCTTCGGGTGACGACAGAAGTCTTTTGAAAGGAAGGAACCTGCTGGAAGATTTATTTAAACACGTATATGAAACAAAAGGTTGCTGCATCATTTTTATCGGTGATACAGCGCAGCTTCCGCCGGTTGGAGAAGCACTAAGCAGTGCTTTGGATGGATCTTTTTTGGAAAATCGATTCGATGTTAAAGTGTTTAGCGTTGAATTAAAAGAGGTTGTCAGACAAGCAACAGATTCAGGTATTCTCATGAATGCTACTTCTTTGCGAATTCTCATAGGGAAATCTGCAAGAGAACCCATTCTAAAATCAATTGGCTTTGGCGATGTCTTTCAATTGAACGGTCAGGATATTAATGAAAGTCTTGAAGAACGATATTCAGGAAATAATTCAGACGATACATTAATAGTTTGCCGTTCCAACAAGCAGGCTAACCGTTACAACTCTTTTATCCGAAGCAGACTGCTGGGTTATGAAGAAGCAATAACGTCGGGCGACAGACTCATGGTTGTAAAAAATAATTACTATTGGCTTCAAAATGATTCAGCCACCGCTTTTATAGCCAATGGCGATGTTATTAAGATTAAAAAGGTCCTTGGGACAGAGAAGAAATTTGGATTTACTTTCATTGAGGCCATTATAAACCTGCAGGATTATCCCGGAGAAGGTGATTTGGAAGTTAAATTGCTGGTGGATACCATTACTTCTGAATCCCCTTCTCTGACTCAGGAAGAGCAAAAGAAACTATTTTCAGAAGTGTATGAAAGCTATGGTAAGAAAACAAAAGCAGGTGATAAATTAAGAAAGACTTACAGCGATCCTTATTTCAATGCTTTGCAGGTGAAATTTAGTTATGCAGTTACTTGTCATAAAGCACAAGGCGGACAATGGCCTGTTGTATTTGTGGATGCCGGTTTTATGAATGAAGAAATGTACAATACGGAATATTTACGTTGGCTATATACTGCAGTTACGAGGGCAACAGAAAAGATACTTTTCGTAAATTTTGAAGATAAATTTTTTAAAAAGTAATTGAAAACCGTATTAGATCAGATAATTACTTTGAAAGCCATCCGGTTTATTTATGTTTTAAAAACGGATTTAAGCCTAATTTCGTATGGGTATCTTCATAATTTCCACATTTAAGATCAAAAACAATACTTATATTTGTAGTTCAGGCAAGATAATTGATCTCTTGCCTGAAATTATATAAACCCATATGAAAAAAATAATTCTTTTATTAGTCGTTTTATCCGGTTTAACCGGAATGCAGGCCCAGACAACAGCTCCGGCTGCTATTGATGTGCCAATTGGAGTGAACATTGGAAATCGTGCTCCTGAAATTTCTCAGCCAAATCCTTATGGTAAAGTATTATCATTATCAGCTTTACGTGGAAGAGTTGTTTTAATCGATTTCTGGGCTTCCTGGTGTGGTCCTTGTCGACTTGAAAACCCCAATGTCGTTTCTGCTTATAATAAATATAAGCAAACAAAATTTACAAACTCTACAGGCTTTGAAATTTTTAGCGTTTCTCTTGATAAAGAAAAGGAAAAATGGATGGGAGCCATTAAACAAGACGGCTTAATGTGGCCTAATCACGTTAGCGACTTGAAATACTGGTATTCCGAGCCTGCTAAAACATATAAAGTTCAGGGTATTCCAACAAACTGGCTTATTGATGAAAATGGAATAATCGTTGCAAAAAATCTTAGAGGTGCTACTTTAGAAGAAGCATTAGAAAATTTGAAGGCTAAATAATACTTATGTATTTTTGCATTCTGAAAAAACAGAAGAATCATTGATTCTTCTGTTTTTTGCTTTATAAGCTGTCACTTTGACCATTATTAACTATTGGCAAAGTACTTGAATTAGAAGAAAATTAAGAAAAAAAGCATTTTTTTTAAAAAAAACAGACCCATGAAGAGAAAAGAAGATATAAACACTGACATTAATAGCAATCTTAACCCTGAAGGTTCAGAAACTGTTCATGAATCTTTACCGGATGCAACTATTGAACTTACAGATCATGTAGCTAAACTTGAGGGAGAATTGACGGAGAGTAAGGATAAATATCTCCGAATGTATTCTGAATTTGAAAACTATAAGAAAAGAGTATCCAAAGAACGTCAGGACCTCGCCAAATTTGCCGGATCGGATATGTTGCTTGCTTTTCTGCCTGTCATTGATGATTTGGAGAGAGCTGCAAAATCGATACAGGATTCGACTGATTCCAATGCAGTGAAAGATGGATTAAAATTAATCTATTCAAAAATAAAATCTATTGCTGAATCAAAAGGATTAAAAGAAATGGTTTCTGTAAACAATCCTTTCGATCCTGAATTGCACGATGCTATTGCCAATACCAAAGCAATGACAGATGATATGAAAGGAAAAGTAGTTGAAGAAATTGAAAAGGGATATTTCTTTAATGAAAAAGTTATCAGGCATGCAAAAGTGATTGTAGGGAATTGAATTTTTAATTTCTCACCATGCTTTTAAAAATTTTATTTTTCAAAGAATCATTTTCATCGAAACAATTTTACAAGTAAATGTCAAAAAGAGATTACTACGAAATTTTAGGTGTTAACAAAAACGCCGACGAGCCGGAAATAAAAAAGGCTTACCGTCAGATGGCAATAAAATACCATCCTGATAAAAACCATGGTAATAAAGAAGCGGAAGAAAAATTTAAGGAAGCCGCCGAAGCTTATGACGTTTTAAGTAATTCAGAAAAGCGTAAACGTTACGATCAGTTTGGCCATAAGGGCATGAATGGAGCCGGAGGCGGTCCGGGCGGAATGAATATGGAGGATATTTTCTCTCATTTCGGCGATATTTTCGGAGAGGGCAGTCCTTTTGAAAGTTTTTTCGGTGGTGGATCTCAAAGAGGTGGTCGTCGAGTTAACCGGGGGACTAACCTTCGAATTAAACTTACATTGACCCTCGATGAAATTGCCCACGGTGTTGAGAAAAAAATAAAGGTCAATAAATTTATTACCTGCGAAAGCTGCAAAGGAACCGGTGCTCACGATGCGGGAGCTTTTCATAAATGTACAACCTGCAGCGGTTCAGGCCAGGTGCACAGGGTTACCAGTACTTTTATTGGCCAAATGCGCACAACGAGCACTTGTCCGGCCTGCAGCGGTGAAGGACAGGTTATAGCCGATAAATGTAAAACTTGTCACAGTAGCGGCGTACAAAGAGGTGAAGAAAGTATAAGCGTAAATATACCGGCCGGTGTTGGTGAGGGCATGCAATTAACCATGAGCGGAAAAGGAAATGCTGCTGAACGCGGAGGCATACCCGGTGATTTATTAATAGTGATAGAAGAAGAGAAGCATCCCTATTTTCAGCGCGATGGGAATAATCTTCTTTACGATCTTTACTTGAATTTTGCAGATGCAGCCATGGGGATTACTACAGAGATTCCTACACTGGACGGTAAAGCAAAAATTAAAATTGATCCGGGCACACAGGGCGGAAAGGTTTTGCGGTTAAAGGGGAAAGGCCTTCCGGCATTGAATAGTTATGGTAAGGGAGATATTTTAGTTAATCTGAATGTCTGGACACCGCAGCATTTGTCTGCAGAAGAAAAAAAGATTCTTGAAAAACTTAGAGATTCGCCTAACTTCAAGCCTAATCCGGGAAAAGGTGACAAGAGTTTTTACGACAGGATGAAAGAGTTTTTTCAAGCTTGATGTTTCAAAATTTTACCGTTTTTTTATCCTTTTAAATTGGAAAAACTGTGTTATTTTCTTTTAAGTTTTTTTTATTATGTTTTTTCTAATAGATAAACTCGCAGACTAGCAATAAGTTAGGCATTATTTGATTATATTTGTTTTAAATGATCAACTTTATTCCCTTTCCGGGAAAAGGATTGGTCGGAACAATAATCAATCAACTAAGTATAATTTAATTTCATGAGAAAAAAATACCTGTTAATTTTTTTATTTACATTTTATTTTACCGGTTTACTGAAAGCTTCAATTGTTTTAGAAGGAAGACAGGCAGATGAATTAGTAAAAGGCGCTGCAAAGATTTACCTGAACGATGAAAGTAATATTCCTTCATTTATAATTTTCCGGGAAGAGAATCTACCTATTTTTGATAGCCCGGACCTATGGTTAAAGCTTGCATTTGGCTTACCGGCAGAATTTTCATTGAACCTTGTTTCCCGGGAAACGGACAGATTAGGTTTTACTCATTACAGGTATAAGCAGGTATATAATGGTGTAGTTCTGGATGGAACTATGTGGCTCATTCATGTTAAAAACAACAAGGTTGTGTCCATGAATGGATGGCTCACAGATCAGTTAAAAGCGGAATCTTTTCCGGTATTAAATGAACAAGAGGCTCTGCAAAAAGCTTTACAGTATGTAAAAGCTGATCTATACAAATGGCAAATGCCGGAAGAAGAAGCATTATTGAAAAAAATCAGTAATGATCCAAATGCTACTTACTTTCCTAAAGCAATATTAAAGTATGGTTACGATTCCCGCTCTCAGGGAAGAAGATCTTATAAACTCTCATATCAATTTGACATTTATGCCGACAAGCCATTAGGCAGAAAATATATTGTCGTTGATGCAATTTCAGGTAAAGTTATCGACGTCAAGGATCGTATTCATGAAGCTAATTCAAATGGAACTGCATTAACAGGATATTCAGGCGTTCAGGCTATCGTGACGGACAGTGTCAATTCGAGTACTTTCAGACTTCGGGAAAATGGAAGAGGGGCAGGACTTGGAATGGAAACCTATAATTTACAAAACGGAACCACCTATGGCAGTGCTGTTGATTTTACCGATGCCGATAATTATTGGAATAATGTAAATATAAACAGGGATCAGTATGCAACAGATGCTCATTTAGCAGCTGAAAAAACATACGATTATTATTTTACAAGGTATGGAAGAAATAGTATTAATAATGCAGGATTGAAATTACTAAGCTACGTTCATTTTTCATCCAATTATGTAAATGCATTCTGGGATGGTACTCGAATGACTTATGGCGATGGCGATAGTTTCTATTCTCCATTAACTTCACTGGATATTGGGGGACATGAAATAACCCATGGTCTTACTGAGTATACTGCAAATTTGAATTATGCTTTTGAATCAGGTGCTTTAAATGAATCTTTCAGCGATTGTTTTGGTACAGCTGTTGAATGGTATGCCGATCCTGCACACGGCGATTGGCTTATTGGAGAAGATATTGGCAGTGCTTTCCGGTCTCATTCAAATCCCAATGCTTATGGAGACCCCGATACCTACCAGGGATTGAATTGGTATGCAGGAACAAACGACAATGGAGGTGTTCACACCAATAGCGGCGTGCAGAATTATTGGTTTTATTTATTATCCGTCGGTGGCAGTGGTACAAATGATATTGGAAATACTTTTTCTGTTGCCGGTATTGGTATCGATAAAGCTGCTGCTATTGCATTTCGATGCTTGACTGTTTACCTGACTTCAACATCACAATATATTGATGCCAGAAATTATTCCATTCAGTCGGCGATTGATTTATTTGGTAATTGTTCGCCGGAGATGTTTGCAACGATTGATGCTTGGTATGCTGTTGGTGTAGGAACCTCATCCAATATACCTACTACTATTTCAAATACCGGGCCTACAACAGTATGCTTTGGTGAAACTGTAACACTCTTTGCTACGGCTGCTTTCGGCTCGACGTATCAATGGTATCAAAATTCGACTTTGATTCCCGGTGCTACTAATTCGCAGTTTGGAGCAACAACAAGTGGGACCTATACAGTAATTACAAATACGTGTGGAACAATTTATTCTTCCAATTCAATACTTGTTGATGTTATTACTCTTACACCAACAGTTAGTCCCTCCGGTTCTGTTACAACATGTAACAATACTTTATTAACTGCAAACAATACGAGTGGCTATAATGTGCGTTGGAATCGAAACGGCTTACCTATAAACGGAGCAACTTCTTCAACATATACTGCCACGTTAAGCGGAAATTACTCTTTTACATTATCGGCAAATATTCTTCCGGAACAAACTTTTACAAATTCATCGGTACTTGCTATTCCTGATAATGCTTGTACTCCTCCGGCCATAAGTACTATTTCTGTTAACGGACTTCCGGGTTCTATTAATACTGCCGGCATTACAATTACCATTAATGTTACACATACTTGGGATGGTGACCTGCACATGATGTTAGAAGCGCCTAATGGCGATATTCTTGGACTAAGCAGACAAGCAGGCAGTGCAGGAGATAATTTTGTAAATACTGTTTTTTCTGACAATGGAGCGGGACCATTAACTTCAGGAACACCTCCATTTACCGGTGTTTTTAAACCGTGGCCGATAACATTTACTTCCTGTATCAATACAAATAAAACCAGTTTTGCTTCCATTGGAAATGGTACTATTAATCCGAATGGTAACTGGAAGTTTCATGTTTATGACAGAGGGGCAGCGGACTTGGGGACTATTGATAGTTGGAGCATTACATTTCCACCGTTAACACAACCATCGCCTGATTGTGGTCCTGTAACTTCTCCATCAACTAATGTAAGTATTGGAACCAAGGCAGCTATTACCATTAATCCAACTGCAATTAATAATTACCAGTTAACTCAAAAAAATAATTTTTCAGGAAGTTCGAGGGCTTTTGGTTCTGCTGTGACTATAAATGGTAAAGGTTATTATGGTTTAGGGGATAATGGCTTCAAAAATGACTGGTGGGAATACGATGCCTCTTCAGACAGCTGGACACAGAAAAGTAATTGTCCTGCTGCATTGGGCGGAGCATCAGCATTTGTTATAGGAAACAAAGCATACATCGTTGGAGGGTTTAATGGATCGTATTTGAATTCTGTTTATGAATGGAATAGCAGCACTAATTTATGGTTGGCAAAAAATAATTTTCCTGGCGGTGCAAGGGCATATTTGGCTTCGTGTGCAATTGCTGGTAGAGGATATATAATTGGAGGGAATAATAATACAAATACATTTCAGGATATATGGGAATACGATCCTTCATCGGATCAATGGAATTTTAAAACGAATATTTCCGCAGGCTCCACAGGAAGGACGCGTATGGCATCCTTTGAACTTGCTTCGAAAATGTATTTTGGATTGGGACAAAGCTGTGGCAGTCCTTGTATATCTCCGGTATATTCCAATGAATGGTTTGAATACGATCCTCAAAGCAACAATATAACGAATAAAAATAACTTTCCGGGAAACGCTAGGGAGAATGGAAGTGGTTTTGCTTTTGGCGATAAAGGCTACCTTATTTTTGGAAATTCAGGCGCAACATATTTTACAGATTATTGGGAGTATGACTTTTTGCAAGATTCCTGGATACAAAAAGGAAACTATTCCGGATCGGGAGTATCGGCAGCATCTGCAACTGTTATAAATAATGCAGCATATATAATTGGCGGTAATACTGTTTCCGGTTATACTCAAAGGGTATTGGAGTTTAAAGTGTTTTCAAATGTTTGCACCAACAATCCTTCAGCTATTTCTTTACAAGCATCGAGTGGAACTTCTTATTTATGGAATACCGGCGCTACAACACAATCCATTACAGGTATTCCTTCAGGTGATTATTCTGTTTTGGTAAATAATGCAGGCTGCTCATCCAATGCATATACTAACCTCGCAATTTATTCTGTCCCTACTGCAAGTATAACTTCAAGTGGTCCGTTGACATTCTGTACGGGCAATTCGGTTAACCTTACTGCTAGTCCTGCATCTTCTTATTTATGGTCAAACGGTTCTGCCACTAATAGCATTACTGTTAATACCAGTGGGAGTTATTCAGTAACAGTTACCGGTGGAGGTGGTTGTACAAGTACTTCTGCACCTGTCTCTGTAATTTCATATCCGGGTCCGCCGGTTACTGTTGTCGGTAACCCTTCGCTTGCCGTTTGCCAGGGAAGCAGCCTTACACTGAGTTCTTACGGTTATCAATCGATTCCTTTTGCTCCGGTTTCAGGAACGGGAACACCGGTTACTCTTTCCGACGATCAATTAAGTGGATCACTTCCTATAGGTTTTTCTTTTTCTTTTTATAATAATACTTATACAAACTTTTATATTTCTTCCAATGGTTTTATCACATTTGGTTCTACAACGAGTGGCTGTTGTACAGGACAGGTCCTGCCTAATCCAACTTCGCCAAATAATTTAATATCATTTGCCTGGAATGATTTGTACCCACCTGCAGGAGGTTCAATTGAGTATTTCACAACCGGAAGTGCTCCTAACAGAAAACTTATTGTAAAATTTAATGCTATCCAGCACTGGCCGGGAGGAAATCCGGTTACAGCGCAGGTTATATTGTTTGAAACATCAAATCTAATAGAGATTCACACGACCTTAATGCCAACCAATGGCACTGCACATACCATGGGAATAGAAAACATCAACGGTACGCAGGCAGTTATTTATCCTGCCAGGAACGGAACAAGCTGGACTGCTACAAACGATGCAGTACGTTTCGGTACGGGGATTGCAAATTATTTTTGGAATACGGGACCAACAACATCCTCTATTACAACTTCTACAGCCGGAAATTATTCTGTGACGGTTACCGATGGTAATAATTGTTCTGCCACTTCTTTGCCGGTAGTCGTAACAGTAAATCCATTGCCGAATGCAACCATTGCAGCTAATGGTCCTACTACTATTTGTCTCGGAGATAGCGTTACATTAACTGCTAACGCTTCAGCATCTTATTTGTGGAGTACAGGAGCAGTTACTCAAAGCATAACGGTTTTCGCTTCGGGAAATTACTCAGTCACTGTAAGTGATGCGAATGGGTGTACAAAAACTTCAGCGGTTACAACAGTAACAGTTTCGCCTTGTTCAGCTCCGGTAAATCTTAAAGTTTATATTCAGGGATTTTACAAAGGCAGTGGAATAATGGAAGCTGTTATTGATAAGCAGGGACGTCCCGGTGTTTGCGATTCCCTTACCCTTGAGCTTCATGAAATTGTAATTCCTCATAATCTTGCTTATAGCGTTAAGAATGTAGTTGATATAAATGGAAATGGAACATTTGTATTCCCCTTAGCAGCATTATCCAATACATATTATTTAGTTGTAAAGCATAGAAATTCCATGGAAACGTGGAGTTCTCTTCCTATTACGATGAATTCCCCGTCAGTAAATTATGATTTTACGGTTTCAGCTGCTCAGTCATTTGGAAGCAATGAAGCCAATTTAGGGGGAGGCGTTTTTGGAATTTATAGCGGGGATATAAATCAGGACCGGGTAATAAATACAATTGATTTGAACCAAAATATGGCTGATGCAGGAATTTTTCTTACAGGTTATTTAAATTCAGACCTTAACGGTGATTGGATGGTAGAATCGACTGATTTCAGTCTGCTCGAAAATAATGTTCAACAAGCTGTCGTTATTTTAAGGCCATAGTCAGGAATTTTTAATAATATTGGCAATTAATATTTGGGATTTTATCCTGCCAATTACCTAATGACTTATGGACATTCTTGAGATCAGGAACGTAACAAAAAATTATGCAGCGCACAGGGCACTTGATGCTATTTCATTAAATATTCCCAAGGGAAGTGTGTTTGGATTATTAGGGCCTAATGGAGCCGGAAAGACTACTTTGATCAGGATTATCACACAAATTATTGCTCCTGATGAAGGTGAATTAATATACAGTGGCAAACCTTTGTCGAGAGAGCAGACATTAAAGATGGGCTATCTTCCTGAAGAGCGGGGTCTTTATAAAAAAATGGAAGTTGGGGAGCAGGCACTTTATCTTGCCAGGTTGAAAGGATTGTCGCGTGCAGAAGCCATGAAGCGGTTAAAATACTGGTTTGAGAAATTTGAAATGCAAACATGGTGGAAGAAAAAAATTGAAGAATTATCAAAAGGGATGGCACAGAAGGTTCAATTCATAACAACCATCATGCATGATCCGGAATTTCTTATTCTGGATGAACCATTTACGGGCTTCGATCCTATTAATGCCGAACTGGTTAAGAACGAATTGTTGAATTTACGTAAAAACGGTACAACTATCGTACTCTCCACGCATAGAATGGAAAGTGTTGAAGAATTGTGCAGCCACATTGCATTAATTAATAATTCCCGGGTTATATTGAATGGTTCTGTGAGCGAAATACGAAAGCAGTTTCAATCCAACATTTATGAAATTCATTTTAGGGAAGGCAATAAAATAAGTTTTACAAATGCTTTATGGACAGGCTTTGAGTTAATCGACTTTAAGGAAGAAGGTGAAGGAAGTTTAGCGAGGGTTAAAATGCTCAATGGAAATACTCCCAACAATTTACTTTCTGCTTTGCTTCCGCATGTTCAGATTAAAGGGTTAAATGAATTAATTCCGCATATGAACGATATTTTTATTCAGGTTGTTAACGAATCAC
Organism: Bacteroidota bacterium; assembly: GCA_031417395.1. Classification (GTDB taxonomy): domain Bacteria; phylum Bacteroidota; class Bacteroidia; order AKYH767-A; family 2013-40CM-41-45; genus JADKIH01. The sequence goes on along the minus strand of JANOVM010000006.1, from coordinate 13,129 downwards.
AAAAGCAGGAGAAAAATTATGAATAAAGTATTTCTTGTCATTCAAAGAGAGTATCTGACGAGGGTCAGAAAAAAATCTTTTTTAGTAATGACTATTCTGGGTCCCTTATTATTGGGAGGAATTTTTGTTTCTACATTTCTTCTCGATAAGGTCGATACTGAAACTAAAGCCATCCTCGTAATTGATGAAACAAAGGGATTTGGCGAAAAATTTAAAAGCAATGAAAGAATTCAGTTTATTAATTCTTCGCTTTCATTTGATTCAGCCAGGGTAGAATGTAAAAGAAAAAATTATTTCGGCATATTATATATTCCCGGAAATTCTTCAAACACGATTAATCTTGAGAAAGCAATAACATTGTATTCCGGTTCACAGCCGGGTTTTGAGGTGATTTCGAAAATTAAGTTTACTGTTGAAAAAGAAATCAATACTCAAAAGTATATTCAGGCCGGAATTGATGAGAAAAAGTTGAGCGCAATTAAAACAGATGTAGACATACGAACGCGTGATCTGGAGAATAAGGAAACCAGTAATCCGCTAACAACAGCGCTGGGTTTCGGAGGCGGACTGCTTATATACCTCTTTATATTTATTTATGGCGCCATGGTTATGCGGGGCGTTTTGGAAGAAAAGACAAACAGGATTGTAGAAGTAATTATTTCTTCTGTCAGACCTTTTCAATTAATGATGGGAAAAATTATTGGTGTCGCTTTGGTTGGTTTAACACAATTTTTACTTTGGGTTGTTTTAACGACGGTTGTATACTCAAGTGTTTCCGCTTTTATGCTGCAAGGTAAAACGGACAAAGAAAAAATTGAAATGATGATGAAGAGCAGGCCGGGAATGAATCCTGAAATGCTTGGCAAAAGCGTGGACATAAACAGTGACGGTCAGGTACCTGCAAAGCTTACAGCAATTATGGAGACCATCAATTTTCCTGTTTTAATAGGAATGTTTATTTTTTATTTTCTGGGAGGTTATTTGCTTTACAGTGCTTTGTTTGCAGCGATAGGAGCAGCCGTTGATTCGGAAACAGATACGCAGCAATTCATGCTTCCTGTAACTATTCCGTTAATTCTTGCATATATCGTTTCTATCAGCGTCATTAACAATCCACAGGGAAACGTAGCTTTTTGGTTTTCGATAATTCCCTTTACATCGCCCATTGTAATGATGGTCAGAATACCTTTTGGCGTGCATTGGTCGCAGCTCCTTCTTTCGGCCGTTTTGCTTATTTTAGGTTTTATCTTTACGACGTGGATGGCTGCTAAAATATACAGGACAGGAATATTGATGTATGGAAAGAAAGTTAGCTATAAAGAATTATTTAAATGGCTTAGGTATAATTCGTAATTATTTTTAAAGTGCGAATAGCGATATTAGACCTTGGTACGAATACTTTTCATCTATTAATTGCCAACGTAGAGGAAAAAAAACCTAAAATTATTTTTAGGTCTAAAATAGCAGTAAAACTCGGCGAAGGAGCTATACATAATAACTGGATTGCGCCAAAACCTTTTCGGCGTGGATTAAATACACTTTTACATTACCGTGAAATTATTGAAAAGCATAAGCCTGACAAAATAGTTGCTTATGCTACTTCAGCAATTCGCAGTGCGGAAAACGGGATGAACTTCGTAAAAGCAGTTAAGGAAGAAACAGGACTGAACATTCGCATTATATCAGGAGAGGAAGAAGCAGAGCTTATATATTTTGGTGTTAGGCAATGCATCAGGCTGGAAGAACCTTCATTGATTATGGATATTGGCGGTGGCAGCACTGAATTTATTATTGCCGATGATACCCGGATTTTCTGGAAAAACAGTTTCAATATAGGGGCTGCCCGTTTATTGGCTCATTTTTCTCCATCTGATCCAATACGAAAGAGTGAAATTTTAAAAATCGAAAATTACTTTGAGGAAAACTTAAACATTCTGAAGGAAGCATTAAAAAAATATCCCGTTCGCAGGCTAATTGGATCTTCAGGATCTTTCGACACCTTTGCAGAAATGGCAGGGCATCGTTTTCATGGCAAAAATATTATTAAAAGCGTAAGTTCTTATAAATTTGACATGACAGAATTTAAGAAACTAAGTAAGATAATTATTAAATCATCCTTGGAAGAACGATTGAATATGAAAGGTCTTATCAAAATGCGTGTAGACATGATTGTTTTGGCAGCACTTTTTACAAATCATGTATTGGACAGTATGTCTATCCGGGAATTGTTTCTTTCAAAATTTGCTTTAAAAGAAGGCGTACTTTGGAAAGAATTTAATTAAGGTTCAATAAAGTGAAAATGTTTTAAAAGTTGAATATAATATAATACTATGAAAATACTGATTATCGACGACGAAAAGGCAATTTGCAGTACGTTGAAAGAAATATTGGAGTATGAAAAATATGAAGTAGATATTGCAAACGATGGAATGGAAGGAATTCGTAAAATTCAATCGTCGAATTTTGATTTAGTATTATGCGACATCAAAATGCCAAAGATGGATGGTATAGAAGTCTTAACGAAGATTCAGGAGTTTAAACCTGAAGTACCCGTTGTAATGATTTCAGGACATGGAACAATAGAAACTGCCGTCGATGCTATTCGTAAAGGAGCGTACGATTATATTTCCAAGCCACCGGATCTGAATCGTCTGCTTGTTACCGTGCGCAATGCTCTTGATAAATCTTCCCTTATTACTGAAACGAAGACGCTTCGTCGAAAAATTTTCAAGACGCGGGAAATGATAGGCAATTCACCATCTATTATTAAAATCAAAGAGATGGTTGAAAGGATTGCTCCTACGGAAGCCAGAGTGCTTATTACAGGTAGCAACGGTACAGGCAAAGAGTTGGTAGCGCGTTGGATTCATGAAAAAAGCAAAAGAGCTGCTGCACAACTCATAGAAGTTAACTGTGCAGCCATACCATCAGAACTAATTGAAAGCGAATTATTCGGTCATGAAAAAGGAGCCTTTACGTCGGCCATAAAACAAAGACTCGGTAAATTTGAACTTGCCAATGATGGAACACTTTTTCTTGATGAAATTGGAGATATGAGCTTATCTGCTCAATCTAAAGTGCTTCGCGCACTTCAGGAAAATAAAATTACAAGAGTAGGTGGGGAGAAAGAAATTCAGGTAAATCCAAGAGTTATTGCTGCTACCAATAAGGATTTAAAAGCTGAAATGGAAAAGGGTAACTTCCGTGAAGATCTTTATCATCGCTTAGGTGTTATTCTCATCCATGTACCGTCTCTTAATGAAAGAAAAGAGGATATTCCATTGCTTGCTGAATCTTTTGTAAAAGAAATTTGTGAGGATTATGGTATGCCTGTCAAACAACTTACTCCCGATGCGATGAAGGAGCTTCAGAAAATTAATTGGACAGGAAATATTAGAGAGTTAAGAAATGTGGCTGAGCGCCTTGTAATTCTTTCCGACAAGAAAATTACGGATAAGGATGTGGTGCAGTTTGCCAGTAAATGAATTTAATTTGAGAATAGGGCAATTTGAGAATTTGGGAATTTGAGAATTTGAGAATTTGAGAATGAGGGTACTTAATTGGTCTGTCTTTTAATAAAATATTCCTGCTAAATTAAAATCCTTCCGCGCCATTTTCAAATTCTCAAATTCTCAAATTTTCAAATTCTCTCAAAGCAATTACCTATTCCCAATACTGATACTCATACCGTGTTCCGAAATGTTTATCTCTTCCGCCGCGTGAGGTGTCCATTTCATAGGTTTGCTCGGCTATGATGTTGCCGTCGTCGTCGTATTCATACATGTTTTTGCGAAGCAGGAGGCCATTGTCGTCGTAGAGTTCCTGAATGGTCAGGAGATTTTTTTCATTGTAAGTGTATTTTATGGTCTTACTGTAAAAATCTTTGTAAACTCTTTGAATTACATTTCCGCGTTCATCGAAAGTGTTTATTACACTTGATATTAATTTCCCCTGCTGACTGGTTTGAACAGAAGAAATTTCTTTGCCTTCATTATTGAATTTCAATAATGTTTTTGAAATCAACTTATTGTTTTCGTCAAATTCACTTTCTTCAATCTGGTGTTCTTCGGGAATGGAGAAGGCAATACGGGAAGTAATCTTATTGTCGGAATTGTAGGTTATACGTTCTGTTACATCTCCTTTTTCATTGTAAATTACCTCAGATCGGGTAGTAAATTCGCCTTCTTCATCATAATATTTTATGGCTATGATATTATCCTTGTTATCGTATTCATAAACTGTTTTTTCACCTGAATCGTCACCGTAATATTTTTCTTCAGATAAAAGATTGCCTTTTTCATTCCTGGTCAATATTCTTTTTTGAGAAACGTTTTCGACAGCATATAATAATGTATGTGAATGTAATTTCCCGTATGGATAATAAGTGTATGTGTTTTTTTCTTCCAGGGAACTATCTGCAGAGTATTTTATCTCTTCTAAGGTATTTCCATTTTCATCCATTAAAAACTCAAACTCCAGAAACTCATCATCGGCAATACTTGTCATTTCAGCGTAGCTAAAGTTTCTATAGTTTTGGTTGAAACGTTTAATTGATTTGATTTTTTTACTCATGGCAGTTAAAAGATTGTTTTTGTAATTACAAATAGTTTGAGTAGGATGATTCAGAAATCAATTAATGAATTCGTTAAATCTCCCAAGCGCTTTATTGAGGCCATCGGGATTTTTTCCTCCTGCAGTTGCATAAAATGCCTGTCCGCCGCCACCACCCTGAATATCTTTGGAAAGTTCACGAATAATGCGGGTTGCATCCATGTTTTTTTCTTTAACGAGATTGTCTGATATAATAAGTGAGAGTAATGCTTTGCCATCAATTTCCGCTCCGGCAAGGAAAAACAATCCTTCAACCTGGTTTTTCAATTCGAAGGAAAGATTTTTAATGGCATCTGCTGTTGGTAATTCAATGCGCTCAGCGATTACATTTATACCATTAATATTTTTTATGCGTTTTAAAAGATCGTGTTTTACGAATTGTGTTTTTTCAGCAGTCGCAAGTTCAATTTGTTTTTTTAATGCAGTATTTTCATCAAGCAATTCCTGCACTTTTTGAGCGGAATCTTTTGGATTTTTTAGCAGTTCCCTGACAGTTTTTAATTCAGCGATTTGTTTTTCGATAAAGGCTTCTGCTTTAACAGCGGTTATTCCTTCAATACGCCGAACGCCTGCTGCAACGGCTCCTTCAGAAACTATTTTAAACAGGCCGATTTGTCCTGTTGTTTCAACATGTGTTCCACCGCAAAGTTCTATGGAAAATTTTGGGTCAAAAATGATTACCCTAACAAAATCACCATACTTTTCGCCAAATAATGCCATGGCCCCTAAAGACATTGCATCTTTAATGGGAACATTCTTTCTTTCTTCGAGACGAATATTTTCCCGAATTTTTTCATTGACGATTTTTTCTATCTGCTGAATTTCTTCATCGGTAATTTTAGCAAAGTGAGAGAAATCAAAACGCGTTTCATCCGGATTAACCAGAGATCCTTTTTGATTGACATGTGTTCCGAGAACCTGCTTTAAAGCAGCGTGGAGCAGGTGAGTAGCAGAATGGTTATTGGTGATGAGTTTCCTCCGAACGCTATTTACTTTAGCCGTAAAAGTTTTGGAAGGATCAGTTGGAAGTTTATCGCAGAAATGAATTATCAGATTATTTTCTTTTTGTGTATCGGTAATGGATATTTTTTCATTTCCTGATTCAATATATCCGGTGTCACCTACTTGTCCGCCGCTTTCAGCATAGAAAGGAGTACGGTTAAGAGCGATTTGAAATTGTTCTTTGTTTTTTGCTTTTACTTTTCTGTAGCGTAAAATTTCCGTGTTTCCTTCGAGTTCTGTGTAACCGGTAAATTCAATACTTTCACCTTCCCGAACAATTACCCAGTCATCGGTAGTAACAGCAGCGGCTGCGCGGGAACGTTCTTTTTGTTCCGACAGGCATTTGTTGAATTCATCCATGTCGACTTCCATGTTTTTTTCACGGGCCATTAATTGTGTAAGGTCTATGGGGAAACCGAAAGTATCGTATAGTTCAAAAGCGAATTTGCCGTCAACTATTTTTCCGGTGTATTCTTCAAATCTTTTTATTCCTGTGTCCAGTGTACGCAGGAAAGCTGATTCTTCTTCATGGATGACACGAATAATAAAATCCTGCTGTGCTTTAATTTCAGGGAAGATGCCTTTGAATTGTTCAGCAAGAACAGGAACTAATTTATTCAGGAAAGGTTCTTTTAAATTGAGAAAGGTGAAGGCGTAACGGACGGCACGTCGAAGAATTCTACGTATTACATAGCCAGCTTTATTGTTGGATGGCAGCTGTCCGTCGGCAATTGCAAGCGTAATTGCTCTTATATGATCAGACATTACGCGCATGGCAATGTCTGTCTTTTCATCAGATCCGTATTTCTTTTTTGCATAAATTGAAATAAACTGAATGAGCGGCTGAAAAACATCGGTATCGTAATTGGAAGTTTTTTTCTGCATGGCCATGCAAAGACGTTCGAAACCCATGCCAGTATCCACATGCTTGGAAGGCAATGGTTCCAGGCTGCCATCGGCTTTTCTATTGAATTCCATGAAAACGTTATTCCATATTTCAATAACCTGAGGATGGCTTGCATTTACTAAATCTTTACCGGGAATATTTTTAATTTCATCATCTGAACGAAGATCAATATGAATTTCAGTACAAGGACCGCATGGACCGGTATCGCCCATTTCCCAAAAGTTATCTTTTTTATTTCCTCTTAATATTCTGTCTTCAGGCATTACATTTTTCCAGTGGTCAAAACTTTCTTTGTCAAAAGAAAGTTTCTCTTTTTCATCGCCTTCAAAAACGGTAACATACAATCTGTCTTTGGGAAGCTTGTAAACTTCGGTTAGCAATTCCCAACTCCAGGCAATAGCTTCTTTTTTAAAATAATCACCGAAGGACCAGTTTCCAAGCATTTCGAACATGGTATGATGGTAGGTATCAATACCAACTTCTTCCAGGTCATTATGTTTACCGGAAACGCGCAAACATTTTTGAGTATTTGCAATTCGAGGAAATTTTGCGGGTTCATTTCCGAGGAAAATATCTTTAAATTGATTCATACCTGCATTGGTGAACATGAGGGTAGGATCGTTTTTTACAACCATAGGGGCAGAAGCGACAATTTCATGCCCTTTGCTCTTAAAAAAGTCGAGAAATGCAGTTCTTATTTCGGAAGATGTCATAGTATTTGGAATTGCGAAAAGCAAAAACTGATGTATATTTGCTCTCACTAATTTACGGGTACGAAGATAATCAGGATTCGTGAAATTACGTAACAATGCCTAAGGTAAAATATCACTACAATACTCTGACCCTGAAATACGACAAGGTAGTCGTTAGCTGGAAAAAGCGCTTGCTTCGTTTTTTTGGCTGGCTTGCTACTGCAATTGTTTTCGGTACGTTGATTATGGTGCTTGCCTATAACTTTTTAGATTCACCGAAAGAGAAAAAACTAAAAAGGGAGCTGGAGGAATATTCCTATCAGCTTGAGCTATTAAAGCAGAGGTCCAAACAACTCTCTGCCGTTTTGCGAGATATTCAGGAAAGAGACAATACAATTTACCGGGTAATTTTTGAAGCAGAGCCTATAGCAGAAGGTGTTCGCGAAGCCGGTTTTGGAGGTGTTGACCGCTACAAAAATCTTTACGATTATTATAATCCTGAAATGCTTATTGATGTTACAAAACAAATCGATAAGCTTTCCAAGCAAATGTATATTCAGTCTAAATCATTTGATGAAGTCTGGGGATTGGTAAAAAATAAAGCTACCATGCTATCTTCCATTCCTGCCATACAGCCTGTTTCAAATAAAGATTTAACGCGAGTGGCTTCCGGTTATGGCTGGAGAATTCATCCGATTTATAAAACGGAAAAAATGCATACAGGCATGGATTTTACTGCTCCGATTGGGACTGAAGTTTATGCTACCGGTAACGGTGTCGTAGATAAGGTTGAAATGGACGGCAGGGGTTACGGAAACAATGTCTTAATTAATCATAGTTATGGTTATGAAACTTTATACGCACATTTAAATAAATATATCGTAAGACCCGGACAAAAAGTCAGCCGTGGCGACCTTATCGGATATGTAGGAAATTCAGGGACATCGACGGGTCCTCATTTGCATTACGAAGTCAGAAAAAACACCAATCCTGTTAATCCTGTTAATTATTATTACAACGATTTGTCACCGGAAGAGTACGAAAAGATGCTTGAAATTTCAACCCGTGCCGGACAAGCCTTTGATTAAGCCATTGTGGGCTTTAAAATGAACAATTTAAAGGGGATAATTATTTTAATTTTTTAAGAAAATCATTTGTATTTTTCTTAATTCATATTACATTCGTAAAAATTCTTTTACCATGCCTTATAAAGAAAAAGAAATAGAAAAATTATATTATACTATTGGCGAAGTAGCCCAGATGTTTAATGTAAATACTTCCCATATTCGTTTTTGGTCTAAGGAGTTTGAAGTCATTCGCCCGGCAACAAATAAAAAGGGAAACCGCCTGTATACACAAATAGACATCGATAATTTCAAGAAAATTTATCACCTCGTTAAAGAAAAAGGGTTTACTTTAAAAGGTGCTAAAACAGAATTAAAGGATTCTAAAAAATCAAAAACAGCGGCTTTGCCGGTTGATCCATTTCAGCTACAAGATAATCCCGTTGAACTTCCTTTTCCACAAAGTTCAGGCATGGAAAGTGATGCTTTTGTGGATAAAATTGCTTTGAAGAATTTTTTCCTTAAAATGAAATCGAGTTTGCAGGAGATACAGAGGGAGCTTTCGGTGATGGAGGAGGTTTAGTGATTGTAATTTTGATTTTTGCTATTCTACCTTTTTATAATATTTAGCTAAAATAATGTAGAATAAATTCATTCTCGTTTGAATTCTATTTTTTCTAATAAATTATTCTTTTTTTTGTATATTGTACAGTAGTCAAAATAAAGAATCACATCCAATCAAAATATTTTTGTCGTAAATGAAAAGACTCATCTTTGTCTTAGTGTTTTTTTATTCCTTTCAAATCCTGGCAAGAGAAGGCATGTGGATGCCCCAACTTCTAAAGGAGCTCAACGAAAAGGAAATGAAATCTATGGGAATGAAATTGAGTGCTGAAGATATTTACAGCATCAACCATTCCAGTTTGAAAGATGCCATTGTGCAATTTGGAGGTGGCTGTACGGGAGAAATTGTTTCGACGAAAGGGCTTTTAATAACCAATCATCATTGTGGGTTTTCGCAGATTCAGTCGTTGAGTACGATAGAGAAAAATTATTTGAAAGATGGATTTTGGGCAAATGATTTTGAAGATGAAATTCCCTGTCCGGGACTGACTGTAACTTTTATCAGAGAAATTACCGATGTAACTGAAATTATATTGAAAGATATAGAGGATACATTAAATGAAGAGAGTAGAATTGTTCTTATTCGTTTGCGTTCCGATAGTGTAGAAAAAGCGGTTTCTACCAATCGAAAAGGAATTGTCAGAGCATTTTATTTTGGAAATAAATATTATTTATTTAATACAGAAGTATTCACTGACATTCGCTTAGTTGGAGCTCCGCCGCAGGACATAGGAAAATTTGGTGGTGAAACGGATAATTGGATTTGGCCAAGACATACGGGAGATTTTTCTTTATTCCGTATTTATGCCGGCAAGGATAATTTACCCGCAGCATTTTCTGCTGAAAATGTTCCTTATGTACCTCTTCAATCATTAAAAATCAGTATTAAGGGTGTAAAAGAAAACGATTTTGTTTTTGTGTATGGTTTTCCGGGGCGCACAAATGAATACCTGCTTTCACCCGGACTGGAATTAATAGAAAAGCAAACTAATCCAAATCGTATTGCTATCAGAGAAGAAAGACTTAATGTACTGAGAGTTGAAATGGCAAAAAGCGATATGGTAAAATTGCAATATGCTTCTAAGTTTTCTACCCTTGAAAATGCTTATAAAAAATGGAAGGGAGAGCAGATTTGTTTTAAACGATTCGATATAGTAGATAAAAAGAAGGGTTTTGAAAAAGGTATACTTGTAAAATTAAAAACTAAAGCAGAACTAATTTCAGATACAGGAATTGTAGATGAATACAGATTGACCAACAGAAAAACCAAAGAACTTAACTATGCCAGCGATTTTTATTCAGAAGCATTTTCCGGAATGGATTACCTGAACTTATGGAATGCTTTTAAGCCTCTGATTAAACTTTGTAAAAATGAAAATAGCAGCGATTCTCTCATTAGAGTTGAAGCCAATCAATTGCTTAAAGGCATGAGAGGATATTATAAGGCAACCAACCTGTCAGTTGATAAAAAACTTTGTCAAGCAATTTTTACTCTGGCGAATAATAAACTCTACAGAAAATTTCTTCCCCAAAAGTTTAACGATGCGGGCAGGAGCCAGGAGCGATTGAATGATTTCATTGATATGTTGTATGAAAAATCATTTCTTCCCGATTCTTCAAAAACTATCGCTTTGCTTCGTAAGTTCAAAAGAAAAGATGTTTCCAAAATCAGTAAAGACCCATTTTATCAATTGAACATTGAGTTTGCAGCTATTCAGTCTGATATCACTTCTCAACTTTCAAGATTGAATCGTGAATTAAATGTTATTCAAAGAAGATGGATGAATGATTTACTCAAGCTGGATTCAAAAAATAAATTATTCCCTGATGCAAACGGTACGTTAAGAGTTTCCTATGGTAAAGTAGCGGATATGAAGCCTCGTGATGGAGTTGATTATAGTTATTTTACTACAGCTACGGGAATTTTAGAAAAAGCTATAACCGGAGAAACGGATTATTCCATTCCGAACCGTTTAGAAACATTGATCCGTAATAAAGATTTCGGCGTATATGGAAAAAACGAAGTGCTTCCCGTTGCTTTTATTGCTTCTACTCATACAACAGGAGGAAATTCCGGCAGTCCGTGTCTCAATGCAAAGGGTGAATTGATTGGTGTAAATTTCGACCGCATCTGGGAAGGAATTTCAAGCGATTACGATTATATAGATGATTATTCAAGAAATGTATGTGTGGATATTCGTTATGTACTTTTTATAATTGATAAATATGGCGAGGCGGAGAGGTTGATTCGAGAAATGAATATTGTGAAGAATTAGGAAATTGGTAGGATTTGTTTTTTTTTGAATGTAATTTAGCAATAATTTTCAAGTTGAATTTTAACTTGAGAGGATCGTTGCAATTTTAATAAGCAAAGTGTTTTTAAATAATTTGTAGTTCATTGAAGTAAAATGATGAACAAAATTTAATTTATTATTTGTACTAAATTCCTAAAAGGTCCTCTGGATGACACGGCAAATTTTTAATAAGTGTCGCGCCCCTGCCGCCGACGGCGGCAGGGCGCGACATTAGCAGACGATTAAAACGTCATACTGCGGACCTTATATGAAATTGGTTATGATATGATGTTTAAATTTATTTTTCAATTATTAATAGAAAGCGATTTTCATCTATAGGTGCAGCTCGATAAAAACTTAACGCTCGGTGTATTAACGCAGCACTTTATACAAAAATATAAATAGACTCAAGATCTTTATAAGCTTTTCTGGTCCATTTTATTTTGACCATTTTTTTACTCTTCTCTTTACAGATTCATGACTAATTGTTTTACCTTCTTTTAAATCATTTAATCCAGCTTCTATTTTTTCTAAAACTACAAGCCTTTCAATAACCTCGTCGAGCTTCACATTAGAAGGGAGGTCATTTATTACTTTAATAATTGATTTCTTTCTCATTATTTGATTTTTGGAAGTCTAATATACGAATTATTTCTTTGCTGTTTCAAGTAGCGCTAGGGTTGCGCCTAACAATAATACTATACTACAAACGGTATCGTTTTGTGATTTTAATTTCAGGTGGGAAAACAACGTACAGTACAAATCCTTTGGGCGCATGAGAATAACTACTCTGCCCTTGGGCTCCTAATACTAAAAAGACCAGCATATTTAATCGCCTGAAAACAAGCTAAAGCGTGAACAAAAAGGCTTGCGCCTGAAGTTTGTACGGTTTTCCCTCTTACCCTGCCGCACATATCATCATTATTAGCAATAACAATGATGTTTTTTTAAATGGTCAAAGATTGTTTTTCCTTTTCAGCTTAACAATTGCATATAAGCCGGTTCTTTTATTAAAATAGTTGTCATTGCGAGATAATCGGTATTCACAAAACCTGAGCTTTCCAAAAATAATAGTTCATTGAAGTAAAGCGGCTAATAAATTTTATTTGGAATTTTTTTTAATTTACTGAAAGGTCCTTTAGATGACGCAAGAAAGTTATATTAAATGTCGCGATCATGCCACCGAAGGTTACGTAGAAAATCATCAGTGCGCCGACCGTCAACACCGCGCCGGTATAGGGCAAGCCGAACAAGATCTGGATCAGCGTGCCGGCGCCGACCATCTGACCGATCAGATACATGCTGATCACGACCAGGGTCGAACAGGCCGACAACAACCGCATGGGGCCGGCCTGCAGGCGGAAGCTGACGGCATCGGCAAAAGTGTAGCGGCCGAGATTGCGTAGGCGCTCGGCGAGCAGGAACAACAGTAGCGGCCAGCCAGCGAGACCGCCTATGCCCCAGATGAGACCGTCGAAACCGCCGCTGTAGATGAGGCCGGTCACACCGAGGAAGGACGCCGCCGACATGAAGTCACCCGCGATCGCGAAACCATTCTGGGTGCCGCTGATGCTGGCGCCGGCGGCGTAGTAATCAGCCGCTGTGCGGGTGCGGCGCGCTGCCCACCAGGTGATGCCTAAGGTCACGGCCACGAACACCAGGAACATGACGATGGCCGGCACGTTGAGCGGGCCCGCTGCCAGCGGCTCGGCAGCGCCGCCGGCTGCAAGCACACCGGGTGCATGCAGCAGCAGCAAGCAGCCGGCGCGCGCGAGTGTCGTCATGGACTCAAGTTTCGGCACGGCAACGCGCAATGATGCTGGCCATGTCGCGATCAAATTCGCCATTCGCACGGCGCACGAACAGACCCGTCAGGATGAATCCGAACGCGATGGTGGCCGAGCCTAAGGGAATGCCGCGCGCGATCACGCTGTC
>JANOVM010000005.1:0-15182 GCA_031417395.1 Bacteroidota bacterium | reverse complement strand
AACCACTGCTCGGAGTAGTCTTAGCGCGAGCAATATTCCGTAATAAATGAATGGAATGTGTTCGCGCGGACTACGACTTTTGCTTTTTCAATCAAAAAATAAAAAATGCAATTCAATAAGTGATTCTTTTACTGTTCATGGTATTGGGAACGGTTGTCGCAGTCCGCGCGAACAGATGTCTGTTCGTTTAATTAAAGTTGGTGCTCGCGCGGACTATGACTTTTGCTCTTTCAATCAAAAAATAAAAAATGCAATTCAATAAGTGATTCTTTTACTGTTCATGGTATTGAGAACGGTTGTCGTAGTCCGCGCGAATAGATTTCTGTTCGTTTAATTAAAGTTGGTGCTCGCGCTTAGACTACTCCGATCGGGTTCAAGAGGGATTGGGAAAACAAACTTACTTTTCAGATTCACGATTTAATAAAAGAACCTACTTCTTCACCCTCCCCGCAACTCTGATGATATACTCCTCAATCGTCTCACCCTTCTGAATAGCAGTACAATCCAGCGCCCGTGCAAAAGATTCAACCAGGCCGTCATATTTCCGGAATTGTCTATTAAGTACTTCCTCATCGTCGGTTTCCCAGTAATTACCCTCATCCATAATTTTCAGATCCAATAAATACTTTTTTCCAAGATGCCTGAACAGTTTAATCAAAATCTTGTGAATTTCAATTCCGGCATACTGAGTCTTTACCGATAATGTCGTTGTAAATCCGATCGGAAATTGTACCGGTTCCTCTTCATAAAACTGATAGGATATTGGATTGAATAAATTACCATTCTTCATAAAACAAAGAAAAACCGGTTCACATTCCGGCGGCGTAATTGAAATACCGGAAAATTTTTCATCATTTATAAACTTCCCGTTGAATTGTTCCAATGAACCATTTCCGAATATCACACGATCCCAATGAAGTGAATCAGCAATGTCGGCGACTTCGCCAACAAGCTCTTTGATTAGATGCTCGTCTATTATTTTACCGCTATAATGAAAACTGAGTCCCATAATTTTTTTCTTCAAAGAAATGAAATTTAAAACAGTAATTAAAGACAGCGATCCAGTTATCCTAATATATTAAACAGATTTTATGGTGAGAATTTTTGTGGTAAGCATGAAAGCAATCTAAATAGAATTTCATATTGATTTTAAAAGCAGGATTTGTCCTTTAGTAATAATAGCATTCAAAAAATCCTCTTAATTTTTTAATTTACAAAGATTTACAAATAATCTTAATACTAGAATAAAGGGTTTCAAAGCACCATAGATACGATTACAATCGCTCATTTTCATATATTTATCATATTCAATTACTTACATCGTATTCTTAAATTTTTAAGCCTACATTCATATGAAAAGATCAAAATTATGTCAAGTTATTACTACTAATAACTTGACATAATCTAACTAAATTGTTATTTTTACGTTTAATTAATTCAGCATAATCAATAGTAATATGGCAGGCAGCATTTCATCAAAGATTAACATCACTATTTCCAGCTATTCTTCCGGCAACATCTTCACCTATTCTGATTTTAACTTGCCAAAAGAGAATGAACTTGCATTAGCCAAAACATTGAGCCGATTAGTAAAAAAAGGTGAAATAGTCAGGATTGAAAAAGGCAAATATTACAGGCCTCGCAAAACAAGTTTTGGAAATTTAAGACCCGATATTAGTCAGATTGTTAAATCACTTACAAGAAAAGATGAAAAGGTAATTGGCTATCCAACAGGAATAAACATATACAATCAATTAGGACTTACTACTCAAATGTCCAATGTACTTGTTATAGCATCTGTAAAACCCCAACTGGAAAAGGAAATAAGCGGCTATAGAGTTAAGTTTGTCAAAAGAGATTTTGAAATCGAAGAGAAAGACATTCCATTATTACAGTTACTTGATGCAATAAAAGACATAAAAAAAATACCTGATACAAATCCAGATGATGCTCTCAAGGTTATTGTTTCAAAATTCAAAGAACTACCAATTTCAAAATTACAACGTCTTTCAAAGCTTGCATTAAATTACAATGCTGCCACAAGAGCCGTTGTAGGCGCAATTCTGCAGCAATATAAAAAAGGAATTAGTGTATCGTTGCTTTTTAAATCACTTAACCCGCTTACAAAATACAAAATGAAACTTAATCCTTCTTTATTAACCAATCAGATAAAATGGAACATCGAATGAATTTTCATTTAGATAAAGAATTTGAAGAGGTGAAATAGGAGTTGTAAAAGATAAAATCCAAATCGAAATAAATACTTTCACCAACCCTGTCCCTTATGAAGAAAAGCAAATTCAATCTTTTGTCGGACAATTTTTATTTATAAAAGCAATGACTGATCTTGTTACCAAACATCAGTTGGACCCTTTCAAATTATTAGTACTTACTCGTGAAAGAACATTCTTTGAAAAACTTCTATCACTAATCCGGTTGTCTTACACTGGAGCTGATTCCCTAAGAGAAAAAATAAGGCATTTCTATGACTTGTATAAACTATATCAGCAAGAGGATTTAGGTGAGAGGCTTCTTTCTGAAACAAACTTTAATCTGATTAATCTTGCGCTTCAAGATGACGCATCAAGTAATGTGTTCACCGGTGATTGGATCAAAAATAAATTATCTGCATCACCATTATTGGTTGATATAAATGGATTATGGAAAGAGTTAGAACCGACTTATCGCAAAGAGCTCGGTGAATTAATTTGGCACAACAATCTTCCATCTTCTGAAGAAATAATTTCTTTGTTGAATAAGATCAAGGTTTTTTTGGAAGAGTTTGATAAATTGTATCCACCTAAAAAATAACACTCCATTATAGTTAGTTTAGACACACTGCTCGGAGTAGTCTAAGCGCGAGCAATATTCCGTAATAAATGAATGGAATGTGTTCGCGCGGACTACGACTTATGCTCTTTCAATCAAAAATAAAAAATGCAATTCAATAAGTAATTCTTTTACTGTTCATGGTATTGGGAACGGTTGTAGTAGTCCAGCTGCGCCGGATTTGCTCATCACTCAACTATAAAAAAGTAATCTGCTTCGACGGATATTCCTGCCTGCATTGCATTTCGGCAGGCAGGCCTCCGTTGTTTTTGTGCGGTGCGATATTTATCCACAATTCAAAGCTCATCAGTCGAAATTATTTTTCGAAAATAAATCAGAGAAAAAATGAGACCACTGCTTAAAGTGTAAGTCTGAGTTTGAGTAACAGAGCGGGTGAACAGACAACTACTGTTCACTCACTCTGCTCACTCTGCTCACTCACACTGTACTGAGTACCCGGGGCGGGAATCGAACCCGCACGATCGCAATGATCACAGGATTTTAAGTCCTGCGTGTCTACCAGTTCCACCACCCGGGCAAGATCAGTCTGAGTTCGAAGACCGAGTCCGAGTTCGATTTACGGACTCACTCTCAAACTCACACTGAAAAGAACTATTTAAAACAAAAAAGCTCTCTCAATTGAGAGAGCTTTATCGAGCGGAAGACCGGGCTCGAACCGGCCACCCCGACCTTGGCAAGGTCGTGCTCTACCAAATGAGCTACTTCCGCTTTTTTTTCAGGATGACAAAGGTAAAGAAATTTCCTTTTTTTCAAAATTTTGTAGTTCGTTGAAATTGAGGGAGTTTTTGATTATTGGGCTGTATTTAGGGGCTTGAAACGGCATTTAAAGTGAATATTTGGGATGCCTGGAATAGAAAGAAGATTTTTCGTTTTAAGATACTTTTGATGACACTTAAATTGAAAAAACATGAAAATAGCCCCTTGTTAGAAAAATGTCTATTTTCGTTTACAAATAAAAACACTCCATGAAAAAAACATTACTCCTCCCATTGATTTTATTCTTCTTTTCGAACGCAAAAGGTCAGTGGACAAATGATACCCTGCAGAATACATTGGTTCGTGATACGCTTGGTGCCACTGCACCTATGATGGCTTCTTCCTTCAATGGTTTTACATTTATTTCCTGGTTTGAATATGGTCCAACAAATATGTTTGAACTGCGCATGCAATTGCTCGATAGCGGCGGTTATAAACTATGGTCACAGGAAGGTATTGTTATCAGTAATTTTCCTCAGAACTCTGCCATCTTTCGCTACGACTTAAAAGTCGATAACGACGGTAACGCAATCGTCGCTTTTCAGGATGAACGTAGCGGCCGACTCGATATAGTTGCTTATAAAATTGATCCAAACGGAAACTCTGTATGGGGACCTTCAGGTGTTTCACTTACTGACTCTTCGTCAACCGGGGGACTTAGTCCTGTAATTGGTGTAACGAGAAATAATGATGTTGTCATTGCCTGGACAGCCGACAGTGCTTCCAATAAATGGATTGCCTGCCAGCGTATTTCTGCCGGAGGCACGCAGCAATGGAGTCCTGTTTACAGAGTCAAAGACATCAGCGGCACTATTAAATATTCAAGACCAAAATTACTTCCAATGATAACTGACGATATTCAAATGCAGTATGTAGAAGAAACAGGAGGCTTTCCGGGAACATCTACTCTATATGCTCAGCATATCGATGCTGCAGGTGTGAATATGTGGCCGTCTCCTGTTCAGGTATCCACGCAAACAATTCCATTCTTCTTTTTTCCTGAACCGGTTTATGACGGCAACAATGGCTTCTTCATTGCTTTCAATACTTCTAATCCAACGAACCTTTCCCTCAATGATGTTTTCGTTCAGCATGTCGATAGCGGCGGAAACCTGTGGAGCAATACAGGAACAGAAGCACATGCTTCAACGAGCGAACAAAAATTAACCGGTTCTTCCTGTTTTGTTTCTTCCATGAATGAGTTTTGGGTTTTACTCCGTGTACTTGACGGAGGACAAAATATTTCAGGCGTTTCTTTACAAAAATTTGATTCAACGGGCAATACTCTTTTCGGTTCAAACGGCAGGGCAATAATAAATCAGGATCCCGATTTGTATGATCCGGGAACACTGAACGATGCCGGCGATGGTGTTATCTTCTCTGCTTCTTACGGCGGTTTCGGCAACGAACATATCTTTGCCATAAAGACAGACTACTCTGCTAATGTTTTATGGGGCGGACAGCCGGTTTCTTTGTGTGCGGCGCCAAGTAACAAGGATGATATTTCCTCCGGAAAATTTATTAATAATAATCTGGTTTTTGTCTGGCAGGATGAACGCAACGGCTCAGGAATTTTCGCGCAAAACATTACAGGCAATGGTTACACCGGAATCTTCACGGGAATATCAGGCATTAATTCAAATGAGTTCTCCTTCTACCCTAACCCATCGAACAAACCATTGCTGTCTCTTAGTCCGGGAATGCATAGTATTAGTGTTTCCGACATGCAGGGAAAAAAATTGTTCTCTACAAAAACAAATGCGTCTACTTATTCATTAAGTGAATTATCATCACTTCCTGAAGGCATTTATTTTATTTCAATTGAAAATGAAACTTCGAGAGGGGTGGTTCAGTGGTGCAAGACTAATTAAACTATTATCAAATTCCTTGATCGTTACTCCGATGATCGTTACTCGTTAATCGTTACTCGTTACTCAACTTATTTTTTAATGATCGCAAAGATTTAAAAATAAAGATAAAAATAATAAGTTGTGTATCGGTTCATTAATTATTTACCGATAATCGTTACTCGTTAGTCGTTAATCGTTACTCGTTACTCAACTTATTTTTCGATGATCGCAAAGATTTGAAAATAACGATACAAATAATAAGTAGTGTATCGGTTCATTAGTAATTTACCGATGATCGTTAGTCGTTAATCGTTACTCGTTACTCAACTTATTTTTCGATGATCGCAAAGATTTACAACTAACGATACAAATAATAAGTAGTGTATCGGTTCATTAATTATTTACCGATGATCGTTACTCGTTGATCGTTACTCAACTTATTTTTCGAGAATCGCAATGAGTTGCAACTAATGATACAAATAATAAGTAGTGTATCGGTTCTTTAATTATTTACCGATGATCGTTACTCGTTATTCGTTACTCGTTGATCGTTACTCAACTTATTATTCGATGATCGTTAGATCAATGATCAAAATGATCTTTGATTAGTGAATAAGTAAGTTGAATAACAATTAACGATTTAGGAGTTACGATCAACTAAGTTGAATAACGATTAACAATTTAGGAGTTACGATCAACTAAGTTGAGTAACGAGTAACGATCAACGATTAACGACTAACGATTAAAATTAACCACCCAAAATCCTCTTAATTTCCATCAGCTTATTCAATGCCTGAACAGGTGTAAGATTATCAATATCCGTGTGAATGATTTCGTCTTTTACCTGTGAAAGAACAGGATCGTCGAGCTGGAAAAAGCTAAGCTGCATTTTATCATCGCTTATCTTTGTTTTGCCGGGAGCGCTGCGGCTTGATTCAAGCTGTTGCAGCATTTCCTGTGCACGAACGATGACTTTAGCGGGTATTCCTGCCATCTTCGCTACATGGATACCAAAAGAGTGCTCGCTGCCGCCCGGAACAAGCTTTCGAAGAAAAATTACATTGTTCGAAACCTCTCTAACAGCAACATGAAAATTACGGATGCGCGGCATGCTTGCTTCCATTTCATTGAGCTCATGATAGTGAGTTGCGAAAAGTGTTTTCGCTCTGTGCTGCGAATGATTGTGCAGATACTCTGCAATGGCCCATGCAATGCTAATGCCGTCGTAGGTAGCTGTTCCTCTTCCTATTTCATCGAGCAGGATGAGGCTGCGGTCGGAAATATTATGCAGGATGCTTGCTGTTTCATTCATTTCAACCATGAAGGTTGATTCGCCGGAAGAAATATTATCGCTCGCTCCTACCCTTGTAAAAATTTTGTCGACGATGCCAATGATGGCCGAGGAAGCAGGCACAAAACTGCCTGTTTGAGCCAGCAGTGTAATTAATGCCGTTTGGCGCAGCAACGCTGATTTACCCGACATATTCGGTCCGGTAATCATCAGTATTTGCTGACTGTCGGGATCAAGGTATATGTCGTTGGCAATAAATTTTTCGCCCATAGGCAATTGCCTTTCGATGACTGGGTGGCGGCCGTTCTGAATATCGAGGATGCGTGAATCGTTTACTTGCGGTCGGATATACTCATGCTTCTTTGCATTTTCGGCAAAGGACATAAGACAATCGAGACGTGCTATCAGGGAAGCATTGTGTTGTATCGGTAAAACATATTCGATGATTCCCTGAACCAATTCATTAAAAAGCCGTTCTTCCAGTGCCTGAATTTTTTCCTCAGCGCCAAGAATTTTTTCTTCGTATATCTTGAGCTCTTCGGTAATGTAACGTTCAGCATTCGTAAGCGTTTGTTTGCGTGTCCAATCGGAAGGCACTTTGTCCTTGTGTGTATGCGTTACTTCAATGTAATAGCCAAAGACATTATTAAAACCAACCTTTAAAGAAGTTATTCCTGTTCGCACTGCTTCGCGCTGCTGAAGCTGCAAGAGATAATCCTTACCATTGAAAGCAATGTTCCGTAACTCATCAAGTTCGGCATTGAAACCATCGTTAATTACTCCACCTTTATTAACCATGGCAGGAGCATCCGGATGCAGTTCGCGGGAGATTCTGTCTTTGATGAGCGAACAATTATTGAGCTGATCGGCAGTTGTGCGAATGGAAATATTTTCTGTTTCAAGACAGAGCTCCCGGATTTTCTGAACCATTTCGAGCGAGCGGCGCAATTGCTGTACTTCGCGCGGAGAAATTTTACCGAGAGCCGCTTTGGAAATCAGGCGTTCCAGGTCTCCAATTTGTTTCAGGCAATCCGTTAAGGCAGCAGAAAAAACATCGTTGTGAAGCATGTAACTGACGGCTTCCTGCCTTTCCTCTATAGATGCAACATCTTTAAGCGGCAGCAATAGCCAGCGCCTGAGCAGCCGTCCTCCCATGGGGGACAAGGTCTGATCGATGATGTCAACAAGTGAAACTCCTTTTTCATGAGAAGATGATACTATTTCAAGATTACGAATGGTGAATTTATCGAGCCAAACATATTTATCTTCTTCAATGCGCGAAATACCGCTGATGTGCTTCAATTGTTCCTGACGTGTATCGGAAACATAATGCAATGCAGACCCTGCGGCAATTGCACCGGCATGCATGTCTTCTATTCCAAAACCTTTCAGGGATACCGTTCCGAAATGCTTGAGTAGCGTTTCGCGGGCATAATCTTCCTGAAAAATCCATTCTTCCAAAGTGAAACAATAAAAACGCTGTGCATATTGTTCGTTGAATTCTTTTTTGAAATTTTTTGAAAAAATTATTTCACCCGGATTAAAATTTTGCAGAAGCTTATCGACATACGATGCATTACCTTCGGCAACTAAAAACTCTCCTGTGCTAATATCAATGAAAGCAACGCCGAAATTCTTTCCGTCGCTGTGGATACTTGCGAGGAAATTATTTTTTTTGTGCTCCAGAATTTTATCGTTGTAGGAAACACCCGGACTGACAAGTTCCGTAACTCCGCGCTTAACGATTTTTTTGGTGAGCTTGGGATCTTCCAGCTGATCGCAAATAGCGACACGCATTCCTGCTCTTACCAGCTTGGGCAGATAGGTGTCGAGTGAATGATACGGAAACCCTGCCAGTTCTATAAAAGAGGCGCTTCCATTGGCACGACGTGTCAAAACTATTCCCAAAACAGCAGAAGCTTTCACAGCATCCTGTCCAAATGTTTCGTAAAAGTCTCCTACACGAAAAAGCAGCATAGCATCAGGATACTTCGCTTTAATAGCATAGTACTGCTTCATCAACGGTGTTTCGACCTGGGAAGTTTTTGTTTCTTCTTTGAGCAACTTTGTTATTTTTGTAAATTATGCGCAAGATACAAAATGCAGAACTTCACCGGCTAACTGTTGATGATTTTAAAGTGGCTCCAAAGAAGCCATTTATAATCCTCCTCGACAGTGTCAGGAGCATGAACAACATAGGATCAATATTCAGAACTGCTGATGCTTTCAGATGCACAGCGCTGGGTTTATGCGGAATTACGGCCACTCCTCCGCATAGAGAAATTCATAAAACCGCTTTGGGAGCTGAAGAATCTGTCGACTGGTTCTATGATAAGGATATTACTGAGGCTATCGTTCGTTTAAAAAATGACGGTTATACAATCGTCGCCATTGAACAGGTTGAAGGAGGCATATCTCTCGACCAATTTACTCCGGAAAAAGAAAAAAAATACGCTTACATTTTTGGCCATGAAATAAACGGCGTAAGCGAAGATGCCATAAAACTCTGCGACCTATTTATAGAAATCCCTCAATTCGGCACGAAGCATTCGTTGAATGTAGCTGTGAGTGTGGGAATTGTTTGCTGGCAGATTGGGGTAATTTGAGAATTTGAAAATTTGAAAATGGCGCTATTAACCCTCATTTTCAAATTCTCAAATTTTCAAATTACTTAATTATAATATCCACCCTCCTATTAATAACCCCCACTCCGTTAATCGTATTCTGCTTACCGGAGGTTTCAGTAAAGAGGCGGCTGCCGTCTACTTTGCAATAATTTATAAGGAACGCTTTGACAGCTTCTGCTCTGCGTTTTCCGAGGTCGATATTATATTCTGCACTACCTTTTGTATCACAGTTTCCAATTACACGGAAATTCAGCGAAGGATTGTTATGCATTAATAAACCGAAGGAAATCAATTCATCATAAAATTTACTTGTTACCTCATCCTGATCCACTCCAAAATATACAGTTGGTAAATCGAAATTGGATGGTGTACCTGCTACTTCAGGAACATAAACAGGTGCTGGCTTAGCAACAGGTTCAACAGGAACTACCGGTTCCTTTTTTTCCATTGGCGGAGCTTTAACAGGTGCTTTTTCGGAGGCAATTGTTATTCCTTCAGAAGGAATAACTTCTCTTCCGTCAGAATTTACTTTAGCGCCTTTTCTTGAATTAGGATCTGCATCCATAAAATCGGGAATACCATCTCCGTCTGTATCTTTTTTACGGGCAGCAACATCTTCAGCAAGTTCTTTTCCTGTATTGTCTACACGGACTCCGCGTATGGAAAATGGTTCTGCATCTATGTAATCAGCAATGCCATCACCATCGGAATCTCTGTTCTTTGCTGACTCATCTATTTTAATAACAGCAGCATCTGCTTTTGCAGGAGCAGCCTGTATTTTAACTGAATTATCCTTTGACTGAACGGAGGTTTCATTGGCTTTTTTAATTGCTTCTTCTGCCTTACGCATCGCTTCTTCTGCTTTTTGGGCAGAAGCATCCGCCTTACCGGCTGCTTCATTTGCCTTTCTGATGGCATCTTCTGCTTTTCTTGATGCTTCATCGGTCTTGGTAGGAGTCTCGATTATTTTACCTGAATTTTCTTTTGACTTACTTGCAGCTTCATTGGCTTTTTTAATTGCTTCATCTGACTTACGTATTGCTTCTTCTGCTTTTTGTGTAGAAGCATCAGCTTTACTTATTGCTTCAGCTGCTTTTCTGTTGGCTTCTTCTGCTTTCATTGATGCTTCGTCTGCCTTTCTGGTAGATTCGTCTGCTTTTCTGTTTGCTTCATCTGCTTTCTTAGATGACTCATTTAAATTCGCTGTTGATTCATTCGATTTCTTCTCTGATTTAACAACAACAATTTCTTTTCCTGCGGCATCAACACGGGCTCCTTTTGCAGAAAAAATCTCAGCATCCCTGCTATCAGGAACACCATCACCATCGCTGTCTTTATCCTTAGCTGAAACATTATCGATAGATTTTCCTGTGGCATCAATTTTTGATTTCATATTTGAAAAAGGATCGGAATCGCTTACATCAGGTATTCCATCGCCGTCGGTATCAATTGCTTTTCCATCACCATAAACCTTTGCTCCTGCTTTGGTGTCAGGCTCGCGGTCAAAAAGATCTACAACACCATCGTTATCATTATCCACTCCCAGAAGATCAAACTTTTCTTTCATTGAATAATAGTCATCGTAAAGCGACTTCAAAGGATTTGCCCATTCCAACGATTTACCTTTATGTCCGAAATGATAAGCCACACCAAAATTCAAACTTGAATAATGATCATCGGCAGATAACAATTTGAAAAATCCATCAAGCTTATCGGATTGCGTTGTACGATAACTGTATTCGCCGGTAATTGAAAGTTTTGGAGAAACATGGTATTTTAGTCCAATGCCAATAGGCACAACGAGTGCTGATGTTGACTCATAATCGGGATATTCATAAGGCTGTGTGTATTGAGAATAAATTCCTGCCAATTCTGTAGTGCCTCCATCGATGGAAACTTTAGGAGTGAAATTGATAACCCCTGCACCAATGGTTGCATAAACAGCTAATTCATGTTTGCGCGACAGAAATGAAAGGTTGCCAATCTGAAAAAGTGCATTTAAAGTCAGGTCGTAATTAATAGATGTTTTGTATTTGAAAAGTTCTTCAACATCATCGACTCCTTTAAGTCCACCGGTAAGAAATCGTGCCTGTATTCCAAAACTATGAGATATAAATTTTGTGAGATCAACCCCAAAAGCCAATTGCTTGGCTCCAAAACCCATTTTAGAAGAAGCAATATCCGTACTTCCATACGTTAAGCCAAAATGCGCACCGAAATCCCAGGAATCATAATCGCCGGGCGTCGGAATTCTATAGGCTTTTATTTTAAGAGGTGCATTTTCTTCAGCCTTTGTATTTGTTTGAGCAAAAGAAAGAGTATTAAATCCGGATAAAAGCAGGAGAATTAAGAAAACTCCTTTGTTTTTTAAGTGTGACAAGACGTTTGGTTTTTAGTATTTACTGCGCAAATTAACCCTTCATTTCTTAAATGTCAAATAAAACATCGAATGAATAAACAATAGTTTAATTCACTTATTACTAGTTAGTTGCGAAATAAAAATGAAAGAAAAAATGCTTTATAAAACAAGGCGGTGAATGCCGGGTTCGAAATCCGATTGAATTAAAGATAAAAGCTTGTCGTAATCTTCAGCCCTATTCACAAAATCAATTTGATTGGTATCGATAACCAATATTCTGGCATCCTTTAGTTGCTTTAAGTAATCCCAATATCCTGTTTCAAGTTTTTGAAGATAGTCAGCTTCAATATTTTGTTCATAGGTCCTGCCTCTTTGCTTAATGTTCCTTTTCAATTGATCGACATCTTTATGAAGAAAAATCAAAAGATCAGGTTTGGGAAGGTGGGGATTAATAATCTGAAAGAGCCGCTGATAGAGTTTGTTCTCATCGTCTTTCAATGTAATGTTGGCAAAGATTAACGATTTACTTAGAATATAGTCTGAAACCGTCTGTTGCTTAAAAAGATCGGGCGAAGAAAGTTCATCGTTTAGCTGCTGATAACGGTCGGCCAGAAACGATAATTCAAGCGGAAAAGCATACCGTATTGGCTGTTCATAGAAAAGCGGCAGAAAAGGGTTTTCAGCAAAACGTTCAAGGACAAGTCTGGTATTAAAATCTTCAGAAAGTTTTGTAGCCAAAGAAGTTTTTCCCGATCCTATATTTCCCTCAACAACAATATAATCGTACTTCAACTTCTTGTTTACCACTTTTTCCGGCTGATTTTTAAGGATCGTCAAAATTAATCTATTGGTTGAACATTTAAACGATCGGTCAATGCTTCCAGCAATTCTTTATTCTTTTTTCCAAAAACGGGATGGACCATATCGGGGAGAATTTCTGCAAGTGGTTTAAGAACAAACCGTCTTTCGTGCAGGTGTTTATGGGGAATAGTAAGATTAGGTTCCTGTATAATATCGTCGTTAAAATAAATTATATCCAAATCGATCAGGCGAGGCTCCCATTTTACTTTTCGCTCTCTGCCCATTTGAGATTCAATTTCAAGCAATGTTTTAATCAATTCCACTGCATTTAAAGCAGTTGAAACAACAATTATCTGATTCAGAAAATCAGCCTGATCCTTATTGCCCCAGGGATCGGTTCTGTAAATACTCGAAACTTCAAATATTTTGCCTGCTGCATCAGAAACATGCATTTTTGCATTTTCAAGGTTTAAAAACATATTACCTTTATTGGTTCCCAGCAAAATTACGGCTGTATTCATTCGTTTAATTATCATCCAAACCTAATGATTTCTTAAAAAAGAACAAGTATACTTTATTAGTTATAAATTTGCGTGCATTAAATAAAAAAAATTATGAAACAGTTTTTCAAATTCATGTTTGCATCGATGCTGGGATTTATTCTCGGATCAGTCGTATTGTTTTTTATCATGCTTGCCATTATCTCCGGCATGATGCTCGCTTTTAAAGGCGACAATGAAGTAAGTGTAAGTGAAAATACTGTTCTTCAGCTTTCCTTTGAAAACCCTATTGAAGAACGCACAGGAAAAAATCCTTTTGAAAATCTTGATTTATCCAACCTAAGCAAAGATCCTGCACCCGGACTTGATGAAATTCTGAAATCCATCAACAAAGCGAAAAGCGACGATAGAATTAAAGGAATACTCCTTGATCTCACTTCTGTACGAGCAGGACTTGCGACGCTGGAAGAAATCAGAAATGCTTTATTGGAATTTAAAAAAAGCAATAAATTTATTTACGCTTACAGCGAATCGTTTACACAGGGAGCCTATTATCTGGCATCACTTTCCGACAGCATTTATCTATATCCTGAAGGAGATTTCGATTTTAAAGGATTGCATGCAACGCTTTCGTTTTTTAAAGGTGCACTGGATAAACTGGAAGTTAAACCGGAAATTATCCGTCACGGAAAATTTAAAAGTGCTGTAGAGCCATTTATGTATGATAAGATGAGCGATGAAAACAGACAGCAGATAATGACGCTGCTTTCCGGTGTTTGGAATTCTCTTTTAAACCAGATTTCACTTTCAAGAAATATTCCCGTATCCGATTTACAGCGCATAGCCGATGGTTTGGAAGCACGTTACCCCGAAGATGCATTGCGCTTAAAACTTGTCGACCACCTGGCTTATTACGATCAGGTTTTGTCGTCTATCAAAAAGAAAACCGGACTAGGCGAAAAAGATAAAGCAAAATTTATTTCATTGAGTAAATATGCCCGCGTATTTGTAAAGGGCGACGATTTTTCAGCAAAGAAAATTGCTGTAGTTTATGCCAGTGGTGAAATTGTAAGCGGCAAAGGTTCCGACGATCAGGTCGGCTCCGATCGAATTGCTGAAGCGCTTCGCAAAGCACGGCTTGATACTACTGTTAAAGCGATTGTCTTTCGCGTAAACTCTCCGGGAGGAAGCGCTCTTGCATCCGATGTAATCTGGCGTGAAACCATACTGGCAAAAAGAGCAAAACCTTTTATTGTTTCCATGGGCGATTATGCTGCATCAGGAGGATACTATATTTCCTGCGCTGCAGATACCATTGTTGCCAGACCAAATACTATTACGGGTTCCATTGGTGTTTTTGGACTTCTCTTTAATGCACAGGAAATGTTCAAGAATAAACTGGGCATAACCTTTGACACTGTAAAGACTGCCAGGTATGCCGACATGGGTGAATTAGTAAGGCCTATGAAAGACGATGAACGCAACATTATACAAAGCGAAGTAGAAAAAATTTATGATACATTTATTACCCATGTAGCCAATGGCAGAAAGATGAGTAAAACAGGTGTAGACGACATTGGACAAGGTCGTGTCTGGACGGGAACCGATGCAAAAAGACTTGGACTTGTTGATGTATTAGGCGGACTGAATGATGCTATAGAAATAGCCGCTAAAAAAGCAAACCTTTCCAAATACAGAACCATTGCTTTGCCGGAACAAAAAGAATTTCTGGAGCAACTAATGCAGGATCTTAATTCCGAAGCCAAATCTTCCTTTGCCAAACAAGAATTGGGAGAGGCTTATCCTTATTATGAGAAGATTAAAACCTTGATGAATGATAAAGGAATACTAGCCAAAATGGCTACTGAAATTGAAATTAAGTACTAGTATTTACTAATCGTTAGTTATCTACAAATCGTTAGTCGTTGATCGTTAATCGTTAGTCGTTAGTCAACTTAATTCATCGTTAATCAATGATCGTTAATCGTTAATCGGAAAAAACAATTATCGAAAATCAAAAAAAACTACTGCTCATCAATCTTTTTTGCTTCTTCCTTCTTCGCAGGCTTCGGCGCTTCATTAGAAGCATTGCGCACTTCGCTTTCGATTCCACTCATGGCATCTTTGAATTCACGCATTCCTTTTCCT
>JANOVM010000004.1:0-145149 GCA_031417395.1 Bacteroidota bacterium | reverse complement strand
CAAAAATTCTTCTGGATTCTTTTAGCTTCCCCATAACATCAGGGAGTGACTTGAAACTTGCAATTGATGGAAAAATATACAGGAGCAAACCTTTCATAACCGGTGTAAGTTATTTTTTCCCATACCCTGATTCCGTATATAATAATTACAATATGAACCTCAGCGTAATTAATGACCCAAACGTTCCAGGGTTAGGTTGCAATTACCAGCCTTATAGTTTCTATTTAGGTGGCAAAAGAACGTATTTAGGTCTCCCTAACAACCCATACTACGACATGCCAGCCCTTGGCGGTTCTGTTTGTGATACATTGGGTTTACCCAATGGAATTCGAATACCTAAAAAAAGTGCTTTTACAGTTTTTCCTAATCCTGCAACAGACAAAATCTATTTTAGCGCTAGCAATTATTTAGATGAAAAACCTGTTGTAAAAATATTTGATTTCACAGGCAAAATTGTATTTGAAAAACAGGTGACCGATAATACAATCGAAGTTTCGAAATTTAGTCAGGGGTTGTATTCGGTTTCGTTTTTTGTAAAAGGAGTGTATTATTCCACAGCTAAAATATCTGTTCTAAAATAATAGTTAATACGCCGGATATTCTTTGGATATCCGGCATTTTTTATGAAAATAATATTTGTTGTGATTTTATTCGTTTTATCAGATAATTGCTACTCGCAGGCAAGAAGAGATGCTGTTTGGTGTTTCGGAGATAGCGCACAAATAGACTTCAATCAACAACCTCCCCAAGTATCATGGTGTGCAACTCGCTCGCGTGGAACGGCATGTTCAATAGCTGATTCAACAGGAAATCTTTTATTTTATTGTAATACTTTTTATTTGCCTGCATTTTATTCTGGGTATGATAAATTAGGTGTAGTATATAATAAAAATAATGAAGTGATGGAAAATGGAGATTCTATAGTGGGTCGAGGCTGGTATCGTGAAATTGTAATTATGCCAAATTTTATTAATACTAATCAATTTTATTTATTTCATACCGGCGTAACAACGAATGGTGAACTTTATTATTCTGTAATTGACCTTTCATATAACAACGGATTTGGGAAAGTGATTTCAAAAAATGTTTTAATTGATAGTTTGAATGGAGAAAAAATTTCTGGCGGATTAACAGAAATTAAAAGCGGAAATGGTCGCGATTGGTGGCTAATATTTAGGACAAGTGGAAATAACCCTCAGAATACATTTCATAAATATTTGATTTCACCAATAGGTATTCAACATTATCCTGATCAAAATATTGGTTCACTAAGTATTAGCAATGGAATCGGGTTTAAATATAATAACAAAGGCGATAAATTGTTGATCTGGAATCATTGGGGACTTATGGAAATATATGATTTCGATAGATGTTCAGGTAACTTATCAAATTTGAAAGTAATTCACCCTGAAATTAATTCAACACAGGACTTTTTTTGGGGAGCAGAATTTTCCCCAAATGACTCTTTACTATACGTTTCAACAGGAGATACTCATACATATTTATTTCAATTTAATCTCACTTCATCTAATATTTATAACTCAAAAATTATTTTGGATTCTATAAATTATCCACTTTATTCAGGAAGTGATCTAAAATTGGCAATTGATGGAAAGATATACAGAAGTACATTATATTATGATGGCACAATTAATTCTTTCCCATATGCTGATTCAGTCTATAATTCATACAACATGAACTTAAGCGCAATCAATGACCCAAATATATTGGGCCTTGGTTGCAACTACCAGCCATACAGTTTCTATTTAGGCGGAAAAAGAACATACGTAGGTTTACCAAACAATCCTTATTACGACATGCCGGCCCTCGGTGGTTCTATTTGTGATACATTGGGTTTACCCAATGGAATTCGAATACATGAAAAAAGTGCATTTACAGTTTTTCCTAATCCTGCAAGAGACAAAATCTATTTTAGCACTAGCAATTATTTAGAAGAAAAACCAGTTGTAAAAATATTTGATTTCACAGGCAAAATTGTATTTGAAAAACAGGTGACAGATAATACAATCGAAGTTTCGAAATTTTGTCAGGGGTTGTATACGGTTTCGTTTTTTGTAAAAGGAGTGTATTATTCTTCTGTTAAATTTACTGTTCTAAAATAATAATGAAGAACATATTA
Organism: Bacteroidota bacterium; assembly: GCA_031417395.1. Classification (GTDB taxonomy): domain Bacteria; phylum Bacteroidota; class Bacteroidia; order AKYH767-A; family 2013-40CM-41-45; genus JADKIH01. The sequence goes on along the minus strand of JANOVM010000004.1, from coordinate 143,009 downwards.
TTTTCTTAATTTACATTTCAAATAGTAATTCCATAAATTAATCATTCTCGATTACTTATTTATTCGAAAATAAATTTCCCCCTTTTTATCAAATGCTTTTTAGTATCCACTACCTCAAAGATAAAAAAGCCTGATGCCTGCAAATTCTTTTTAATAGTAAATGAATTCTGATTGATGAATTCTTTACGTACAATACGTCCCTCGGTATCAAATAATGTAAAAGCGAAATTGTTGACAGGTATACCTGTTATTTCAAAGTTAATTCGGTCGAAAGCCGGATTAGGAAAATACCGAACCGAAGCTGCATTTATTTCCTCAATGCCAACATTAAGGTTTTTACATAAAAAGTTATTAAAGCAACCGGAAGCATCTGATTGACCGTTTTCCGCATAGTAACTAATTTTGCCAATTCCAATTCCTGAATCAAGCGACCAAGGAAGATAAAAGCTTTCATTAAACATGCCGTTAATGACTAAAGCAGTGTCTGAATAAAGCGTATCATCCCATTCAAAAAAATGAGTTACTATAGAGCCCGAATCATTGGCAAGAGTTAAATGTTCTGACTTTTGATCAAACAGTGTTAAATACAAGGTGCCATTAAATGAGGGTATCAGACTGCCGGTATTGTCGTGAATCTCTCCTGCAATTTGAAGCAACTGTCCGGGATTAAGTGTATCAGTTCCGGTAGGTGTATGACCATTAATTGAAGTCGTCACAATATCATCCTTAGGATAATTTAATCGTACGGCAGGATCACCTAATAAGCAAATGGAAGCAATAAGTGGATCATTATAATAATCTTGCTTTACTTTCTTAAAAATTTCTCCTATTCTTAGATATTCATTATTGTACCTGGAATAAAGATATCTGTTAATGACCTTGTGAAAGTTGAAACTGGAGGAAGAAAATGTAAGTCTTCCGGAACTTATCACTCCAATACCGGCTCCTGAATCATTAAGGGTTATTACTTGTCCCGCGGAGAGAATTGAAGGATCATCAAATCGATTGGCGTATGCAGAAGTTTCAATAAACAAAGGAAGGTTTGTGTTTTTAACATTTTGCAAATATTGTATATCTAAAACATTTTCATCAGACATTTCAGTTTCACTGCCGAATCCGCTATAATTAATACTTAATGAACCGTTTTCAATACAATATTTAAGATCATTGGTTACATCAGGGTATGTTGGATATGGACCGGTAGTATCCTGAACGTATGAGTCAAAATAGACTTTATTTATATCCCAAATGCAGCTTTGGTTTTCAATTCTCTCTATAAGTGTATCTGCCTGCGTAAGAAAAGTATTGTAATATCCATCGTCTGCAGCAGCAATAAGTTTTTTTCTCCAGGGGCCTAATGTTCCTGTTGTACTATAATTAATGATTTTATTAATTACGGATGCTTCAGCTTGATTTCTTACCGGTATTCTGCCTATTCCAATTTCACTGATGTCGCTAGATTTATCAGAAGCGGAATTGCTCATACATCCAAAAAAATTATCTGAGTTAAAGGACTGGGTTAGACTAATTGAACCGTCTGATTCATAGGTTGGAATTAGGCTTGTAAAACTTCCCAATCGACCTCTGTAATCATACGAAGCCTGCCCGAAAAGCAATAAATATTTTAAAGAATCATTTGCAGCTGCAGAGCGTTGAAAAATTTGTCTGATGAAATCTCTTATGCCAACTATGTCCTGAACGCCTGTAGAATACTCGTTGTAGATTTGATCGACATCTGCAACAATTGTATTAAGATTGTCATGCGACTGATGAAAATTTGCCAGTGTTTGAGCTTCAGTATGAAAACGATTATCAGTAATAATAATCATATTTGCCTGTGATAAAGCATGAAGGTTTTGATTTGGAATTTGTCCGGTGAAAACGGGTGTGAAATAAGTTTGACTGTCAAAAGCTAAAAATTTCCTGACAGAATCATTATCAACATTAAATTCTGCATTCGATAAGCTTGTAGTAAATTGTTGTTGAACTACATTTAATGGATCTGTAATGTCCCATATTTGCAGAGTTGCATGGGCATTTCCAATATTAAATTTCGTAACAGCACCTTGAGAAACTGAACGTAAATCAGAAAATATTTGCTGCGACTTGTACAAAATCAGGATTCGGGTAAAATTTAACTCTAAATAATCGATCCAACATAAGGCTGCAGTATCTGTAGAATTTAAATCTACTCTGATAATAGCGGAGGGAAAAGGCGAAGGTATCTCATTATTGATTGTTGTTTGAACTCCATAAGGATCAACGACAGAACTTCCAACATAATTAAAAGCAATGCTTTTGCTTATTCCAAAAGCAAATAAATTTACTGTGCCATTTCCAACTAGTGATCTTTCCAAAGATTCGAGGTGAATGTAAGCAGTATCTATTGCTGAGATATTCGTATCGTCGAAGTTAAAGGCTAATGAAGATTGCGCTGCAATAGATTCTCCATACCATTTTTTTCCTGAGTGTAGAAAATTTATAGAATCGATTTCATGACATTCATAATCCGTGTACTTATTCGTAGTGTTGGTAAAGGATGGAAAACTTGCTCTTGTTTGAATTCTTTTTCCCGGCGAACTTCCAATAGTCAGAAAATAGGATACGGAATCGCTATATATATTCGATGTGTGATAAAATCTTTTGTTAATTGAATCGATTTTAATTTGAACAGATGATTCACCGTAAAAAAACAAAGTATCACCTGCATCAAAACTTCCATCCGATTCACCTTTTACTACAATTGCAAGTTCTTTCAGGTCATCAGCGTGGGTTACATTATTTTGTACCGGAAGCATACCGGCACGATTACCATAAATTGCCAGGTTTCTTGGGTCGATTGAATTTATGTTTATTCCCAATGCAATGAGGTCCGTTTTTGTAATGCAATAAATGCCTTCTTTTTTCACGGATAATTTATACCAATCACCCGTTGAAAGAACTGAAGATTGAGAGGAGGAATTCAGATTAAAAATAAATGCAGAAAAGACTACAAATAGTAGCTTTATTGTTTTCATGGTGGGTGTTTTGAGAGAAAAAATTAAAATAGAATCCTGTTTGTGGGGAACAGGGATTTAATTCCTGTAACGATTTCTGCATTTGGATATTTTAATTCATTGAAATTAATTTGGGAATTATTTATTTCAAATGTGCTTTAATATTAAAATGCTCTGGAAAAATAAGTTGACTTTTTTAACGAAAGATCATGTAAAAAAATATTTTACAAATTTGCAAATCATATACTGCCAATTTTCTAATCTCTCAAAACTACAGCCTTTTTTGACTTACTGAAATTATCGGAAGAGATAGTAATAAAATAAAGTCCGTTATCGACTTTACTGCCTGAATTATTGGTTGCATCCCATACAATTTCATTTGAACCGATGTTTAGATTTTTAGAGTTAAGGTTTTTTATTATTCGGCCTTCAAAATCTCTAATCTCAATATTTGAATTATTTTGATTTACAAAGTGAAATGAAAGAGTTGTTACACCTGAAAATGGATTAGGGGTAATTTGAAAGTCTGAAACAGGATTTTGAACCTCACTTATTCCTGTAACGGAGTTCAGCTTAACAATCCAGTAATCAAAATAGCCATGATTACCAGTCACATCACTGTTGATTGATTCGGAATACCCGGCAACTATGTAACCTTCATCGAAGGTTTGTTGGATGTAAGTTGCGTATTCCCTTTGAGTACCACCCAAACTCTTTTGCCATTCAATAGTTCCTATGCTATCTAACTTAACAATCCAGTAATCATTATCTACATGATTACCTGAAACATCGCCATCGTTAGAATTAGAAGTTCCAGCAATAATATATTTTCCATCATAAGTTTGTTGAATAGAACTTGAACTGTCAGAACCAGTACCACCTAAACTTTTTTCCCATTCAATAGTTCCTATACTATCAAGCTTAACTATCCAGTAATCATTATTGCCATGATTACCTGAAACATCGCCATCATTAGAAATGGAAGTTCCAGCAACAACATAACCTCCTTCATTGGTTTGTTGTATGGAATTTGCCGATTCAGAACCTGTTCCTCCTAAACACTTTTGCCATTCAATTGTACCTGTACTATCTAACTTAACTATCCAGTAATCATTATTACCATGATTACCTGAAACATCACCATCATTAGAAATGGAGATTCCAGCAACAATAAATCCTCCTTCATTGGTTTGTTGAATGGAATTTGCCCATTCAGAGCCTGTTCCTCCTAAACATTTTTGCCATTCAATTGTACCTGTACTATCTAACTTAACTATCCAACAATCAGAATTACTATTACTATGATTGCCTGAAACATCGCTATCATTAGAAGCAGAAAGTCCTGCAACAATATATCCACCTCCATTGGTTTGTTGGATAGAAGTTGCAACGTCCAAACTTGTTCCGCCTAAACACTTTTGCCATTCAATTGTACCAGCACTATCTAACTTAACTATCCAGCAATCAATTATACCATTATTACCTGAAACATGACCATCATTCGAACTAGACAATCCGGCAAAAATATATCCTCCATCAGTGGTTTGTTGAATGGAAAATGCCTCTTCAGCAAAATGTCCACCTTTACACTTTTGCCATTGAATTGATCCTGCACTATCCAACTTAACAATCCAGCAATCTCCACCACCATGATTACCTGAAACGTCGCCATCATCAGAACTAGAAATGCCAGCTACAATATATCCTCCATCAGTAGTTTGTTGGATGGAAAATGCTTGGTCAAAATCAGTTCCGCCTAATGATTTTTGCCATTGAATAGAAGGTTGCCCAATTAATAAATAACAATTTGAAATGATTAATAAAAAAAATAGTATGAGTTTTTTCATTTTTTAATAAATAATCTATTATCAAAGATAAACAATTTCTTTTCCGTAAAATTATCGAATTCATGGAAAATCATAAACAGGAACTTTACGAATTGACCCCATGATGTTTTGCAGTATTAGTCAGTTGATAGCATTCAGTTGACGTATTCACGCGTTTAAAATGTGAATGTCACCGGATTTGAACTTCGTTCGCGCTAAATTGGCGCCAAGCAGAATCTTTACTGCCTCCTTCTTGGTTCAGAAGCTATTTTAATCAACTTAAGGATGCTTCGAGCCGTGGTGATTTTCCAAATCCGTTATTTTCAGTAGGACTCCAAGGGGTGTTGTTTTATTTCTTATCCACAATTCAGGGAACAAACAGGTGAAAATATTTTTCAAAAAAAATCAGTGAAAAAATGGAGCAACAGGGTAGAGACTGAGTCCCGGTCTTAGTTTGAGAAACTGAGTGAGTGAGCAGAAAACTACTATTCACTCAATCTGTTCACTCACACTGTAGTTTTCGTGGTCCCAGCAGGAATCGAACCTGCATCTTAGGTTTCGGAAACCTACATACTATCCGTTGTACTATAGGACCGGTGAGTTAATTCGTTAATTCGTTAATTCGTTAATTGGTTAATGGAAATCTTTTTTAATTTTTATATCTAAGTGGTGCCCTAATTAACTAATTAACGAATTAACCAATTAACGAATTAATTATTCTGTTTTCCCTTTGTTCCTGAAAAATAAATTGATGGGTACACCGGTGAAGTCAAACCGTGTGCGTAATTTATTTTCTAGAAAGCGGCGGTAGGGTTCGTTTAGATATTTTGGCAGATTGCAGAAGAAAGCAAACTGGGGAGTAGGAGTAGGGAGTTGTGTGACGTATTTGATTTTAACATTTTTTCCTTTAATGGAAGGAGGAGGCGTGTTTTCAATAATAGGAAGGAAGAAATCATTCAGCTCTGATGTTTTGACTTTTTTCTTTCTGTTTTCATATACATGAATGGCCATTTCAAGTGTCTGGAAGATTCGCTGTTTGGTTGACACAGAAGTAAAGATCACGGGCACATCACTGAATGGTGCAAGTTTAGCTTTTATCAGGTCTGTATATTCTTTTGTGCTTTGATTATCTTTTTCAACCAGGTCCCATTTGTTGACAATGAAAACTACGCCTTTCTCATTTTTTTCTATGAGATGAAATATTGCAAGATCCTGAGCAGTTAATCCGTTTTGTGCATCAATCATCATCAGGCATACATCAGCTTCTTCAATTGCTCTGATAGAACGAAGGACAGAATAAAATTCAAGGTCTTCTTTAACACGGGCTTTGCGTCTGACACCTGCTGTATCAACCAAAATAAAATCATGTCCGTATTTTGAGTAACGCTGGTGAACTGCATCGCGTGTTGTTCCTGCTATTGGAGTTACGATACTGCGTTCTTCGCCAATAAGCATATTCAGCAAAGATGATTTTCCAACATTGGGTTGACCGATAATGGCAAAACGCGGCAGACCTTCTGTTTCATCAACACCCTCTTTAGGAAGATATTTTACAACTTCATCCATTAATTCTCCCGTTCCTGTTCCATTTATAGAGGAAATAGGGAAAGGGTCTCCCAGGCCGAAGCTGTAAAATTCAGCGGCAAGAGCTATTCTTTGTGGGTTGTCAGTTTTATTGGCAACTAAAATTACTTTCTTTCCTGATTTACGAAGAACAGAAGCAACAGTATCGTCAGATGCCGTAATACCTGTTTCTACATCAACAACAAAAAGAATGATATCCGCTTCTTCAATGGCCAGTTCAACCTGGTATCGTATTGCGCCTTCAAAAGCATCTTCTGAACCACGCACGTAGCCACCGGTATCAATTACTGAAAATTCTTTTCCACACCATTCAGCATGGCCATAATGGCGGTCGCGGGTAACACCACTTTGTTCGTCTACGATAGCCGAACGGCTTTCCGTTAGACGATTAAACAATGTTGATTTTCCGACGTTTGGACGGCCTACTATTGCAATTATGCTTGACATTTTATTTAGATAATATTCATGAAAACGGCTGCTAGGTTTATTAACTAACTCAAAAACAGGGATTTTTATAGAATCGGAAAGAGTTAATTGTAATTCTGAAGCCTGAATCAAAATCTCAGTGCAAGGGACAGAAACAGAGTGAGTGAACAGAAAGATACTGTTCACTCACTTTGTTCACTCAAACTGTATTTAGGTAGCGGGGACCGGACTCGAACCGATGACCTTTGGGTTATGAGCCCAACGAGCTACCAACTGCTCCACCCCGCACTGTATTTTTCAATTTTTTTGAGCCGTAGTGCATCCGATTTAGGATCCACTCAACACTATATTTTTAAGCTTTTTTGCCCTATTTCTTATTTTGGACTGCAAAGATATAATTCGTTCTTTTACTATACTAATTAATATTAAAATATTGAGAAAATGGCTCATAAAGCCGGTTTTGTAGGAATTATAGGAAAGCCCAATGTTGGTAAATCGACTCTAATGAATCAAATGGTTGGTGAAGGCTTGTCTATTGTAACTCACAAAGCCCAAACAACCAGGCATAGAATTAAAGGTATTCTAAATAAAGAGGAATATCAAATTGTATTTTCCGATACTCCGGGACTTCTTGAACCTCATTACCTCCTGCAGGAAAAAATGATGGATTTCGTAAAAGCGACGCTGGAGGATGCCGATTGTATTTTGTTTATTTCCGACTTAACGGAGACCTACATGGATGAGAAAATTATGGAAATGCTATTATCCATAAAAACTCCCATTGTTGTTATCTTGAATAAAATCGACCTTTCTACCCAGAATGAAATTAACAAGCTGGTTCATGGATGGAAAAAGAAGCTAAAGCCTTTTGCCGTCATTCCGATTTCAGCATTGAAAGGCTTTAATACGGAAATAATTGTGCAAACGCTCCTTGAAGTTATTCCCGAAGCACCTCCTTATTTTCCAAAAGATAGCTTAAGTGATGCCAACGAACGTTTTTTTGTCAGCGAAATTATTCGTGAAAAAATTATGCTTCACTATCAGCAGGAAATCCCTTATGCAGCCGAAGTAAAAATTGAAACTTTCAAAGAAGAAGGAAGTATTATAAAAATTTCTGCAACAGTTTATGTTGAGAGAGAATCACAAAAAGGAATATTAATTGGTAAAGGCGGAGAGGATATAAAAAGAGTTGGGACAGAAGCCAGAATTGACATGGAGCGTTTCCTAGGCAAAAAAGTGTTTCTTGAATTATTTGTGAAAGTTGAAAAGGAATGGAGAAAAAGCGAGAATAAACTAAAACGCTTCGGATACTCTTTTTAGAGGACCGATTATTACCTATGCGCATACTTAAAAGATTTTTCTTTTACCTGTTTATTTTTTTGACAGGAATTTTTCTTTTTATCTACATCTATTTTCAGATGCAGAAGCCCGTTTATTCCGGCACTTCTGAAATGCCTAATTTAAAAGCCGAAGTAAAAGTGTATTTCGACAATTATGGAATACCCCATATTTATGGGCAAAATGAAGAAGATGTATTTCGTTTCCTGGGCTATGTACATGCTAAAGAAAGACTCTTCCAGATGGAAATCGTCAGACGTGTCAGCTCCGGTCGTTTGTCGGAAATTTTTGGCAACAAAACATTAGAAACCGATAAGTTTTTCCGAATGCTTGGAATCAACAAACGCGCCGAAGATGCTGCTAAACAATTTATGCTTAATACCGATGAGCCATGGAAAAAATCTATGCTTGCATATGTCGACGGAATCAATCATTTTATTGAAACAAAAAGAAGACGCTTTGAATTTCTATTGCTCGACATTCCCAAAGAAAAATTTACAATAAAGGATGTTTACCTGATTGCAGATTTTATGTCTTATAACTTTCAACAGGCTTTCAAGACAGATCCGCTTATGACCAGAATAAATAAAAAATGGGGCGAGAAATATATGACTGATATTGGAATGGAGACAAAATATCAGGCAAAAGATACGTCTGCAACAATACTTATGGATTCTGTATTTACGAGTATTGAGGATTTGCTTCCGGTAAAAATATGGTCCGGTAGTAATTCCTGGGCAATTAGTGCAGAAAAAAGCGAAAGCGGAAAAGTGCTTTTTGAAAATGATACGCACATAGGTGTTCAGCAGCCTGCTGTCTGGTATGAAGCCCACCTCGATTGTCCCGGATTCAGTATTTATGGAAGTTTTCTTGCAGGCTTTCCTTTCCCTGCTCTCGGACATAATCTGAATCATGCCTGGGGACTGACCATACTTGAAAACGATGATCTCGACTTTTATGCTGAATATGTGAATCCTTCCGACACTACACTTATAAAGAGAAATGATCAGTGGGAAAAAATTTCTGTCCGTAATGAAATTATTTATGTGAAAGATAGTGCAGCTGTAATCCTGCCATGCAGAACAACTTCTCATGGCCCCATATGCAGTGATGTTTTACCTGAGTTTGCTGCAACTACTTCATCTCCGGTTTCTGTATGCTGGACACTTTTAAAATTCCCTGCCAATCTTCCCGAGGTTACATGGAATATGTCGCATGCATGCTCCCTTGACGATTTCAGACATGCTGTATCAGCTCTTGCTGCTCCCGGTTTAAATGTTGTTTACGGAGATGCACAAAATAATATTGCCTGGTATGCCGCAGCAAAAATTGTAAAGCGTCGTCCGGATTTAAATCCAAACCTTATTCTTGATGGCTCCGGTCCCGACGATTGGTTGGGTTATTATGATTTTAGCGAGAACCCCCAGCAAGAAAATCCACCGCGAGGAGTTGTTCTTTCAGCAAACAATGCTCCATCAACGGATAGTGTACCTTTTTTTGCCGGGTACTATACTCCGGTTGACAGACTAGTTCGAATAAATCAACTTCTGCATTCAAAAAAAATATTCAGCATTAGAGACATGCAGAAAATGAATACGGATAATATAAATCCAATATCTGAGAAAAATGCACAAATCATGTTGGACGGCTTGCCCGCTGTTTCCAAATTACAAAGCCAGATACATCAGCGTGCAGTAGAGATTCTTGATCAATGGAATGGTAGTCATGATTTAACAGATATAGCTCCAGTCATTTATTATAAATGGCTTTATCATGTTTTAGAAAACACTTTTGCCGATGAATTGGGAGAACAGGATTTCCAGGCCTTTTTGAAAACCCATGCTCTGAAATGCTCCGTACATACTTTGCTTCAAAATGACACTTCACTTTGGTGGGATAATGCAAAGACAAAAGATGTAATTGAATCTAAAGCTATGATTCTTTCTCAGTCATACGATAGCACCATTGTTGAGTTAATAAAACAGTTAGGGCCGGATCCTTCCCAATGGTTATGGAAGAAAGTTCATAAGATGAAAATTGAACATATTATCGGCAAGCAAAAACCATTGGATGAGCTTTTCAATATAGGCCCATATCCTGCTCCGGGTGGTTTTGAAACTGTCAATAATCAGGGCTTTGATCTGAATTCTCAAGGTGAATATTTCGTGAACCTCGCACCCGCTTTACGGAGAACTCTCGATTTTGCCACTGCGGAAACAGGCTATAATATTAGTCCCAGCGGCCAATCGGGCAATTTTATGAGCCGTAATTACAATAATCAATCGAAATTATACTTAAATGGCAATGTCAGAAAGGAAATGTTAAACAGAAAAGAAATTGAAAATACCTCTAATGGACGATTGATCTTTACTCCACCTAATTAAAATAATTGAATCATTCACTGAATCTTAACCTCACATTTCTTACTTTTGCAATTCTTACATCCCCCCGCCCCAATGATTAAAATGCATCAATTTATTTTTGCCCTAATACTTTTTTGTAATACTGCCATCGCCCAAAACAGTTTTACCATTAAAGGAAATTTTCCTCCTGATGTTACTGGTCATATTCAGGTTGTAATTGACAGAAACTTTATGAACCGCAGTCGTGAAATTGACCCGGCACCCATTCTTGACGGACGCTTTGAAATAAAAGTAAACATAGAAAGAAATTATCTCATTGAATTTAAAACTCCCGTTTTCAATACCATGCTATATGTTGAGCCGGGTGATGAAATTGTACTGGATGTACCTAAAGAAGGAAAGGATATTTCTAAAATGTTATCCGGCAAATCAGCTGCACAAAATATTTTTCTTCTTGAATTTATGAAAAAGTTTTCGGATGACTTTAACGACAGTCTGAACGATGCGCAGAAAATGTCAAAAAGCATTGATCTTTTTGAATCTGCACTTTTTTCAGAAAGAAAAGCTCAACTGGATTTCGTAAAAGCGAATGCTAAAAGCGATACATACTCCAAAGATTTTAATGAGTATATCCAAAATGAAATCAACTTTCGCTATTGGAAAGAATTGTTTGCTTATCCAATTGTAAATGCAAACCGAGATGTAAAAATACTGGATGTAGTGCCTGTTCCTGATGTTATGCTGGAGGGTTTTGCAAAAGTGAATATTAACAACAAAGCTGCCCTGATCTCTTCTTCTTACCGTGATTTAATAAAATACTATATTATTTATTCGGGCTCTAAGTCAAATGGATATAAAAAGTTTAAAGAATATACTACTTCTTCAGATAGAAAATATACAATAGCCAGGGAGAAACTGGATGATGACATCTTTCTGTATTGGGTATCACGGTATTCCCTTGACGAATGTTCTCATTTTAGTTCTTACACGGCAAATAAGTTTCTAGATGGTGTAAAGACAGTGGACAAAACAATTGATAAGGCTTATGTTACAATGGTAAGCCAGGCAATTGCTGCTGCTCCTAAACAGCAGGTTCCATCCGGAACGCCAGAAGCTGCAGGAATTAATTTCACGGGTGATCCCGGTTTAATTGACATGAAATTCAAGCCTGCAAGTCTGAAAGATTTAAAAGGAAAGGTTGTATATATTGATTTCTGGGCAAGTTGGTGCGGCCCATGCCGGAAGATGATGCCTTATTCTAAACAAATTCATGAGGAGCTTACGGACAAGCAAAAGAAGGACATAGAATTTCTTTATATTTCAATTGATGCCGATACAAATGCCTGGAAGAAGGCAATGATCGATTTAGATTTATTCGGTACTCAGTTTCTTTCTCCCGGTAACTGGAAATCTAAAGCCTGCAGTTATTTTCAGATTGGAAGTATTCCAAGGTATATGATTATGAATAAGAAGGGGGAAATAGTTGATGTCAATGCTCCAAGACCTGACAATCCGCAATTAAAGGAGCTTCTAATAAAGCTTACGGAAGAAAAATAAATTTATTCAATACGTTAAATAAAAAAGGAGTTGAAAATTATTTCAACTCCTTTTTTATTGGGAAAAAAATTAAGCCATTAAAAACTCAGGATTTTTTGCCGATGCTTTATTGGTTTCCAGTCGAAATGCTGTTTTAAGTTTTTCAACATAATTGGTTTCTTCCCATGGAAAGAGTTTTACTTTAATTCTCTTCTCATTGGCTTTTCCTTTATTGAATACTTTTTCTTTCTCTTCAGGTTTTCGTCCCATATGTCCATAAGCAGCAGTTTCGAAATATATTGGTGTGCGGAGATGGAATCGTTGTTCAATTGCATATGGACGCATATCAAAAAGGGTTTTTATCTTTTTAGAAATCTCTCCATCGCTCATTGCAACTTTAGCAGTTTTAAAAGTATTTACATAAAGTCCAACCGGTTCAGCAACACCGATTGCATACGCAACCTGAACTAAGGCTTCGTCGCAAATGCCGGCAGCTACCATGTTTTTAGCAATATGGCGTGTAGCATATGCAGCAGAACGGTCAACCTTAGAAGGATCTTTTCCCGAGAAAGCACCTCCACCGTGTGCACCTTTTCCGCCGTATGTATCAACGATAATCTTTCTTCCTGTTAATCCTGTATCTCCATGAGGTCCTCCGATAACGAACTTACCGGTTGGATTGATATGGTATTTAATTTTATCGTTGAAAAGACTTTGAACGCGCTTAGGAAGCTTTTTAATTACACGCGGCATAAGGATGTTTAAAACATCGTCTTTTATTTTTTTCAGCATGGCAGCATCCTTGTCAAAATCATCGTGCTGCGTAGAGATTACAATGGTATCGATACGAACCGGTTTATTGTTGTCGTCGTATTCTATGGTTACCTGCGATTTTGCATCAGGTCTCAAATAGTTTATTTGTTTTCCTTCGCGGCGAAGGGCTGCTAATTCACGCAATAGTGTATGGGCAAGTTCAAGGGGCAAAGGCATAAAATTGTCAGTCTCTTTGCATGCATAACCGAACATCATTCCCTGGTCGCCTGCACCTTGTTTCCATGGGTCTGATTTTTCAACGCCGCGGTTTATATCGGCTGATTGCTCGTGAATGGCAGATAGAATACCGCAAGAATCCGCCTCGAACATGTATTCGCTGCGTGTATACCCTATTTTACGAATGACATCGCGGGCAATATCCTGCACATCTAAATAAGCAGTTGATTTTACTTCGCCGCCAAGAACAACCTGTCCTGTGGTAACGAGGGTTTCGCAAGCTACCTTTGCATTGGCATCGTAAGCAAGGAAATTGTCAATTAATGCATCTGAAATCTGATCCGCAACTTTATCGGGATGTCCTTCAGAAACGGATTCAGAGGTAAATAAATACGACATAGTTTTTTTTTATTAATTATTAGACAACATTTAGAGAAAAGAAAAAATTGCGGGTAAATGCCTTAGCTTTTTTTACCGTGGTTGCAATATCGCCTGGAAGGCAATCAAATCTTTCCACTTATGCGGCAAAAGTAGGAAAAAGATTGGAGATTTACGGGGGAATAAGGAATATTTTAAAAAGCTTTTAACAGATACAGGTGTTTTATTAACAGACGACAAAAGACTCAAAGGGTAGGGGAAATCTGCTGTTTGAGAGAAATTTATTTAATAGGTGTCCCTTTGGAAGTGCTCAACGGTAAGCATAATTATTAGAGCTTCCCGGGATAAAGAGTTTTAGAGTATTGACTTTAGGTTTTTCAGTAATTTTTGCCATTGTAAAAGACGTAGACAGTATTGTTTCCTACCTCATATTTCAGGACATTCCCATTCAGGAAATACTTTTTTATTATTTCATAAGACACCGTGCTTATTTTTCCTTTATGGAAAAGCATAAGTCTGCCACTGTCATCTATCCAACTCAAACCCATGTTGCCGAGCTGGAAATCGGCCGGAGCGTGATTTTGCAATTCATAGACTTCATTGTTGTAAAGGACATTGAAAGAATTGTTATAGCTGTAAACGACAATGTTCCCTTTAACCTGAAAAAAGTCAGGACGGTCAGATAAAATTTTACGGGTTGCTCCATCATTAAAAACACGAAAGTTTCCCAGGTTATCGACGTAAGCGACCATGCCAAAACCAACTTTGAATGAATCAGGAATAAATTCTTCAGCTTGTGCCGTGTCGCCTTTGTAAAATATTTTGAACCGTCTTTCATAATCATCAACATAAGCCACTATATCACGGCCGGCTTCATAACTTATCGGTTTTATATTATCGAGTTCAAAAGTTCGACCTTGATAAAAAACATTGAACTGGTTGGATTGATTTACCCAAGCTACCAGGTTAGCTCCTGTTTTTATGGATTTAGGTTTGTCTAAAAACTGATCCTCTGCAGTGGCAATTGAACCATTGTAATAAAAATTGAGGGAGGATTGCGAATCGTCGAAAAAAACGAGAATGCTGTCATTAACGGTAAAAATAGAGGTGTAGTAACACAGTGTTTTTTTTTCTCCTTTATCAAAAGCATAGAGCACGCTTCCTACCTTGAAAGCAATCAGATTGTCTGTTACATAATAACTAAATTGAGCTGCATTCAACAGCGGAAATTTTTGACCGTCGTAATAAATATTAAAGTCGTTTTTATGGTCAATGTAGGCAATAGCATTTCCCCCAACTTTATAGCTGCTTACGGGTAAATATTCGATTTCCCTCAACAAACCTTTGTCGAATACCTGCAGATTGCCTTTGTAGTCTGTGTACGCTGTAACATCCTGGGCAGACAATTGAAATTCATGTATGCAGATAAAAAATAAAAATAAAAGGCAGGTGAATTTCTTCATGAAAAGGGTATATAAAAAATTATTTACCTGTTAGCAGATGGAAAATATCCTCCAGCTTTTGTTCTTCTTTTTGCAACGAAAGTATTGTGTGGTTATTTTCAACAGACCATTTAAAAAGTGCCGCTCGAATATCTGAATGGTCTTTGCCTGTTATTTTCCAGAGATTATCTTTTATATTCTTTACCGCTTCTACTCCCTGTACAGTTAAAAGTTCATTTTTGGAAACAGTCTTTTCAAATTCAATAATAACTACTTCATTTTGTCCGGGCTTTTTGCGCAATACTGAAGTACTTTCATCGGCAACAATTAATCCTTTGTTTACAATGATTACCCGATCTGTAATTGCTTCTACTTCCTGCATTATATGTGTAGAGAGTAAAACAGTTTTTTCTTTTCCCAAGGATTGAATCAATGCTCTTATTTCTGAAAGCTGATTAGGGTCCAAGCCTGTTGTAGGTTCGTCAAGAATAAGTACTTCAGGATCGTGAATGAGAGCCTGAGCCAATCCAACCCTTTGCCGATATCCTTTTGATAACGCTCCGATTTTTTTTTTCTTCTCCGCTTCAAGTCCTGTATTAAAAACGATTTTGCTGATGCGGCTTCGTACATTTCCTTTTAACTTGTAAATACCAGCAATAAATTCAAGGTATTCTTTTACATACATGTCATGATACAAAGGATTGTTTTCCGGCAGATAGCCAATGCGTTTTCTTACTTCCATGGATTCTTCATTTACATCGAATCCGCATACAGAAGCATCGCCGGATGTTTGAGGAATATAACAGGTAAGAATTTTCATCATGGTTGATTTCCCAGCACCATTCGGGCCAAGAAAACCAACAATCTGGCTTTTGCCAACTTCAAAACTTACATCATTCAGCGCCTTTTGAGTACCGTAAAGTTTTGATATATTTTTTACTGAGATGGACAACCTTGTAATATTTAGTACCAAGCACTAAGATGGCGAATTTAATAAGAATTGCTTTATAAATAGCAACCTTATTTATAGTTCTTGGCCGAAGTGCAACATGATTCTTATCTTCGCTTCATGCAAGGAATGGTTATAAAATCAACAGGAAATCTTTACAGGGTTATTTTGGAAGATGACAAGGTTGTTTTTTGTAAGATCAGGGGTAATTTGCGGCTTCAGGATTTTGAAGCAACGAATCCATTAACAGTTGGAGATACGGTTGAAGTGGACCTTGGCACTAGCGCCGACAGCGACTATTTGTGGATTACTAAAATATACGATCGTAAAAATTATATAATCCGGAAATCAGTCAAGCTTTCTCGTCAGGTACAGATCATTGCATCAAATATGGATAGGGCTTTTGTTGTAGCAACACCCGTATTTCCCAAAACATCGCTTGGCTTTATCGACCGTTTTCTTGCCACTTCTGAAGCGTATAGTCTGCCCGGTGGAATTATCTGGAACAAAAGTGATCTGTACAATGAAGCGGTATGGGATGCTGTGCATGAGTGGAAAAAACTTTATGAAGAAATCGGCTATAAGGTTTTTATAGTTTCCTCACTCAATGGTTCAGGCCTGGATGATTTAAAAGCAGAGTTGAAAGGAAAAATAAGTTTATTTTCCGGACACAGCGGTGTAGGTAAATCTTCTCTTATTAATACCCTTATTCCTGAGCTTAAACTTAAAACAGCCAAAATATCTGCTTCGCATATGAAAGGTATTCATACAACAACATTTGCGGAAATGCATTCACTTCCCGGCGGAGGTTTTGTTATCGATACACCGGGAATACGGGAATTCGGTACTATTGACTTTAATAAATATGAGGTCTCCCACTTTTTTCCCGATATTTTTAAGTATTCCAGAAATTGCAAATTTAATAATTGCCTCCACACAACAGAAAAGGATTGCGCAGTAAGAAAAGCTATTGAAGAAGGAAATATTTCTTTAAGCAGATTTGAAAGCTACCTGAGTATTATGACGGGGCAGGATGTTTTTAAGTAAAAGTTTTTCTATTAAAAGAATAACATTTTATATATTGGAAACGGATCAAAAAAAAATACATGCGCACCCTGATTCAAAGAGTTTCTTCAGCTTCTGTTCAGATTGATGGCATTGTTAAGTCTTCTATCGGTATTGGATTGCTTGTACTTGTTGGCATTGAAGAGTCTGACGGACCTGAAGACATTGAGTGGCTTTCCGGTAAAATTAGCAGGCTGAGAATATTTAACGATTCAAACGGACAAATGAATCTTTCCATACAGGAGGTAAATGGTGAATTACTTGTCATCAGCCAATTTACACTTCATGCAATGGTGAAAAAGGGTAACAGACCTTCCTATATAAAAGCCGCAAGACCGGAAACAGCAATTCCACTTTATGAATCATTTTTGAAATCCCTGAAAGAAATTTCAGGCCTTAATGTAGGTTCAGGTATATTCGGAGCTGATATGAAGGTTGCATTGGTTAACGACGGTCCGGTCACAATTTTTATAGACTCAAAAGATAAAGAATGAAAAAATCAATAACACTTGAGAAAGCGCAGAAAGCAGTTGATGAATGGATAAAAAAGTATGGAGTCAGGTACTTTCATGAAATGACAAATATGGCTCTTCTCACAGAAGAAGTAGGGGAAGTTGCCAGTGTAATGGCCAGATTATACGGTGAACAATCGTCAAAAAAAAGTGATCTAAAAAACAAGTTGCCTGATGAACTTGCCGATGTACTGTTTGTTTTGATTTGCATTGCCAATCAAACCGGAATTGATCTTGATGAAGCATTTCGCAAGAATCTGGAGAAAAAAACCAAAAGGGACAGTAAAAGACATTTTAAAAACAAGTTATTGAAAAGTTGACAATTGAAAAAATGACAAAATTGTGAATAAAAAGGGCTATTAATTAGCTCTTTTTCGCTTTTTTTAGTACGTTTACAATATAATATCTTGTCATGAAAAGAAATTTTACAACAACTTTCTTCTTGGTTTTATTTTTATCCTTTTCAGCCATAGCCGGACAAAAAGCCTGGCTTTCGTTGAATGGATCAGAGCCTCAAAAATGTATTCCTTTAATACATGCTTCATCGCTCGCTCTCTCAGAAATTGAAATCAACCTTCCGGGTTTCTTTGCTGATGAAATACAAACTCCTCAAGGGAATGCTTTTTCAATATCTTTTCCCGGTAGTGCAAAAATGCTCGAAGCGGGTATGCCTGATTTGCCACAACTAACTTTTTCACTGGCTATTCCCGGAAATGCTGAAATGAAAGCGGAAGTTGTTTCTGCCGATTTTAGCGATTATAGTTTTCCTGTAGCTCCTTCCAAAGGCAATCTTTTGCGAACCATTAATCCTTCTTCTGTTCCTTATACCTATGGTCAGCAATATTCCGTGGATGCTTTTTATCCCAAAGACCTGACGATGATGAGGGACCCTTACATTATGCGTGACTATCGCGGACAAACAGTTGTGGTGTGCCCATTTGCTTACAATCCTGTTACTAAAATATTGAGGGTTTATTATTCTATAAGAATAAAAGTTTCAGCAACAGGGCAAATAAATTCTATTAATGTTTTGAATAACTCTAATTCTTCCAATACAGTTGATGCTACCTTTGCTTCTATTTACAAGAATCATTTTCTGAATTCTTCCGTTTTAAATTATACGCCGCTTTATGACCATGGTAAAATGCTTATCATTTCTGATCCGTCATTAATGACAACTATGCAGCCATTTGTTAACTGGAAAAATAAAATGGGACAGCCAACGGAGATTGTTGATGTTACCACCATTGGAACCAATGCGAATGACATTAAAACATATATTGACAACTACTATAATACCAATGGACTTACCTTCGTTTTATTAGCAGGTGACGGTCCGCAGATCGAACCTTTCCCGTCTACTCATGGTGATTCAGATCCTTCGTATGGATTTATTCTTGGCAACGACACTTACGCTGAAGTTTTAGTAGGTCGTTTTTCAGCGAATGATGCAACTGAGTTACTTACTCAGGTTCAACGAAGCCTCGATTATGAAATTCATCCTGATGTCAGCGGACAATGGTATCATAAAGCTGTTTGCATAGGATCTGATCAGGGCCCCGGCGATGACAACGAATTAGACTATGAACACGAAAGAAACATTCGTACAGACTTTTTGAATTATTTCTATACAGATGTTGATGAACTTTATGACGGTACGCAAGGTCAGATGGATGCTTCCGGAGATCCCAATGCTCAGGATCTTATTAATGCTTTAAATGACGGTCGCGGTGTGGTTACTTATACCGGTCACGGAAGTTCCTCCAGTTTGGGTACTACAGGGTTTTCACAGAATGATGTTAGCAGTCTAGATAACAGTAATCAATTGCCTTTTATCTGGTCAGTTGCTTGCGTGAATGGTGATTTTAAAACAGGAACTTGTCTGGCGGAAGCACTTTTAAGATCTACATCCATTACCGGAGAATCTCAGGGCGCTATAGCTACATTAATGTCTACCATTAATCAAAGTTGGGACCCACCAATGGATGGCCAGGATGAAATGGTTGACTTATTGATAGAATCATATCCCGGAAATGTTAAACATACTTTTGGGGGCATTTCTGCTAATGGATGCATGCACATGAACGATCAGTATGGTTCAGCAGGAGATGCAATGACTGCAACCTGGAACCTTTTTGGTGATCCTTCCTTAACAGTCAGAACTAATACACCGACGGCGCTTACAGTAACACATTCCTTCTTCATCGATGTAAATCAGTCATCCTTTCCTGTTGCTTGTTCAGAAGATGGAGCATTGGTTTGTCTTAGCCACAACAATCAGATTATTACTACCGGCTGGACACTCCTTGGAAGCTCAATTTTACTTCCTGCCGGTTTACATGTTGGGGATACGCTTGATCTTGTTGTGACTGCTTACAATGCTCTTCCTTATCTGGGTAAAGTAATAGTAACTGCTTCAACTACCGGTATACAATCCATAACTTCTGATTTGTTTTCAGTTTTCCCGAATCCCTCAAATGGTATTTTACGGTTGAATCTTCCTGAGAATGGTACAGATATTTCAATTCAAGTAATAGATGCTCTTGGAAAAACTGTTTTAGTTCAAAACTCCAGTCAAAATAAATTCGATATTTCTTCTTTGGCTTCCGGTATTTATTCTGTTGTTGTGTTCAATAAGGACAGAGTTTTAGGTTCTGATAAAATAATAAAGAAATAATTCAGGTTAATTAATTAATCGAAACAGAAAGTCCTGTGAAAGTTTTCACAGGACTTTTTTATTTGACCGGAATCATTTGTTTAGTATGGTCAGGTTTTACTTTGGGTGGGTTAAATAATGTTTTGCCCCCGCAGGAACGAGGAGGCAAATGTGCTAATTGTTTGTCGGTACAAAAAGTATGACAAAAATAGCGAGGCCTTATTAGATCCGAATGGCATTAGTTTCATTTTCAAAATTAATCTTGTTTGATAGTATTTCTGATGGTAAAAAGATACTATTAAACTTAATTTTATGTTCATTCTTGAATACACTCTCAAATAATACGGGATTTTGATTGATAATTGATTGAATAATTATTCCATAAGGTGAAAGATCAAGAGTTTTAACTCCTCTATGCACAGCAGTTTCAGCATCAATAATTGTTTTCAGTTGCTTCAAGTCAATTTTAAAAGTTCTCAAAATATCGTTTACAATTCCAGACAGTCGAAGCAAGTCAAACGGAAGTGAATCTGCTGGAAAGGAGTCAATAAGAAACTTCTTAATTTCATTCAAAGCTGTTGATTCTCGATTTTCTTTTGCCAATTCTGGTAATTGAGATAGTGCGTCAACACCGCTAATTGATATTTCCGCTTGCTCTAGCATAGCCTTAACTTGATATGCCACTCGTTCTTTTGGCCAGCTAACTGTATCCGATTTGTATATAAGATCGTGCGTAGCGATCGACCAAGCGTGTTGTAAAAAAGTTTTGATTTGAACTTCGAAAACTATATCAGGTAAAGATCCTGGGGGTAGATATTCTAATTTTTTCAAGCTTACATATAACCGCAAATCATCAAAAGCAAATGAAGAAGATTCTTTATGGGTAAAATTGTCCGCTGGGGGTTTTCGATTTTTAATTTCAAAAAGAGATTCAATAAATTTAATTCCATTTTTAATTTCGTTGATATTTTCAACGACCAATGTGCACGCATAAAAGTCTTCCATTTTGGAAGGTTCTTTTACTCTGCCTGTTTCAAGTTTTAATGCAAAACTTTCTTCGGATTTAATTCGACTGTAATAATGCCAACTGTCCTTCTTATTTGAACGAACCAGATTATCCACCTGCGTTTGCAATTTTTCTGCAAATGGCTTTTGCTCAATGTATATTTTGGAAATCGAATTAACTATTTTCATTTTTAAGCTGGCAAAATCGATTTTAATGAATTAAGTCGTTCATTACGTTGTGTTAAATCTGTAGATGCGCCTTTAGAATTTCTGTAGTATGTAAAAGCTCTTTGTAGCATAGGCGCAGCATTTTCCGGAACGAGGGCCTCTGGATTTTCGGCAGCAGCAAAGATGCCAACCTGAGTCATAAAAGCAGTATAGCTATCTGCTAAGGTAGCAGCAGCAGGTACTTCATATAAAGCTACAAGTGCCCATAGAGTGTACAAATTATTAGCGGTTTTGGCATAAGTAGAAATGCAAGCATTATGAGTATCCATTTCTGTCAAATACGTTTTTATTCTATTGCGTTCAATCTTGTATGCTTCTTCATCGAATGTGTCTATGGATTCTTCAGGTGAATCATATAATGCAAACATATCATCAAGGTAGTCTTGATTAAACCCAACAATTTTTTTATCCAAAATTATGAGAAGTAATTCTGCAATTAATTGCACATTTTTCATACGTTTATCCTTTGCGCGGGTACTAACTTTAATATTCCACCAGAAGTCATTTTCTGCTTCATCTTCTGTTTCATTGATAAACCAACCATTAAATCTTGCGTGTCTAAGTTCCTGTGGTTGCAAGTTTATGGAGTTTCTGTTCACTCTATCAAATACTTGATCAATGTTAGCTCCGTCAACGGATTCAATGAAATCAACAACTAAAGTATAATCCCAGAACTTTCTTTTTTGATCAACATCAAGCTCACTGAATTTCTTTCCATCATAATTTACATCACCATAATTCGGATCAATTGCAATTTTGTTTTTAGCAAAACCAAGAATTGTTTCAAGTCGCTGTTTTCCATCCACGATATGATACATTGTAAAGCCATTGTCATCAATTGTTCGATGAACAAAAATGGGAGGAGTTGGATAATTTCGGAAAATCGTATCAAGAAAAAATCTACGGTCTTTTGGAGACCAAACACTTTTTCTTTGATATGGAGGATTAAGATCCAGTTGTGTATTTCTTTCTAGATCAAGAAACCAAGAAATTTGTTGCGTTGAAGGTTGTCTTTTCATATTTTATTAATTAACGTGGCCCCATAAATCTATCGCCATTGAAATGAATCATATGTTCCGGTACATCTGCCAACCATACTTCTGTTTCCCAAGCAATATTATTTGAGTGTTTTTTAAATTCGGCAAAATCGGGGAATGCAGTTACATATATTTTACCTGCTTTGCAATTCTTTAAAAAGTCTTCGAGTTCAATTACTCGTTTCGGAGAAACAGGGCCGTGAGAAGCAACTGCTTCAATTAAAAATAACCAATTTTTGGTGTGGTCATATATAATAACATCAGGAAGCTTACTATGCTGATTTACTGGGATGCCTAATTCTTTCAGCATCTTTTTGTCGACGTATAAATCTTTTTTAGCCGTATCACCCAAATATAATACAGACCCCCCATTTGCAAAGCGGGCAGCAAAATTGTGAACTATAGCTGCTTGAACTTCATTGTGTTTTCCCGATGATAATTTTAAAGTTTTACCATTGCTTAGTTTAACCGGAATTAAAATCTGTTTCCGCTCCTTTTTATACTTTTTAGATAGATCGCCTTCTTCTAATATGAATTTACCAACTGCTTTTTTCCAATCTTTCGTTCCAAATGTTCGGATTGCATCTAATGCGCCTTGTGTTAATGCGTAGTGAGCATTCGGACTATTTACAGGTAGTTTAGGATTATCGGGATTGTAATCTGCAATTCTCGCTTGAACAAATTGATGTAATACTTGTCTACGAAAAGTTTCACGAGAATTGGGAGCATATTCTTTTCCATAAACTTCGTACACAAAAGCCATAATTCCTTTTGAAACCTTCTGACTTGTTCTTGTTGCTTTAACCCATTTGTTTCTTGGTTTAACACCGCACAAAGCTAAAAGCGTGTATGCTGAAGTGTCATTTTGCTGAGCTGTTGGCAGACCAAGTTCTTTCAAAATCTTTTTTGCTTCATCTAATTTACTCATGTAGGCTTGTTGAGAGTTCAAATTGTTCAATTACTATTTTGTTTGTGTTTTCAACTGAAAAGTCATTAGAAAGAGTAATGTTGTTCCCGATTTCTTTTATGGTTTCAAGTTCTGGTAGGGGGATTTCTCTAAGTTCAGTAGCGCTTACATTTACGTTCCCGTTAAAAATTCTAAAAAACGAATCAAATAGTGTACTATTCAATAAGGCACACAATCCAAGAATTTCATTTCTATCCAGATGACCTTTTGGGCGATAGATATAATTTACCTTATTCTCAACACCGATATATTCCGATTTAATATAATTACAGAAATAAGGAGCAGCAATTAATCGACTCTTATCATCTTTACTGCTGAAACGTCTAAGTAAAATATAATTCTTGTTTGGAATTAAAATTGATTTTGAATCGTTTTCAATTCTTAAATATTGTCCTTTATCAGGTTTTGGAAGAGGCCATTCCAGAATCATTTGTTTTACATTATGTAACCAAAATAAAGGAGCAAGAAATACTGTTCCATTTTGGTAATTCTCTTGAATATATTCTTTGCATCTAAAGCCAACAACTGGTCCAGTGGATATTTGAATATTATATTTATTTAAATTACCGTTCCAGTTTTTGAAAATGTTTAAAATTGATTCTTCAAAATTATTTGTCGGCAAATAAAGAATTTTTTCATTGGAACTTAAATCAATTAATACTTTTTGCTTGAATGTTTTTGATTCGGGCTTAAGAATATCCTTTAGTCCTTGTGATGAAGAAACAACAACATTATGATTAGGATTGTTCTTTTCTTTTCGCTTCCCTTTAATAATTACGGTCTCTTGTAATACTTTGTCTCTGTTAAAGGTGTCTTTGCGGGAAACGAATAAATGGACATTGTCAATCTCAATAATTTTGAAAAAATATTCACGAAACAATTTAAAATAACTTCCCGAAGCGTAGCTTCGGGGAGTTATAAAAATTATTTCTCCGTTTTCTTTTAAAAGTTTTGCAGAAACAGCCATAAAAATGGCGTAAATATTAGGATGTCCATTAATAACTCTCTTAGCAGCAATTGAACGCTTGTCGTCTATTGGTAATTTAAAATATGGTGGGTTAGAAATAATTATGTCAAATGGTTCTGTTTTTTCTGAAAACAGATTTACATTTTCTGAAAGACAGTTTGCGTTTTCTAATACAAAGTCATTCTTATGAATTAAATAGTTAAACTCAATTTTCTTTGATAACAACCATTCTTTTGTATAGTCAAGTGATTTTTTTGTCAACGGAATTAAATCGTTGTCCGTTTCATAAACAACCAATTCAATTGATTGCAAATTTTTATTCAATAAAAGGTGTTCTACTAAGGCGCAAGTTAAAATTGCTGTTCCGCAGCCCGGGTCAAGAATTCGCAAAGATGTGTTCGATGTTTTTACAAAAGATCCCATTAGAGAAGCAATTTCTCTCGGTGTAAAAAACTGTCCTTTCTCTTTTTTATGTTCCTGATTAACTAATGAAGCATAATAAATCCCTAACCTGTCAGCAAAATGACTAGGAAGCTCGTTAGCTGTGGGTTGTATGGATGTATTATTTACCATTTTTGCTTTTGATGATGTAATTGATTTTCTTTTCGGCTACTTGCATAGCTTTTAAAGCGACTTCTTCGTTACGAACTTCATAAACTAATTTGTCGCTAAAAAATGAAACAAGTAATTCGTTCTCGTCTTTGCCGAAAAATTTTGCAAAACGTTTTACTTGGTCTTTTGTAGGCATTCGTTCGTTTCTCTCAATTTTACTAAGCAAGGCTTGGTCAATTTCTATTTCCGCTGCAACTTGCCTAAGTAAAAGAGATTTCTGTTCTCTCAATTCCCTAATTATTTCGCCTATGCTTTTCAATTTGTATGTATTTGACTTGACATTTTATGTCCAAAAATATTAAAAGAATTTGAATTGTCAATGAATAATTATTAACAATTACGGAGACGGGGAGTGGCGAAAATTTTTTTGGCTTATGTTTTTGATTGTGCGGTTGGCTTTAGCTCTTTTGCAGTTGGTGCGAAGCAAGTTTTTAGTATGCGTAATTTTCTCTAAGCATATTAAAAACTAACCAGCAAATGTGCCAAAGGATACTTGGGTTCAAAAGCTTGGTTACTATAAATAATTTTCTCTGAACCGAAATATAGGCAACTCAAATTCAGCAAAATAACCTAGTAAATATGCTCGCAAATAAAAAATTCAAATTAATTAATCACCTCACAACTCTGATCCGTATCAATGTTTTTATATAATCTGATTATTCAAGCATATCATTGCTAATAGCGGCTTTTCTTTTTGTCTCAGGAAAGAAATATCTTAAATCGATCGTTAGATAACTGCCGGTTAGTTCATTTTGTATGATAACACTTTTACCATTTTTATAATAACCGATTTTAGAAAGGTAGATATAAGTAAATGGCCTTAAAAAAGATGTCCCAAGGTACAATATTCCGCTTTTTTTCATTCTGTATTCAAATCCAAGGTTAGCAGTTAAAGATGGCTGAAGAATATGATTTCTAATAGCAATATTGTTATAGTAATCGTCAAACGTCTGAACATTGCTGGCAAACATATCAAGCACAGGTCCCATTGCTCCATTGATATAAATTTTTTCTCCCAGCTGTGCATATACCATCAATAAAGCAGGTATTTCATACCCTATAATACGAAAGGTAGTCTGGCCGGTAAAATCTTTTTCCGAAAAGCTTAGCGTATATTTTCTTTTGACATAATTGATCCCTGTTTCAAATGCCAGGAGATTAGTAAAGTTATGTCGTACTACCATTCCGCTGCTGAATCCGGAATTAAGAATCGTTTCAAAATGAACTCCTGCAGTATCATTTGTAATTTTACCGGTTCCGAGAAATGAAATTGGGAAAATGGGTTTTACCTGTATTCCAACAGTGGTTACGCCCTTTTGAGACAAACAAACTAACGGAATAAGCAACAGCAACCAGCCAAGATAAAACCCCCTCATGAATAGAAATTCATGCTTATTGCATTTTTTTCATCTTGTCAAGAAAGCTCATCAAAGCTATCCAATATTCCTGGTTGAAAGGAGATTTAGACCAGAGTACTTTTGCCCCATGGTCTCCTTTTGATGTAGGAATATACTGAACCTTAATTCTGGAATTAACATCCTTTAATAGATCAGTCACTTTATCGGCTTCTTCTCTGGATGATGTTGCAAAAACCGGCTTCAAAAGAGTCGTGATATGAGTACCGATATAATCTGCGGGTTCAAAGTATTCGCCCGGACTAAAAACAGCAACGGCTGCAACTTTTTCATTTTGTGCAGCGACTTTTAAAGCAAGCGAGGCAGAATAGGAGCTTCCTAAAATTATCAAAGGTGATTTGTATCGTACATTGAGGTAATCAACAGCAGCAACAATGTCTCTTTCAGCATCGGCTAATACAGGCTCCATCTTTTTAGCAGCTTCTGCAGTTTCATTATTAACGCCATTCACTTCTCCTCCTACACGTAAATCAACGGCTAA
Organism: Bacteroidota bacterium; assembly: GCA_031417395.1. Classification (GTDB taxonomy): domain Bacteria; phylum Bacteroidota; class Bacteroidia; order AKYH767-A; family 2013-40CM-41-45; genus JADKIH01. The sequence goes on along the minus strand of JANOVM010000004.1, from coordinate 116,236 downwards.
ACAATTAAACCCAAACTGATTGAGTCTTGTAGCTATTTCAGAAAATTCTCCGCGACTGTATCCGTTCTGATGACAAAGTAATATTACAGGATTTTCGCTGCTTACCGGATACCAGTCGGCAGTTACCTTCACTCCATCAGTGGAACGAAAACTTACTTTTAATTGAGCTGATGCTAATTTTGAACTTAAGATCAATATAGCAATAAAGGTCAACGTTTTTTTCATATTCATAATTTGGGACAATTTAAGTATAGAAATGAGAAACTAAAATTACTTTTTGTTTTTTTATTAATTTCCTGATGATTACGAAAGAAATTAACAATGTAACATAGAAAACTATTGAGGCTTTCTTTTACTTTTTTGTAAGGACTGCAATTGTGTTGAAATTGTCATCTTTTTTGATGTTTATGGAATTAATCAGACTTCTTTCTCCTGTAAAGAAAATTAATTCCATGATAACGAAAGAAAGAATTCAATCCCTCAACGATCTTGTTTTTGAAAACAGGAACAAAGCCTATGGTGCTTATGATTTACGGATAAATTACAACAAACGGTTAAATCGATCTTTTACAATTGCTCTTAGTAGTATTTCTTTATTGTTTCTGATTTTTTTTCTGTTAAAAAAAGTCCCTGATCCTATTATTGAGAAGGTGTTTAAGGACCAGCTTGATGTTTCAGATCCTTTTGTTTTCCAAAGCCAAAAAATTGCACAGCCTATTCAACCTTCACCGAAGCAATCAGAACCAAAGGAATCGATGCCTAAAAAAATGGATCCACATAGTTTTCTTGCAGTGAGGGACTCGATAAAAATTCAGCCTATCGTTGATACATCAACAATAACAATTAATCCTGACACATCAGGTCACTCAGAATTATTAGCAAGTACACAACCTGTTGGGCCTGTTAAAAACAATTTGACATTGCAGACAAAACAATCACCTTTTAATCAGGCATCCGTCGATAAACTACCTGAATTCCCCGGGGGCATGGACCGATTTTACAAGTATCTCGTCAAAAAAATTCGCTATACAGAAGAAGCTAAAAATGCAGGTTTGTCGGGAAAGATTTTTATCTCTTTTGTAATTGATGAAGAAGGAATGGTAAGCAACATTCGAATATTAAACGGAATGGGCTTTGGTCTTGATGAATCTGTGCAGGAAGCTTTAAAAAACTCACCAATATGGAATCCGGGATATGTAAGGAACAAAGCTGTAAAAACAGAAATGATTCTACCTGTTTCTTTTAGTCTTCGATAATAAAAGCAGCAAATTGACGTTCACTAACATTATAGTGTTTAAAAGTACCAATCCTTTAAGCCTTACAAGAAGAGGGTTTGATTAATTTGCCAGCTATTTCAATCAATATATAATGCACGGATTCATTTTACAGATCACCACCCAGACAACTGGACTTATAGATTCTGCCCAGGCTGCAGGAGCACAACTGACAGTACCGGTAGAGAAATCAATTTCCCTGTGGGATATGGCCGAAAAAGGCGGACCCATTTTGATTCCCATTGCCATCCTTTCCATTATGGCATTTTACATTTTCTTCGAAAGACTTTTCACCATTCGTCGTTTTTCGAAAATTGATATGAACTTCATGCACCAGATTAGAGATTATGTTCATAACGGAAACATAGAAGCAGCCCGTATGCTCTGCAGGAATACAAAAACTCCTGTAGCAAGAATGATAGAAAAAGGTATTATGCGACTGGGAAAGCCTGTTAGTGAAATTGAAGGAGCCATAGAAAATGTCGGTAAACTTGAAATTTATAAAATGGAAAAGAATATGAATATTCTTGCCACCATTGCCGGTATTGCTCCCATGTTCGGATTTTTGGGAACTATCTTCGGAGTTATTAAAATCTTCTACGAAATTGCTCAGCAAAACAGTCTTGAAATTAATACGATTTCAGGTGGATTATATGTCAAAATGATATCAAGTGCTACCGGCTTACTTGTAGGTATGATTGCTTACGGTGCTTACCATTACCTTGTACATTTAATTGACCGTGTAATCAATAAAATGGAAATTAATGCCGTCGAATTCATTGACCTTCTTGAAGAGCCGGTAAAAGCATAAAATACAAAGTTGCCTCTTGCCAATATTCCATAGGCTTCCTCCGTTTATATTTATTCATCACCAAGTAACCTTTAACACAGCCAACCATGAACCTTCGTCGAAAAAACAGAGCCGTAGGTGAAGTCTACTCTGCTTCATTGAACGATATTATGTTTTTCCTTCTATTGTTTTTTCTCATTACGTCAACTATGGCTACACCAAATGTGTTAAAACTTTTACTGCCCAATGCCAAAAGCAGTACCCAGTCAGTGAAACATCCAATCACCATTTCCGTTACAGAAGATCTTAAGTACGCTCTCAACAACACACCTGTAACCGTTGAAGAATTGGAACCGACGCTGGTAAAAATCATCAACGGACAGCCTGACCCAACGGCCTTGTTGAAGGTCGATAAGACTGTTCAGGTTCAAAACCTGGTCGATCTTTTAGACATTGGGAACCGCTTAAAGATAAAAATGGTTTTGGCTACACAGTCTTCTAAAAAATAATTCATGGATGCTTCCATCCGTTCCCGCTCAGCGGTACTTACGGTAATTGTACATGCCCTAATATTACTTGTTCTGATTTTCAGTTTGATGAAAATCAAAATCCCTCCATTTCCTGAAGCAGGCGGTGGAGGCGGTGTTCTTGTGAACATTGGAATGCTTGAAGAAGCAGCCGGTGATGTTCAGCCAATGTCTGAAGAAATTACGAAAGCACCCGTTACCGAAAAAATTATTCAACAGCAGGTTCCTGAAAAAGAGGTGGCAACACAGGACTTTGAAGAATCGCCTATTGCCAAAGAAGTAAAGGAACACAAGAAAATTATTAAGGAAGTTAAGACTGAAACCAAGCCTGTAAAGATTGAACCCAAAGTAGAACCCGTTAAGACGGTTAACACCAAAGCTCTTTACCCCGGTAAAACCACAACCAGTAAATCGCAAGGCACAGGAAAAGGTGTCGGCGACCAAGGTGACCCTAAAGGAGACCCTAATTCAAAATATACCGGTAAAAATGGCAGCGGTGGTACCGGTCCGGGCACAGGAAGCGGAGGCGGTGAAGGCCCCGGTAACGGTCCAGGCAAAGGTGGGTTTTCTTATTCACTGGATGGAAGAAAGATGATTGGTTCCCCAAAGATTAGCGATCAGTCGCAGGAAACAGGCAGAGTTGTCGTATCAATCACAGTAGGCAAAGATGGTTCTGTTGAGGCTGCTGTGCCCGGAGTACGAGGATCAACGACTACATCATCGTATCTTTTAAAGCTGGCTAAAGATGCTGCTCTAAAAGCGAAATTCAATTCCAGTGATAACGATGAAATTCAGAAGGGAACAATTACATTCGATTTTGTGCTTCAGTAATTTTCAATAATTTTTCATTACTCTTCGAATGCCGTGATTAACGGCACTGAACTTTTCAAATTAAAATCATTTATTTTTTTGATTTAACTACTTATTTGCAATTTCTTTGCATACATAATGGATTACAGGCAGACCGTTGATTATCTTTTTAAACAGCTTCCTATGTTTCATCGCATAGGCGCAACTGCATACAAAGCGGATCTGAATAATATTAAAGCCTTGTCGGAGCATTTACATCATCCGGAAAATAAAATCACTTCCATTCATATTGCCGGGACTAACGGCAAGGGTTCCGTTTCAAACATGCTTGCTTCTATTTTGCAGGAGTCGGGATATAAGACAGGATTGTTTACATCACCGCATCTGAAAGATTTCAGGGAAAGAATCAGAATCGATGGTGAAATGATTGGTGAATCGGAAGTGATTCGATTCGTAGAAGAAAACAAAAAGAGGTTTGAAGAGATTAGTCCCAGCTTTTTCGAATGGACTACAGCACTTGCTTTTGAGCATTTCGCAAAAGAAAAAGTTGACATTGCCATCATAGAAACCGGTCTTGGCGGGCGACTTGATTCAACGAATATCATTACACCTGTTTTGTCTGTTATTACAAATATCAGTTACGATCACATGCAATTTCTGGGTGATACTCTTGAAAAGATTGCAGGGGAAAAGGCAGGTATTATTAAGCAGAATATTCCTGTTGTTATTGGTGAAAGACAAAAGGAAACAGAGAGTGTTTTTATAAATCATGCAGAGAAATTAAACGCACCGATATTTTTCGCTTCAGATTTTTATAAGGCAACTTTTATTAATAGTAGTCAGGATGGGCAATTTATTAGTGTTAATCATGGAAATAAAATCCGGTTTGAAAATTTGCAGTTGTGGCTAACGGGAAAATATCAGTTGAAAAATATTTGTACTGTCTTGCAATCACTCGATTTACTTAAGAATAATTTTTCCGGTATTACCGATCAAACTATTTCAGCAGGATTAACAAACGGTCCGGCAAATACCGGCTTCTTAGGAAGGTGGCAAATAATAGCAACCCATCCGCAAACAATAGCAGACATCGGTCATAATGAAGCCGGAATAAAATTGGTAATGGATCAATTGGCAGAATTGGATTTCAATAAGCTCCATATTGTTTTCGGCATGGTCAATGACAAGGATCCTTCTAAAGTTCTTTCTCTATTGCCTAAGGATGCGCAATATTATTTCTGCAAAGCCAATCTTCCCCGCTCACTGGATCAGGAGGAATTGAAAAAATTATCGTTGTCTTTTGGACTTTCAGGAGATTCTTACGAAAGCGTAGCCGAAGCATTTAAAACTGCAAGAAAAAATGCCGGTGAAAAGGATGTCGTTTTTGTTGGCGGGAGTACGTTTGTTGTTGCAGAAGTAATTTGATTGAAATTGAAAAAAAATTTCGGTTCAGAATGAATCAGTTGTTCAAACAATTTACTCAAAACCCCGAATTGTCGCATTAAATTTATCATTTAACCTATTTTAACAATCATTTTAATCTTTTAATGATTTAATCATAAATTATTCACTATTTTTCCGGCTTGCAAAAGCTCAGAAACATATTTGCTTTTATTACCCTTTTAGTATTTCTTTTCCCTTTAGTGGAAAAGGAAGTCCACAATTTTTTTCATAAAAACGATTTTCATTGCAATGTTTCCGATAAGCACTTCCATCAGGAAGAGCACCATTGTAATCTCTGCGATTTTACGAATGACGTCTTAGAAAGTCAGGCAATTTTTCATCACAATATATTAATACATGAGCTCGGACTTTTAAATTACTTTTTCCCTTCAGGCGATATAATCCTTCAGAAGGAAGTATTTCGTCCATTGCGTGCACCTCCTGTACTGGTTTAGTTTTTTTTAAGCTTTGTGAATACAAGGCCGAATTTCATTTACTAAACCTTCCCAATTATTTTATATCAGGCAATGGATACTAAACTATTCTGTTTAATTATCATACTATCCGGTAGTATGCAGCATTTATTCGGTCAGACCGATAGCACGAAGTCTGATTCATTAATGCAGATTCAAATTCAAAATGATTTAGCTGCTTCACAAGTTACTCAACCACAGCAAAGAGTTTCCGTTTCTGCAAATCCTGACATTGGCGTCATTGGTGATTTCAGGGGAATGTATCATAGTTACGGTATTAAAAATTTTGATGCTTATCTGAGTGAAGCAGAATTTTCATTTAAATCAGTGGTGGATCCATATGCACGAGCTGATTTTTATTATTCAGTAAGTCAGGATCCCGTTTCGGGGGAGTTTTCGGGAGAGATAGAGGAGGGTTTTGTTACAACTACATCACTTCCTGCTCACCTGCAATTGAAAGCCGGACGATTTAAACAAATGCTAGGCAGGGTAAATACCGTTCATTCGCATGCTTTGCAATTCATCAATACACCGGATGCTATAGTGAATTTTTTTGGGGAAGAAGGATTAAAAGGCGATGGACTTTCACTGAGCTGGCTTCTACCCAATCATGTTTTTTATCAGGAGTTGACGGTTGAAACGACCCAGCCAGTTGCTTCAGGCGTATTCAGGAGAAGTGGAACGAATAATTTTTTATACCTGGCTCACTTAAAAAATTATTGGGACCTGACAGACAATGCTTCTTTGGAACTGGGTTTGACAGGTATTACCGGCGTGAATGCATTGAATAAAAGAACAAATATGGCAGCTGCAGACATTACCTATAAATGGAAGCCTTTGCGTTACAATACCTATAAATCAGTGACATTTCAGAATGAGATTTTCTTCAACAATGAAAAAATATTTTTTCATACAGAAAACACGTATGGCTTTTATTCTTTGCTGAATGTTCAGGTTGGTAAAAGATGGTTTGTGTCAGGAAGATATGATTTTACGCAATTTACATTCTCTAAAAAGGCTAAACTTAGATCCGGTACAGCAACACTGGGTTGGTATGCAACAGAATTTCAGAAGATAGAAGTTGAAGCAAAATATACTTCTATGAATACTGCTTTACCAATAGGTAACTACGAAAAGAAATTTACAAGCGCCGGCCTCAGGTGGATTTTCGTAATTGGTTCACACGGCGCTCACAAATATTAAACATCAATTGAATTTATTAGATTAATAAAAATAAAAATGAAAAAAATAATCTCAATCATATTTCTAACAACAATAAGTTTTGCAATAGCATCCAAAGCGTCAGTATTAAAAGTTGTTGCAACAACGCAAGACATGAAAAGCATTGCAAGTTTAATTGGCGGCAATAAAGTTGATGTATTTGCAATTGCTACAGGCTATCAAAATCCCCATTTTGTCGATCCGAAACCAAGTTATATTATAAAACTTTCTCAGGCCGATTTATTCATTACCCTTGGACTCGACCTCGAGAGCGGCTGGTCGCCTTCACTGCTGGTTAGTTCCAAAAATAATAAAATACAGAAGGGCAGTGATGGCTATGTTGACGCTTCTATTGGTGTTAGTCTGATGCAGGTTCCGTCTTCAATAAATAGGGCAGAGGGAGACATTCACCTATTCGGAAATCCTCATTACTGGCTCGATCCATTGAATGGAAAAATCATAGCCCGTAATATATGCAATGGATTAATCAGAATCTCTCCTGAAAATAAAACCTACTTTGAAGCTAATCTAAAAATCTTCAACGAAACAATTGACTTAAAACTCAAGTCATGGAATGCAGCCATGGCAGGATTTCGGGGATCAAAAGTGATAGCCTATCACAATGAATGGTGTTACTTCGAAAACCGATTTGGTTTGAAGATTGTCGATTTCATGGAACCTAAAGCCGGCATTCCGCCAACACCTTCGCAACTTATAAAAATTATTAAGCTGGTAAAAGAAAACAATATAAAAGTTATTATTTCATCGCCATATTTTACTACATCATCCTCCGATGTGGTTACTAAACAAACAGGAGCTAAGACGGTGATACTGGCAACATCTGTAGGTGCATTCGATACAATTAAGGATTATTACCAACTCTTTGATTACAATATTAGTTTACTTACAACAGCATTAAAATAATTCGTTCTAAAACAATTTAATTTCAATTGCATGTTTGATTTTCTTGAATTGGATTTTATGGTGCAGGCATTTATCGTCAGTATCATTATTGGAGTAGTGCTTGCTTATCTTGGAGTGCACGTTGTAACCAGAGGTATAGTCTTTGTAGATCTTGCACTCGGACAAATTTCATCACTAGGAGTAGCTTATTCAGATTACGTAGGGCATGGCCAAACAGTTATTCCAATAATCTTTGCCTTATCAGGCGCAATATTAATGTCTTTAATCCGCATAACCGACAAACGACTAAAGCTGGAAGCTATTATTGGTATTATCTACGCCATTACTTCTGCAGCCACTGTCATGCTCATTTCAAAATCACCGCACGGCGATTCAGATATTCAGGAAGTATTGTTTGGCAACATACTTTCGATAACAACCTTACAGATAACAACCACAGCAATAATTTTCGGTGCCCTTGCTTTACTGCACTTAATTTTCCACAAGAAATTTTTCAAAGCGACAGAAAGTTTCTCCCATAAATCCGATAACGATTCAACCGATACAAAAGAGAAAATGAAATTTTTCGGTTTGTGGAATTTTATTTTTTACCTGTCGATCGGACTAGCTATTGTTTTCTCCGTTCGTATAAGTGGAGTTATACCTGTTTTTTCTTTCCTGATAATTCCTGCAGTAGGAGGCATTATGCTTTCCCGAAAAAACCTAGGCGTTACCCTTTTTGCAGTCCTGATAAGTATACTTGCCGTATTCTTTGGACTGGATTTATCATTCCATTATGATTTCCCTGCAGGGTCTTCGCTGGTGGCATTGTTAGGAGGGATTTTTTTAGTGGTTTCTGTGATTTATTTAATTAAGAATTATTTAGCAGGAAAAGTTAAATAATGATATCTGTAAACAAAAAAACCATCCATAGATGGTTTTTTTGTTCTTGATTTTTTAATAAACCGAAAAAACTTTTTCTAAAACGCCCTTCTGAGGCTGCCTCTTTCAGGATAAAATCAATCGAGTTTTAGTCGATTAAAATTCTCCTGGTTATTCGCTGATTTTCACAAATCAATTGTAAAAAGTATATGCCGCTTCTAAGTTCTTCCAGGTAGTAATTCTCAATATATTCTCCGCCTTGTTTTTCACCCGAAAACAAAACCTTGGCTACTTTGCCGGTCATGTCAGTCAGGGATAATTCAACCTTTGTATTTCCTAAAAGATTATACGACAAGGTATAATTTGAATTATCTTTCGAAGAAACTAAAAAATTGATTTGAGGAATTGGTGTACTTATTCCGCTTGCAGGGGCAACGCTAAACTGGCCATTAAAACCATGAATGGTGCAGGCAAATAAATAAACACCATCGACTGATACCACATAATCAAATTGAGTAACGGCAGAAGAAATGGGACTGCTCCATGATGCAGCGCCTGATGGAATAGAACCGGAAACGGTGTTGTGCGTTCCGCCCGTCCATACCCAGCGAATAGTATCGCCAACTGTGGAGCCTAAGGAAAATGGAGAGAAATCTGAAGCGTTTACATCAAAAACATGTATTGTTGAAAACGCGCTGCTCCAAGTAAGCATTGAGATTAATAATAATGAGTAGATTTTTTTCATAGGGTTTGGGTTTTAGTTTTTTGCAATGTACGATAGATTAGGATGTGAAAAAAATCGATTTAAGGCTGGATTTTTGAATTATAATATAAGCTAGCCGGTTTTTTTTAAAAATAAAAAATTCTCCACCCTGAATAGGAGTTTAAGAACTATGGATTATTCAATCTTGGAATTGGCATTGAGGAAACGAGGGTACTGATTTTGCTCCGATCAATTCTTTAAAAAATCATTTGGTCCAGTAAGTCATTAATCAAATGAATCGAAATGCGTCAAATTACTGAAAGATAATTTTATAGCGTGTCAATATTTTCACGAATCCTGGAAAGTAATACTTCAAAATCCGGTTGACCGTTATAATAAAGGTCTGATGTTTTTTTATAGCGAGTTTCAAATCGCCTCCTTTGTTTACCGTCTGATAAAAGGAATGCTTCATTTTTATTTATCGGTACTTCAAGATCTTTATTTGGAAATCTTTCATTCTTATGAACTAAATATTCTTTACTACCTATAAATTATTTAACCGTTTCATTGCCCAGTAAACAGTAAACGTCGTAGTACTGTCTCATTATATTGGGGCATTCTATTCCTGTCTCTTTTTAAATAAGCTGAGGAATAATTCCTGTCTCATCCCAAAGAATTTTAATTAGATTCGGAAACTCTTTATGATTATGCAGATAGTTTTTCATCCTGTTTACCTTCTAGTTGTTTTATAAGAGTTTGAAACCGGGCTTTTGCACGTACGTTTCCATACTGACTTAAATTCTTTTTAACTTTCCTCAAGTCCATTGTTTTCAATTTTGTTGAAACATTGTTTAATACAAATTCAGGATCTTCTGCCAGCATATCAAGATTATTTAATAGATCAACAAGTAAGAACTCCGGCGTAGCTTTTTTCGGAAAGCGATGCCTGGAAATAAAGGTGAATGTTTTACCACCGAGTTTAAAAACTCCATGACGTCTGTGATTATATACTACTCGCTTATTGTAAAGCTGTGTTGTACCCACTCCCAAGCTGTTATAATCATTAGGCGAAGTCAAAAGAAAATGATCATCCTTTAAAAAAGTCTGGACAAGGAGGTTTTCATCAGGAGGCGTTTTTCCAAAAACACTTTCAGTTGGAAAGTAGTATAGCCCTCCATGCAGTTTTTGTAAGGTACCATCATTTACAAGTGCTGATATATGTCGATCAACGGCATTAGACAATTGGCTAAGATCCGATCGACGATAAACATGACCAGGCCTAAGATTCCTTTTCAATTCAGCTAACTTATTCTTCAAATATACTATAAAAGGGTTCGTTTTGCAAGTAAAATTATTAAAAAATCATGCAAAAATATGTGTAATTGATTTATATATAATGGTATATGCAATTTCAATTTATATACTATGACAAATGTACCATATGTAAACAGTGTACATAAACGACAAAAGGCCGTCCTTTTAAGACGACTTCTTCGTGGGAACAACAGGGTTCGAACCTGTTACCCTCCCGCTCCTATGGCGCGGGAGGGTTTATACACATCTTGAATAAATAAATCAACCCAAGTAACAGTGGTGAAAGTCATGAAATAGACTCCGTCTTGCTTGTCAATTTTATACCTGCTCATACAACGAAACTAATTCAGAATATATGTGGAGTCAACACATTAAAAAGAGGTTATTTTATTAACTTACATAAAATAGCTTACTGTACTTACTTTTTCACAATGAAGACAGGGGTAACTAAAAAAGTCGTAGTCCGCGCGAATAGATGTCTGTTCATTTAATCAAAGTTGGTGCTCGCGCTTAGACTACTCCTAGCGGGGAACGCTATTATTCTTAGTAAGAAGTTCGAGAATCTGTTTTAATTGATGCATGGTAATCGGTTTTCCTGCCATATACTTTCGATGTTTATTAAACATCAAAGCGAAGGCTTTTTACATCAAATCCAATACACTAAAAGTGGTCCAATATGACGAAATGACACCAAACAAGTGGTATACTATTGCCGGAATGACATCAACTTTTTAAAAAAGGATGGTATAGTATGACCGGAATCAGTGGTATAGTATGCTCCTGAATTGGTGGTATAGTATGACCGGAATAGTCACCCATACTAAATGAAGAGACCAAAAACCAAGCTTGGGAGTACAATCACAACAATATAAACCAAGCTATTTCAAACCTAATGCAGGAGTATAATAGAATGCCTACTAAGAACGAATTGGCGGAGAGCACCGGGTTAAGTAGGCAAACCATTCATAAGCACTTAAAAGAATATGCTACACACCCTCTCTATGAAGGGTACATAGAGCAGTTTAAATTTATGGCCCCAAAAGTATTAGCTAAGGTTTATAAGTTTGCAATAAACGGAGACATAAGAGCCTGTAGACTTTATTTTGATATACTGGGAGCAAACGGCTTAACAGCTAACTATACACTCATAAAAAACCAAAATAATTACATACAGATAAACAATACTGTATTAAGCCAGGAGAATATTAGGAGCCTAACCCCAGAGCAGTTAAATATAATAGAGGAGGTTTTAAAGACTGCCTTACCAGCCCCGGCTCTGTTTCTCTAATAAAAGAGGTTTATTTTTTTTGGCGAATGGTTTTTGTAACCAGCAAATAGCACCCCCTCGGTTTCTTATATTTTTTACTTAATATTGATCCACTGTTTATAACGTATTTTAAAAACTAACTCTTATGAAAAAAATAGAATTATTTTTCTTTGTGTTCGTATTTTCGTTGGTCTCATGCGATTCAGGTAATTCAAAAGCAATAATACAAAACACCAACGAACAATCTGCCCAACCAGCCTCAAATGAAAATGAAGGCAGAGCGGCTTTAGAAAGAATTATAAATAAAGAAGCCCCAAGGTTGATTAGGTTAGATAAATTCACAAAAACCAACGGGATGAACCAAAACAATGAATACATAATGGATTTTGATGCCGATATAGATGTTATGGAAACCGTAACAATTTTTCACCAAGGTGTCGGCAGCGATTATTTCAAGAGTCTGTTTAATTATTTTTATGAAATCCATGCCTGGACATGGTATACTGAATACCCAATGCAATTCGTAGGAGCCATATATGAAGTGGGGAACATAGACGAACACCAAAAAAATGAATTAAAGGTTAAAGGCCAAATCAAGTTTGAACAAACAGAAAACGGTCTGAGATATGTTTCTTATACAATTTCCAGCGCAACCGCACCGTATAGCCCCACCGCCATGTGGAACCTGAATAAAAAATGACCAGTCAGTATGAATAAGCAGAAACCAGCCCAGGCTATAAAGACTCCAAAGGAACAGAGGGCAAAGGCACTTCTCCACTACCTCCTCACAATTTACGGACCTAAGCAAATAGAGAGACTCCGAAGAGAGTATTATCGGGGGATAAATTAGCCTACATCCAGCCGGGGTTTTCGTTATTAAATAAAAACTTAAAATAGATTATAAAAAATAATGTAATTAAAGATAAGGATAGAAAAACAAAAAACCGCAAAGAGTCTTTTTCATTTATTTTCTTTTTATGTTTTGAATAAAAAAACAAGGTGGCCGGGATAAAAAGAGAAAATAAAAATATCAGAACAAAAAAAACGATATTTAAATTCTCCTTTGGCATACTGCTTAAGAAACTTAATAACACCATAGAAACGTTTTTTATATCCCAAATATAATTAAATTCCAAATATAAACCAAGCGGTTAATAACTAATTTACTGTTTACTAACTTGAATTAATTATTATCTTGTTTCAATTTTTAACCCTTAGATTACAACAGAAAGCGAGGAGTAATAAAGAACCAGGGAGACAATGGCTCTCAGGTTTTTGATAAATTCTAAACGCAGTAATCTAAGTAAACTCAATAATATGAAAAAACTATTTATTTTACTTCTATCTATTCTTGTACTAACAAGCTGTTCAAAAGAGAAGCGAGTACCGGCAGGAGACTTAATTATGAAGGAAAGTTTCTGTTATTATAAGGAAGAGCTGTTTACTGGTGTTTCTTTTCGGATGTACGATGTAAACAAGAAAAAAGAAGAGGCAGAGTATAAAGACGGTAAAAAGGAGGGGCTATGGAAAATGTATTTTGAAAACGGAAAAACGGAAATTGAAGAACCTTATAGGGACGGTAAAAGGGAAGGACTATCGAAAACGTATTATGAAAACGGAAAAATACAATTGGAGCAAACCTATAAGGACGATAAAGAGGAGGGGTTAGTGAAAATGTATTTTGAAAACGGGAATATACAATACGAGGCAACCTACAAGGAAGGTAAAAATACTGGATTAACGAAAATCTATTATGAAAACGGACAACTATCTACAGAAGGGGGATTAATAGATGATAAAAAGGTTGGTTACTGGAAATATTTTTACGAAAACGGACAGCTAAAAGCAGAATACAACTACACAAGTTTTGGGGGAACCATTATATCATTTACCGAATACGACGAAAACGGACAGATAACCAAATCAGAAAATACTAATGAGCAAAGTAATTAGTATAAGTAACCACAAAGGAGGAGTAAGTTGCTAAGGCTCTCCAAGTAACAATGCAAACAGTTAGGACCTACATAAAGCATGGGGAAATAAAAAAAAGGATAGGGAGGCCCATACTGATTACAGAGAGAATCCTAAAGGAGTTTTTAAATACTAAATAATATGTTGTTAAAAAAAATAATTTTTATTCTTTTTATTTTAGGAAGTGCATCTTGCAACAATTCTGCTAAAAAAAAGGAGGAAAATAAATATTTTAATACGGCCACGGAGAAGATTAGGAAAGGGGACAGACAAGGTGCAATAGATGATTATAATAAAATAATAGAGATTAATCCTAATAATGCTAACGCATACTATGAAATAGGGTATTCTTATGAGAAATTAAATGACTATGATGGTGGAATAACTTACTACTTAAAAGCAATGGAGCTTGACTCTGCAAAATATGCCTTTCTGATATATAGCATAATATCATTAAAAGAAAGAAAGTTTGAAAAGGAAACTCCAAAAAAGTATAACTATTTAGAAAATTACCCTAATGAGGAGTGGCAAAACTACTACCGGGAGTTGATATTAGATTACAATACTGCATTAAAATATAACACTCAACCAGGGAATGCTTATTTCGGAAGAGGGAGAATAAAAATGGAATTAGGGGACAAAATAGGCGCTCTTTTGGATTTTGATAAGTTAATTGAATTTGCTCCTAATTTTGATTTAGGATATTTATGGAGAGGATCCCTAAGGATAAGCATGGGGCAAAAAGAGCAAGGTTGTTTAGACTTAAGTAAAGCCGGGGAGCTTGGAAGCAAAGCGGCATATAGAAAAATTAGGGAGAGTTGTAATTAAGGGGTCTAAATCAAAGAAATAACAAAAATAAATTAAACAAAAATTAATATGGCAAAATTTTTAAATACTACTGGAGTTTCTTATCACTTAGAGGAACTTATAAAAGGTACTAAGGATAGGTTAATATTAATTAGTCCTTACTTACAATTTACAGATAGAATTAAGGAACATCTTAGCAATTTAAACATTCAAAAGCGAGACATACGAATAGTTTATCGTGAAAATAAATTGCAACTTGAAGAAAACAATTGGCTGGAAAGTCAAATAGGTATAAGGACAAGCGTTTGTAAGAACCTCCACGCTAAATGTTACATTAACGAAAATGAGGCAATTATTACTTCAATGAACTTGTATGAGTTTTCCCAACAGAACAATAATGAAATGGGAATTTATCTTTCAAAAGCTAATGACTCAGAATTGTATACTTCAACCTTAGATGAGGTTCAACGATTATTAACAATAAGTGAAGAAATTAGAGTAAGTGTAAAAAAAGTTACTGCATCCACTCCACCAAAGGAAGAAAGTAGAAATTTTAAAGTTGAAAACGCAAAAATTAAGTCCAATGATAGACCAATGGGCTATTGTATTAGAACAGGTGTTACCATTCCTTTCAATGTAGAAAGGCCAATGAGTTATGATGCGTTTAAATCATGGAGCAAGTATAGTGATGCTGAATATCCAGAAAAGTTTTGTCATTTTACAGGTGAATCTTCAAATGGAGAAACGAGCGTTAGCAGACCGATACTTAAGAAAAACTGGAAAATGGCAAAGGAAATTTTTAATCTTTAAGCAATATGCTTATTAAGGAAGAAATTTCAGGAGAGCTGTCTGCTCAAATAAATCAATTAATTCAAGATGAAATTTTACACTTTACTTGTCAGCTTTTCATTCGAGAAAACAAAATGATGAAACCGTATGGTTCTGGAATATTAGCTACTATAAATAATTCTAATTACATATTGACTGCTTCTCATGTTATTGATTATTTCATGGAGGATGAAAATTCGACAGAAGATTTGTTTATTAGGAAGGGTGGAGGCTATGTCGCCATTAAAGGTGATTTTAAGGGCACTGTCATAAGTATGAGTGACGGCATTGATTTAGCTTATATCAAAATTGAAAATGAATTATTTGAAGCTGTAAAGTATAATTATAAATTTTTACCTCTTAGTAAATTTAGGAAACATGTGAAACTAATACCAGCAGCTCAATATTGTGTACTTGGATTTCCAGAGGTTAATGTTAAACATGAAGATGATAAAATGCATACAGGAGCTTCTGTAAAACTACCTGTTTAGAAAAAAAAGTATCTTTGAATTATAAATAAAGATAAAATGAAAAAATTCCTTGTTCTCTTTTCGATATTAGTCTGCAATGGGTGTTTTGCTCAAGGTATCTTAATAATCGATAGCGTGAATCATAATCCAACATGGGCCGGAGATTCTCTGACTATTTTTTTACATACATTTGGAAATAGTTGGGGATCAGCTTCAGGATTTGTTGAAGTTGACGTTGCTGGAAATGTTGTCTTGATTAAAAATTTAATCAATATTCCAATTGGTAATCAACAGTGGAATATAATATTTCCGAATCTTCCATCCGTTACAAGTGCATATATCAATATGGATGATGGTAGTAGTTCTCAATACGATGCATTTTATGTTCAAATTGATAATACTTTAGATATACTTTCTACTCAAATGCAAAAATCAGTAATATCCAAAAGGTATTATTCAATATGTGGGGTTCCTGTTGCTAATCCTTCGGGAATAGTTATTGAACAATCGAATCTATCTGATGGAACAATAAGAATGAAGAAATGTATTTTCCCGTAGAATACCTTAAGTAATGCCACTGATGATCAAGTGATGAAAGACAAAATATGCAGAAATGTGAAAATAATAGTGTTGGAATAAAAATTATTGGAAAGCGTTTCATCGATTAAAAATTAATATTTCATAAAAGACAAAAATGAAAAGTCACTTTCTTTTCCGAGATGGCAAAGAATTAAAAACTTTTGAAGAATTAAAAGGCTGGTACTTAAATAAAATTAAGATGATGCACAAATCAATTACAATATAATCAAATCAAACAAGAACTACTTTAGACGCGTTTTTGTGCAAATTTTGTGCAAATGAAAAAAGGGTTACAAAACTAAAACTTTGTAACCCTTTGACTATTAAGTGGGAATAACAGGGTTCGAATCCCGCTGAAACGGGATGACCCTCCCGCGCTTATGACGCGGGATGCTCTGAAGCGCTGATCAATTTCCCAATTCTTTTTTTGCTTTTCCAGCTCTTTATTTCCAGTTCCCTTTGATAGGCTTCGGATTTTGTTTCAAAAGTTTCCGTATACATTAATTGCCAATCTTTAAAAAGAGAAGTAAAACCCTTATGGTTGCTTAGGTGTTTCCGGATTCTTTCTTGAATATCCTCACCGGTGTGGCCAACATAATATTTATCTGCAGCTATGCTGTATAATATATAAACAGTGTACATAAACGACAAGAGGCCGTCCTTTTAAGACGACCTCTATGTGGGAACAACAGGGTTCGAACCTGTGACCCTCTGCTTGTAAGGCAGATGCTCTGAACCAGCTGAGCTATGCTCCCAATATTTTTGCCACTTTATGTTTTTCTATCAGAACCGTGACCCTCCCGCACTTTTAGTGCGGGAGGGTCTGAAACTCCCGATCGCTATCGGGATGAGCTATTCTTTCTTTTTAAGGACGGCAAAGATATACGATTTTTATCAATTTCAAAATGGATTCTAGGTCCTTTTTTTTAATAATTCCCTTTTCTTAGCCATTTACTAAGTCATACAAACTGATTACTCAATTTGGCTTTCATTGAGGCTATTGGGAGGTTATTTTTGACATCATAATTCAAATATCATTCTAACAACTTAAAAATTAAAGTCATGAAAACCACAGCACAAATTCGCAGAAACTCAGCTAAACTTGCACGTTTCGTTGAAGCATTTTTAATTTGCTTTGCTATCCTTGCTTGGTTTACTCAAAAGGGATAAATCACCTTTCAAAAAATAAAGTCTTTTCAGGAGATGAATTTAGAAAATGAATTTGTTTCTTAATTGAAAGAGAGTCTTTCTTAAAGAATGATTTTTATTTACCTTTTTTGAACCAAGTTGCATTTAGGATTAAGTAAAAGTTATTATGCATAAATCAATTCCGCTCTTTTCGAGTTTTTGTTTTGACCTTTTACTTGTTAGGCTTGAACAGCTCAATTAACAAGACTTTAACCCTTTTTTTACTTTATCATGATAAACAATAGGCCTTCTTAATCAAGTTATGAAGATGCAATGACAGGAGTATCGTGCTTTCTCCTCAAATTTGAATTAAAATTAAATCATATGCACGCAAATTCAACTACTCTGGTAACGGATGGCCATCCTGTAAGCGGCCTTAAACAACTTTACTTTATTCTATGGACCATGGGGGAAAACTTTCCGCCGAATAAAAGTTTTACAAACACTGACCTTAACCGGCATGAGACCTACATTCAAAAGGCTTTTAGTGAGGGCCGGTTACTCATGGCTGCTTTGTTCGAAAACGGAAGCGGTTTCATCACCCTTGTTGAAGCAGAAGGGGAGTACGATATTTATAAGTTCGTTCGGAATAATCCTGAAGTTATGGATAAAAACATTCAGGCGAGAATTAAACCCTGCAAGCCTGTTTATTGGAAAAATTTTGAATGACATTCTTTTTACCGATTCATAGTTAAAGAGTACCTTTGAAATGTAACAGTGGCTCCTTTATGTTCATTTCCAAAAACTTTTTGACTTTTATTATTTTTTTCTGTTCCAGCCTGGTTTTACCTGCTCAAAGTGTAAAATGGTCTCAGCCACTTCAGGATAATAAGAAATCTCCCTACCTGAAAATTTTAGGGGAAGATGAAAATGAGAATTTCTATGTTCTGAAAAGTAATATGTCTTTGGAAGACGATAGAGAACATTCGGGTTTTCGCAACAGATCGTATCTTCTTCAATACTTTTCTTCTGAAATGGCTTTGATCTGGGAGAAGGATTTAAAAACTTCTTATGAAGATGGCCATATCACAGATGTAAGGCTGGTAAATGGAAAACTTATCGTCACAAGCTATTTATATGATAAGAAGGGCAAATTATATTATTTTTATTCCCAATACCTGGGTAAAGATTCGAAGTGGATTGATAAACCTGTTTTATTGGCCAGCTTTTCTTCTGAGACGCTCGACGAAAAGAACAAGCCCGGACTTATCAGTTCTCACGATCAGTCGTTGGTAGCTTTTTCATACCGGCAACTTACTAAAGAAGATACATCGCAATCCTTCAGAATTATTGTTTTAGATACCAATCTCGTATTGAAGTATTCGAAAGAAATAATAATTCCTGCCTCTGAACAATTGTTTGTGCCTTTGGATTTTGTGCTTACCGACAGTGCCTCTTTCGTTCTTCTGGGCATTCATTATACTACCGAAAAGAAAATCAAAGCTCCTGATCAGAGTTATTATGAATTGTATGGCTACAATTTTAAGCGCGACCGTTTTGTAAATGCTTCCATCAGAAGTGAGATACGATTTTTAACTGATGTAGGTATTACAGCCGACAACCTGAATAATAAAATTGTTGTTGCCGGTTTTTATTCAGATAAAACTACTTATTCAACGGCGGGTATATTCTATTATGCATTGACAGAAGATAGTTTAACCGACACTAAAACAATACATACACCCTTCAGTGATGAGTATCTAAGGAAATTTATTATTGACCAAAAGGAAAACCGTGAGCTGGTAAATTATTCTATAGACAGATTGATTGTCAGAAAGGATGGGGGAGTAGCGCTTATTGCAGAATCCATGTATAAAAATTCAAGATCGTATTTTGATTATTACATGCAGGCATATATTTCGCATGTTTATTATCATTACGGGAACATAATGGTTCTTTCCGTCAATCCCAATGGAAATATTTTATGGAATAATGTAATAAGCAAAGACCAGAATTCTATCGATGATTCCGGTGTTTTCTCTTCTTATTTTTGTGCAATAACAGGAGGGAAGCTTGTATCAGTTTATAATAAATTCGCCGATGAAAATTCTTCTGTACTTATAACTAAAATCGATGCAAACGGTTATCAAAAAACCGATGTACTTTTTAATGAATTGGAAAAAGTAAGTATTGCTGCTCAATCGGCTAAACAGATTGATGATGAAACCGTCCTTTTACCTGCTTACAAAGAGAATAAGTTCTATATTATTCGGATCAGCTTCTAGGCCCCTTGTATTTTTTTAAAAATAATTGTTGACCGGCCTCCAAAGCAGCACCTTCCTTTAAATCGTTGTACTTGTATATGAATTTGGACTTAATGCCGCATGCCTGAGCAATGTTTAAAACAGTATCTCCCGGTTTTACTATGTATACTGATTCATTGCCTTCATTTTTCTTTGGTTTGATATAGACAATTTGTCCATCCTCCAAAGGAGTACCATCACTCATTTCATTGTATTTAGGCAATTGCCAGTATCCAAGTTTTAATTCCTGAGCTATTGATTTGAAATCTTCGCCTTTCTTTGCTACAACATAATCTACTCCATTAATGGATTGAATTTTTCGGGTCTGAAAAGCATCAACAACAGTTACAGATGGAACATAAACTCTGTCTTCAGTTGAACGCATTATAGGAATATCGTTGTTTTGAGAAGCAACAAGATCACCCTCCTGCATTTTATCGTATTGATACAATTGGTTATCTTCAATTATTTTAATAAGACGGTCTGCATAATTAGGGTCTGTAGCATAACCTGCTTTTTTCAAGCCTTTGGCCCAGCCTTTATAATCAGTTATTTCTAACTGGAATAAAGCAGCATAGCGAGGACGGGTAAGTAGAAATAAACTATGATCGTCGTATGATTCAAGTGTAGAATTGTATTTTCGGAAACATTCATCCTTCGTATCATCGTCCTGAATATACGATGCGCCATTCCAATTCGAACATTTAATGCCGAAATGATTATTGGCTTCCCTTGCCAAATTGCTCATTCCATCCTGCGACTCAAGACAAGCCTGAGCCAAAGTTATACTGGCAGGAATTCCTGTCTTTTTCATATCGCGAATAGCGTCGAACTTATGTTCTTCAATATATTTTTGTCTGGAAGGCCGGAAACTATCCCCGCCAAGCACAAGATTCGTTGAAAATGCCAGTAAAAAGAAAATGCCAATTCTTTTCATATAATTTAAACGTGTTTTTTTTTATAAAATTATGTTCCTTATTACGGACAAAACTGTAAGAAGATACATTTTTTAATTCGTTAATCCGATAGCCATCGGATCGCTAATTAACTAATTTTCGAATTAGCTAATTTAAAACTAATAAGTAGTAGCTAACAATCTGCCTTTAGCAACTAATTTGGAAAACAAAATACTCCCCCCGTGTGTATGGCTGTAACCTTTTCTCCTTTTTTGAAGTAGTTTGTTTTTATCAGATCGTCGATTGCATAAAATAATTTACCTGTATAAACAGGTTCTATGGGAATACCGGTAATTGCTGAGAAATCCCTGCAAAAGGCTTCAAGTGTTTTATTTTTTTTAGCATACCCTCCGAAGTGATAATTTTCATTCAGTATTATTCTGTCATTTATTCCTCCATGTTTTTCAATTTCTTTTTCCATATAGCCGTCTGCTTTAAGAACGGGAATGCCAAGGGCTTTTTGATTTCCGGATAATTTTTGTGAAATGCCTGCAAGTGTTGCTCCCGTTCCGCAAGCGCAGGCTATCCAGTCGAATTCTTTATCTATGTCATTAATAATTTCAGAAGCTCCCCTGACAGCTGCAGGATTTGCACCCCCTTCAGGAAGAAGGAATACATCTTCCCTGTTTTTAATCCATTCTTTAGTAATCAGCAAATCAAGAATTGTTGAAATTGTTTCCTGTTCATTTTTTTTTCTGTATTCCTCTCTCGAAATAAAGAAAAGTTTCATTCCATTTTGTTTTACAAAATTCAGATAAGGATTGTCAACTTCTTCGCCTCGAACAATTCCAATGGAATCAAAACCATATTCTGAAGCAGCGGCTGCGGCTGCAACTAAATGATTGCTGAAAGCCCCTCCAAATGTCAGAAGTACTTTTTTGCCTGAATCATTAAAATCGATGATATTGTATTTAAGCTTCCTCCATTTATTTCCGGACATAAATGGATGGATAAGATCATCCCTTAATACGGAAACCGCTACACCCTTTTTTTGCCAGGCGGAATAATGGATTTCTTCCAAAGCCGTATTGATAAAGGGTTTTAGCATATTTGAGAGTAGTGTGCAAAGATAAAAGGAGTATTCCAAAATCGGCATTAATTTTATCAACCAATTTTGGTAATTTCGCACTCAAACCTTTTTCGGGGAAATGAATTATTACGATAAGTTTGATAAGGAAGACTATTATTTTTCAGATGAAGGATATATAGTTTTTACCGAAAAATACCATCTAAAACGTGGTTATTGCTGTCAAAACAGCTGCCGCCATTGTCCCTATAGGAAAAAGGAAGATAAAAGTCTTAAGAATAAAAAACAATAAATATGTCTACAACTGTGATTAAAGACAAGCTCGATCTGAGTAAAACTAAAACTCCTACAGGTACTGTTCTGTCCTGCAAAGGATGGGTACAGGAGGCCGCTTTACGAATGCTGCACAACAATCTGGATCCTGACGTAGCTGAACGCCCTGAAGACCTCATTGTTTATGGCGGTACCGGTAAGGCTGCCCGTAATGTGGAGTCTTTTCATCTTATTGTAAAAGCATTAAAAGACCTTAATGAAGATGAAACCCTCTTAATTCAATCGGGCAAACCGGTGGGAATATTACCGACACATAAAGATGCTCCGCGAGTCATTATCAGCAATTCGCAGCTCGTTCCGCATTGGGCAAATTGGGATTATTTCAGAGAGCTGGAAGATAAAGGATTGATCATGTACGGTCAAATGACTGCAGGATCTTGGATCTATATAGGTTCACAAGGCATTGTACAGGGCACCTATGAGACGTATGCTGAAATTGCCCGCCAGCATTTCGGAGGATCGCTGAAAAACACCTTGAATGTAACAGCAGGACTTGGCGGTATGGGCGGCGCGCAGCCATTGGCTATTACAATGAACGAAGGTATTTGTCTGGCTGCTGAAATGGAAGAGTGGCGTATTCAGAAGAGAATAGAAACAAGATACATCGATGAACTAATGCACGACATTGATGCTGCCATCGATCGGGCTTTAGAATACAAAAAGACAGGTCAGGCTAAGAGTATTGGTGTGGTTTGCAATGTTGTTGATTTACTTGACAGACTTATTAAACGAAACATTGTTCCCGATACGCTTACCGATCAAACTTCAGCACACGATGAATTGAATGGATATTTTCCTATAGGATTAAGCGTAGATGAGGCTAAAGCAATGCGTGTTTCTAATCCTAAAGAGTTTATTAATCGTTCACTTGACACAATGGTAAAGCACGTTCAGCTGATGATTCAACTTCAGGATAAGGGTGCTGTTACATTTGATTATGGAAACAATCTTCGCGGACAAGCATTGGCACGTGGATTAAAGAATGCTTTTTCTTTTCCGGGTTTTGTGCCGGCATACATTCGTCCATTGTTTTGTGAAGGTAAAGGTCCTTTCCGTTGGGCTGCTTTGTCGGGTGATCCGGCTGATATTCTGGAGACGGATAAAAAAATTCTTGAATTATTCCCTGAGAATAAATCATTGCATCGCTGGATTAAGATGGCTCAGGAAAGAATTGCTTTTCAGGGTTTGCCTGCGAGAATTTGCTGGCTGGGAATGGGTGAACGTGAAAAAGCAGGACTTGCTTTTAATGAATTGGTGAGAACAGGCAAGGTTAAAGCGCCAATTGTAATTGGACGAGATCATTTAGATACCGGTTCTGTAGCTTCTCCAAACCGTGAAACAGAAGCCATGAAAGATGGCAGTGATGCTATTGCTGACTGGCCTATATTAAATGCTCTAATTAATACTGCCGGAGGCGCCAGTTGGGTGTCTCTTCACCATGGCGGAGGAGTAGGTATTGGCTATTCTATTCATGCAGGAATGGTAATCGTAGCAGATGGTACGGAGGATGCGAAGAAAAGACTTAAACGTGTCCTGAATAATGATCCCGCCATGGGTGTTATTAGGCATGCCGATGCAGGATATGATATTGCCCTTGATACAGCCCGAAAGTTCAAATTGGACCTTGAATCAAGGCTTGGAAAATAACGGCAAGGTTCTTGGAGTTTCAACAGTACAACTCATTATGATGGTTAAGAAAAAAATAGCATCCCTATTATTACTTTCAATGTTCTCTGTATTTACTGCTTGTGAAAAAACAGAGCAGGACATTTCAACTGCTGACCGCGATAAATTTTTAGGAACATGGAATGCTTTTTCAACAGGCAGCGGAGGAACCAGAAATTTTCAAATGGTTATCAATGCTTCTAATTCAGCTCCCGAACAAGTTATTATTAAAGGCTTCGATGGTGGCAATACAAACTCCAACCTTCCTGCATCGGTAAGTGGTAATGATATTGCTCTGATTACAACTGTTATTTCCGGAGAGACAATTGCCGGTAGTGGAATACTTTCAGGTGATACACTACGAATCGACTTTACGCTCGACGATGGACAAACAGTAGAAAACAGAATTTGTAAAGCCTGGAAATAATTACTGAGGTAGTTCAGCAATAATAGATTCGCCTCCGCTTACTTTTTCATTTAAGCCAACTAAAATTTTAGTGTTGAGAGGCAGAAAAAGATCAACCCTTGAACCGAATTTAATAAATCCCATTTCTTCTCCTTGTTTTACAATCCAGCCTTTCTGGGGATAACAAACAATTCGTCTGGCCAGAGCACCTGCTATCTGACGCATGAGTACAGGAATGCGCGCACCGGTTTGAATGACAATGGTTGTTCTTTCATTCTCAGTGGAGGATTTAGGATGCCAAGCCACTAAGTATTTTCCGGGATGATATTTAGCAAACGTTACTTCACCACTAACAGGATATCGGTTTACATGAACATTTAATGGCGACATAAAAATCGAAACCTGAATCCGTTTATCCTTAAGAACTTCATCTTCCATAGTCTCTTCAATCACAACAACTTTTCCATCGGCCGGAGCGAAAATATATTTTTCATTTCTTTTTATTCTGCGATTGGGGTGACGAAAAAACTGAAGTACGATTAAAAGAAGTAAAAGTGAAACAATAATTATTGCAAGCTGAATATTCGGATAATCTTCGTTTAAATAAGCGTGCGCTGCGTAGTTTATTGCACCAAGAGTAAGTAAGGTAATTGCAATGGTTGTATATCCTTCTTTGTGAATCGTCATCAAAAAATATTATTAAATGAATTTAAGGAAGCGAAAATATTAATAATTACCACGTGATTTTACTGCTTTAGCAACTTTTTCTAAAGCAAAAATATAAGCAGCAATTCTCAACGAAACTTTATATTTTTTTGCAACTTCCCAAACATTGGCAAAAGCTTTAATCATGTAGCGATCAGCTCTTTTATTAATTTCATCTTCGGGATAATAATAACCAAAACGATTTTGTGTCCATTCAAAATAGGAAACTGTTACACCGCCTCCGTTAGCAAGGATGTCAGGGATAACATGAATGCCTTTCTTAATTAATATTTCGTCAGCTGCTGCTGTTGTCGGGCCGTTGGCTCCTTCAACGATTAGTTGAGCTTTTATATCGGCGGCATTTTCACGCGTGATTACATTTTCAAGTGCGCAGGGAGCCAATATGTCAACATCCAGTGTAAGCAAATCCTCGTTTGGAATTTCTTTTCCTCCGTGAAAGCCTTTCAGTATTCCATGGTTGGAATTTCTGTAATCGATTGCCTTTTCTATGTTGATGCCTTTAGGGTTATACCATGCACCGGAGTGATCGCTGATAGCAACAATGCGAACACCGGATTCCTCCAGATGTTTAGCACTGATAGACCCAACATTTCCAAATCCCTGAACAGCGCCGATTGCTTTTTTGGGATCCATTTTGATTTTTTTCATTCCTTCCAGAGCGGCAACGGTAACGCCTCTTCCTGTTGCTTCCACGCGACCTTCTGAGCCGCCGAGGTGCAAAGGTTTTCCGGTCACAACGCCAGGAGTAAATGCTCCTTTAATTTTAGAATATTCGTCAACGATCCATGCCATTTCTCTCGGACCTGTTGCAACATCAGGAGCAGGAATATCTTTATCGACGCCGAATACATCAGACATGGCTGAAGTGTAAGCACGTGTTAGTCTTTCCAATTCTCCTTCTGACATAAGGGAAGGATCGCAGGTAATACCGCCTTTAGCACCACCGTAGGGAATGTCAGCAATAGCACATTTCCACGTCATCCATGCAGCGAGTGCTTTTACTTCATCCAGGTTTACTTCAAGTGAATAACGAATTCCTCCTTTAGATGGACCGCGGCTGCTGTTGTGAACAATTCTATATCCTTCGAAAACTTTTATGGTACCGTTATCCATTTTAACCGGGAGACTTACCAGATATTGACGCGAAGGAGTTTTTAAAATATTGTATGTATCAACATCAAGATCGATAATATGTGCAGCAACATCAAATCGCTGTATCATGGAATCATAAGGATTCGTAATATCCTTTATTTCTACTTTTGACTTATTGTTTTCTTTCATTTCTGCCGTAACCATGTATTGTAGATAGATTTGGGCAGCGAAGGTATATATTTTTAAGAAAAGTGAGCATTGTTAGGCCAATGCATTTCCCTTTTAAGCAGTTATAAATAATAATTATGATGTTAAGTAAAAGAAAGTAATAATCTGGCAATTAATTATCTAGCTGAATAACAGTATAGTATGCTGAAATATGTGCCAAAATTATCTATTTAATAAAGTAGAAGATCGAATTTAAAGGAAAAATATAAGGGGAGTTATGAGTTCGTTATTTTTACTAATTAGGCTTACTTAATCATCTGCAAATAAAAAAACACAAACGGTGCAGAAATAAAAAGCCCATCGAAACGATCCAGAAAACCGCCATGTCCGGGTAAAATAGTTCCTGAATCTTTTATGTGAACACTTCTTTTAAACAATGATTCAACAAGATCGCCAAGGGTTCCGGTAATGATAATAATAGCTGCAATGCTCATCCAACCAACGATTGAAAAGTTTGTGAATAGAATGGATACAAACCAAGACATTAACATAGCAAATACAAGTCCGCCAAAAAATCCTTCCCATGTTTTTTTGGGAGAAATTCTTTCGAAGAGTTTACGTTTTCCAAAATACTTGCCTATAAAGTAAGCGCCTATATCGTTTGCCCATAAAATAAAAAAGTAACCGATAATGCAGCCATACTGGTAGTTATCCAAAATGCCCTGAAAGGAAATAAGGTAGAAACAAAATAACGGAATGCTTATATAGAAGGTTCCTAAAAGTGTAGCACCTATATTATAAAGTGGTTTCTCGTTTTTAAGATAAAGTTCACGAATGAAAATAAAATAAGGAAGAATGATAATCAGAGGAAGAATATTAAATCCTGTTTCAAAAATATTTTGAATGAGTGGAGGAAGAAAAATAAAAATATTAATCAGTATGCCAAGCGCTTTTTGAGGCTTTGTATTTTCCGATTCATAGAGACGGTAAAATTCAAGCAGTGACATAGAACTGATGAAAATAAGCAGCAGAAGAAAAGTTTGTTCGCTAAAAATAATTCCTGAAAGCAGGATAGTTGCACCTATTACGCCTGTAATTGTTCGTTGCCCCAGGTTAGTCACAATGCATTTTTTTCAATAATCGTTCGGGCTAATTCAGCATATTCTTCCGGGACATACACTTCAATATCGCCAATGGAAATGTAACTTGAATCTCTTTTATCCATACTGACTGATTCAATTCCTTCGTCCTCTAAAACGGCACGCACAATTTCAGTTTTGTGAAGTTGATTGTTTACATAAATTAACGTCCACCCTTTTTCCATATCAGTCTTCTACAAGAAAAACAAAAATATCTCTGGGACCATGTGCAGGTGTAACCAGCGTCTTTTCAATATCAGCTGTTCTGCTTGGACCGGTCAACGTGGCTATAAAAGAAGGGATTTGATCTTTATATCTTTTCTTTATGCGTTCCAAACCATCTTTAAGATCGGGAACGATTTGAGAAGTGTAAGCAAGGATAATATGCACAGTAGGAACTACAAATAACCGGCGCCCTGATCCTTGTCCGGATGAAACCAGAACACTGCCCAAACGGGAGATTAAAGCTTCACAAGTGGTTATGGCAACAATTTCTTCCGGAAAATTTTTTTCTTCGCGTGTGTAGGGAAAATCCACTTTATCCAGCTGTTGAGTAATTGCTTCTTCGCGGCAGTAAAACTGTTTCCATTTATTTTCCTGAGAGAGGGCAATTACATTTTCAATAAATTCAAGCTCACTTTCACAAAAAACAAAATGCCCGCCTACCTTGGTGAAAGCTTTTGCAAATTGTTCTTCCTGACTATCCGGATTTTCGGCGTATATATTTTTATCCCAGTCAACGGCAGGGAAACGCAATCCCTTTTTTTGAACCAGCCCTTGTCTGATTTTCTTTAAAATTATTTCACGTGAAGTGATATCCATTTTGTGAGAGAATCTTTATATCAGCTGCCTGCAGGAGGAACAGCGGTTGCCTGGTTTTCACCGGCAGGAGGAAGTATTATGGTTGGAATTGTATCTGCAATTGTTGTTCCGTTGGCTGAAGGCCCCATATATGCCATTTCAGACTTATCTTCCCATTTGCGTTTTCCGAAAATCTGTTCAAGATCTTCTTTGAAAATTACTTCACGTTCAAGTAAGCGGGAAGCCAACTGATGCAGTTCTTCTTTATGATCTTTCAGCAAATCCTTCGTACGCTCGTAAGACTCTGTAATGATTTTCTTTACTTCTGTATCTATGATTTCAGCTGTATGTTCACTGTATGGTTTGCCAAAAGTGTATTCCTGTTGTCCGCTGGAATCGTAGAAGCTGACATTACCGATTTTATCGTTGAGACCGTAAATGGTGACCATTGCATAAGCCTGCTTGGTAATTTTTTCAAGGTCACTAAGAGCACCCGTTGAGATTTTTCCAAAAACAATTTCTTCAGATGCACGACCGCCTAATGCTGCGCATATTTCATCCATTATCTGATCCGTCGTAGTGATCTGTCTTTCTTCAGGAAGATACCAGGCAGCACCCAATGATTTTCCACGGGGAACGATGGTAACCTTCACAAGTGGATGTGCAAATTCAAGCAGCCAGCTTACAGCAGCATGACCTGCTTCGTGGTAAGCAATGACTTTCTTTTCATCCTGTGAAATTATTTTATTCTTTTTCTCCAGACCACCGATTATTCTGTCAATAGCATCGAGGAAATCCTGAATGTCTATGGCTTGTTTGTTTTTTCTTGCAGCAATCAAAGCTGATTCATTGCATACGTTGGCAATATCCGCTCCCGAAAAACCGGGAGTTTGTCTGGAAAGAAAATCAATATCGAGAGCAGAAGTTATTTTAAGAGGTTTTAAATGTACGCTGAAGATGGCTTTTCTTCCATTGAGATCCGGAAGTTCAACATAGATCTGACGGTCAAAACGGCCCGGGCGCAGGAGTGCTCGGTCAAGTATGTCGGCGCGATTGGTAGCGGCAATGATTATAACACCGGAATTGCTTCCAAAGCCATCCATTTCAGTTAAGAGCTGGTTGAGTGTGCTCTCTCTTTCATCGTTAGCGCTGAAAGAAGCAGATTTTCCTCTTGCGCGACCTATTGCATCTATTTCATCAATAAAGATAATACACGGAGCTTTTTCTTTAGCCTGACGGAACAAGTCGCGAACCCGTGAAGCACCAACACCAACAAACATTTCGACGAAATCGGATCCTGAAAGAGAAAAGAATGGAACCTGTGCTTCTCCGGCCATGGCTTTTGCCAAAAGAGTTTTTCCCGTTCCCGGAGGACCAACCAATAAAGCACCACGAGGAATTTTACCGCCCAGCGTAGTATATTTTTTAGGATTCTTTAAGAAGTCAACGATTTCCATTACTTCCAGTTTCGCTTCTTCCAGACCGGCAACATCATTAAACGTTACTTTAACCTGAAGGTCTTTGTCAAATAATTGCGCTTTGGATTTGCCAATGTTGAAAATCTGACTTCCGCCGCCACCGCCGCCACTCATGCGGCGCATGATGAATGTCCATATTAAGATGATGAAGCCAAGAGGAATAATCCAGTTCAGAACAACTTCCCAATAGCTTCTGTTGTCCTGCAAATAATTAATGCTGACTTTTTCTTCAGGAAGAAAATCCTTTTGAGTCTCTTCAACTTTTTTTGCGAATAAGTCTTCCGGTCCTGTATTAAAATAATAATGCGGTCCTTCATTCGCTACATTTCCCCAGCGTTTTGCATTGATATCTTTATACTTTGCATCTGTCAGCTTATCTTTCTTAATGGTAACGTGTGCTGTTTTATCAGTCACTTCTATTTTAGAAACGTCTTTAGAGGCCAGCATTTCCCTTTGGAAGCGGTCAATAGAAATTTGTCGTTCTGAAGCACCCCATTGAAATATCTGAGTGATTATGAGAATAGCTATGATTATTCCATATATCCAGTAAAAATTAAAATTAATTTTTGGGCCACCCGGGAATTTCTTTCCAGGTCCAGGCTTCTTTCCTCCCTTGGGATCGTTCGTTCTGTCTTGTTCGCTCATTTTATTTTTAAAAAGTAATTAATTACATCGGTTGTTGGTTAGCAATCTTAAACCGGGTAATAGAATATTAATAATACAAAGTTACGGATTAATAATTAGCCACAATTCGTTGAATTTCTCCATCGGCCCAAAGGCGTTCTATGCCATAATATTCACGTTGTTCGTGTTGGAAAATATGAGCGACAACATTAAAGTAGTCGATTAAGACCCACTCTGAATTTGTACTTCCTTCCCTATGAAAAGCTTCTTCGCCCTCTTTTTTATATACAAATTCTTCAACGGAATTGGCAATGGCATCAATATGTGTTTTCGAATCGGCGTGGCAGATCACAAAAAAATCAGCCACAGAGTTTTTTATCGTTCTAAGATCAATGCAAACAATTTCTTTAGCTTTTTTCTCAATCATACCATCAACAATGAGGTTTTTGAGACGTTCTGCATCATTTAGTTTTCGAACGGTTTTTTTAGGTACTTTAGTCGTAGGAGACTTCTTTTTTATCATTAAGAATTATAAGGTTATTTACACTTAATCAGACGCAAAAGTAATCAAAATATTGTGAGCATTAAAGATAGTAAGCCTGAAACGGACTTACCTGAAAACCCAAATAAAGAGTTAACAACCTTATTCACAGGCCGACATTGCATAATGCTGGATGAAGTTGATTCTACTAATTCTTACCTTTCGGGTTACATTAATCGAAATTTAATTCCGGAAGGTTCAGCTGTGAGGACTATTCATCAAACCGGAGGAAGAGGCCAAAAAGGCGCCCAATGGCATAGTGAAGCAGGAAAGAACCTCCTTCAAAGTTTCGTTTTTTACCCGGCTTTTCTTCCTGCAAAAGATGTTTTTCAGCTAAACAAGGCCTTTGCTTTAGGCGTATACGATTTTGTATCAAATTTCCTTGGAGAAGGAGTCACTATAAAATGGCCCAACGATATTTACTATGATTCTTTAAAAATCGGCGGTTTATTAATTGAAAATGCTGTTTATGGTTCCAGGTTGTCTTCCTGTATTCTTGGAATTGGAGTTAATATCAACCAAACGGTTTTTCCTTCAGAATTGCATAATGCAGGATCATTTTCACTTACTAAACAAAAGCCTTATGATCTGGAAATGCTATTTGCTGCTTTATGCTCTTTTTTGGAGAAACGGTATTTGAGTTTAAAAAGTGGAGGCATTCAGACTATTGAGAAGGACTATCTATCTGTTTTGTATGGTATCGGAGAGGTAAAAAAATTTCAAAGTGGAGATGAAATATTCAACGGGATTATTAAAGGGGTGGATGATATCGGGAAGTTAGTTGTTCAAAAGGAAGATGGGAGGGAAGGGAAGTATGATATTAAGGAAATTGCGTTTCTTTAATACAAAATTATTTTCCTATTAAAAACTTTTTGATTTTTATCTGTTGTTCTGATAAAATAAATTCCTTTAGTAAGATTACTTAAATTAATGGACAATTTATCAACTTTTGTTTCTTTTTGAAAGATGATCTCTCCTAATGTATTTAGTACTTCTATGTGACTCATAAAAGGTTGTTCGACAGAAAAAAGTCCGGTGCTTGGATTTGGATATACATTTAAATTTCCATAAATATTATTTTCTTGAACACTACCACAGGGAGAAGCCCAGTATAGTCCTGTATTTGTGCCTAACAAGAAATTTCCAAAGTAATAATTATTATTTATCGCAGCACGCGATTCGGTAAAGGGATAACCATTACTTGCATTATAATATTGAAATGAATTACTCCAAAATTCATATACAGCAATGCCGTTGTGTTTGGTGCCTATTACAATATAGGCGCCGCATTTGGCTAATTCGGCCAGGCTAGCGTAATAAAGGGAATCATCCTGTAAACCGCCGTTTGAAACATTTAAAAGATCAAAGGTTCCCGAAGGGTATAGTTTTATGAGTCCATTTCCCATAGTGGTTACATAGGCAATGGTATCCCAGGGTTGTATTAATATACCTGTAACATAGCAAGTATTCAACCCAAAATAGGCGGCATCAAAAATTGTCCATTGGCTATTAGAATAAATGGCAATTCCATTTGCAGTGCCTATGTAAAGTTTATTGTACGGTTGATTTTGAACAACTGTAGCAAAAGTTATTGTATCGGATGGAAGCGGAGAGTTTGTAGTGTTTAACGTATTGTAAAAAACACCTGAGTAAACCAACATTCCATTATTTGTACAGACATACTGGCTTCCATTATCATTGACGATGCAATTTACTGTGTCATTGGGGAGGACAGTAGTATCGAGTCCCGGTACTTGGCCATACTGCGTATAAACACCTGAATTAGTGCCATAAGGGAAATAGTTACTTGAATTATATTGAGAATAAGTCATAAAGCAATTTACCTGAGTGGCTTCAATATGTTCGGGTATTCCAACAAACGAAGAGATTTGATAATTCGCGGGATTAAAACTAAAAACTCCATCGTCATTAGCCAGTGAATTAGGAGAAATTGCTTTAATATTTCTGTAAGGATTAAATTTGAAGTCAATCGGAGAATTGAAATTACTTCCATTCCAAACATAAATATTCATGTTTGAAAATTGATTATTGAATAAGTCGCCACCGATTACCCAAGGCCTGCTTAGAGAATCAAGATTAAAGTTGTCAATATAAATATTATTAGACGGCAATGCATGTGTAGTCCATGATGTGCCATCGTATTCAAATAAGTTCTGCTTTGCGCCACATGTCCATACATGTCCATTCTTGCCAACTACAACTTTGGAAAATTTTTCTGAGCCCACCGGCGTATTCGTGCTGTCAAAAAACACCATTGTTGTATCGTGTGCATAAATTAATTTATTGGTTCCGGCTATCCAGAGATTACCTAAAGAATCAATATCCCAATCCCTGAAATAAACATTTGTTGGCAGGTAAAACAATGTATCAAAAGTTCCATTGTGAAATTTTAAAAAGGGATTTCCGGTTAAATAGGCAGAAGAATCATCTATTACTTTTATTTCTCTATATCCATAATAAGGATAAACCTGCCATGTTGAACCATTGTATAAACCAAGCTGCTGATACCCTGCTGCCCAGATATTTCCATTAGGAGAAAGGCCAATACTTGTAATTGTTATGTTTGCCAATGGACCTGTATTGATATTGACATAGTCCTGTAAAATGGTATCATAAACTCCAATGAATGAATTGTCTTTTAAAAATATGTAATTACCATGTTTATCGGGCAATAACATATAAAGTTGTGCATGATTTGCCCAGCGGTATTCTGTTTGCCCGCTAACGATATTTTTTATTTGAAGACATCTTCTGCCTTCATACAATGAGGAATCCTGAATCATCACTCTGTTATGGTTATGAGGTGACCAATAATAAGGGATATCGGTTACTTCCCAAAAAGGAAATATCTGGGCTTCGGAATTAATAATAAAAAGGCTAAATAAAGCAGACAGAAAGAATTTTTTCATTTCTTAATCGAATTTACAAAAAAATCTAAGGACGAACTGTAACTCTCGTAAAATATGTGGCATTTTCCATTAAACCATAATCGGCGGATTCTACAATACCATCACCTGTGATATCTTCAGGAAGATAACCTGTATAAATATAATAAACTGCTTTTTCCAAATCACCATAATCTTGTGATTCCACTACATGGTCCTGTATTCCGACTGTTGCGGTGTTTGCATCAGAAATATCTCCGCTAAAGATTGCCCATACCGGTGATTCTCCATATACTTCACCTACATCAATCATGTTGTTTCCGAATGCTTGCGTTTTGTCACTTGAAAAATCATAAGGATTTAGTGCTGTAGAAGAACTAATATCATAAAGTCTACTCCATGTTTCTATTGAATTGCGGTGATTAATACAGATATAATATTGAGTTGAAGAGGCGACTAAATTTGTGAAAGTAACATTCACGCTTCCGTCCGTTTTTAGAATTCCGGTTTTTGATTCTACAAATCCATTAAGATAAATTGGAGCAGGTGCTAATTGATTATACAAACTTATAGTAACATAATCTGCATCTGAAATAATAGGGGATAAAAAATTATGAAATAGGCAGCCACCAATAGGAGGATATGTTGCATTTTCCATTAAACCGATTCCGGAATAGTAACCTTCAATAAATAACTTTAAATATAAAGTCGGGCCTGTGCAAGGGCCTGTTATAACTGCAGTATATATAGTGTTATTCATGCCATCGCATAAATCTGTCGTGCATAAATTGTTGTCAGATGCCCCAGGAGTTCCGGATACTGTGGGACTGTGTGTTACGGACCCATTTGTTATATCACAAAAATCATTTGTACATGGATTATTATCATCTTTAGATTGGGTATGGCTAACAATACCTGAAATTGGATTACAAAAATCAATAGTACAAATATCACCATCGTCTGTTGGGGTAACGTTGCCTTGATTGAATACACCATTGTTACAAGTTTCACCCATTGTACAAAGATTATTGTCATTTAAAGATCCGGATATTGGAAGATGTACTGTTATACCATTTTGGCAATTGTCTTCTGTGCAAATTATTCCATCGTTTTCACCACCCCCTGTGTTGGTTATGGGAGTATTAGTTGGAGACCCATTTACGTCACAAGCATCAAGTGTACATGGGTTTTTATCATCAGGTAGATTATTCATTTGACTTAAAAGAGTGTTGCCTAAAATATTTGTGTATGTGCCATTATCTGAAATCGTAAGACGTAGTTCAGGTATGCAATTCATCGAAAGCCATTTAGAAACAGCGAAATTAAAATTTACATTTCCTCCCGGAGCTAAATCTAGTGAAGGACGTATCATAGAAAGGTTATGCTTAGCACAATTGAAAGGTCCATTGTTGCTAATAATTCTCCAAGTACAAAGCCGTTTAGGTAAATTCGCTGATGAAATAAGTCCCATACCTGGACAAAGGAATCCTCCATTAACTCCAACGGAAAATGCACTTAGACTATTCGAAGTGGATACGTTCTTTTGAATTAAACCCGGATTATAAAATGTAAATTGGGTAGTCCCGGGGACAATTGAAATTGAAGGGGTAAAGGAACCTGTAGGGGCAAAAGCTGGATTAATAGTAAATGCCTGTTGAACAGAATGAAGCATAAAATCACTACTCGTAGCTTTAACATATACATCAAACTCAAAGATATTTGGTGCAGTTAAATGGTCATTAGCAATAAAGACATCGAAGGTTTGTGATTTTGCATTATTAAAAATCAAAAAGAAAAAAATAATAAATAGGCAATTGACAATGTATGTTTTTAGTTTCATGGTTTTAAGTTTTAAATGCCTAATTAAAAAATATTCAAATTCAGCACAATATAAAAATAGTTTTTAAAACGAACCAATTTATTATTATTGAAATTGTAAAAAAGAATTGCCACAATTGCACGAATAGATTATTGCATTCATATCCACTAGTAATTACTTTACAACTTCAACCTTGCCTGTAAATTTTCCGGTAGATGTACAGAGCGAAAGAAAATAGAACCCTCGGACAAGTTCATAGCAATATATTTTTTCCGAATCGTTTTTTTCCAAATAGATCTTTTCTTTCACAATTCTGCCCGACAAATCCGTAAGAACGATACGGTTAATTTTTGATCCATCAGTAGTATGAATATTTAAATAGTCATTAACCGGATTCGGATAAACAGAGAAAGGATTTTTTATCGTTTCATCTACAGAACTTAAAATTACATTCATCTGTGAATTAAGTGATGATACAGGAATAAATATTTCCTGATTTTGCGACCATCCGTTTCTGATTAAACGGATAATAGGGTCAAATGAAAAATTCATGAGACCATTGAAATTGTAAACTGAAAAATTAAGGTAAGCCACTGTTCCGGAAATGTTCCTCGAAGTATTATTTGTTCTTACCATTCCGAAATCAATGTATCCGGAAGAATAAACATCTTTGTACAAGCCAATAAGATCCTGCCCGGGAGTGCCAAACTGACTATTGTTGAAATCAATAGTCACAGAACTCGGAACAATAGCTGCTGCATCATAAAAAATTCTTGCAGCCAAACCATAAACGGAATTCACGGAATCTATTGCGTTCAGGTTAATTGGTAAGGAGATATTTGCAATAAGATTATACGTCCATGAGAACATTCCCGGAGACGAAACTTCCAACACAGCATCGTTTGCTGCATAAGGCATCATCTGAATCAAATCGTTTTGATAATAATTTGGTTTATGTAGTCCGTAATTTTGACTGATGACGTTTATATCCAGTGAATCAATTTTTCCGTCGCCGTTGCAATCTGCATGTTTCTTATCCAGGAGTTCCTGAAGATACATGTAACTCCAGCCGGTGCTATTCCAGTCGGGGCACGACTGGCCTGTCCAGCTGCTGCTTGCAGAGGGCCGCACTGTTCCGGAATCTCCGTAATAAATTCCAATTGCAAAGAGATCTTCCATATCTACTGTGCCATCGGTATTAATATTTCCCGGCCAAACGTTGCAATCAATAATGTTTTGAACGTTATAAAAAGTATCAGTTTGTATGCCATCTGAAATAATCAATGTAACAAGGTATGTTCCCGTTGACGTGAAAAGGTGCTTTCCTATACTGTCTGTGGATATATTGTTCGATCCACTGGCAGTATCGCCGAAATCCCATGTGTAGGAAATTGGATTACCGGTATAGTAGGCAACAATTGTGGTTGTATCCTGATAACAATCGCCGCCGAGGAAATTGTAAAAAGTCACAGACAAACAGGAGGTGTCAACTGTTACTGTTTGTGTAACTGTATCGAGCAGTACACCATCTGAAATAATTAACATTACATTATAATTGCCGGGACCGGAAAAAATATGAGCCGGATTTTGAACGGAACTAGTATTGTAAACGCTCGTTACCGGATCACCGAAATCCCACGATGAAACCGAATAATTTCCGGTGGATTCATTGGTAAACACTAAAGTAGTATCACCCGAACAAGAAGCAGAAAAAGCTGCATTAAAGCAATCGGTTCCTAAATGAATAATCTGAGTTTTGTAATCCCATTCCGCTCCTATGTTTACAAATAAGGTTACATAATAAGTGCCGGGAGAATTGTAAACATGATAGCTGTCAGTATCGTGCGAAACATTGGCTACACCGGAAACGGTATCACCAAAATCCCATGTATACACCCCTGCCTGATCCACAGCAAAAAAGAAAACAGTATCGCCGGCACAGGCATTGGTGTGTGTAAAAAAAGCATTGCAGGCTTTTAATGATGAATTTGATAAAAATATAAAGAGAAAAACATATAGTATTTTTTTCATGGTTTGATGATTTTATTCAAAGATAAAATTTTTTTTAAAATGATATTTTGGGGCCATAAATTGAAACTACTTTAATTTTAAAAAGTACAATGGAATTTACCGCTCGATTTTAAACCAAACCAACAGCAGTTATTTTAATAAAGTACGATCAATAATGCCGAAAGTGTTCTTTTTAGGCAACTTTCCCTATTATTCGGTTGATCTGAATTCATTGAAAACCATTGCTGTAATTATGATGCATGTACACCGCTCTGATGAAGGATAAAAACTTCTTAGATGAACTTAGAAAAAACGGAAGCTTAAGCGGCCCTGTTTTGCATGCTTTATTATTCCGACTGGCCGGACTGGGATTAATATTTCTCTTACAAGTACTTATGGCAAGGCTGATGGGGCCGGCACAGTATGGTGACTATACTGTAATTATAACAGTAGTAAATTTATTTATTGTTTTAAGTTTGTTTGGATTCGACTCTTCTGTTTTGCGTTTCCTTCCTGCTTACATTTCAAATAGGGAGAATGAAAAAGCCAATGGCTTTGTAAAGTTTTCATACAGGACTATTGTCTTTCTTTCACTTGTTTCCAGTATTGTTCTTTTTATTTTCCTTCTTTCAAAATCGAAGAAGTTCAATATGTCCTTTAATGAAGGATTTTTTTGGGGATTACTTTTAATTCCTTTTCTGGCTTTTATTTACCAGTCGAGCGCTCTGTTGCGAGCCCTTGGGAAAATTAAGACATCTCTGATATCTTCTTACTTTTTAATTCCCTTTTTGATGGGTGTTTCCTGTCTGATTTACTATTATAAACAGCATACGCTGACAGTGGATGCGGCAATGTTGAATTTTCTTTGCTGTGCAATATTAATTTGTTTGTTTATCAATCGAAAGGCAGGTAAAGCATTAAAAGAAAAAGTTCCTTCAGAAGAAAATGCTTTCATTCCACGACAATGGATTTCTGTCTCAACAATATTATTTCTAACTACAGCACTCGATTTATTGTTGAGGCAATCGGACATTCTCATGGTAAGTTACTTTTTGGGTAATACCAAAGCAGGATACTATGGTGTCGCCGCTAAACTGGCAGTATTGGCCTCTCTTGGCTTATCGGTTGCAGATTATGTTTTTATGCCGAAAATTTCTGCATTGTATGAGAGCAGACAGTTTGCCAAACTGCAACAAATGGTTAGAAATTCTTCTCTTCAGATTTTAAGCATTACACTTCCTGTTGCATTAATATTATTTTCGGGAGGTAAATGGATACTGGGATTATTCGGGAATTCGTTCTCTAATTCGTATGTTCCGTTAGTAATACTTTTATCCGGACAAATAATCAATGCATCCACAGGAATGGTTGGTGGATTGATGTCTATGACTGGACATCAAAAAATATTTTTTTCTTTTTATATAATTGCTTTTGTCTTTCAATTTCTCCTGAATGTTATTTTGATTCCTAAATTGGGAATCACCGGTGCTGCAATAGGTTCATCCATATCCATGGTTCTATTAAATATTCTTGGATACAGATTTGTGAATAAAAAACTTCGGATAAAAGCATCTTTTTTTTAACGTTAAAAGTGCCGGAGTTTTGTAAATTGAAATTGGATTCACTACTATTAAACTATTGATTTTGTTCCGGTGCAGATTGGTTAAATAATGGTCAGCTTTTGTAGTAGCAATCATTAATGCTATGTTTTAAAAAAATAACTATATTCGTCTGTGAGCATGTCGCCGGAAGTTGCAAGAAGTATAATTGAACATAAGTCAAGCAGATTTGACCGAATTCTACTTTTTTTACTTGTTTTCAGTATCTATTTTGAAGCAAATCTTCCCAGTCCGGGTGGAGCAAGTACGCCATTTCTGATTTTTGGTTTTACGATGGTTTACCTTTCATTTACCAGACTGAACAGATTGTTACGCCTATTTTCCAGTATATATTTTATTTCAGCCATGAGCTTTGCACTTTTATGCACGTTTATGGAAACGTTGCATCCATTTGCTTCTTATGAATTTGTTTTTCGATACATCAATATGACTCTTGGCATGTTTGGCATTGCAGCACTTTGCAGAGATAAACAAGCTTTCGACCTTGCTATGTTTACATTTGTATTGGCAAGTGCACTCCAATCGATAATTATAATAACGGGAACAGCACCGCTGTTGCGATCTTTCACTGCTCATGGTTTTTCCGATGCTTCCCAGGCACGATTAATGGCATTTGAGGAATTTTATCTTCGGGGCAATTTAAACGACATTTCGTATTTTTCTTCCATTGGAGCAATTATTGGAATTATTTGGTCTTATTATGAAGAAATCAGGTGGAAAAAAATATTGATTCTTGCTTTGGCTCTTCCCTCTGTGCTTGGTGTTTTTCTTACGGCATCGCGAACAGGAGCAGTAGTATTTTTTACTTCATTTTTGATTTTTATTTATAAGTCTAAATTGAATTTGAAGAAGTGGATTTTACCGACAATCGTTTTGATTTTGTTTATTGTAATTGCTGTTCCCGATGTGGTGTGGGTAAGATTGGGTTCACTGGTGCGTTTTACTGAGTTGCAATCGGAGGATTCGCGATCGAAAGTTTACATAGCTGTTTTAAATAACATTGACCAATATGTTTTATCGGGCGTGGGATCGGGAAATTATTGGCAAAGCTGGGCTGTAAAGGCAGGTATAACAAACCGCTATACAACCGATGTAGCCATGGCTGCACACAATGCTTTTTTTCAGCTATGGATTTATTGGGGATTACCGGCATTACTTGGATTTCTTTACCTCATTTATGTTTACTCCAAAGCCCTGGACAAAAATGTTAAAGGAGACAGACGAAAGTCATGCCTGTATATTTTCAT
Source organism: Bacteroidota bacterium (assembly GCA_031417395.1). Taxonomy (GTDB): domain Bacteria; phylum Bacteroidota; class Bacteroidia; order AKYH767-A; family 2013-40CM-41-45; genus JADKIH01. The sequence continues at coordinate 75,986 of JANOVM010000004.1, read as the reverse complement.
CATGATAATACCTTTAATTTTTATTTTCTATCATTCCTTTTACCACAAATCATTTTCAATTGGCGTTGGCATGCTGCTCGGAACACGGTTCTGGAATATTTTTGGTGATGCAAAAGTAAAGGAATGGCATGGTTAAATCAGGTAAACGAATAGCCATCGTAATGGCCTCTTTCAGAGTAGGCGGTGCAGAACGTGCCATGATAAATCTCGCCAATGGCTTTCAGAAAAATGGAATGAAGGTAGAAATGGTAGTCGTGGAGAAGGAAGGAGATTTTTTTACTTTGTTAAATAAAGACATTCCGGTTCATGAACTTGACAAAAAACGTGCACGTAATTCTTTATTCGTTTTTAGAAGATACCTTGCCCTTGAACTACCCGATGTTCTTATCGTGACGCAGACGCACGTGCAGGTAATGGTGCTTCTTTCATTGTTATTTACAAAGTGGAAAGGCCGATTAATTCTCAACGAGCAAAGTACGTTTACTTCCAATACAACAGGAAGGATGCTGCGTTTGTTAGCATCAGCCTTGTTTAAACGAGCCAATGCAATTACTGTTGTTTCTCAAGGAGCAGCGGAGAATTTTTCAGCAAACTTTCCTTCTTTGAAAGAGAAAATCTCTGTTATTCCCAATCCTGTATTTAGTGATGATATTCTGAAACTTAAAGAAGAAGAAGTGAATCATCCATTTTTCCAACTTAAAAAAATTCCTATTGTACTCGCTGCAGGCAGATTATCTCCGGAGAAAAATTACAAATACCTCCTTCAGGTCTTTTCTTATTTGCTTAAAAAATGTGATGCAAGATTAATAATTCTGGGTGATGGAAGTGAAAAAAAAGAATTGTTGGATTTTGCAAAAAAGCTTGGCATATTGCCGTGTATTTCACTTCATGGGAATGTTAATAACCCTTATGCTTTTATGAATCGTTGCAATGTTTTCACACTATCATCTACCTATGAAGGATTGCCTTCCGTGCTAATAGAGGCATTGGCTTGTGGATGCAATATTGTTAGTACTGATTGTCAGCACGGACCATCAGAGATTTTAAACAAAGGACAATTGGGAGTACTGGTTTCTCAAAATAATCCTGAAAAATATGCAGAAGCAATTATGAGCATGTTTAATGCTGAGCGAAATGTTGATATAAAGCTAAAAAGAGCAAGAGATTTCAGTGTGGAAAGAATTGCGAATATGTATAGTGATTTAATTCAACGACTGGATTGAAAAAGAAAAAAATTTTACTGGTCGGGCCCATGCCGCCTCCATCAGGAGGAGTTTCCGTGCATCTACAACGATTGTTATATAAAATTCAAAATAATCCTTCTTTAACCCTTGCAGTTTTTGATGGAAAGCAGATGAAATTATTCCTGAATAAGGAAGCAGCTACAGGTTTTTTTTCAATGGTAATTTATTTTTTTCAGGCAAGAATTATTCATATTCACCTATCTCATCCGGTTAAATTGATTATTGCTTTTCTGGGTAAACTTTTGGGTAAGCGAGTACTTTATACAATACATAATCAAAGAGACTTGAAATCGTTTTCAAACAAGATGATGGTAAAATTTGCCTATAAAACCATTTTTGTCGCTGACCCCGGTGTTCTGCCATTAAATGGAATGATAATACCTGCATATCTACATCCTCCGAAAACATCATTACTTCCTGAGAAACTAAGAGAAGAACTGCAAAAATACAGTAAAGTCATTGTCTCATTGAGTACATTATCAGGAAAGGTTAATACACAAGATGATATTTATGGTTTTGATACTATACTTGAAGCAATAAGCATTTCCTCGTTCAGGAATGATACAATTATTGTTTTAGTCGATACAAATGGCAAACTCGGAAAGGCATACTCCAATCGAATTTCGGAACTTGAAAAAGAAAAGGGAGTTCGTATTCTTTATTATGACAAAGAAATTAACTTTCCGGACTTGCTTTCTAAAAGCGCTGTTTTCATACGTGCCACCAGGAGTGATGGCGATGCCGTTTCAGTTCGGGAAGCATTGTATTTGGGTATTCCTGTTATTGCAAGTGATTGTGTTGAAAGGCCTGAGGGTTGTATACTTTTTAAAAGTGGTGAAGCTGTTGATCTAACGAAGAAAATTCCTGAAGCCTTGCACAAAAGGTCAGGTCTTCATTATAAACAAGCTGATTTTGCTGAGGTTCTTATTGAACTTTATAAGGGTATTTAAGCATGGATTTTTTTTATTTTCAGAAGTTTTCCAAAATCCGTTTTTTGTTTTTTCTTAAAAAAGAAGGATTAACTGTTAATATCGGTTTATAAGTTTTTAAAAAAAGCTTATTGATGTGACACTTTTTAATATATATTTGTTTATACCTGTTTTTCGCATGCAAAAGGTTCTACAACTCAGTCGTACAATTAAGCATTTTAAAGCCGGTCAGCTTAAAGGGAAATTTAGTTATGAGTTTAAAAAGTTTTGTTTTGAAAAGAAAATTTTAAAGAAGGAAATACGATACCAAAAGCAATCTTTTCCTCTTGCCTTTTATTCTTTGTGCTCTCAATCAGGCAGCTTTTCCGGTAAAAAATTTATTCTTTTAAATCGCTCTAAGGAATTTCGGGATGAGATAAACTGGAACTTCAGAGGATTTGGTTTGCTGTGGAATATAATGCTGAACTCCTTTGAGTGCCTTAATGCGGAAAAGGTCAGCGTCGATGAAGGCATTAACCTCATTCATTCTTTCATTAAGGATTCCAAAAGAAATATAACCTTGTACGATTCTTATTGCATTTCTTTGCGGGTAATTAATGCAATAAAATTCTGTTCACGTTTTAAAGTGACAGATCCTGTTATTGATGAGTTTATTTATAGTCAATGTGTTTACCTGAAAAAGAATCCTGAGTTTCATTTAAGGAATAATCACCTTTTAGAGAATGGGTTCGCATTATTGTTTGCTTCGCTCTATTTTAACGAATATCCATTTTTCGAATTTTCGGAACGCCTGCTGATTAATAACTTCCCTCAACAGATTCTTGCCGATGGTGCGCATTTTGAGCTCAGCCCCATGTATCATCTTCAGATGTTGCATCGCATGCTTGATGCATATCAATTGATTGAGCGTTCAGATTTTCCGATTGAACGAATAAGGGGGAAATTAAAATACTATATACCGCGGATGCTGGGATGGATACAGCAGATGCAGATGACCAATGGAATAATTCCTTCCTTCAATGACAGCAATGAAGGCTTTGGTCCTTGTTTAAGGGCTATTCTTAGGATGGCAACTGACCTTAAAATTGATTCGCATATTGTTACCCTAAAGGATTCCGGTTTCCGAAAATTAAAAAACAGAAATTTTGAAATGATTGTTGATGTCAATGGTCTTTCGCCAAACGAAGCCCCCGGTCACTCTCATGCAGACACTTTTCATTTTGTTTTAAATGTTTTTGGAGATCCTTTTATCCTTGAAACAGGTTCTTCTACATATGCTAAAGGAAAAGAAAGAGCTTATGAACGGTCAACGCATGCTCATAATACTGTCGTTATAAAAAACATGAATCAAAGCGAATTGTATGACAGTTTTCGTGTGGGAAGAAGGGCTAAGGTCATTCATTTGAAAGAAAATTTCAATGAAATCGAATCTACACACGATGGCTATTCCCATGAAGGAATTCTCCATACCCGGAAGATTGTTCTAAAAAGTGATGGCCTTGAAATTATTGACAGGGTTAGCGCTAATAAGCCTGTTACCTGTACATCTTATCTTCATATCGATAAAAAAAGCGGATTAATAAAGAAAAACGACAAATTTCTTTCTCGGTTTACCAATATTGAGTTTTTAAACCATTCCAATGCATCGCTGGAAGAAGGTTGGCATGCCCCTTCTTTTGGTGTCAGGTCGCCTTGTTATGTAATCAAAACCAGTTTCCAAAACGAGATTATTACCAGAATTAGGTTGAATAAATAAATTTTGTTAATTTGTACACTGCTTTGTTGGTGAATCTTTCAGCCAATGTTGTACGTTTAATTATAAAATAAACGAAATAACTTCTCCGTTAAATTTAGCATGCCCCGTAAAGTCATAAATATAATTACTCCACATTATACTCCCGAAATTACGGCTGCAGCTCATCGTTTGGAAGTTGCCGCAAAAACATTGTCCAGAGCTTATAAGGTAAATGTTTTTACTTTAACGGAAAGAGGAAGTAAGCTCAAAAATCATCAGATAAAATGTGATGAGAATCTAACAGTAAATTATCTTTCTGTCCGATCATATTCTAAATCCATTTTTTTTATAAGAGCACTATTTGAATGGTGGTATTCACTTCGATTGGTCAGACAATCCAATAAAGTAAAAGCTGATCTGGTTATTGTTTCTGTTCCGTTTATTTTTTTATTGCCGGTTGTAGCAAGATACTGTAATGCTAGAAAAAAAATTGCTGATGTCCGTGACCTGGTCTGGCACTATCTTCCTGCCAATACGCTTCTTGAAACTTTTGTAAAAGCAAGCCTTACGTTGCGGATGCATCGTTCATTATATAAATTTGATTCTATTACTGTAACCAATGAAGCTGAAAAGAGATGGCTTCTTAGCAATACGAAATTATCCGAAGAGAAGCTGAAAGTTATTCCCAACGGTGTGGGTGCGGATAAGTTTTTAAAACTTTCACAAATGAAGCATGTTCCGCATACCAATAAGTTTTCGATAACGTATATCGGAAATATAGGAAGCAGTCAACATTTTTTCAGTCTTATCGATGCCGTAAAAGATATGCTTGATGTGAGGCTGAACCTTATTGGTGATGGCAATGAATGGAAGAATGTAGAAAAATACATTGCGAATAATAACATCAGAAATGTATTCATCCATTCTAAAAAGCATTGGATTCACACCCTTCCTTTTTACCAGACATCAAACCTGCTCTTCGCTTCTCTGAAGGAAGAATACGATACGGCTATTCCATCCAAGCTCTATGAATATCTGGCAACAGGTTTACCAATATTATACCTCGGAAATGGAGCTGCTACTAATTTCCTCGGTACCTATAAGAATACATATCTTGTTTTGAGTTATGAGACAAGATATATTGAGAAGATGATTTGGAATATAAAACGATTGGCGCCTGCCCGCAGCACAAATAATATTCAAACCATTGGCAAATTATTTTTACGAGAAAAGTTAAGTACACGCTTTATAGAATTAGCAGCCGGTTTGCTTAATGAGAAAAATCTTTCAAACCTTTTTGTTGAAGATATTTTATTGAGTACGGAGTTTTAATTGGGCATTAGCTTCAATGTACTTATGGAAATGTCCCATGTTTTAAAACTATTTTTTTCACCTGCGATTGACGAATTTATATTGGTCTAAACAGCCCTATTTAATTGATTTAGAAGAAGGATAATAATCCGGATAAATTTGTTTCAATTAATATTTTGAATATCATCATTTTAACTATATAAATATTGGTTTTTTCAATTGGCAGATTGCTATATTTTATTTAAACTTGCTGCCTCAAAATACCATGCAGGGAAAGTCAATCATACTACAGGATTCAGTGTCATTTAATACAAGAGTTCAGGATTATATTCTGTTGACGAAATTTCGTCTATCCGGTCTTGTTGTATTTTCTGCTGTTATGGGTTATCTCATAGCAACGGGAACTAATTTTTCATGGGCGTCTATATTTTTCCTTTCACTTGGCGGTTTTCTGGTAACGGGTTCTTCAAATGCTTTTAACCAGGTTATTGAGAAGGAAACGGATAAGTTAATGGATCGTACCAATGACAGACCATTACCAACAGGGCGCATGAGTGTTGCTGAAGCGACATTGGCTGCAACAATAATGGGTTCAGCCGGCATTGCAATTTTATGGCTGGCATTTAATCCGCTTTGTGCAGTATTGAGTCTTTTTTCGCTTTTGCTTTATACAATGGTTTACACACCCTCTAAAAAAATAACATCTTTTTCAGTTTTAATTGGTGCCATTCCCGGAGCATTTCCTCCATTACTTGGCTGGGTAGCTGCAAAAAATGAAATTGGACTTGAAGCCATGGTATTGTATGCAATACAGTTCATATGGCAGTTTCCTCATTTCTGGGCTATTGCCTGGGTATTGCATGATGATTACACAAAGGCCGGTTTTAAAATGTTACCGGGAGCAGGTCGTACCAGAAGTTCTGCTTTTCAGACCCTGGTCTATTCTCTTGCCCTTGTTCCGCTGGGATTTCTTCCTGAAATTTTTGGATTTGCAAATACACTGACCACATTGCTTCTTGTTCTAACCGGAATTTTATTTTCAGTTCAGGCAGTAAAACTATATTCAGATTGTGAAATCAAGTCAGCGCAAAGACTTATGTTTGGTTCCTTTATCTATTTACCCGTCGTTCAAATTATTTGGATGATAAATAAATTATTCTAATTCATGTTTTTAACGAAAGAAGCTAATAGTTTTTCTAATTCAATTTCTCCTGAAGTAAAGGAAAAGGCTTTACGAACACTTCTTTGGTTTGGAATAGTCAGTATAACAATGCTTTTTGCCGGTTTAACTTCCGCATATCTTGTAAGGCAGGGTGAAGGAAAATGGGCAGATTTTGCTCTTCCAAATCTTTTTAAAATAAGTAGTATCATTATCGTATTGAGCAGTTTAACCATGCAATGGTCTTTAAGTTCAATCCGAAAAAACAATCCCGCAAATTTTAAAACGGGTTTACTGTTGACTTTTTTACTTGGACTGGGATTTGTGGTTAGTCAGTTTTTTGCCTGGACAGAATTGTATCACAACGGAATAGTATTTACAGGTCGTATCAGTGATATTAAATCTGACTTTCAATACATTCCTTCAGGAAAAGAAACTGTAATGGAAGCAGGTGATGCAGGAAATGTTGCCGGTTCATTTTTATACGTCTTAACCGGTTTACATATTGCTCACCTTTTGGCGGGAATTATTGCATTAATAATAGTATTTTCGCGCGCAATGATTGGAAAGTATTCTGTCATTAACTATAATGGTGTGAGGCTGTGCACTATATATTGGCATTTCCTCGGAGGTTTATGGTTGTATTTATTTTTATTTTTACTTTACATCCGTTAAAGAGAAACCAAACAAAGTACATTTCGAATAAAGAATTTTGAAAATAAAAAAGGCTTCATGTCAAATCATACTTCAGTAACTTCAACAACAAATTCCCTCTGGGGCGGTGGCAAATCGGCCTTCAATGTAAGGTGGGGTAAACTTTATATGTGGATATTTCTGGTATCAGATGCATTTACATTTTCCAGTTTGCTAATTGCTTACGGATCGTTAAGGCATCGTTTTACGGATATCTGGCCAAAGCCCAATGAAGTGTTTACACATTTTCCATTCATTCATGGACATGTTCCTTTGGCTTATGTAGGTTTGATGACTTTCATCCTCATCATGTCTTCCGTAACAATGGTACTTGCTGTTGATGCAGGACATAATTTTAATAGAAAAGCAGTGTTACGCTGGCTGGGTCTTACCATTATTGGTGGATTTATGTTCCTTGGTTCTCAGGCATGGGAGTGGTATCATTTTATTACCGGTTCTGAAAACGGAGCATACATTCTTGCCGATGGACGTTTTGCCCGTACGGATGATTTAGAGCCCGGCATGCTTAAATTTCACGATGGAACTGTTGCAGAAGGAGCGGAAGCTCAATCTTTAATTGCTTCATCAAAACAACACATTGTAGGAGCTACGCTTCGTGAAAATGAATATGGAAATACACCGTTGTTTGCAAATTTCTTCTTCTTCATTACCGGTTTCCACGGCTTTCACGTATTCAGCGGAGTATTAATTAATATAATCGTATTTATTCTCGTAGCCAGAGGATTCCTTGATCGAAAGAAGGATTATGAATTAGTAGAAAAAGTTGGTCTTTACTGGCACTTCGTTGATCTTGTATGGGTCTTCGTCTTTACATTCTTCTATCTTGTATAAAAAAAAATAATATGTCAGATATCCATCACGAGCACGTTTCACACGAAAGCGAAGAAAAAGCGCACAGCGCATTAAATACTAAATTGATCTGGAGAGTATTCTGGATCTTGTTAGGTGTGACTATCTTTGAGGTTGCCATATCCTTTACGGGTATTTCAAAAGATGTTCTTTTATGGACATTCGTTGCACTTACCATCGTTAAAGCTTATTTCATCGTAGGGTATTTTATGCACCTGAAATTTGAAAATACACCTTTGCAATGGTCACTTCTATTACCGTTCGTACTAATTGTATACCTAATATTCATTGCAATTTATGAAGGAATAGCAATAGGGCAGAATCCTTATTAATGCCAATGAATCCCCGGTGGAAGCTCCTTGCTCCTTTGCTCGTAATTCTTTTTCCCGTAATTTTCTGGCTTCTTTTAACCAGGGGTCATAATACTTTTAAAAGACTTCCTATTGTAGGTCCTTTTGAAATAACAGCAACAGGTGATACCATTTATCATACAATACCACATTTTCAGTTTACCAATCAAATGGGAGAAGTGGTTTCCGATGCTGATTTGAATGGCAAGATCTATGTTGCAAATTTCTTTTTTGCAACATGCAAAACGATTTGTCCAAAAATGAATGAGCAGGTAAAGCGTCTTCAGGATGCTTTTGCAGGACAGAAAGGTTTTCAAATATTAACTTTTACTGTTGATCCCGATAAAGATTCCGTTGCTGCCCTCAAAGTATATGCTGAAATGATGAAAGCAGATCCTTCACAATGGTGGTTTCTCACCGGACAAAAGGATTCAATTTATGATTTAGCACGTAACGGTTTTCTCGTTCCGGCAGCCATTGGTGCAGCCGGAGATTTCTTTCACTCTCAGGATCTCATTCTTATAGATAAAGAAAAAAGAATGCGCGGTCTTTACGATGGTACAGAGCCTGCAGCAGTTGACACCATGATTGATGAGATCAAGGTTTTGATGAAAGAATATCAATAAATACTTCTTGTTTCCCTTACTGATTATCATAGGAGAGAGAAGTAATTTTTCCAAAAGTATTATCATATATTATGTCAGTCACGACTACAGAAAATCAAAATAGTATTAACCCACAGCGGGAGAAATTCTATAAGCGTTTAATCATTATTATTTCTGTTGTTGTTTTTCTTGTCGTTGCTTTACTTTCCCGTATTGAAAAGTCAGATCAAATTCCTTCCTGGGCAGCTATGCTACCGGCAATAAATGCTTTTTTAAATGGCGCAACTTTTATTATTCTTCTGATTTCTTTTTATTTTATCAGAAGAAAAAAAATTGCAATTCATAAGAAATTGAATCTTCTTGCCTGTTTTTTGTCCACTCTTTTTCTGATTTCTTATATAAAATTTCATTCCTATGGCGTGGAAACCCGCTTTCCTGCTGAGAATCCCCTGAGGCCGCTTTATCTCTTCATTTTATCTAGTCACATCTTATTGGCAGCAATCGTTTTACCATTGGTTTTATTATCTTTGTACCGTGGTTTAACGATGCAGACGGCCAGTCACAGGAAAATTGTCAAATGGTCTTTTCCGGTTTGGCTCTATGTAACATTAACCGGTGTAATAGTTTACCTGATGATTTCACCGTATTATAAATTTTAAAATGCGCAGAACGATATTTGTTTTTTTTATTTCATTCACACTTACTCTGATTTCATTTCAGTCTTTTTCACAGTGTGCTATGTGCCGCAGAGTTGCTGAAACGAGTCAGTCGGAGGACAATAGGTCGGCACGCGGATTAAACAAAGGAATACTCTATCTTTTATCCATACCCTATATAATGGGAGGCATTGGCGTTTATGCATGGTACAGGAACAGAAAAAAAGAGTAAGGTTAGATGTGCTGAATAAAATTTTCAGACCACCCCACAAAAGATTTTAATTAGCTTTTAAATTATCTGTTTACCAGAAAGGTTTTCGAGGCGATTTTATTATTATCCATTATTGAAACAACATACATTCCGGTTTCAAGGTTACTCGTAATAAGAGTAATCATGTTTTCAGGAGAAGAAAAATTGTTTTTTGAGATTTCAGTATTTATTATTCTTCCGCTAATGTCCATTATTCTTACTTCAGCTTTTTCCATATCAAAACCCGGAACAAAAACATTTAAATATTCAGTTGATGGATTAGGCCAGAGTTTAACAGGATTTATATTTGAAATTTCTTCAACTCCTGCAGTACCAACAAAGCGGAGATTATCGACAATGGCATAGCCGTTTAAATTATTTTGATCTGCATTTTCAAGTAAGATATATATTATGGCACTGTCGGGTTGTGCAGAAGAACCGTAGGATATAGGGATTGAAAAGGGTGTATACGCACCGGCATTAGTTGTAATATCTAAACTTCCTCCCGCAATTAAATTGTCGGCATTGTCATAAAGCTCAAGCGTTATTATTAAAATATCGTTGGCAGCAAATTGCGCCTGATAATAACCATCGATAGACAAAGGTTTTTGTGTTGAATGAAAATAACATTCAATAGAACCGGGAAGAAAAAATCCAAGTGAATCGTTGGCTATAAGTTTAACAGCCAGGTTTCCATTTTGAGCAGGTTGGTATTGTGAACAAGTTTCGGTACCCAAATTATACGTTGACCAGTTATCCGGATCTAAGATTCCTGATGTATTAAGAGACCAATTTTCAAAATCTCCATTAGGGATTTGGGCGAAAGTTTTTGCCGTAAAGGAAAGAAGAAATGAAAGAAGTATTAGGGTTAGTAATTTTTTCATATGCTATAATAATTGAAAGGAAAATTAAGAAATTAATCAATTGAATTTATTTTAAGCACAAAAAAATCCGGTGGAAACCAAATTTTCATTGGATTCCACCGGAAGGCTAAATTTGCAGCTACATAAGCTATTTAGGATATTCCAATAAATCTACGAATTATCTATTTATTCAGTTTATTGTGCAAAAAAATACTTAGTATTTTGGCAAAGGATCAGGAGCAAAATTTGCATGCACCATTTTCCATTTACCTCCTATTTTTGCATAAACGCGAGTTGATTTAGCGCGGATGGCTTTTACTTCTGAGTCCTTATTTTTTGTTAGTCCGGCATAATTGTAGGTAAGAATGGCAACATCACCATAAACCTGTACTTTAGGATTCAACATTTCTCCTACTGCAGTGCGATTAGGATCTTTACCATAAGGATCGCTCAATCTCATGGATTGTGATTTTCCTTCAATACGGGTAGAATAGTCCCCGTTAAACTCAGTGTAATCGTCAGCATAGTTTTTAAACTGTTCTGCAATGCTTGCCGGGTCAGCAACTTCAGCAGCCCATTGAGCTTTAACCATACCAATAATTTCATCAGCAATTTGCTGGTTTGTGTTTGCCTGTCCGTAGCTAAATGATGGCAGAAAAGACATGCTCGAAAGCATTAGTCCAAGGATTAATTTTTTCATTTTTTAGTGTTTGTGATTTTTGCTTACTCTGGTCGGTTTTCAGCTTTCCCGTATTAAATTTTGTGCAATGTAAGGGAATAGAATGTTTCTGCAAGAATTTTCAAAGTTAAAATATAATATTTTTAAAACGCTTCGTTTAACTGCAAACTAAAAATTAGTCGGGTGAGTATGAAAATAAAATTCAGCTAGAAGTTTTATTCTTTGATAAATTTCCGATAAAGGTTCTTACTTCCGTCATTAATTTCAAGAAAATAAATTCCATTAGCAAAACTAGAAATGTCAATTTGATTATTTGTTGAAATCTTACTCATACGTAATACTTCTTGCCCTTCTAAATTGAATATACTAGTTGAAGCTACGGAAACATTTTCTCTAAATATTAAATGTAATACATCATGAACAGGATTTGGCAAGATTGTAAAAATGGGATTTTCTGAATTTATATTATTTACGCCTATAATAGTATTACTATCCAAAACCATTTCTCTATATGTGGTTCCAACAATTACTCCTGAACGCCACTCATCAATACGAATATTAATGGCATAAATTCCTGATGCAAATGGCATTTGAAAATCGCCTGTAATGGGGTTAATGGTTGCGCCTGTCGGAAAAGAATAAGAAGTCGAAGTAGCCGGAACAAGGCTATAGGATAAGCTGTCACCTTCCGGATCAAAAGCACTTGCATTATGAACAAAATATCCGGAATTGTTAAAGACGGCTGTTTGTCTATCTTGAAATTGAGGACTGGAATTCCACCCGAGAAATGGGTTTATAATAATGGGTGACTGTAAATAAATAGATTCTAAGGAGGAATTTGTAATATTTTGAATTCCCACTATTCGAAAACTATCGGAGATATGTAAATTATAAAAACCGTTACCTAAATATGTGTGATTGAAGGCATAGTGCCATTCACTTATATCATTATAAAGATACATCGAAGTGCCGGAAACAGGAATTGGTTGTCCTCCATCACCCATATAAACATAAATTGTAGAATGATTTATTCCCATACTTGACTGAGTATATAAGTATACGTTAAATGTAAACGTATTGTCACTTGAGTCAATACCATTCCGGTAAGAGCGTATTTCTCCGCCCTTAATATCTTGTCCGTAAACAAATGATAATGTAATAAAAAAAGTTATAATTATTAATATAAGTCGTATCACTTCTTACTTATTTTAAACAAAAACCTAGCATCAGGCATTTATAGTATTAGATAAATTACTCCTTAAATGTTTTTAAATTACTCAATAATCAATTTATTTAAATAACTTTTTTCTTCATCAATTAGTTTTACGAAATATATTCCTTTTTGAAGATGTGGACTTATCAGTATTTCATCATTTCCGGAAAGTTTTTCCATGTAGACAATTTCGCCAAGCATGTTTATAATTAATAATTCATTCTGCTTGGATAATAATTTCTTAATTGTAAACGAGGAAAAAGTAGGATTTGGATAAATAGTTAAAGAAATAACATTCTTGTTAACTTCATGAATATCTGTTTGAAGAAAACATCCTAAAGTATCAATTGGAAAAAAAGATACAAGTCCATATGCTACGTTGTCATATCCATCAAAAATATGGGAAGCAATTGTTGTTGAATCATTGCTACACCAGTAATTGCTCCCAATAGAATAATTAATAACTCCCACTTCATATTGTAAATCATACGATATGTTATTGCAAATTTTATTGCAATAGATATAAGTGCCCATTGTATGCGAAAAATGAATGCCAATTAAATTGTTTTCAATTTTACATCCTGAGATAATTGCTTCCGTTGAGGGGTAACCTCCTGCTTCCACACCAATTCCGCCATTATTTTTAATTTCGCAATTAATAAGACTATCATTTTCGGCTCCTAGTTTAACTCCCATAGTGCTATTCGAATCAATAACGCAATTTCGGATTGACCCTACCCCCAATTCACGGAGCATTCCAACCTGATTGTATTTAATTTCACAATTTAACAGGCTTCCGGTATACAGATCCAATCCAGTAATATTAGAATCAATAATACAATTATTCATTATTACCCAATCAATACACCCGGTTTGATTGTTTAAAATCTTGCAATAATTTGTGCTTCCCCCAGCTAGTCCTTTTTCATTAAAAATAAACACACAGGAATCAATTGTTGATGCAATGGTTTGTGCCTCTAAACCCAAAACATTATAGCTGAAAGAGGAGTTTTTAATAGTTAAAGTGTCGCATTTAAGCCCAGTTTTTGCATAATGAAAATTGCAATAATTAAATTTAGTATTCAATGGAGGTTGATTATTAATCATTATATTTTCCCAAATACCCTGAACAGGTAATGTGCTATTGCTTGTAAATGTAATAGAATCAGAAGCTGTTCCTTCAGCTATAATGCACGCATTCCTAATTTCCAATCTTGTATGATCAGCAAATTTCACTAGCACTCCCGGTTCAATTGTAAGAGTAACACCGGGAAATACAACAACTGTATCGGTGACTATATATGGACTGTTTGCTAAAGTCCAGATAGTGTTTGTGTAAATTCCCCCGCTGACATTTGTTTGAGCCGAGGAAGAAAAGTTAATAAGTACCAAAAAAAAGGTTATTGTTTTTAAAAACATTGTTGAACAAATTTGAAAGTAAAAATTTAATATTAAAGCTAGATCAAATATATAAAAATTTAGTCATAAAAAGGTAGATTTTTTAATAAGACCGGGAAGGATAAAAGTCCTTTCTTTGAATTACTGTTCAAAATCAAGTCTAAAGTTGCATAAGTGTACCTGATAAAAACGATCTTTTTTTACCGCAGATTACTTTTTATCTCGTTTAAAACTAATATCCAATTGCTCCACCATCCGGACTGGAAGAATCAGAAGCCCCAATGTAAACCTTTAATTCAGCATCGTAGAAAATTCCCATCAGAGAACCAAGATTACTCACTGCACGTAAATGATGCCCCATTGATTCGAGTGCCGCTTTTGTATCCGGCGACATAAGATATTTTTCATAAACAATTTCATCAGGCAGCCATTGGTGGTGAATTTTCATCGCTTCAATTGCTTTATCAATTCGAATTTCATAGGATAATACATTAAGAATGGTTTGAAAGACAGTATTGATTATTGTCCTGCCGCCCGGAGAGCCAATAATTAAATACGGCTTGCCATTTTTGGCTACTATTGTTGGAGTCATACTCGAAAGCATTCTCTTCTCAGGTGCTATGATATTTGCCGTTGTTCCAATTTGTCCGCTATTTGTTGTAGCACCGGGCACAGCATTAAAGTCTCCCATTTCATTGTTAAAAATAAAGCCGAGTTTCTCTGAACCCATTCGGGAACCATAAGCATACTCAAGGGTGTAAGTAAGTGAAACAGCATTGCCATCCTTATCAACGACGGAAAAATGAGTTGTATTATTTCCATCGTATGGATGTCCGAACTTTGATGAATCGCTTACAGATGCTTTTGTCATATCAATATTGTCAAAACGCTTTTTTGCGAATGCTTTGGAAGTTAATTTTTCCAAAGGCATATTTGGATTAAAATCCGGATCACCCAGAAATTCTGCACGATCAGCATAAGCTCTTCGCATTACTTCAGCCATTAGATGAACATATTTGGTGGAATTAAATTCAATGGAATCAAGATTGGCAAGTTCAATCATATTCAACATTTCAACCAATGCAATACCTCCCGAACTTGGCGGAGGCATGGAATAAATATCATACTCTTTGTATTTTCCTTTTATAGGTTTACGTTCAATAGCAGTATATTTTTCTAAATCTATTTTAGTAATAATTCCTCCATTTGTTTTCATAAAGTTTTCAATTTCCTGAGCAACCTCTCCTTTGTAAAACCCATCCTGACCATTATCTCGAATTAGCTCAAGCGTTTTTGCAAGTGAATTCTGTTTCCAGATTTCACCCGGTTTAGTGATTTTATTTTCTGTATTCTTAAAATAATTTTGAATAAAATTATATGAAGTTTCATTAGCGAGTAACTTTGTTGCTTCTTTGTATAAACTCCAGGGCATTATGAATCCTTTTTTAGCAAGATCAACGGCAGGCTGAACTAATTCCTGCCACGGAAGTTTTCCATATTTTTTATGAGCTAAAAATAACCCTGCTACCGTACCCGGAACACCGATGGCTTTTGCGCTGTTATGGTTGCTGCCTTCAATTAATTTACCGGAACTATCCAGAAACATATTTGTATTTGCTGCAAGAGGAGCTTTTTCACGAAAGTCAATAGTAGTAACGTCGCCGGTGGCATTCATAAAAACCAAAAATCCGCCCCCGCCGATATTACCTGCAGTTGGGTGCGTAACTGCTAAAGCGAAAGCAGTAGCAATGCTTGCATCAATAGCGTTTCCACCTTTTTTTAAAATTTCAATTCCTGCTTGCGATGCCAGTGAATTTGAAGATACTACCATTCCATTTCGACCGTAGACCTGAGCTAAGCAACAATAATTGTTTAATACTGTCGTCAGTGAAAATAATATAATAAATTTATTTTTCAGGATTGATTTTATCATTTGTAAATTCTAAATATCTGTGGAAAATATTTATAATACAATTTCTATTCCAACAGTTAAGATTGGTTTCATATAATCGTGATGCTTTTTTATAGCAATGGAATATCCGAATTGATTTACTATTCTTAATTTTCCAATCTTTAATTTTCCCTGAACTACGGGTTCAAGTGCAATGAAGCTACTGCTATTGAAAGAGGTATAGTTTGCCCGAATTGAAGCTCCGGCATTCATTATTCTGCTTTCATTACCTATTTCGAATTGTAAAAAGAATCTTGTATTCTTATTTTGAAATTCATGTCCAATTCCAGTTGTCAAGCTTAATTTTTTTGATTTAGACTTAAGGATAAATCCTGTACCAAATTCACAATAAAACATTTTAGTTGGGTATGATTGAATCAAATGAAATTCTTGTCCTTGCGACCGGTATTTGTTGAAATGTAAAGGATCAAATTTTATATTCCCATCATTTTGTTGAAAACTAAAAATAATAATCCTTTTTTTTAATTGTCTGGCAAAATGAAGATGCAAGCCATAGTTATTAATAAATGAACCTGCTTGAATTTCTTTTTCTATATCCTTTTTAAAAAGAGGAGAATTTATTGTTACTGGTATATAGCGGGAAGTTGTAATTCCAAGAATTTTGAAATAATGGCTTAGTAAGATGAAAATTAGTACTAGGGACTTTACAGACATTAAAATTTATTGTAAGTAATGTATATAATAATAATGACTAGAGGAATCTATCCTGTTAAGCAAAAAAATATTTTAAGCCAACTTTAAAGCTCTTTATGACAAAGAAAGTATTAAAATATTAATAAACAAAAATTATAACCGGAAATGAAAAAACTCATGATTGGTATAAAAAAGTGATGTTTGTCTCATGTTGAGGAAACCAAACGATTAAGAAGCTTTTTACTTAGCCTCTTGTATCTTCATTTTACGCCAGTCTGCATAAATATAACATGCCCACAAAATTTCAATTATCATTAAAGATAAGTATGCAAACCATAATGGAGTATCGTAATAGGGCCCTCCATTTATTACATAAATATACATGTAGAGAAAAAATGCTGCAGGAAGAAAAGATGCGAGTCGAAGCCAGAATGGAAAAAGTGAACACCAAAAAACAAGTGATAGTGCCGGTATCATAGGCATAATAATGACAAGTCCTCTTTCAATATTAAAACTATTTAGTCCCGCTGATGCCATGGAAACACCATGAGTAATTCCCATAAGTATAAATGCAGAAGCTGCTACATGTTGTCCTCTCAACCCTGTATAGCGAGCTGCAATAACGGATGCCATAATGGCCAGAGCGTCGTTCACCTGGTAGCAAAGCAATTGGTAATATGAGCCGGTCGGAAATATAAGCCCAAAGATACCAACCAACACGCTTAGCGAATAACCAATAACAGTTATGGCCATTAAACTTTTATATTCGTAATTTAAGCTTCCCATTTTATTTGCTTTTTAATGGTGATTGAATATTATTCAATTTCCTTACTGAGTATTTTTTTATCGAGAATAAAGGGACCAAGAGGTATAAGTGAAGCAGCTAATGCAATGATCGATTTCGTTATACTCCATTTTTTGACAATTTTCACATCAATAACAGAAATGATATAAACGATAAACAGAAATCCGTGTATCCATCCAATAATTAAAACCGCTTGCGGATATCCTGCAAAATATTTCAACGGCATGGCTATTAACAATAATATCAGAAAGGATATCCCTTCACAAAGAGCAATGATTCTGAATCTGCCAATTGCGCTTTTATACCAGGGTTTTTGCATAGTTGAATTTTTATATGGAGTTTAAATTTTATTGTTAAAAATCTACCATTGTCATTGCCAAAGTAAGGAGAATAATACCGATAAGATTTACCCACAAACCGGCACGAAATAGTTTTCGGCTTTGAAAGTAACCGGTGGCATATACGATCGTATTCGGTGCTGTAGCAATAACAAGCATAAATCCGAACGAAGCAGCAAAAGTTGCGGGAACCATAAGCTTGAGAGGATCCACATGAATAGCCTCGGCAAGCGATGCCAGTATTGGCAGCATCAAAGTAATGGTTGCAACATTAGAGGCTAATTCGCTCAGTATAGTAATAAGAATTGCAAGCACGGCAATAAGAAGCCACAGTGGATAATCTTTAAAGAAAATCAACTGAGCTGCAAGGAAATCACCCAATCCGGAGACCTCAATTCCTTTAGCAAGAGCAAAACCGCCGCCGAATAAAAGTATTATGTGAAACGGCAGCTTTTTGACATCGTTCCATTCGAGAATAAATTTATTCTTCTCTCGAGACGGCAAAACAAACAGACAGACAGCCGTAAATATTGCAACCGTGCTGTCTTTAATATATCCCTTGGGAAACCAACTTTCCCAGCCACCTATCCTGACGCTTCCTACATCGAATCCTGCACGTGTAAACCATAAAGCAACTGTTATGAAAAAAAGAATAAGCACGGTTTTTTGTTCCCTGGTAGTCTTTCCAAGTGCCACATATTTATTCCTGATGAAGGAATTATCTGTGGAAATATTTTTAATATGAAACATTTTTTTCAGCAGGAAGAAACCTGCAAGCAGAAGCAGCAGTGAAAAAGGAATTCCAAAAGTGCACCATTGTATAAAAGAAATAGGTTCACGAAGCGGATAATGCGTTTCCCAGTATCCTGTAAAAATCATATTGGTAGGAGTGCCAACAATTGTAGACATACCTCCAATTGTTGCACTATAAGCCAGAGCAATAAGAAATGCTGCAGATATATTTTCCTGCCTGTGTCCTTTGAATAATTCAGAATGATTGACTATAGCAGATACGGCAGCTACCAGCATCAGTGTGGTTGCAGTATTTGAAATCCACATGGATATTATGTAAGCTGTAAGCATAATACCGGCAAGGATGCGCGCAGGAGAATTCCCGGTAAGAAGAATAATGCGATAGGCAATGCGATGATGGATACTCCATTTCTCCATTGCATAGGCCAGAAAGAAGCCGCCGATAAAAAGAAAAATTGTTTGCTCCATGTACTGAGCTGCCACATCTTCGGACTTCATGATATGCAAAAGAGGCAACAGAATAAAAGGTAACAAAGAAGTTACTCCTATTGCAACCGCTTCAGTAATCCACCAAATGGCCATCCAGGATGTTATGAATGCCATCGCGCATATGGAAGATGCAAGTCCGTTATGGTATGCCAGGAAATAAATAAGGGCACCTATTACAGGTCCTGCAATTATTGCGAATTGTTTTAGCACAAATGTTTTTTAGTTTGCCCGGTTGTGTTCGGGAGTTAAAACAATTTCTAATTAGCTTATCATTTGGCAATATTAATGATAATCCGTGAAATTTATACATTTAAACAAAGAAACGATAACTTTCATAAAATACAAGCACGGAGATTACCAATGAAACTCCTAATTTAAATCCAATAGATAAAAGGGTTCCAAAAAATGTAGCAATACCGGAACGGGTTGCTTCACCGGAAGTTCTTCCTGCAAGCATATCTCCTGCAATTGCACCAATTAGCATTCCAAGCATCATTCCAATGGGAGTAAAAAACATTCCGAGAATCATTCCAATAATGCTTCCCCATATTCCCTGCTTAGTAGCTCCGAATTTTTTGGCAAACCAAACAGGAAGCATGTAATCAATGACTAATACCGCTGCGGTTAGTATTCCGAAAATAATAAGTGTAGAGGTTTCAAAAGTGTTTAATCTCCAATGCACGATAAGCATGCCGGCATAGTTAAGCGGAGTGCCGGGTAAACCGGGAATAATACATCCTACGATACCAATGATACAAAGGCTTATCGCAAGTAATATTAGTAAAACATCTGCATTCATAATGATGTAGTAAAAATTTTATAGTGTTTGTATTTTATTTTGTTCTAATATTGAATTTTCTATTTGAAAGGTTTCCATTGAAGTGAGTTAATTTCATCCGGTCTGTTAATGTCTCTGGATTCAAAACTCGATGAACCCAAGGCATTGATTTCAAACCCTAATTTTTGGTATACCAATCTTTCATTTCTTGTGGGTTGTCAGAAAAAAAAATTCCGTCAATTCCTGTTACTTTTGGTGTGGTGTCAACAGTTGAATTTGAGTTGTCTTTTTGATTTATTTGATCTTCCATTTTGTTTTTAATTTAGTGCCGGGATTATTTTTCTAAAATTGTTTTCAAAGTTGATAAACTACTATCCATGTCTTTCGGAAGCGCTTTTTCTAACATGGGTATCATTATGTTCACAGGATATTTCAATGTACCGGCATTGCTCCAGCTTACCTTGGTTTGAGTATCGGATATGGATTCTGTCTCCATGATAATAGTGGCACTGGTTATCATTGGTTTTACAAATCGGATTTCTGTTTCAATACTTTTTCCTTCAACGATATTCTTAATTTCCTTTTCTCCTTCACCGGCATTTTTATTTCCGCTCCAGGCATAAATATATCCAACGGTTCCGTCTGTTCCTTTGATTATTTCTTTTCTGTCGGGGTCAGCTTTTGCATGTTTGTTGAACTTTTCCTGGTTTTTGATTAGTTTAATAAAATCAAATATCTTTTGTCGAGGTGCATGAATGATAATTTCACGCTTGACATAATGCTCCTTCTTCATGAAAAGTGCAGTAATTAACAGCAGGGCTACGAAGCCTGCCAATACTAGTAAAATTGTAACTATTATACTCATTTTGTTATTTAATTATTTAGTCGTTGGACTTTTAAGTTGTTCTCCTAATTTCTCAAATTCAATGTCATTCGGTTCCCATAATTCTATTTTATTTTCTTCCATATCCATTATATGGACAAATTTTCCATAATCATAGGTTTGAATGGTATCTGTAATTGTAACTCCTTCTTTTTTAAGTTCTGCTACAAGTGCTTCTAAATTTTGGACCCGATAATTTATCATAAACTCTTTTGTTGAAGGTTCAAAATATTTTGTTTTTTCAGAAAACAAACTCCATTGAGAAAATCCTTTTTTAGAGGAGTCGGTTGCTTGTCGCCATTCAAAGACTGCTCCATATTGGTTGGTGTTTAAACCCAGGTGTGTTTTATACCACTCCCGCATTTTCTGCGGCTCTTTGCATTTAAAAAAGATTCCGCCAATACTTGTTACTCTTTTTAAACTTTCCTTTTCGTTCGTTTGATTTGAAAGGATTGATTTGAAAGCAAAACCAAGACCAAAAGAAGCAACCGATACTATAATAATTAAAGTTATTGTTTTCATTTTCTTTTTTTAAGAGATTAATTATTTACTGTTTTTCTTTTTAAAATAAATGAACTGATAAGTGTTACAATCAATCCGACCGGTAAAATTTCCAGGTAAGTCATCATTGCATTAAAGAAAGGATTTTTATACATCTTGGCAAAATTAGTCATTTCTTCTGTTTGCTTGTCTATTTCTAATTGACTTGCTCCGCTTGCTTTCATTTTGTCAAGCATGTGTGCTGAATATTTTTCAATAAAATCAGGTATAAAATAAAAATAGTCAATAAGCCAGGCAACAACATAAATAGTTGAAGCAATTAAAACAATCATAATCCCTATTTTGAATGCTTGGCCAAAACTGATAACTCCTTCATTGAATTTATCTCTATAATTTCGAATACCGACAAAAACAAGAGGAAAGGCGAGGAGCATGGAAGCATACCCAATGAGCATACTTGTATCATAATCGACATTACCTTTACAATGACTTAAGTAGTTGACAGAAGATAACATAAAAACAGAAACAATAATGCCTGCTATGAGTCCGTAGACGATAATATTCTTTTTCATTTTTTTCATTTTTTTATTTGCGCAAATGTGGCTTATGTCACAGCTTTACCGGTCATACTTTCGGCCATTTATTTGCAATTCCGCAAATTTTCATACCAAAGTATGAGTTTACTACGGTATGAGATTTAATTTTTTTGCTTTTTCAATGGCTTGTGTTCGCCTTTTCACATCTAATTTTTCAAAAATATTTTGATTGTGTGTTTTGACGGTGCTTAAAGAAACGAAAAGTTTTTCGGCAATTTCCTGATTGCTGTGACCTTGTGCCAACAAAGTCAAAATTTCCAGCTCTCTTTTGCTTATTTCTAGTTGGGAAATAAGTAATGTATCCGGAACAAAACCCGCCTGCCTGTCGGACGAGTTTTCATTTTTGTTTATGTACACTTCTTTTTCTACAACTATTGTTTCAACCCGATAGTTTTCCGGTTTTGGTTTTGAAAGCTTTAAAGCAAGCCATATGCCTAAGCCGGTAAAAATCACAGCAATAAATCCGATGTAGATTTCAATGGAATGGTCAAATAGTATATATCGAAGCTCTAGCCATTTGAGAAAAAAAAGTAGAAAAGCTAAACTGATGCTATAAAGAATAGTTGCTTTATTTCTTTGCCATATGGTTTTTTTAGCTGTCATATTATAAATGGTCGTGTTGAGTTTTTTAATATCACATTTATTTAGCTTTTAACAAAGAAAGGAAAAAACAGAAATTAGTAGAATGAAATGAGTTGAGAAATTAGTAAGAGTTTTTCACTGTCTGACATGCGTTTTCGCGGTTGGCGCTGGGGCCGGCCACCAAATTAATAATTCTCAATGAACTTCGGCCGGCCATGGCGCTAACCGCGTGTTAGTAGCAGTGCTTCTCGGAAGGTCATTTTACTATTAAGTCGTAATTTCCTCCAAAACCAATTTTAAATCCTTCATCTCTTTTCTCAAATTTATCACGTTCAGTATATGTCTTTGATCCATTAATTGTCTTAATTGTTAATTGTGAAAACCAAAAAGGTGGATAACCATTCATGCCATGACCAACTAAAGCACATTTCCCAGTTTCAATTGTATATGTCCCGATTAATTTAACCGTATCAAAATTGTTTAATTTAAGACTATTGTCAAATTGATCTGGAAGCCATCTAAGAAATTCTTTTTTAGTTAAATGTGCTTGATTTGTGGTATCAAATACCATTGTCAATTCGATATCATCTTTTGTTTGATTACACACGTATCCATGAGAATAAGGGTCGCACGATTGAAAAGTTAAAGAAATTAAAAATATTGAAGTCAGTTTTCTCATTTTTTATTCCACGCATTGCTACTAACGTTTGAAAGATTTATGAAGTAAAAAAAAGGAGGGATTAAAAGCTCGTCTCTTTCGCCCCGCGACAAACGTTATTAAATGCTTGAAACTTCATACTGGCAGGTCGCCCCCCCCCTTTTTTTATTTCATAAATCTTATATTATCCGCAGTTTTTCTGTGTCCACGAAGATGTGTCGTTTAATGTTGCACTACAAATTTTTTGATAGAGAAATTTTTAGTATCCGAATATTTCAGCAAATAAATCCCATTACTCAACTGCCGAGTATCTATCGTTTCTCCAATGAAATTTATGTTGTCGTAAAGAAATTGTCCTGTATAATTCAGAATTTGAATTCTTGAATTGTCGCTAACTTTTTTTCTGTAAATTCTTAATTCATCAGAAGTCGGGTTTGGAGAAATTGAAATCAAATTATCATTTTGAATTTCTTCTATTCCTTCAAAATAATCTTCAAAAAGTAAATCGTCAAACATGAGTCCGTCTTTATTTGTTTGAATGCTATCACTGATAAAAGTGAAACGAAATAAAACTGTGTCATTAAGTTGGATGCTGAATAACTGTCCAAGAGGCGCAAGGTTAACATAAAATGGTTGCCAACCATTTGAGTTGCCTGTTAATGTAACCCAACCTGGAGGCGCAAAGATGTGATTAGTAATGAAGGTATCATTTACAATATCATACCATGATGTTCCATTGTTTGGAGAAAACTCTATCGTTCCATAGTCATTCAAAGTATCGGTGTTGACAAAATATTCTCCTTGTAAAGTAGCAGTATGATTCAATTGCCAACCCCAGCCTGAAGCAACATTCACTATTGTAAAAACTGAAGTATCATTTATTGGATATGGATTGACAGTATCAGTAACGATTACATTCGATGCAGAATATGCACTTGTAAAAAGTGTTTTCTGTGGTGAACCAACTTGCCACAAATTATTGTGGTTCGTTAAGCTGTCTATGCGTAAATGATGCAACGCAGATGTGTCTTCAAAGTTCAGAGTGTAGAAGTCGTCATCTAACCATTGTCCAAATGAAGTCGCTGCAATCAGTGTCAGCGAAATTGAGAGTAAAATGTTTTTCATTGTTTGATAATTTTGAAGTTAGTAATACTGTTTGTTCGGAGCGTTAAAATTGCGGATAACATTTAAGCACCCAACAACAAAGCATGCATTAACTTAACCAAATATATAAAGATTAACGAACCTTAATAACTTCCCCAAATAATAAAAGCAATCTTTAAAGAGTAAAGATTCTTGATCCTAGCCCCTTAATACAATTCGAAAGAATGAGTCTAACACCAAGCCTGGAACAATGTGGCTTTTTTAAATATGTTTTTTTCAATCATTTCCCCGCCATATTGCCATTTTTCTCATTATAGCTTATATTTGCATTATCATGTTACTTCACAACAAATACGATAAAGAAACCCTCAAAAAGAAGCTAAATTCCGAAGATTTTAAGCGAATTACCCTTTCTTTTTACCGGTATGTTATTATTGAAGAAGTTAATTCTTTCAGAGATGAGCTTTATGCAAAACTGAATGAAATTAATGTCCTTGGAAGAATTTATCTGGCCCGTGAAGGAGTAAATGCACAGATTTCTGTTCCCGAAAACAACTGGAATGCTTTTCTGGAATTGCTGAATTCCTATCCGCAATTTAAAAATGTCGATCTTAAAATTGCTGTGGAAGACGATGGAAAATCGTTTTATAAGCTTATCGTCAGAGTGAGGAATAAAATTGTAGCCGACGGACTCAACGACGATTCATTTGATGTAACACAAGTTGGTAAGCATCTTTCTGCTCATGAATTTAACGAAGCCATGCGGCAACCCGGAACAATTGTTGTCGATATGCGTAATCATTATGAAAGCGAAGTCGGCCGTTTTAAAAATGCTGTTTGTCCGGATGCAGATACCTTTCGCCAGGAGCTGCCTTTGGTACTTGACCTTTTAAAAGATAAAAAGGATAATAAAGTTCTACTCTATTGCACCGGAGGAATCCGTTGCGAAAAAGCCAGTGCATTTTTAAGGCACAATGGTTTCAACGATGTCAATCAGTTAAACGGCGGTATCATTCACTATGCCCGCCAGGTAAAAGCGGAAGGACTGGAATCTCAATTCATAGGAAAGAATTTTGTTTTCGACGAACGCATGGGCGAAAGAATTACAGACGATGTAGTAAGTACCTGCCACCAATGCGGCGCCCCCTGCGATAATCATGTAAACTGCGCCAACGACGATTGCCATTTGCTTTTCATACAATGTGAAAATTGCGCTAAGAAAATGCAAGGATGCTGTACCGATAATTGTCAGTCAATTTTTAATCTTCCTATTGAAGAACAAAGAATGTTGCGCAAAGGAAAAATAAAGGACAACGCTCACTCTGTATACAAAAGCAGACTGAGGCCTAATTTACGGGAATATTTAAAAGATCAAAACTCCGATTTTCAACGGCAGCTTTTAGAAAAAAAATCTTCGTAAGTTCTATTTATTTTAGTGACGTTAATTTTAGTAGGGTAACTTTTCAGAAGGAAACTTTTAGCAATACTTCCCTCCACTTAAATCAACGATCAACAGTCGTCATCTCGCAGAGACCTTTTAGTGTTTCATTCCCAATTTTAATAATTACCACTGCAAGCTGGGCGAAGTCTTAAGCGCGAAGTACAAAAATTAATAGATGCTCCGTAATTAACTCGAGCGCGTGACTTCGTCCACTACGGAGCGCGGGATTAAACTACCTTCGTTCCCCAAGCAAGCAGCATTAGTTGTATAAAAATAATTGGAACTTTAGAAGGCACGTCGTTTATTACTTGCTCATCTTTTCAATTACCTATCAAAACCCTTCAAAAAAATATTTCATTTAATCCGATTATTATGCGTTCGTGCTTCTCTCTGTTAGAATTTAACAAGTTTAAAGTTAGCAGATTTATATTTAAGGACGTACACTCCTGCACTTATTTTTTCCGTATTGAGTTTTGTTTCTCCTTCTATTGTTTTCAGTTGGAGAATTTCTTTTCCTGTCACATTATAAAGAAAAATTTCTTGCCCAACTTCTGTGCCTGCTATTGAAAACTCATTAGTGAAAGGGTTGGGATAAATATTAACAAATCTGTAATTAATCGTTTCAGAAATTCCAACAGAACAAAACTCAGTAAGCGTACTGCCCTTATTTACTATTGTAGTGAATATGGGTTTAATTGGATGGGTAGCAAATACTGTTGTATTTGGATTTCCGACTTTTACACTGAATGACGATACGTTAATAGGCAGAGCTGCTTCATTGCAATAGCTATGTCCGTTTGAATCAGTCTTAACAAAATAAATTCGGTAGTCCGGGCCAGGCATGGTTATATCCACTCCTACAAAAACATAACTTCCATCATTTAGCTGTCTAACAGAATGAGCTTCCTCACCAGAAGATGAAACAGGTTGTAATCCGAATGTTCTTGTCCAGAGAGTATCGCCTATGCTGTCTGTTTTCATTAATAAAGCATATGGTTTATTAACTGAAACATTTTCAATCGTACCTGCAATTATAAATCCATTATCTGCGGTCTTTTGGAGGGAATAACCTTGAACAAATTGCGTACTGCTAAAAAGTTTTGTCCACAAGGTATCACCGATTGAATCAATTTTGAATAGAAAAAGTTTCATAGGATATTCACTTGTATATCCTGTTAAAACAAATCCCCCGTCTGTGGTCTGTTCAATTCCATATCCCTCTTCCTCAGCACCAGCATCATAAGTTTTAGTCCAAATTGTATCGCCAACAGAGTTCGTTCTGATTACATAAATATCCCGCGAATTGCCTCCTGAAGAATTAAAATTTAAGCTAAAACCTGTAATCACTAAGTCGCCGTTTGAAGCTTGTACAATGGCACGCCCTTTATCTTGATAATAGGGGCCACCAAATATTTTTGTCCAAAGTATATCACCATTTGAATTTACTTTCACCAAATAAACATGAGGAAATGAAGATGTAAAACTGCCATCTCCGGTAATTACATAACCACTGTCATTGGTTTGAACTACGTCAATTCCCCAACTACCTCCCAAACTATCTTCAATAACTCTTGTCCATAAAGTATCACCATTTGATTTCGTTTTAATTAAGTACAGCGCATTCAATGATGTACCTCCTGTCACAATATATCCTCCGTCAAAAGTTTGTTTGACGCTTGTTCCAACATCATACCCTGTATTACCGTAAGTTCTTGTCCAGAGAGTATCGCCTCTGCTATCCGTTTTTATTAAATATACATCTGCATTACCCGCTCCATAACTCCGTGAATAGCCACAAATAATAAATCCACTATCTGATGTTTGTTCAACTGAACTTCCAAAATCAATTACCGTTCCACCATATTGCTTCTGAAATGTGCTTTGAGGATATATTACATTAGAAAATATTAAGTAGAAAATCGAAGTAAGGAATAGTCTGGTTCTTTTCACGAGTATTTTAGCGTTAGTTTTTTATACACACTTACAAGTTAGCAGGTCGCCAAAGCATGACGCATAACATTTAGGTTTTCGGAACTTACAACAAAAATCATTAACTCATTCAAATATATAAAGATTAAGGAACATTTACAAAAATGGTAAAATGGTCTTCGTTAAGAGATTTCTACGCACATAGTTCAATTCTCCTCTTTTTATAATTGATCTAAATTCAAATGTTTTTACTATATTTGCACCTCGTTCTTTAATAAAAGCCGGCCCCGTCCGGTATACTTATCAGGAAAGGTGGAGGGAATGCGCCCTATGAAACCTTGGCAACCCATTTAGCGTTATTCGCTCAATAGAAGGTGCCAATTCGCTCTTCCCAAAAGGAGGTAAGATAGGTCAGATGATATTCGAAAAAATTAGTTCAACATAGAAAATCTCTTCTGACTTCAGGAGAGATTTTTTTTATTCTATATATGACAGAAAATAAAACACATTCAGAAGAAAACATTGCGCGATTAAGCAATGCCAGACTAATCAGGCAAGAACTTGAAAAAAGAGTTCTTGTCATCGATGGTGCCATGGGTACCATGATTCAGGATTATAAACTCGATGAAGCAGGGTATAGGGGCGATCGCTTCAAGGATTTTGAAAAGTCATTGAAAGGGAATAACGACCTTCTTTCCATTACCCGCCCCGATATCATTGAAAAAATTCACATTCAATACCTCGAATCAGGTGCTGATATTATAGAAACAAATACTTTTAATGCCCAACGTATTTCTCTTGCCGATTATGGTATGGAGGATCTCGCTTATGAGTTAAACCTTGAGTCGGCGAAAATTGCCAGAAGTGCAGTTAAAAAATATCTAAACGGCTCCGGACATAGATGGATAGCCGGTGCTTTAGGACCCACTAACCGGACACTTTCTATTTCACCTAATGTAAACGATCCTTCTTTTCGTTCTGTTAGTTTCGATGAGATACGATTAGCTTATGAAGAACAGGTTCGGGGATTATTGGACGGTGGTGTTGACCTGCTTTTGGTTGAAACGATTTTCGATACATTAAATGCAAAAGCTGCCATCTTTGCTATTCTTAATGTCTTTGAGGAGAAGAAAACTCAGGTTCCGATTATGATTTCAGGAACTATTACCGATGCCAGCGGCAGGACCTTGTCGGGACAAACTGTAGAGGCTTTTTTAAATTCTGTTTCTCACGTTGATTTATTAAGTATTGGACTTAATTGCGCTCTTGGCGCAAAAGAGATGCGACCTTATATTGAAGAACTTTCGGCTAAAGCTCCGTTTTTTATCAGTGCTTATCCTAATGCCGGCTTGCCGAATCAGTTCGGAGAATACGATGAATCACCAACAGATATGTGCCATCATCTTGGCGATTTTCTTCAAAGCGGTTTCTTGAATATTGTTGGTGGATGCTGCGGTACAACACCGGAACATATAAGAAAAATTGCTGATCTGGCTAAAACGATAAAGCCCAGAAAGGTTCCTGTTGTAGAGCCCTACTTGCGTATAAGTGGTTTGGAAGCTGTAACACTCAGACCTGAATCAAACTTCATGAACATCGGTGAGCGGACAAATGTTACAGGTTCTAAAAAATTTCTTCGTCTTATCAAAGAAGATAAATATGAAGAAGCATTATCTGTTGCAAAAGATCAGGTAGAAGGCGGCGCCCAAGCCATCGATATAAACATGGACGAAGGAATGCTAGATGCTCACCATGCTATGCAGAAATATCTTAACTACATTGCTTCGGAACCGGATATTTCTAAACTTCCTCTGATGATTGACTCATCAAAGTTTGCCGTTATAGAAACCGGACTTAAATGCACACAGGGAAAACCTATTGTCAATTCCATTTCAATGAAAGAAGGGGAGGAAGAGTTTATTCGTCAGGCAAAACTTGTAAGGAAATATGGTGCTGCAGTAATTGTAATGGCTTTCGATGAAAAAGGTCAGGCAGATACATTAGATAGAAGAATTGAAATTTGTTCACGGGCGTATAAAATTCTTACAGAGATTGTCGATTTCCCTCCGCAAGACATCATTTTCGACCCTAATATTTTCCCTGTTGCTACAGGTATGGAAGAGCACAGACGAAATGCAATTGATTTCTTTGAATCTACTAAATGGATTAAAGCAAATCTTCCCCTTGCTAAAGTAAGCGGCGGTGTAAGTAATGTTTCTTTTTCTTTCCGTGGTAATGATAAAGTGCGTGAAGCTATACATTCTTCATTTTTATATCACGGCATTAAAGCCGGAATGGATATGGGAATTGTTAATCCCGGTCAGCTCCAGGTCTATGACGAAATACCAAAAGAACTACTCGATGCTGTTGAAGATGTTCTCCTCGACAGACGCGACGATGCAACAGAACGACTGTTAAATCTTGCTGCCGGAATAAAGGGTCCTGGTATGCAGAAGGAAGAAAAGGACATTGCCTGGAGAAAAGATCCTGTTGAAAAGAGACTTGCTCATGCTTTGGTAAAAGGCATTACAGATTTCATAGAAGAAGATCTGGCTGAAGCAGTAAAGAAATATCCGAAGGCTTTACATATAATTGAAGGTCCTCTGATGGATGGAATGAATATAGTCGGCGATCTTTTTGGCGCAGGGAAAATGTTTCTTCCTCAGGTTGTAAAGAGTGCACGCGTAATGAAAAAAGCTGTTGCTTCTCTTACTCCATTACTCGAAGCAGAAAAGACAGAAGCAAACAGTAAAGCAGGGAAGATCATTTTAGCAACTGTAAAAGGTGATGTACACGATATAGGAAAGAACATCGTTGGTGTGGTTCTCGCTTGCAACAATTACGACATTGTTGATCTTGGCGTAATGGTTCCGGCCGAAAAAATTCTTGAAGCGGCAATACGGGAAAAAGCTGATATCATTGGCTTAAGCGGATTGATCACTCCTTCGCTCGATGAAATGGTTCACGTAGCATCTGAAATGAATCGTCAGAAATTTACAATTCCATTGCTCATTGGCGGGGCTACAACTTCCAAGGTACATACTGCAGTGAAGATAGAACCCAATTATACTTTTCCTGTTGTTCATGTTAACGATGCTTCGCGAAGTGTAACAGTGGTAAGCAGTTTATTATCTGCAGATCAGAAAAGCGATTTTATCCAGAAGACGAAAGACGAAAATTCACGTTTACGCGAATATCATAAGAATGCAAGAGCTGCAGCGAAATTACTTCCGCTAATGAAAGCCCGAGAGAATAAATTAAAAATCGACTGGAATAAATCGAAAATTTATAAACCTGCATTTACAGGCCGAAAAACTTTTATCGATTATCCATTAGCAGAAATCATAAAGTATATTGACTGGACACCTTTTTTCATTAGTTGGGAAATGAAAGGAAGTTATCCGAAAATTTTAAAGGATCCGGTTAGGGGAGAAGAAGCTACAAAGCTTTTTGAAGATGCACAAAAAATGTTGAAACGAATTGTCGATGAAAAGTGGATTACTGCCAATGCTGTCATAGGCGTTTTCCCTGCTTTATCTATTGATGATGATATTGAAATATACGATGAAACAGGTAATGTAACTGCTGTCTTTCATACCCTACGCCAGCAATCACAGAAGCCGGAAGGCCAGTCGAATGTTGCGCTGTCAGATTTCATTCGTCCAAAAGTACTTAATGGAAAAACAATTTCTTCAGTAGAGTTCAATAACCCAATAACTTTAAAGACAGATTATATAGGTGCTTTTGCTCTTACCAGCGGTATTGGAATTGAAAAACACATTGAACAATTCGAAAAAAATCACGACGATTATTCTGCCATTATGTTGAAAGCCCTTGCCGACAGACTAGCCGAGGCTTTTGCAGAATTATTACATGCCAGAACTCGTCGTGAACTCTGGGGATACTCTCACGATGAAAATCTCGATGTCAATCAGCTGATCAAAGAAGAATACCAGGGCATTCGTCCTGCACCCGGCTATCCTGCTCAACCGGATCATACAGAGAAACAAACCTTGTGGAAACTTCTCGATGTAGAAAAACTCGTTGGCATTTCCCTTACTGAAAGTCTTGCCATGTATCCTGCTTCTTCCGTAAGCGGATTGTATTTCGCCCACCCTTCATCCCATTATTTCGGCCTCGGTAAAATTGAAAGAGATCAACTCGAAGACTATGCCAAAAGAAAAAACCTTCCCGTCGATGTTATGGAGAAATGGTTGGGTACTGTGCTTGCTTAGTGCTTAAATTGTTAATCTAACCTCATTTTCAAATTCTCAAATTCTCAAATTCTCAAATTACCCCGTGAATAGTATTAGCAAAAAGAAAGTCAACTACAAAATCAGCGAAGAACTATTTATGTACCTCGAAGATTTTGAAAGGACTTCTGATTTGCCTTTTTATTATCAGGATTTGCTTCGTTATACGTATTCTATTCCATTGACAAATAAAGCAGGAGAGGATACCCTGTGGGAAACTGTTTTTTATCAGCCCGGGGAAATGGAAGAGCTGAATCATAAGCTTATCAAAACGTATGCTATGATGAAGGTAGAGGGGAATATGTCTTTCATGGAACATTTGTATGTAGACAGGATTGATTATTGCCCGTTCGGCAATTCGCGTCCTTTCCGTATTCGAATTAAAAATCAATACAACGACAATTACGATTATTATTATGTAAAACTTGCCGATGCTTCCCGGGTTTATGGACTGGAATTTGAAGACATACTTTCTCCGAACCGAATCAACTACATGGTAAATGCCGATACACTCATCGAAGAACATATTATTGGGATTCCGGGGGATCAATTTATCCGAAACAATCTGAAAGATAGTTCTGTTAATTTAACGCGTCTTGCTAAAGAATTTATTAAGTTCAATGAGCGCTGTTTTGTGAGGCTTCTGGGTGATATGCGCTCCTATAATTTCATCATAGACATGACGGCAGATTTCGACGATACACAATTTCGGTTTCGTGCAATCGATTTCGATCAGCAATGTTATGAAGGGAAAAAAACATTGTATCTGCCTCAATATTTCAAAGAGAATAATCCTTATGTTGAATTGTGCGTGAAGTACATGAACAAGGAAACAGTATCTCAATATCAGCATGAAGAACGTTCTCTTATGGCAAAAAGGGTAAAGACATCAGGATACCGATTATCGGCTCTTTTGGATGCAATGGAAAAGGATACCGTTTCTCAGCAAGAAAAAATTATTCAGTTAAGATCTGAACTCGCAGCTCACTATAAAAAAAATGTTTTTCTAAAATGCAATTCAATGGGAAATATTATGAAAATTAGTTTGGAGTTATTGTTGGAACATTGAACCGGCATAATTATTTGAATTGCTGATTTT
This sequence comes from Bacteroidota bacterium, assembly GCA_031417395.1. Lineage (GTDB taxonomy): Bacteria > Bacteroidota > Bacteroidia > AKYH767-A > 2013-40CM-41-45 > JADKIH01. Next base: position 43,217 of record JANOVM010000004.1, on the reverse strand, counting down.
TATTGCATTTATTTATTGATCTAACTCTTTACGTTTATAAATCCTTATAAATAAACTGTTAAGGAGAAATCCGGGGAATTATTTTGAAGTTTAATCGTGCCATAAATGCCACTTTACCTTGTTAAAATTAACTTTTTCTTTACATTTTAATCAAAAAATCCGCTTCTATTTGGCTTGGCTAATCAGCTAATTGTTTAGATTTGCCATCTGATTTTACAAATCCAATGGATTTTTCCAAAAAGCTTTGTACGTTAGCTAATATTTTAAAATAATGCTTCGTAATATTTCATTCATATTATTTTTTTTATTGTTCTTTTTTAAAGCAGAAGGACAATCAAAATATACATTGCAGCAATGTATTGACAGAGCTTTACAATACAATATTCAGATTAAGCAATCTTCATTGAGTAACGATTTAAATAAAATCCAGGTTACTCAAAGTGCTGCTGCCATGCTTCCCAATGTAAGCGGTAATGCTTCGCAGAATTATTATTATGGACGTAGCATTGACCCTTATACAAATACCTACACTACTCAACAAGTTCAATCGAATTCATTTTCTCTGAGTTCAAACCTTACTTTATTTGAAGGAATGCAATTGCAAAATACGCTAAAAGAAAGTAAGCTAAATTACCTTTCAAGTCAGAATGAATTAAAAAAGATACAAAACGATATTAAACTTAATGTTGTTAATTCCTTCCTTCAGGTTCTTTATAATGAAGAATTAAGGAACAATTCAAAAAGCAGAATAGATGCAAGTAAGACTCAGCGCGACAAAATGAAAAGAATGTTCGAGCTGGGCTCTGTGAATAAGGGTAATTATCTTGAACTTGAAGCGCAAGTAGCTTCAGATGACGTGACCTATGTACAGGCGCAATCACAATACGAACAGTCGCTTTTATCACTTGCTCAATTGTTGGAACTGGATACTATTAAAGATTTTTCAATAGTTCGTCCGGAGCTTTCTGTTCCCGGAATCGACAGTGCAATGTTCAACGTCGATTTAATTTATAATACAGCACTGAGTTCCCAACCCGATATTAAAAGTGCTGACTATAAAGTAAGCAGTGCCGAAAAAGGTTTAGCCTCTGCAAAAGGCGGACTTTATCCTCGTTTGTACCTTGGAGGATCGGTCAATACCAACTATTCTAATTCCAGTAAAGACGTTTCGTTTGTTGAACTTGCCCCTATTGCTTCACCAACAGGTTTCACCGCTTCAGGCGAAACTGTTTATACATTAATTCCAAATTCCAAGACTATTGTAAAAGATATTCCTTTCAAGAATCAATGGGATAATAACCTTGGAAAATCAATTGGTGTCTCTTTGCAGCTTCCCATATTTAACGGTTGGACAGTTCACTCCAATATTTCACGAGCCAGAATTAATTTGGAACAAAGCAAGTTGAACAGTGAATTGACAAAGAAAAATTTATTCAAAAGCATTCAGGTTGCTGTTTCCGATGCAATAGCTGCTCAAAAAAAGTTTAATGCAGGAAAACTTTCTGTTGATGCTATGGAGGAATTGTATAACTATAATAATCGAAGGTTTGAGCTTGGATTGGTAAACTCTTACGATTACCTGCTTGCAAAAAACAACCTTGCCAATGCGCAAACAAGTCTGCTTCAGGCTAAATACGATTATATTTTCAGGATTAAGGTTCTGGACTTTTATATGGGTAAACCATTGTCATTTTAAATTATGAAAAAGAAAAATCCACTCTTAAAATGGGTGATTATTATTGTGTCAGTATTAATTGTTTTTACAATTATCGGTAAAAATGCCGGATGGATTGGCGGCGCGGAAAAGAAGAAAGTTACAACTGAAAAAGTAAAAAAGCGAGATATAGTAGAAATTGTTTCTGCCAGCGGAAAAATTCAGCCCGAAGTTGAGGTTAAAATAAGTCCTGATGTGTCCGGGGAAATTGTTGAACTAAAAGTGAAAGAAGGTGACAGGGTAACAAAAGGACAATTGTTAATCCGTATTCTTCCTGATATTTATCAGTCGTATGTCGATCGTGCCGTTGCCGCAGTGAATTCTTCCAAAGCAAATTTGCAAAATGCTAAATCGCGCCTCTTGCAGGCACGTTCTCAATTTGAAAAATCGAAATTGACTTTTGATCGTTCGAAAAAATTGTTTGATGAAAAACTTTTATCTCCTTCGGATTGGGAAAATATAAAATCCGGCAATGAAGTTGCAGAAGCAGAAGTTGAAGCAGCTAAACAAAATGTAGATGCCGGAGAATTCGGGGTTAACAGTTCTCAGGCGTCGCTGAAGGAAGCTCAAGATAATCTTTTAAAGACAACAATCTTCGCTCCTGTGGATGGAACAATTTCTAAATTAAATGTTGAAAAAGGCGAAAGGGTTGTAGGAACATCACAAATGGCAGGAACAGAAATATTAGTTCTTGCCAATCTCAATGAAATGGAAGTAAACGTTGATGTAAATGAAAACGATATCGTTCGTGTGCACGTTGGAGATACAGCAACCATTGAAGTCGATGCTTACCTTGGAAAAAAATTCAAGGGAATTGTTACTGAAGTTGCAAACTCAGCCAATGTAAGTGGTATAACTGTCGATCAGGTGACTAATTTCACTGTTAAAGTTCGCATCCTACGTGATTCCTATAAGGACATTACCGATCCCGATCACCCTGAAGCAGGTATTTTTCATCCCGGAATGTCTGCTACGGTTGATATCCGCACGAAGCGTGTTGCCGATATCTTTGCTGTCCCCATTCAAGCTGTCACAACCAGAGATACAACCGACAAAGCATCTTTTAAAAGCAAAAACAATAACAATGATATGGGAGATGATAATGGTGACGTAAAAGTTACTTACGACAAAGACAAACCTGTTGAACAAGAGAAGAAGGATATAGAATGTGTTTTTGTATTAGAGGGCGATCATGTCAAATTTGTACCGGTTGTTTCCGGAATTCAGGATAATATGTACATACAAATTGTAAGCGGATTAAAGGAAGGACAAGAAGTAGTATCTGCTCCATACAATTTAATTGCAAGAGAATTAAAAGACGGAGATAAGATTGAGAAAGTAAGAAAGGAAGATCTTTATTCTTCAGGCAAAAAATAAAATGATTCTTTGCATTGAGACTGCCACCGGCATCTGTTCTGTTGCTCTTTGTAATGGCGATACTATTTTAGCTTCCCGTGAAACTTCTCTTGGTTATAGTCATGCTGAAAAGCTTACCGTTTTTATTTCTGAAGTGCTGAATGAAGCCGGTGTCAAACTTAACAGTTTAGATGCTGTTGCAGTGAGTTCAGGTCCCGGTTCTTATACAGGTTTACGTATTGGAGTTAGTGTTGCAAAAGGATTGTGCTTTGCTGCTGATAAACCTCTGATTAGTATTTCCACACTCGAAGCGATGACTGTAGGTGCATTAACTCATATCAATCCAACAAAAAATGATTCTCTTTTTTGTCCGATGATTGATGCACGAAGGATGGAAGTTTACTGTGCTTTATTCAATTCGCAATTAAAAGGTATTCAGCCTATAGAAGCAAAAATTGTAACACCTGAGTTCTATTCGGATATTAGCGAATTCAGAGAGATATATTTTTTTGGTGATGGAGCAGAGAAGTGTAGGAGTATTTTGCATCCACCTTTTATTTTTCTGCCCGAAGTTTTTCCTTCAGCATTGCATATGGCAGGAATTGCCAACAGAAAATTCATGGAAAAGCAATTTGAAAACCTGGCATTGTTTGAGCCTTTTTATTTGAAAGAGTATAATGCAGGGAAAATTAAATAATAACCTGGATTAAAAAATAAAAATGCAACCAAGCATTTTTTTTATTTGTGGAATATCGTCAACAAAATATCTTTTTTAATCAAAACTTACTCCTTTATAAACTTTTTAACAACCTTTTGTCTATCGCTCATCATCTCAAGAAAATAAATTCCCGGCGATAAGGATGAAATATTTACTTCCATGTACTCACCATTTTTAATTGATGAATAATTAATCAATTGCTCTTGACCGAGGGAGTTGAAGATTGAAATTAATTTTATTATTTCCTTGTTGCTTTGTGTAATATACAAAACGCTTCTTGCAGGGTTTGGAAATAAATTAAAGGATATAATAGAAGTAGAAATGTTTGGAACGGCGTTTGTGAGACTATCACAGATTGATCCATGCTCTGCCCCAAGAAAATAGTTTGGGTGATTAACCATTGTAGTTGCGTTGTAGCGAGGAAGATGTACACAATGTTGACATAAATGGCAGGCCATACCAATACTGTCTGGGTAATCAATTACATGAATATCCAAAGTTCCATTTGTAAAACATATATAAATTTTATTATCGGGAGCTAGGTGCGACTGATAGAATGTAGTTGCCGCAGGTGGGGATGGAGAATAATTTGTATCCCATACTGCTACGGTTGTTTTTGAAAGGGCTATGTCGGGCGCATCCATGTCAAACTGGTAAACATAAACAGTAGATGAAACATACAGCACTTTGGAATTTGATGAGAAAGCAACTCCTCCGCCGGCTGCGCTGTCATTTATTGAAACATGAATACAATTGCTAAAAACTCCTGAACAACGATCAAAATCCATTATGTCCAAATCATTCCTTGCATCGTAAACAGCGAATTTACTGCCGTCAGGGGAAAAGCAGGATTGGCCATTGGCAGGTCTTCTTATTTCTCCTATTGTATCTGAAGCATAATAATTTATCCCGTAGGGATCTAACCCAAAAATATAATATCTATTAGTTATTGATTGGTGGACCACGAACCACCAGTCTCTTCCATTGGCATTTTTTACTGCTGTAATTAACCCCGGGTTCAAAGTATCGTTTAAAAGAATATTATTCTTTGATATCACTGAACCCAAACCATTGTCCAGTGTCATGTCAATTTCAGAATAATAAATGTGATATGCATATTGTACGCTATCATCAATTGTACTATGTATTAAATAATAATTAGTGGTACTTCCTGGCTTCGGAATAATAATTACCGATTGAGGTATCCACAAACCACTCCATCTATGATTATTGGTATAATAGGATGGACTCAATCCTGAACCGTTCAACATCGTATCTCCCAAAGCATTAATAATGAAGGCACCATTACTACTGAATAACATTTGACCGTTGCTATCACAAATGGTGGCGGATACGTCTCCATAATTAATATTACGACTTTTAGTAGTAATGTTTAAGCTTCCGGAAATAAAATTCATATCAAAACCGCCAACAGGAGTACCACTTTGATTGTCATATCCCAAGCACCAAAGAGTATTTATCCCTTGCGCACTTAATTGGATAGGACATAATAAAATAAGCCAAATTATATAATTCCTCATAAGCCTATAATCCTAATATTAAGGTTCAGACAATTTCCATCACTAAATCATCCGTCTCCACCATCGTTGCTTCTGTTAAAACAATCCTTTCAATTTTCAAATCTCTCGGAGCAGTAATAGTAGTTTCCATCTTCATCGCTTCAATGGTAAACAAAGGCGCATTTTTCTTAACAGCCTCACCATTCTTCACAAAAATTTTTGCAAGTCTTCCCTGTAATGGAGAACCTATTTGTTTGTCACCGGAAACTTTTTGATGCATTACCTTTTTTACTACAGCATTTCTATCTTTTATTTCCAAAGAACGTGTCTGACCATTCAGCCGGAAATATACTGCCCTATTTCCAGATTCATCGGTATGATCGGCTATGTAAAGCAGACGTATGATAAGTGTTTTTCCTGTTCCTATATCTACTAAAATCTCTTCATTATTTTTCATTCCGAAGAAGAAAGCAGGAGTAGGCAGATGGCTTACATCGCCAAATTGTTTTGTAAAGGAATAATATTCTTCGAAAACTTTCGGATAAAATTTCCAGGAGAGAAAATCAAGAAAGCTGAGGTAGTGGTCGAATTTTTTTTGAAATTCTTCAAATTCATTTTCAAAGTCTATTGGTTTCAAGTGTGCATTGGGAAGATCGGTATAAGGCTTTTCGTCCTTCAGTACAATTTTCTGCAACTCTTTCGGCCATCCGCCAAAAGGTTGTCCGAGGTCACCTCTGAATAAACTCTTTACAGATTCAGGAAAGGAAAGTGTATCGCCTTTTTTGAAAACATCTTCAGCAGAGAGGTGATTAGTCACTAAATACATAGCCATGTCTCCCACAACTTTGGAGGATGGCGTTACTTTTACAATATCGCCGAACAATACATTTACTTCTTCATATCCTTTTTTAATATCATCCATCTGCGAAGCAAGTCCAAGTGAAATTGCTTGCGGTTTCAAATTAGAATATTGTCCGCCGGGAATTTCATGCTTGTACACTTCTGCCGTGCCGGCCATCAATCCCGATTCAAACGGATAATAATACTCACGTACCGTTTCCCAGTAATTCGAAAACTCATTGAGCGATTCAACGTTTATATCAACAGCATAAGGAGTATTTTTCAAAACTTCAACAAGCACATTAAAGTTAGGCTGTGATGTTAATCCGGAAAGCGAACTCAAAGCAACATCAACAACATCAACGCCTGCTTCAATGGCTTTCAGATAAGTAGCATTTTGAATTGATGATGTATCGTGGGTATGAAGATGAATGGGAATAGATACAGTTTTCTTTAATTCACTGACCAGTATTTCTGCTGCATACGGTTTCAAAAGTCCAGCCATGTCTTTAATGCCGAGGATGTGTGCACCTGCATCTTCCATTTGTTTGGCAAGGTCAAGGTAATATTGAAGAGAAAATTTTTGACGCTTCGGATTCATAAAATCTCCCGTATAACAAATGCATGCTTCTGCTATTCCTCCTGTACGTTCTCTGACGGCATTGATACTTACCTTCATGCTGTCAATCCAGTTGAGTGAATCAAAAATCCTGAATATGTCAATGCCATTCTCCCAACTTTTTTCTATAAACTTTACTACGAGATTATCAGGATACGATGTATAGCCAACGGCATTGGATCCACGTATCAGCATTTGCAAAAGAATATTTGGAATAGCACTGCGGAATGCCTGCAGTCTTTTCCAAGGACATTCGTGCAGGAAGCGAAGTGCAACATCAAACGTTGCACCACCCCACACTTCCATGGAGAAAATCTCAGGATGATGGTGAGCGAAACTTTCTGCTGCTTTGACCATATCCTGCGTACGAAAGCGCGTTGCCAGTAAGGATTGATGCGCATCTCTTAATGTTGTATCGGTAAACTGAATCTTTTTTTCTTGCTTAAGCCATTTGGAAAACTTTTCAGCGCCCATGGAATCAAGCATTTGTTTGGTTCCCGGTGTAACGGTCTTCGTCTTATCAAAAGCAGGAATTTTTGGGTGACCGAACACTTTGTGAGGATCAATTCTGTTTACATCAGGATTTCCGTTTACCATAACATCAGCAAGGTATTTTAAAATTTTTGTGCCACGGTCCTGCTTAGCTGCAAAAATGAAAAGATCGGGATGCTTGTCAATGAAACGAACAGTTGCTTTACCGCTTTCAAATTCCGGATGCTTTAAAACATTTTCCAAAAATGGAATATTCGTTTTAACACCGCGAATTCTGAATTCGCTCAATGCACGCAAGAGGCGTCTTTGAGTTCCTTTAAGCGTTCTTCCACTTGCAGTAATCTTTACAAGCATGGAGTCAAAGAAAGGCGATACTTTTACCCCCTGATACGAACTGCCTTCATCAAGCCTGATACCAAATCCTCCTGAGTGACGGTAAGCAACAATAGTTCCGTAATCAGGTTTGAATTCATTTTGCGGGTCTTCCGTTGTAATCCTGCATTGTATTGCAAAGCCATTGCATTTCAAGGATGATTGTCCTTGAATATCGATAGCTGTCGATTCGAGTGGAAATCCATCAGCAATTAATATCTGGCTGCGGACGATGTCAATTCCAGTTACTTCTTCTGTCACAGTATGTTCAACCTGAATACGCGGATTTACTTCTATGAAGAATATATTTTCATCTTCATCGACAAGAAATTCAACCGTGCCGGCATTGTTATAATCAACATATTTTGCCAGACTTAATGCATAAGCATATAATTTTTCTTTTGTTTCTTTTTTAAGGGAAGGAGCAGGCGCCACTTCAACAACTTTTTGAAACCGGCGTTGAATGCTGCAGTCGCGTTCGAAAAGATGGACGATATTTCCGTTGTTATCACCGAGAATCTGAACTTCAATATGCTTTGGATTGTCTACATATTTTTCGACAAAAATGGTATCGTCGCCAAAAGCATTTCCGGCTTCATTTTTTGCATCACGAAAAGCTTTTTCCAGCATTTCTTCGTGGTGTATGACGCGCATGCCTCTTCCGCCACCGCCTGCGCTTGCTTTAAGAATTACAGGGAAACCAATTCGCTTCGCTTCTTTCAAAGCGATGTCGTAGGATATAAGTTTTTCTTTATTGTCTTCGATAACAGGAATTCCACAGGCACGAGCAGCAATTTTTGATTTAACCTTATCGCCCAATTGCTCCATCACTTCAGGCTTTGGTCCGACGAAAATTATACCTTCTTCAGCACAACGTCTGGCAAACTGTACATTCTCCGAAAGAAAACCATACCCGGGATGAATAGCCTGAACCTTATTTTGTTTTGCTGTACGAATGATTTCTTCAATATCCAGATAGGGTTTTAAAGGGTCATCGTCATTCCCTATCTGGTAAGCTTCGTCTGCTTTAAAACGGTGCAGTGAATAACGGTCTTCATAGGTAAAAATAGCAACTGTTTTTATTCCAAGTTCAGAAGTTGCACGAAGTATACGAATCGCTATTTCACCGCGATTGGCTACAAGAAGTTTATTAATACGTTCCATATAAGTCTGAAATTATTGCAATAAAAATTAGTATCAGTTTCCGCTAAAATAGAAACAAGATTAGCATTCCTGATGACTTTTTAAAAGGATTAATTAACAGTTTAAAGTGACCTCATTTAGCGGTCAATGAAGCAAGGGCTAATTGACTGTTTTCAACAGGAAGTTTACAGGTTTTGTTTCGGCAAATGTAAATCAGCGTTTTACCTTGTTGAAAACGGTTTTGAAGTAAGGGCAGGTTACCGCCATTATCGATTTTACCACAAAAAATTGCTTGTGGCAGGTAGTATGAAGATAATATTTTCCTCTCTTCATCAGCTTTTTCCCCGGTAATAACAATTTCATCGGTTGGATTGGTAAAATTCATCATCAGATTCAGCCAATTGGAATAGGAGGAGGGATAACGGAGAATGTTTCCTTCTGCTGCTTTTAACATACGGGCAGAAATTTCTCCATATCTTTTTTCTTCGAAAAGCACATTAAGTTTGAACAAAGCATTAGCCATTTCAGAGTTTGACGAAGAAGTTACATTGTCGGAGATTTCTTTTTTTCGTGCAATTAATTTCTCATCAAGGTCTGAGGTAAACCAAAAAAGGCCCTCTGCATCATCATAGAAATGTTTAAGGGTAAAGTCTGTAAAATTTTTAGCTTTTGTAAGCCAGCGTTCATCAAATGTAATTTCGTAAAGATTAATAAGGGCGGAAATAGCAAAAGCGTAATCTTCCATATAGCCATTTACATTTTTTGTTTTTGATTTGATTACATGAAGCAGACTGTGCTCATCAGAAGACGCTTCTTGCAAAATTTTGTTCATGGATTTAATGGCTTCTTTCCTATAGCTTTCATTTCCGAAAGCCTGATAGGCAGAACAAAGGGCAGATACTTGAATACAATTCCACGAAACAATTATTTTTTTATCTGTAACAGGCTTTTCTCTTTTTTCTCTTTCTTTTAATAAAACTAGTTTTGCTTTCGATATAAAATTTGATAATTCATTAACGGAAACTGAATTCAATAATGCTATTTCTTCATCGGAGTTCCTGCGGAACAATACATATTTTTTATTCTCCCAATAACCAATGTCATTCATGCAATAATAGTCGGAGAAAACCTTGAAGGGATCAGCTTTTCCGCATTTAGGAAGTTCAATGTTTTTTACTTCATCGATAGACCAGGCATAATACTTTCCTTCTTCACCTTCTGAATCTGCATCGATGGCTGAAAAATAACGGCCTTCTCCATCCGACATATCCCTAAGTAAAAACTGAATGGTCTCTTCAGCAACATTTTTATAATGTTCATTTCGTGTAAATTTATAAGCAGAGGAATACAATGATATAAGTTGTGCATTATCGTAAAGCATTTTTTCAAAGTGCGGAATTTTCCACAGAGAATCTGTCGAATAACGTGCAAAGCCACCGGCCAAATGATCATAGATTCCGCCAAATGCCATTTTCTTTAGTGTCAGATTCACATGGTCAAGTAGCAATGAATCTGCATGCGCAGAAGCATAACGCAAAAGAAATTGGTAATTGTTAGGCAAAGGAAACTTTGGCGTTCTGGAAGGGCCTCCTTCTGTATTGTCAAGATAGTTTTTCCAAACGTCAATCGCTTTTTTTACACTGTCCGGTGAAAATGTGTGAGTATCTTTTGAAGCAGAAATAATTTCAGATTGATGGATTCCCAGAGTAAGTTCCTGAGCGTATTCTGCTGCCTTATCAGGATTTTTATTGTAGAAATCTTTCAGGTTGAGAAGAATTTCCTGCCATTTGTCATTCGGAAAATAGGTTCCACCGTAAATAGGTCTGCCATCGGGTAAAGCAAAACAATTTAACGGCCAGCCGCCGCTTCCTGTCATTAGTTGAACTGCTGTCATATATACCTGATCGATATCGGGTCTTTCTTCTCTGTCTACCTTAATGCAAACGAAATTGTCGTTCATGATTCGCGCAGTCTTCTCATCCATGAAACATTCTTTTTCCATGACGTGGCACCAATGACAGGAGGAGTAGCCAATGGAAATAAGAACAAGTTTATTCTCTTTTTTTGCTTTTTCCCAGGCCATATCAGACCAGGGATACCAGTTAACAGGATTATTGGAGTGCTGAATAAGGTAAAGACTAGTCTCCCCACTCAGGTGGTTTTTATTTTGATCAGACATTTTTTTGCAGGAAAATGCAAAGATCAACAAATAGGTATAAAGTAGGACTTTTATATTTTTCAAAACTGAATATCTTAATAGGTGAAAATAGGCGGATTTGCATCAAAAAAACGTTAAAAAAACCCTTTTGATTAAAGAATTAATTTATTACATTTGCATCCCTTAAAATTCAGAGGATAAGAACTATAAGTATGTATGCAATAATAAACATAGCAGGCCAGCAATTTAAGGTCGAAAAAGACCAGCAGGTTATCGTTCACCGTTTAGTCGGAGAAGAAGGTAAAACACTTGAATTCAACGACATAGTAATGGCTGAAGATAATGGCAAGGTAAAAATAGGTATGCCTTCCCTGAAAGGTGCCAGTGTTAAAGCTAAGATTATCGGCCACGTTCGCGGCGATAAAGTAATTATCTTTAAAAAGAAGCGTCGTAAAGGATATCAAAAACAATCTGGTCATCGTCAGGATTTGACGCGTATACAAATTGAAAGCATTTCCGGTATTTAATAATCATTCATTCAATATAAAAATAATTAGTCATGGCACATAAAAAAGGAGTCGGTAGTTCAAGAAACGGTCGTGAATCACATAGCAAGCGTCTGGGCATAAAAATGTTCGGTGGACAACATGCAATTGCAGGAAATATTATTGTTCGCCAACGCGGAACACGTCATTTCCCGGGTGAAAATGTTGGCATTGGAAAAGATCACACGCTGTTTGCATTAACAGAAGGCACTGTTGTTTTCCGTAAAAAAGCAAATGAGAAAAGTTATGTGTCTGTTCTTCCTATAGGAGAAGCTTAAAAAATATTCAGTATACTGAAATTGGAAATTTGAAATCGAAGGATTTCGGGTTTCCAATTTTTTTTTAGTATGCCACGAATGCACGAATGGTATTATTCATGCATTCGTGGCAATTTTATTTTGAATGTAATCGGTTGTTAAGAAAATTCCATCTCTACGACATAGCTGTATTTAAAAAATCAATCAAAGGCTTCATAATTTTTGCGCCTTTACCAAGCCGGGCAATGAATTTTTTATTACCTACTTCTTTATCGGAAAACTGATGCCAAACAATAAAACTGGTTAACTTTAATGATTCTATATCCGGATGTGATTTATCATAACCTTTGGGAGTTGTTTTTAATTGATATGATTTATCGAGTCCGGTAAAAAGTTTTTTAAAATCCTTATTGGAAAGAATCTTATTAAATTCTTTTCCATTATAATCTATTTCCTGTCTTATTTTTTTAAGCTGATCACCGGGCGGCATCCAAATACCTCCGGCAAAGAATGAGCCACCGGGTTCGATGTGCAAGTAATATCCTGCATTCTGAACTTTCTTTCCGCCAACATTTAAGCTGGCTCCCAAATTGTTTTTATATGGTTTTTTATCTTTTGAAAAGCGAACATCTCTGTAAATACGGAATATGCAATCTTTAGAAGTAAGACCGGAAAGTCCTTTTTCAAAACGGCTGCATTCCTTGAGCAAAGCATCTGTTAGTTCTGCAACATCGTCTTTTGCAGCCAGGTACTTGTCTTTATTCTTATCAAACCATTCTTTATTGTTATTTTTTTTCAGGTTGCGCAAGAAGGTAAGTGTGGAGGTGTTTATCATAAGCCGGAGTTTGTATTGAAGGTTCAAATATAAAAATAGGATTCAATACAAAAAAAAGCCACCTCCCTTTCGGAAGATGGCTTTAACAATTAAACCAATGTAATTAATTTACTCTGAACTTTCCTCTGGCAACAGTTGAGCTGCCATCTTCTACAGAATAGAAATATAATCCTTGAGAAAGATTTTCTTTAGAAAGGGTAAAGTCGCCATTACCTAAATTTTTAGTGAAAGCAAGCTGACCGTTAATCTGGAATACACGGAAAACAACATTTCCTGAAGTGTTTTCAATATGAAGTGTGGCATTGTCAACCATTGGGTTTGGATAGATTGCAACAACTGCTTCAGAAGCAGAAACGCTTTCAACACCTGAACTTAATTTAAAAGGATGATGACCGTGGCCATGCATATTTGTATTTACACTGTCGCAAACAGTATCGGCACAAGAACCACCGGCATTTGAATTGCTGACAATCAGGCAAACATAATAAGTTCCTGCAGCAGCATACGTATGAGAAGGTCTTGGGTCAGAAGAAGTAGAGCCATCACCAAAATCCCATGCATATGTTGCACCCCAAGAGTTTTTCTTAGTGGAGAAACGAAGGCCATTTGCAATTGAATCTTTTTTGGCATTAAAATGAGCATTGCAACGTGGAGCCGGAGTGAAAGCACGAACGCTATCGCAACGGGTATCGCTGCAAGTTCCACCTGCATTAGTATTGGAAACAGTTAAGCATACATAATAAGTACCAGCAGTTGCATAAGCGTGGTTAGGGTTTGCAGCTGAAGAAGTAGAACCATCACCGAAATCCCATGCATACGTTGCGCCGAATGAATTACCATGCGATCTGAAGCGAACTCCATTAGGAACGGTATCCAGCCAATGATTGAATTTTGCCTTGCAATGAGGTGCAGGTGTAAATACACGTACACTGTCGCATGATGTATTAGAACATCCACCACCAACGGTATCTGTTACTGTAAGACATACATAATACGTACCTGCGGCAGCATAAGCATGAGCAGGATTTGCCGATGTGGAAGTAGATCCATCACCGAAATCCCATGCAAACGTTGCAGCACCTGAACCCGGAGCATTTTTAAATACTATACCATTTGTAATGGTATCGCGGTGTTGTGAAAAGTGAGCGTTGCACGGCATAGGGTGATGCGGGTTGCCATGACCGTGTCCGTTCTGTCCGCCATTACCCGGATTTGAACCACCCGGAATTCCATTATGTCCGTGTCCATTATGTCCACCCGGGCCTGGTAAAGGAAATTGAGCCTTAACAGGAAGGCTGAGTACTAATAAAAGGAAAGCAGCAGAAAAGCTAAGCATCCAATTGCTGATGTTTGAAGTTTGTTTTTTCATTTTTGGTTAGATTTAGTATTAAAAATTATTTGATGTTATTAAATTAATTGTAGTTATATATGTAGATAAGGGTAAAAAAGGATTAGTTGGGTAAAGAATTACTTTTTTTTTGATTCTTTAGGAAAAGAATGGTTTAACGCTAATATTTTTTATTTTAGTTAAAAGTGTATAGAAAATCCAACTCCTATTCCCAAATAATAAGGATATGAATACAATGGATTGTTATCATTGATAGGAGTAATTGAATATCTTAAAGAAGGTTTTAGGAATGTACTTAATCCCTTATAAAAATTATAATTCACCCCTGCTCCTAAAAGAAGGCTGTAGTTGAATGAATTCAGGCCATCAAAATTATTTTCTTCTACATAAGCATCGTTAACTGTAACCTTAACAACATCTTTATTTACCATATTAAATGCACCGCCTCCCTCAACAAAATAGGAGAGTTTTCTTTTTCCAAATTCATATCGAACTGTAATAGGAATATAAATAAAATGAATGGTCTCAGATGTCTCAGTTTTAAATGATACAGTTTGTCCGTTTATCGGTTGTGACCCGCCATGACTAAATTGTGATGGTTCCTGGTGCAGATCTATTGCTCCACAGGGAGTATGAATTACATAATGATGATCATTGTTTTGATTAGGTGGCTCATGGTTATGATGTCCGCCGTGTCCGTGACCGGAAGAACCGTGATGACCGTGCTGTTCTTTATAAACTGAGTCAGCAATTACCTGAAGGGTATTATAAACAGCTGATTGAGAAAATGTGGAAAATGAAATTCCTGAACGAATGCTCCATTTTTTTGTTATGTCGAATCCCAGATTAAATCCTGTGGAATAAGAGAAATCGGCAACCTGATCAGCATAATCATCAGGATTTTTTGAAGCACTACCCGTATAAGAATCATTCGTTTTCAAAGAGCTTTTAACATAATCAGGAGAGTAGTAAATATCAGCTGAAAGACGATGCATTACTTTCTTAAAGAAAGAAATTGATTTGTCTTTATTTATTGCACTCGTATCATTCGTTGCATTTATATTATTAACAACATTGATAGCTTCTGATTTATCGGATTCAATTGCTTTAGAAGGTTCTTGTGCAAGGGGCGCGTCTTTGGTTATTTCTGTGCTACTGGTTTGAGATTGAGAAAGGGCAGATATTGGAGACTTTTCGTCCTGAGATGTTTTCTTTGATGCATCATTTACAACGATGTCATTATCCTTTATTTTTTGATCAGAAAGAATTTCAGATGATTTTGCTTGTTCTGATCCTGACGTTGGATTTGAGTTACTTATTACTGCTTTTGTTCCCTGCTCACTTTCAGTAGTAATTGTTGTAGAAATATTATTCTCTGACAATTGTGATTTATCTGAAGAAGAGTTAACCTCTGGTTTTTCTAAAGGATTATTACTTTCCGCTGAATTGTCCGGTAATTTTTCATTAATTAAACCAAGAGACGCAGTTGCTTCCGTAGGGTTGATTTTTTCAGAAGATTTTGAAATAGAATTTACATCCGATGCCTTCTTAGCCAATGTTGTATTAGTATTGGAAGCAGTTTCTTTAGTATTTTTTTGCTGTATTTTGACCACAGAATTATTAACACTCTTTTTTACAACACTGCTGTTGTCTGCGGAAGCTAAAGCAATTTTATCATTAGCGGTTTTCGATCCCACAGTTGAAGATGCTACAGTTGCTGATTTCGCAGGAGTTTTTTTCTGATTATCAGAATTAACTTGAACGGTAGAACCGGAAATGTTCCCTGAAGCATTTGATAATTTTTTAGTAGAGGTTTCCTGATTCGCCGAAGTATTTAAACTAGCAGAATTAGAATTATTTTCAGCCGACTCTTTACTTGCAATGCTTTCAGAAGAATTTTGTACGGTGTTGTTTTTTACTGGAGCAGTATTATTGACAGATGAATTATCATGATTGCTGTCCTCAGAATTTATTTCAATATTATTTTTTAGTTTTTTATCTGTTAAATTTTCAGATGAAAAATATTTATAAGAAGTATAAGAAAGTATCAATAAAAACACTGAAGCAGAAAACCAGCCAAGCCTGCGCTTTCTGATGGCGGCTGATCGTTTCTTTGCCAATTCAGCCTGAAGAGAATTCCAGCTCTTTTCCGAAGGTTCCATTCGGAAAGGCTCTATCTCAGAGCGAAAAAGATCGTCTATGTTTGAATTATCTTCCATTTTCTTGGGTAACAATACCCGGAATTTTTTTTGTTTTATTTACTTCTCTCTGAAGGATTGCTCGTGCATCAGATAGATTAGATTTTGATGTTCCCTCTGTTATACCAAGATGTTCTGCTATTTCTCTGTGTTTTAATCCTTCAAACACATATAAATTGAAAACCATTTGATAGCGTGGAGGTAATTTTTGTATTAAACCTATAAGTTCTTTTGCGCCAATATTGCTTAATGTTTCTTCTGAAGAATGATTCGATAAATTCAAATAAGAAGTATCGATGCTGACAGTATTTTCTGTGTCTTTTCTTTGGCGGAATTTATAGATTGCAGTATTGTACATTATTTTTCTAATCCAGCCTTCCAATGAACCTTCTTTTCTAAATTTATGTATATTTTCAAATACTTTCATAAAGCCTTCGTGCATGGTATCCTCTGCTTCTTCACGGTTTCTGGAGTATCGGAAGCAAAGTGCAAGCATTTTTGAAGAATACATTTCATAGAGACTGTTTTGAGCGGACGTCTTCCATTCAATACACTTCTGTATAAGTATATCTTCACTTTCTAACACGATATTATTTTGTCCTGTATTAATAGATTACAAAATAGTTAAAATGGTTGGTTAAAACATGAAAATTAGAGGAAAACTCTAAAATTGGGCTAATTTCTAAAGAGGGTCAAATAAAAAGCAAACTTTTTTCTCAAAAGACATGGTTTTGCAAGTTTTGTAGTTCGCTTAGAGTAACTCAACTAACCGGTAAAAAGGAAATGAAATAGTCAACAATGATAAATGTATCTTTTTCAATTTCTATGACATTTGAATGCTTATTTTTGTCAAAATCTATTTATTCTTTATGATTCAGATCAGTTTAATACGGGAAAAAAGCGACTTTATTATTGAAAGACTTTCAGTAAAGAATTTTGATGCTAAAACAATAATTGCACAAATTCTATCCATTGACGAAAGTCGTAGAAAGGTTCAGAATGAACTGGATCAGCTTTTATTTCAGCAAAATACCCTTGCAAAACAAATTGGAGATCTTTATAAAGGCGGTAAAAAAGCGGATGCCGACACACTTAAAATGGAGAGTGGAACGTTGAAAGAAAGTTCTGCAAAACTTCAAATTGAATTGAATGATTTGGAGGAAAAACTAAACGCTGAACTTGTAAAACTGCCCAATATTCCATCGTCCCAGGTGCCTAAAGGGAAAACTCCTGAAGATAATGTTGTAATTGCCGAAGAAGGACATATTCCGACCTTAGGGGCCTTTGCTATTCCTCATTGGGAGATAACAGCAAAATACGACATTATAGATTTTGAATTAGGGGTTAAGCTCACCGGCGCAGGTTTTCCTGTTTACAAAGGAAAGGGTGCACGGTTACAGCGGGCACTTATAAATTATTTTTTAGATAAGGCTGTTGAGGCTGGATATAAAGAGATTCAACCCCCTATATTGGTAAACAAGGACTCCGGTTTTGGAACAGGACAGCTGCCCGATAAGGATTCACAGATGTATCATGTTTCTTTAGATGAATATTATTTGATTCCTACTGCGGAAGTTCCTGTTACGAATATTTACAGGGATGTAATTTTAAAATCGGAGGAGTTGCCGGTAAAAATGTGTGCTTATACACCTTGCTTTCGACGGGAAGCCGGTAGTTATGGTAAAGATGTACGCGGCCTAAACCGTTTACATCAGTTTGATAAAGTAGAAATAGTACATATTGAGCACCCAGATAAATCTTATGAAACGTTAATGCAAATGGTAGAACATGTTTCTTCTCTTCTCCGCTCACTTCAGCTACCGTTTCGCATTTTAAGGTTATGTGGAGGTGATATGAGTTTTGCCAGTGCCCTTACGTATGATTTTGAAGTGTATTCTGCAGCTCAGAAAAAGTGGCTGGAGGTAAGTTCCGTTTCCAATTTCGAATCGTTTCAGGCTAACAGGATGAAATTGCGTTTCCGAAGCGGATCTGATAAGCCCGTTTTGGCCCATACATTGAATGGAAGTGCATTGGCTTTACCAAGAATTGTTGCTGCTTTACTGGAAAATAATCAGACCGAAACCGGCGTTACTATACCGGATGCTTTAAGGGCATATACGGGGTTTGATAAAATATAATGGTGTCACATGAAAAGTGTAAAGTATTTAAAATGCAGGTTGAGTTAATTGTAAATTAAAAATGGTAATACATAGAAGTAAATTTTTTTTATTGGAAAAAGTCTTGTTAAGGATTTTTGTTTTTTTGTTTTTATTTCTTGGCATTTTTTCTTTCGGCGCTTTTGCGCAAAGTCCTCAGGAAAGACAATTGGCAGATCAATACCTTAATAATTCAGAGTATGAAAAAGCGGCATCCATCTATGAAAGACTTATGAGTGTGGATCCTGATGGAACCTATTCCCAATACCTTCGCTGTTTATTGGCTATGAAGCAATACGACAATGCAGAAAAGCTCATTAAGAAACTGATAAAAAGGATACCCGATTATCCTGCATATCTCGTTGACCTTGGTTTTGTTTACGACTCCAAAGGCGAAAAAGATAAAGCAAAGCAACAATATGAAAAAGCATTGAAAGGAATTACCAACGATCAGGGTTCAATTATAAGTCTTGCCAATGCTTTTTTACAGCGTCAGGAGCTTGATTATGCTTTGCAAACCTACCTTGAAGGTCAAAAATTAACACGAGACAATTATTCTTTCAATTTTGAAATGGCTGAGATTTATTACCAAAAAGGTGATTTCAAAAATATGACTGAAGAATACCTGGATGCAGTAGGCGAAAATCCAATGCTTCAGCAAAATGTATTAAATATTCTTCAGTCACGTATTGGCTTTGACCCCGACAATTCAAGGAATGATATTTTAAGAACAGCGCTGCTGCGGCGTATTCAAAGGAATCCTGATCGTTCGGAATATTCTGAAATGCTTATCTGGTTTTTCCTCCAGCAGAAAGATTTTGATTCCGCTTTTATTCAGGCCAAAGCCCTTGAAAAAAGAAGCAAAGATGATGGGAGCAGGGTTTTCAATATTGGAAACATGGCCGAGTCGAATCTCAATTACGACGCTGCCGTAAAATGTTATCAATTTATTATTGATAAAGGATCATTCAATGTCAACTATGTGCCGGCCAGAATTGGTTTGTTGAACTCACTGAATAAAAAAATTACGGAGAATAATATTTATGTTTCTGAAGATCTCCGGAGACTTGAAAGTGATTATCAATCTACTTTAAAAGAGTTGGGAAGATCTCCTCGCACTGCCACGCTTATACGCGGCTTGGCGCATCTAAATGCTTTTTATCTCGACCGGATCGATACGGCAATTAATGATCTTGAAGAAACAATTGAAATGCCGGGAATAAGTAATAATACAAAAGCAGAATGCAAACTTGAGCTGGCTGATATTTATCTTTTTACAGGAAATGTCTGGGACTCTGATCTCTTGTATAAGCAGGTAGATAAGGATTTTAAGAATGATCCTCTTGGTCAGGAAGCAAAATTCCGTGCCGCACGTTTAGATTATTTCCGCGGTGATTTTGAATGGGCACAAGCACAGCTTGATGTTCTTAAATCAGCAACTTCTCAGCTTATCGCTAACGATGCTTTGTCACTTTCACTTCTTATCAGCGATAACATGGGCATGGATTCAACTACAGATGCTTTGCTTATTTATTCACGGGCAGATCTTTTGACTTACAGAAATAAAAACGACGATGCATTGCTTGTGCTTGATACGTTGCTTAAAAATTTTCCGGATCACTCTCTTGTCGACGATGCCTGGTTTAAACAGGCACAGATCATGGATAAAAAAAGAAACTGGCTGGCAGAGGATTCTCTCTATCAAAAGATCATCACCCGCGACAGTGCCAGTGTAATTGCCGATGATGCTTTGTACAACCGTGCTGAATTGTATGAAAACAAAATTAAAGATAAAACAAAGGCTATGGAGCTCTATCAGGAATTGTTAATTAAATACCCGGGCAGTTTGTTTGCAGTGGAGGCAAGAAAACGATTCCGCGCTTTAAGGGGTGATATTCTCAATTGATTCCTTTGAATTTCATATTACTTTCTATATATTTTATTTTATTATTGAGAAAGCAAATCGTAATCTAACTTAAATCGAATTACCGGAAACAACAATGATAATCTACAACGTAACCATTAATATTGAAAAGTCTGTTCACGATGAATGGCTTGAATGGATGAAAACATGTCATGTTCCTGATGTAATGCGTACCGGTTTGTTCAAAGAAAACAAAATTCTTCGCGTACTTGGTGATGAAGATTCCGGCGGACATACTTACAGTTTTCAGTATTGGTGTGAAAGCATGGAGAAGTATTTGCAATATCAGGATATTTATGCTCCGGCTTTGCGTGGAGAACACAACAATCGTTACAAGGATAAATTTGTAGCCTTCCGTACGCTGCTTGAAACCGTAGACTGAATGAAAAATGTCAGTCCGAAAAAAAGTCTGGGACAGCACTTCCTGATAGATCCTGCAATAGCCTCAAGCATTGTTGATACACTTGTGCTGCCGGAGAAATGCAGCCATGTACTTGAAGTAGGTCCGGGGATGGGAATACTGACAGATTTTTTGTTTGCCAGAAAGAATATAAAAACGAAAATAATTGACATTGACAGGGACTCCGCAGATTATTTGTTGGAAAAATATCCGGATCATAAAAACGATATTATTAATAACGATTTCCTGATTATTGATTTGGAGAAAATATTTGATACCGATTTTGCCATCATAGGGAATTTCCCCTATAATATTTCAACACAAATTTTATTTAAAGTGCTTGATCATCGTTCAAAAATTCCTGAAGTTGTTGGCATGTTTCAGAAGGAAGTAGCAGAACGGATTGCAGGTGAACCGGGCGGAAGGGAGTATGGTATACTCAGTGTCTTTATGCAAGCCTGGTATGATGTAAGCATTGTAATGACTTTAAACCAGGAAGATTTTTCGCCGCCACCAAAGGTCAAGTCGGCAGTATTGCATTTTTTAAGAAAAGAAAACTTTATACTTCCCTGCAATGAAAAGTCATTCAGAAGAGTTGTTAAAGCAGCCTTTAATCAGAGAAGAAAAACACTTCGAAATGCGCTTTCATCGCTGGTTACAAGAGAAGTTTCTACAGAACTTCCCTTTGCCGATTTGCGTGCAGAAGCATTAAGCTGGCAGCAATTTGCAGAATTAACGAATGCAATAGAAAAATATTCAACCTGATATTGAAATGCGAATCCTGTTTATAGACGATGCTCATCCTTTTCTGATAGAATCTTTGCGAAAAGACGGACATGAATGCGTTGAAGGATATGATTTTAATCTTGAAAAAATATCCGGTCTAATTGCTGATGTTCATGGAATCGTTATACGCAGCCGAATACAACTGAATAAAAATATTCTGGAAAAGGCAAAGGTGTTAAAGTATATAGCCAGAGCCGGTGCGGGAATGGAAAGCATCGATGTTGAATATGCGCAAAGCAAAAATATTGTCTGCCTGAATTCTCCGGAGGGAAACAGGGATGCAGTAGGGGAACATGCTATTGGAATGTTGTTGTCGCTCATGAATAATCTTAACAAGGCGGATAGCCAGGTTAGAAAAGGTGAGTGGATACGAGAAGGAAATCGTGGACATGAATTGCATGGAAAGACCGTAGGAGTAATAGGCTACGGAAATATGGGAAGTGCTTTTGCTGAAAAGCTTCGCGGATTTGGTTGCAGAATTTTAGCATACGATAAATACAAAAACGGTTTTAAGACGGAATCGGTCTTAGAAGTAAATCCGGAAGAGATTTTTGAAAAGGCAGATGTACTTAGCATACACGTTCCCTTGACAAATGAAACAGAGTTTTTTATTAATGACACATTTATCAATAATTTTAAAAAAGAAATATATTTCATCAACACTGCCAGAGGTAAATGTGTTCGTATCGATGATCTGGTAAAAAACATTAAATCAGGAAAAATTATCGGTGCATGTCTTGACGTTATTGAATACGAAGACCTCTCATTTGAAAAATTCTCCGTTAAAAATTTCAGTGAAAATCCTTCCTGGAAATATCTCATAAATTCGGATAAGGTTATTCTTTCCCCGCACATAGCAGGCTGGACAGTTGAGTCGCTCGAAAAAATTGCACGAACGCTGTATCGGAAAATCGCTAAGATTAAATACTAATAGCACTTCAAACGGTAATGATAGGTGAAATTTTAGATGAATTTTTTTTTCAATTCTTTTCGATTAATTAGAATTTACAAAATCTTCAAATTTTTAATATTATTTTACCTTTTAGATTATTTTCGGAAAATAATAATTTCATTAAAAAAAACTATTCTTTAAAAACCAAATGCGCAGTATGCCTGCTTCTTTGTTCGAGAAGGATATCTTTTCCTTTAATAAGCTGCTCTATTGTTGAGGAATAGTAGTGTCTGACGGTTACTAATTTTAGTCCATCGTTATATAAGACACGAAATTCATTTAAGAGAATTTCTTTTAGTTTAGGAATTTTAAAGGGATCGTTATCGACACAAACAGAAAAACTTAAAGCGGAATTCTGCATGAGGTTAATTTTAATATTCATTTCAGCAAAAATTGAGAAAATTCTGCTTAAACCTTCTTCAGTAATAAAAGAAAAATCTTTAGACGAAATTGAGAAAAGGATTTGGTTAAATTTAAAAATATAGCATGGGACAAGCGGTTTGGTGCCCTGGAAATTGCCTATGAGTGTTCCTTTTTCTATGGGGAATTTAAAAGAACATACGCGAAGTGGGATGCCCTTGTTTTCAAGAGGCTTAATAGTTTTAGGATG
Organism: Bacteroidota bacterium; assembly: GCA_031417395.1. Taxonomy (GTDB): domain Bacteria; phylum Bacteroidota; class Bacteroidia; order AKYH767-A; family 2013-40CM-41-45; genus JADKIH01. The sequence continues at coordinate 20,274 of JANOVM010000004.1, read as the reverse complement.
AATGACAGTTGCACCATAATAGGTAAGTTCAATGGCATCGTGGTAACTAACCTGTTCAAGTTTGATAGCTTCTTCTGAAAATTTTGGGTCGGCACTTAATATTCCGGGTACATCTTTCCATACAATCATTTCAGCTGCATTGAGGCAATACGATAAAATTGCAGCGGTATAATCTGAGCCTTCACGGCCAAGTGTAGTGGTGAAATTCTCAGAAGTACATCCTATGAAACCCTGTGTAACGACAATGTTGCTTTTGTTATGCAAAGGAGGCAATTGCATATGGATAAGTTTTTCCGTGAGGTCCCAGTTTATTTTTGCTTCTCTGTAGGAATTGTCGGTTTGCAAAACATTACGAATATCCAGCCATTGATTTGAAACACCGTTTTCATTCAGGTATGCGCTGATTATTCGTGTTGAAATTATTTCTCCCTGTGCAACAATCTGATCATAAATAAAAGCATATCCTTTAGAGGGTTCTTCTTCAACAATCCAATCGATTTCTACAAATGAATTTTCAATTTCTGCCCGGATGGGATGGTTTTCTTTGAAGCCCAGATCATCGATAATCTTTAAATGAAAGTTTCTTACAAAATCAATATGAATTCTCAGATCATCATAACCGTCGTAATAAGAGTTTACAACTTTTTCAAGAGCATTGGTAGTTTTGTCCATGGCAGAAACGACCACAACAATTTTTTCACTTTTATAGGATGCCAGTATGGTTGCAACATTTCTAACTGCTTCGGCATCTTTCACGGAAGCTCCACCGAATTTGAATACTTTCATTTTTGGATTACTTAATTTATTTCAATTACTCAGTTTTATAATTTGTTCTTCTTTGAATTTACAATCGAGCCATTCTGCCTCTACGGAGGCTGCATAGCTTTTGTAAAAATCGATTGCCGGCGTATTCCAGTCCAATACCTGCCAATGCATTTGCCTAGCCTTTCTCTTTTTCGCCTCATCGATTACTTTTTGGAATAATTTTTTTCCAATGCCTTTACTTCTGTGTTTTTCTGTAACGATAAGATCGTCGAGGTAAATTCCTTTTCCTTTCCAGGTAGAGTATTTAGTGAAAAAAAGTGCAATGCCGGCGATTTCATTCTCAAACTCTGCAACAAAAAATTCAAATACGGGATTTTTTCCGAAACCATCTTCTTCCATTGCGCTTAATGAATTGGTAACTTCATCAGGTGCTTTTTCGAAAAGGGCTAGTTCCTGAATGAGTTTTAGTAAAGCCGGCAAATCATCTTTTTCACCTTTTCGAATTATGATATTTTCAATGGACATTATATTTTGATTAATAAGAATTAAGAGGAAGTAAAAAAAATATTAATATAAACTTCTGACTCGTATGGTATTTTTTACTTTTCGCAATTCATCCAGTACGGAATCAGAGGTATTCTTGTCTATATCTAATACAACATAACCGATTTGCGGATTTGTTTTTAAATATTGTCCAAGGATGTTGACATTCATTCTGGAGAGCAAGCCATTTATTTCGCTTAGGACACCGGGAACGTTTTTATGAATGTGAAGCAGACGGTGTGTGTCCATCTGAATCGGAAGACTTAAAGCAGGGACAGAGAGCGAACCTGTACTGGAGCCTGTTTCTAAAAAGCTTATCAGCTTACCTGCAACATCGAGGCCTATATTTTCCTGAGCTTCCTGTGTAGAGCCTCCAATATGAGGAGTAAGCACTGCGGTTGGAATTCCCTGAAGTGGCGATACGAATTTTTCACTATTACTTTGCGGTTCAACAGGGAAGACATCCGTTGCTAAGCCATGAAGTTGCTTACTGATAAGCGCTTCACGGGCTGCATCAATATCGACAACATCCCCTCTGCTGTAATTAATAAGCACAGAGCCCTTTTTCATTATTTTAAGACTTTCTGCATTAATCAGATTTTTTGTTGTCGGAAGTCCGGGTATATGCAACGTTACAATATCTGCATTTTCCAAAAGTTCATTTAGTGAACGAACAGGGTTTGCATTTCCCAGACTGAGCTTGGGTTCAACGTCGTAAAAGATAACCTTCATCCCCATATTTTCTGCAAGTACGGAAACCTGTGAACCAATATGGCCATAGCCTACAATTCCAAGCGTTTTTCCTCTTACTTCATAGCTATCGGTACTGTCTTTCAGCCACGTTCCTTTGTGTGCAGCTTCACTTTTTTCATATACGCGACGCATGAGGTTAATGCACTGAGCTATGACGATTTCTGCAACAGATCGGGTATTGGAGAAAGGAGAGTTGAAAACAGCAATACCATTTTCAATGGCAGCATTCATGTCAATCTGATTGGTGCCGATGCAATAAGCGCCAACAGCTATTAATCGTGAAGCAGAATTTAAAACTTTTTTGGTAAGCTGGGTTTTAGAGCGTATACCCAAGAGATGAATATCCTTTACTTTATGGCACAATTCCTCTTCGCTAAGAGAAGACTTTATGGCTTCAATATCAGCATATCCACTTTCTTTAAAAAGCTTTAATGCAGCAGGATGAACTCCCTCGAGCATGAGGAGTTTTATTTTTTCTTTTGGAAATGATGTAGCTTTTGACATGAATAATATTTGGCGCGAAGATACAAATGTTCGTTAAGATTTGTAATACAATATCCCTATTTTATTAATGAAAGAGTGATTGAGTTAACAATAATCATTTAACTTTTTTGCAATTTTGAGAACTAGCACACATTCCTATTTAGTAGATTTTTGATGCAAACACAAATTATTCAAAGCAAGATTTATGAAGTACGCGGATTAAAAGTCATGATAGATTTTGATCTTGCAGAAATCTATGAAGTCGAGACAAGGATTTTGAATCAGGCGGTTAAACGAAATCTGGATATTTTCCCGCGTGATTTTATGTTTCGTTTGACCAAGAAAGAATGGAATGATATGTCATCACAAATTGTGATGACATCAACTACCAAGCGTCCTAAAAGTGCTCTTCCCTTTGTTTTTACTGAACATGGAGTTACTATGCTTTCTAAAGACGTTTATGAAGCAATAAATTACCTTTTGCAAAAGGATAAGATAGAAAAGGAGCAAAAAGAGAGAAAGCGTATTGGGTATAAATAAAATAGCACTGTTTAATTTACACTCCTAAAAATAACAAGGATTACAAACTTATATCTCCTGTTTCCAATTTAATTTAAGGTGAAAGAAATATTTACTATCTTGCATTAAATCAGAAGGATCTCTTTTTTATTTCTGACCAATTATTTTCTATTCACATAATTTTCAATAACAGAAGCACAAGTATTTAATTGACATGAAAAAATTTCTCATTTTCATTTTCATACTATTTGTTCAGTTAAATAAAGCCAGAGCCAGCCATGCTATGGGAGCCGATATTACCTATTCTTACGTTGGACCAAATCAGTATTTGGTAACTTTTTCATTTTACAGAGACTGCTCCGGAATTCCTGCACCGAGTTTATTAATGATAGACATATACAGTAGTTGCAGTTTAAATGTGCCATCAGTAAACTTGAGTCCAAGCCCTTCAAGTCCTATTCAAATTTCACCATTATGCACATCATCAATTTCAACTTGTAATGGAGGAGTTTTTATCGGTTTAGAAGAATGGGTTTATACAGGAATTGTTACACTTCCTTTTCCTTGTGCTGATTGGACATTTTCTCATACTGAAAGTGCAAGAAATGCAATAATTACTACAACTAATTTAGGAGGTAATTTGTTTGTCTACTCAACATTGAATAATTTAAATGGAATAATCAATAGTTCGCCGACTTTTAGTAATAAGCCTGTGCCGTTTGCCTGTGTGGGTCAAACATTTAATTTCAATCACGCTGCCTATGATGCAGAAGGGGATTCACTTGCTTACGAAATTATTACTCCAAGGACCGGTCCTTTGTTGGCAGATACCGTTAGTTTTATTGCACCATATTCTGCCACACAACCGGTATTATCTAATCCTCCTATGACATTCGATATGGCTACCGGTGACTTCAGCATGAAGCCTACACAAACGGATGTTTCTATACTTGCAATTTTAGTGAATGAATATAGAGGTGGCGTTCTCATTGGGCAGGTTGAAAGAGATATTCAAATAAATGTGCTTAACTGTAATAATGCTTTGCCAATTGTAACAGGAATTAATAGTTTGCCAAATTACAACATTTTAGCATGTGCGAATGAGCAAAATTGTTTTTACATAACTGCAGTAGATGCAGATGCAACGAATTCGACGCAGTTGTCCTGGGATAATTCTATTCCCGGAATGACTATTACTAACTCAGGAGGTACACGAGATACTGCTTTCTTCTGCTGGACTCCTTCCATCGCCGACACTATAGGAAATCCGTATTATTTCACAGTGACGGCTAAGGATGACAACTGTCCTTATTTTGGTGTTGTAACAAGTACTTTTTCTTTAATTGTGGATACTTCGGCAAATTGTAGTCCAACAATAATTAATACCTTACCTAAAAATCCAATTGACATTATAGTTTTTCCTCAGCCGGCCCTGGAAAATCTTTTTGTAGATTTAGGAAGCAATGTTTTTTCAAATAAGGGATATTCAATAAGGATCAATGACCTTACCGGAAGAATCGCTTTTCAATCGAATGTAAAGGATCAAACATTTTCTATCGATGTGCATTCTTTGAAAGGTGTTTATTATCTTTCTATTACAGGCAAAGAAGGGAATGCATTGGCAAGGAGGAAAATAATTATCTTTTGAATTTTCTAAATGCAAAAGTATTGGCTATTTCAGCTAATAAATTTTAGCTTTGCGAAATAAAGCGCTAAAAAATGAATAAAGTATTTACACTGGGACAGTTCATCATTGAGCGTCAGACGGACTTTCCTTATGCCAAAGGGGAATTATCGCGTTTGTTAAGGGATATTGGTATTGCGGCCAAGATCGTTAACAGAGAAGTAAATAAGGCCGGTTTGGCTGATATTCTCGGAGAATTCGGTACCACTAACATTCAGGGTGAAGTTGTAAAAAAACTTGATGTATTTGCCAATGAGCAGTTTATAGCTGCTTTGAGTGCAGGTGGTGAAACCTGTGCAGTGGCTTCTGAAGAGAATGACGGGCTGGTGCACATAAACAGTACGGTTTCTAAAAACGCTAAATATATTGTTTGTGTTGACCCACTTGACGGCTCCTCAAATATTGATGTAAATGTTTCTGTTGGAACGATATTTTCTATTTATCGCCGAATTTCTTTTTCCGGTGAAGTGGAAGAATCCGATTACCTCCAGCGCGGAATGGATCAGGTTGCAGCGGGTTATATTATCTACGGTTCTTCTACCATGCTTGTTTATACAACAGGTAAAGGGGTAAATGGTTTTACCCTTGATCCAAGTATTGGCGAATTTTGTCTTTCACACCCCGATATGAGTTGTCCGGACAATGGGAAATTATATTCTATTAACGAAGGTAATTACGTACATTTTCCCGATGGTGTTAAGCAATATATAAAATATTGTCAGGTTGAAGATTTAAAAACAGAACGCCCATATTCATCACGTTACATTGGTTCATTGGTTGCAGATTTTCACAGAAACCTACTCAAAGGAGGAATTTTTATTTACCCTTCCACATTAAAATCGCCCAACGGAAAATTACGTTTGCTCTACGAATGTAATCCACTTGCATTAATTATCGAGCAAGCGGGAGGAAAAGCATCCAATGGTTTCGAGCGAATATTAAAACTGCAGCCTACAGCTCTTCATCAACGCACACCTTTATTCATTGGGTCGCCTAAAATGGTTACTATGGCAGAAGAGTTTATGATGAAATATTCTCCCATTGAATCGAAGTAAAAATTGTTGTCGGAATTTGTGGGTGTAAATGAAGTTTATAATTCTAAATAAATGAACGTTACGCTTCCGATACCTATAAATTAATTACCCTGTATACCAATGATTGATCGCCAGCAGCTGCTTGCTTTTTATACTTCACGGCCTTCAATCATTGCCATTGCAAAACAGTCAGCAGATCCGGGCGGCAAACACCTGCGATTAAATGGATTGATTGGTTCCTCCCAGGCTTTAGTACTTAGTGCAGCAGCTTCGCTGAGTAGTCAAACGCAGATAATTGTTTTGAATGACAGTGAAGATGCGGCCTATTTTCTGAACGATATAGAAAATATTTTAGGAGAAGGGGAAGCGCTTTATTTTCCTTCGTCGTATAAAAAACCCTTTGATGTTTCTGAAGCCGAAAACTCGAACATCCTCATGCGTGCTGAAGTATTGAGCCGCTTAAACAGAAACAGTAAAACACTTGTCGTTACCTATCCTGAAGCAATTGCTGAAAAAGTTGTTACCCGAAAAAATCTATCCAACAATACCATTGCCATGCGTGTGGGAGAAAATATTTCAATCAGTTTTATTAATGAATTTCTTCTTCATCATGAATTTGAAAATGTTGATTTTGTTCAGCAGGCAGGTGAGTATTCTATTCGAGGTGGTATTGTAGATATTTTTTCTTTTGCCAATGAACTGCCTTACCGGGTAGAATTTTTTGGCGATACTGTCGAAAGCATAAGAACGTTTGATCCCGGCACACAATTGTCTGTGCAAGCCATGAATCACGTGGCTATTATGCCCAACGTGCAGAAAAAATTATTAGAGGATGGACCTGTTTCTTTTTTGGATTTTATTGCACCACAAGCTTCGTTTTGGTTTAAGGATCTTTCTGCCGCCCTCGACTTTTTAAGTTTAAATATTCTGGAAGAGAATTCAATTAAGTCCAAGAAAGAGTTGTCTGATTTATACGACACTCCGGATTTACTTTTAGAAAAACTAAAAACAAAATCCACCATTGAATTTGGCAGAAGGCATTATTTTACGGCTGACTATTCAGCTGATTTCTCCATTTCGCCGCAGCCTTCTTTCAATAAAAATTTTCCGCTACTGATTTCTAACCTACAAAAAAATCAAAGGGAGAAAATAAAAAATTTCATTTTTGCTGATTCAGCAAAACAGATAGAAAGACTTTATGCAATTTTCGAAGACCTTGAGAAAAAGCATGCCATTGAAAATAAGGTTGAGTTTACTTCATTATTATTATCCCTTCACGAAGGTTTTATAGATAACGATTTAAAACTTGCCTGTTATACGGATCATCAGATTTTTGACCGCTATCACCGTTTTCGACTAAAGAAAAAAAATACACGGAATGAAGCGCTAACACTTAAAGAACTCTCTGCTTTAAAACCCGGTGATTATGTTACGCATATTGATCATGGTGTAGGCAGGTTTGCCGGATTGGAAACAATACAAGTTAATGATAAACCGCAGGAAGTTGTCAGACTCATTTACAAAGACAACGATTTATTATACGTTAGCATACATTCTTTACACCGCATTGCAAAATATACCGGTAAGGAAGGTACTATTCCTACGCTTCACAAACTGGGATCAGCGGCCTGGGCTACCTTAAAACAGAAGACAAAAAAGAGAGTAAAGGACATTGCAAAAGACCTCATTCAATTGTATGCAAAAAGAAAAGCTACTAAAGGGTTTGCTTTCAGTCCTGATACATATTTGCAAAATGAATTGGAAGCAAGTTTTATTTATGAGGATACTCCGGATCAGGTTAAATCTACTCGTGATGTAAAAATGGATATGGAAAAGGTATATCCTATGGACCGTTTAATTTGCGGTGATGTTGGCTTTGGCAAAACGGAGATTGCTATACGTGCTGCTTTTAAAGCAGTAACGGACAGCAAGCAGGTAGCTATTCTTGTCCCTACTACCATTCTGGCACTTCAACACTACAATACTTTTAAAGACAGGCTAAAGGATTTTCCTTGTACTGTCGATTACATCAATCGATTTAAGTCAGCATCGCAGCAGAAAGAGTCCCTTCAAAAGCTTGCAGAAGGAAAGATTGATATAATTATTGGAACACATAGGATTTTGGGAAAGGATGTAAAGTTTCATGACCTTGGCCTGATGGTTATCGACGAAGAACAAAAATTTGGTGTGGCCGCAAAAGAAAAGCTTAAAGCCATTCGTGTAAACGTAGATACACTTACGCTTACAGCAACACCGATTCCGCGTACGCTTCAGTTTTCGCTGATGGGAGCACGTGATTTAAGTATTATTAATACGGCACCTCCAAACAGATATCCTGTTACAACGGAGCTCCATGTTTTTAGTGAAAAATTAATTCGAGATGCTATTAATTATGAATTGGCAAGAGGAGGACAAGTGTTTTATGTGCACAACAGGGTTCAGGATATTCATGAAGTTTCTGCCATGATATCGAGATTGTGTCCGTTAGCAAGAATTTCAGTTGGTCACGGACAAATGGATGGCGCAAAGCTTGAAGAGACATTGATGACTTTCGTAGAAGGCGAATCTGATGTTCTTGTATCAACTACAATCATAGAATCCGGAATCGATATTCCCAATGTAAATACGATTATAATAAGCCAGGCGCAAAATTTCGGTTTAAGTGATTTGCATCAGATGCGGGGTAGAGTAGGGCGGTCAAATAAGAAAGCGTATTGTTATTTGCTGTCGCCGCCATTTTCTGTACTTACCAATGAAGCAAAACAACGATTGAAGGCCATAGAAGAATTTTCTGATCTCGGTTCAGGTTTTAATGTTGCCATGCGCGACCTCGATATTCGCGGTGCAGGAAATTTGCTTGGCGGAGAACAGAGTGGTTTTATATCAGAGATTGGTTTTGAAATGTATCATAAAATTCTTGATGAAGCGATTCAGGAATTGAAAGAAACTGAATTCGCAGATCTCTTTATTCAGGAAAAGGAGGAAAGGAAATTTGTTGCCGACTGTCAGATAGATACCGATCTTGAAATCCGTATGCCTTCAGAATTTGTGAACAGCGTTTCAGAACGGCTGCTTTTATATAAAGAACTCGACAGCGTTGGAACAGAAGAAAAATTAAAAGAGTTTGAAGATAAATTGCGCGATCGTTTCGGTCCACTTCCACCACCCGCAAGAGAATTGCTTTCGACAATTCGGCTTAGATGGATGGCTGAGAAGCTGGGCTTTGAAAAAATTCTTTTAAAGAATAAACGATTTATCGGTTACTTCGTGAGCAATCCTGCTTCTCCTTTTTATCAGTCAGAAGTTTTTTCAAATATTTTGAAGTACGTTCAGAAAAATTCAGGGAAGAGCAAACTCAAAGAAGAAAAGTCAAAGTTGTCATTAACTATTAAAGACATTGAAACGGTTGAACAGGCTAACGCTTCTTTGCTGCTATTAAATCCGGTAATGGATGCACTGAGACAGGAGTGATGATTAAGTAGTTGCAGCGAATGAAGGAATATTGTCATTCGTGTTTTCGTGGTAAATTATCATCTACAGTACAATCCTTTTGTAATTCAATATAGAATTTATGGGCTAAAATAATACCCTTATAGTTTACCACAATTTCTTTTTCTCGTTCAAACGGAATTTTTGATTTTATTAATTCATAATGAATTAATTCCATTATTCTGATCTTTTAATTTGCTGAGAGATGGAAAGGTGTTGTTTGCCACGAAAGCACGAATAATATCATTCATGTTAATTTTTTTATGACGGAACTTAATTATCCAGCGTAATCCGTATAGGGCCTTCAGCAAGTTCGAAAATGATAAGCTTGCCATCTACAGAGAATTTTCCGCCGCCTTCTACTTTAACGGGAGTGCTTCTTAACGGGAGCATGATAGCCAATCCTTCCATACGTTTTGGGACGTTGATAAAGACAACTCGATTTGTACCGGTATTCAACACATCCAGTGAAACTTCATTTCTTGCAGTCCACCACAATCCAAAATCGTTGATGGTTCCAAACCAGGCTTCGTCTTTAAGTGCATTGACAAATTCTTTTTCAACCATAAGGCCGTATGCATTGGGATGCACTTGTCCGATGTAACAACCGCCGTAACGGCCTATCTTTCTGGCAAGAGCAATGGCATTTTTAGCCCTGTCCAAATTAAAGGGAGGTACTTCATCGTCGTCTGTAACCGGGAATTCAAAGGCTTCAACTTCCGTATCGTACTCCCTGTTGTAATTTAATTGAAAGGGTAAATGAGTAAGAGCGGCATTAGCAGGAACAGAGGAGCTGAAACGATAACCGGATGCCATTAAACTTTGCGGATAAGTATAGGGTGTAAATAAATAAGTTGAACGAAACGTACTTGTTTTATTTCCTTTTACAAAACGGTCAATTAGAAACCTGCTTACACGCATTTCGCCGTAGATGCTGCCGTGATAGGTTTTTTCAAAAGCCATGACATAAGGCTTATAACCGGGATATATTTCATTGCCTGTTCCCTGATCAAACTGATCAAACATGGAGGAGCCTGAAACGCCACTACTCTGAACATCCATGCCGGCTTTAAATAGTTCATTAATTTTTTCAAAATCACTATTTGATCCAAATATCCATGGACGGCTGTCGCGTATATACCTAGTTTGAATAAAGTAAGTCGAATGGATATTCATTTTTTTCTCTTCTGCAGCAAAGGCAGGAGCACGGTCAAGTGCTTTTTTAAAATTAATATTATGCGTTAAACAAACTGTCAAGTTTTTATTGTAAGGAACCGTACAAATAAAAGAGGCGTTTTTATCACCTTGCAGATATATGTTTTTAATAAGCCGAAGTATGACATCTATAGTCGGTTCAAAATCATTGAAAGGTGATCGGTTAAAATCCTGATGGCGGATATTATGTCCTTTTAGAATAAGAAAGCCAACATCGAAGCCAAAAGCGTATGCAAAACCATTTTCATAAGGTTTCTGTGTTATCGAAGCCGATTTATCTTCATACGTTGCCAATGGTGGATATTGAGTTTTAAGATAGCTGTAAGTCCCCATCGTTTCTTTGAATCGTTCTTTGTTTCCCAGAGAAATGCTGATTTCTTTAGGATTAGTAAATTCTTTTACGATTATTGATTCTGTATCAATAGGAATATTGATTTCAAAATGTTGTTTACTGGGAACAGGTTCCTCAAATCCAAAAACTTCATTCAGACCTCCCAATACCTGTGAACCAATTAGTGTACCTCCGTTTCTCGGGAACGCTGCTAATGCCTGCATTTCTTCAGGGGATACCATAGCTCCTGAAATTATAGGATATACCATTACGACTTGATGAGTCAGTGCTTTTTTGAAATCAGTAGTAATGATGAAAGGAATGCCAATCGATTTTAATCCGTGTGCAAGCCCCAGCCAGCTGGCCGTTGTATCCGTTAGTAATATGGCAAGTCGACTTGCAGAACCGGAACTTAATGATGTCCACGTTGCAGGTTTACTTTCCGGAAATACGGAGCGATCTTCAGGACCGGTTAAATTATTAGATACAAATACTTCGTTTTTTCTTACCTGGTAGTTTTGCGGAAAATCGCTTGTTTTCATGGTTCCTATCGAATCACCTTTTTTGTCGGAACCGCAGGAAAAGCAAGCAATACACAACACATAAAGAAAATAATTTAATGATGTTTTTCTTTTATTTCTTTTAAACATACTTGTTGAAGGGATAGGAACAATAAGCAACAAACTTATTAAAAAATTAATTAGATCGTATAGCATCAACAGGATTCATTCTCGAAGCCTGGAGGGCAGGAATATAACCGGAGATAATTCCAATAGTTGTAGAAATAAAAATTCCCATTAAAATATTGTTGAAAGTTAATGTGAGATCAAATCCGGTAAGATTCGAAGCAACTATGGAGAGCGCAAGTACGAAAAGCAAACCGACCATACCGCCGATAATGCAGAGAATTATTGCTTCCACTAAAAACTGAAGGAGAATAAAATAATTTTTCGACCCAAGCGACTTTTGTATACCGATAACATGGGTTCGTTCTTTAACCGATACAAACATAATATTTGCAATACCAAATCCGCCGACCAGAATAGAAAACCCGCCGATTATCCAACCGGCTAGTCCGAGGGTACGAAAAAGATCGTCGAGACTATTTGAAAGAAGACTGGTTTCATTTAAAGCAAAATCGTCTGATTCACGTGGATGAAGTTTCCGGATGGAACGCATGCCACCACGTACTTCTTCTTTCATTTCTTTCAAAGCAATACCGTCTTTTGCTTTTATGATAATAAAAGGATCAATGTCGTTTGATCTTAGGTTAATCAGACTTCTTGCATAATTAAGAGGAATTAAAACTGAATTATCAGAAGAGTTGTCGATCAAACTGTTCCCTTCTTTTTTTAGGGTTCCAATAATTGTCAGTTTTGATCCACGAACCGTAAATTCTTTTCCTATGGCATCGCTGGAAGGAAAAAGGGCATTGAGTACATCCGATCCAATTACTGCAATAGGTCTGCCGGTATTAGACTCGCTTTCCGTGAAATATCTTCCATCTTCAATTTCAAAACTTTTTACAAGGTCGTAATTATGGGAAACACAGATGATCTCGCAATTTTCAGCCGAACTACTTTTGTATTTTAATGTTTGTCCGCCGAGATAAGCAACATAAGCCATTGCTTTCCCCGATGTAGTTCTTTTATTCAGTTCATCCATTTCTTTCACTCCGGGAACAGGTCTATTCATATACTTCCACCAGGGATATTCATCTCCGCCTTCCGGCATCCATGGCCATTTCTGAACATAGATTACATTGTTTCCCAGTGATTCGACATCGGTTCTGATTTTTCTCTCCAGAGAATCGGTAACAGTAAAAACGGAGATTATGGCGAATATGCCAATGGTAATTCCCAAAAGTGATAATATGGTTCGAAGCTTATTAACTCGTAAGGCTTCAAAAGCGAAAAGGATGCTTTCTTTTAAAAGGCGAAAAAATAAATCAGTATTTGATAATTTCATTGGAGAAGGTAAATTTAGTTCAGATATTTAATATTTTTACAAAAAGCACTTTAAATTTTTATAAAATTGCGCAATGAATGAAATAATCAAAGGGGATAAAATTATTAAACGGGCACTAATTTCAGTTTATCACAAGGATAATCTGGAAGCAATTGTACGAAAACTGCATCAATTGAATGTCTTATTATATGCTACAGGTGGAACGAGGGATTTTATTGAAGCATTAAATGTTCCCGTAATTCCTGTTGAAGAGGTAACAGATTTTCCTTCAATCCTCGGTGGCAGGGTAAAGACCTTGCATCCAAGAATTTTTGGCGGTATTCTGGCTCGAAGTGAAAACGCAAGCGACCTCAGCGAAATGGAAGAATATCATATTCCCGCTATAGACCTTGTTGTTGTTGATCTGTATCCATTTGAAGCTACCGTAAATTCCGGTGCATGTGAAAAGGATATTATTGAAAAAATTGATATTGGAGGTATTTCTTTAATTCGTGCAGCGGCAAAGAATTTTAGTGACGTTTTAATAATTCCTTCTGCTGAACATTATGGTTTTTTAAGTCAGATTCTAAATAAAAAGGAAGGAAATACAAGTCTTGCAGAGCGAAAAATAATGGCGGCTCATGCTTTTAATATTTCTTCTCATTACGATACTTGTATTTTTAATTATTTCAACCAAACAGAAAACCTCTTAAAATTTAAGAAAAGTATACAGTCTTCCAGAAAACTCAGGTATGGTGAAAATCCTCACCAGCAGGGTGTTTTTTATGGAGAATTTGATGAAATGTTTGACCAGGTTCATGGCAAAGAAATTTCTTTTAATAACATGCTGGATATTGACGCTGCTACAAAATTGATGGCAGAGTTTCAAGAACCAACTGTTGTTATCATCAAGCACAACAATTCTTGCGGACTCGCTTCTTCAAATTCACTTTTGGATGCATGGAATAAAGCGCTTGCTGCCGATCCTGTTTCCGCTTTTGGAGGAGTGATCTGCACCAATGGAAAGGTCGACAAACAAATAGCAGAGGAGGTTAACAAAATATTTTTTGAAGTATTTATTGCTCCTTCATTCGATGAAGAAGCCCTGGCAATACTGCGTCAAAAAAAGAACAGAATATTGTTGATTCAAAAAAAGCAAGTCCTGCCTGCAAAACAATTTCGTACTGTTTTAAATGGCCTGGTTGAACAGGACAGTGATTTGCACGCCTCTTCAAAAAACGACATGAAGATTGTAACCAGTGTCATTCCTGATGATCAGCAATTTTCTGACCTTGAATTTGCCAATAAAATTGTAAAACATCTTAAGTCTAATTCAATCGTTCTAGCCCGTGACAAACAACTTTTAGGTTCGGGTACGGGACAGACTTCACGGGTAGATGCTTTGCAACAGGCCATAGCCAAAGCGAAGCAATTCGGTTTTGATCTGAATGGTTCTGTTATGGCCAGCGATGCATTTTTCCCTTTTCCGGATTGTGTTGAAATAGCAGGTAAAGCAGGTGTTAAAGCAATTATTCAACCGGGAGGATCGGTCAAAGACCAGGAATCTGTCGATTGTTGCGACAAACTTAAATTAGCAATGGTGGTAACAGGAATAAGGCATTTTAAGCATTGAATTTCAACACTTCAGACTCTAGATGATTATTAAAAATATTTAGTGGTTATTAAAATTCTAAGTGTAATTTTGCAGGAGGAATTTAGTATAGACCTTCTTTGCGTTGAAAAGGAATAAATCCCAATAAACATTGTTACTTGTTGGAAATGAGGAGATTAAAAATTGAAGTAAATTTATTTATTTGTAATTCTTTTTCATTTATCAATTAACTAAACCATCTTTATTTGTTTAACGTATAGACTAGCAATATTCCCCCCAAACACCTACTCGCAACTATGGGATTTTTCGACTTTTTAACGCAGGAAATTGCAATCGACCTTGGCACAGCCAATACTTTGATCATTCATAACGACAAGGTAGTAGTTGATGAGCCTTCCATTGTAGCTATTGACAGAACAACAGGAAAGGTTATTGCTGTTGGGAAACAGGCCATGATGATGCATGGAAAAACTCACGAAAACATCAAGACAATTCGTCCTTTGAAGGACGGTGTAATTGCTGATTTTGATGCTGCAGAACATATGATCAGGGGGATGATAAAGATGATTACACCGAAAGGAAATCTTTTCACTCCTTCCTGGAAAATGGTAATTTGTATCCCATCCGGGATCACAGAGGTAGAAAAGCGAGCGGTTCGTGATTCAGCTGAACATGCGGGAGCAAAGGAAGTTTATCTTATTCATGAACCCATGGCAGCAGCTATTGGAATAGGGATTGATGTTGAAGAGCCCATGGGAAATATGATCATTGATATCGGCGGAGGTACCAGTGAAATTGCCGTAATTGCTTTGGGTGGAATTGTCTGCGACCAGTCCATTCGTGTAGCCGGAGATGGTTTTACGAATGACATTTGGGATTACATGAGGCGTCAGCACAATATTCTTATCGGAGAACGCTCCGCTGAAAAAATAAAGATAGAGGTTGGATCGGCAATTCCTGAACTTGAAAACCCACCACCTGATTTTGCAGTTCACGGCCGTGACCTTATGACGGGAATTCCAAAGGAAATTACAGTGAGTTACTCGGAGATTTCCCATGCTTTGGACAAATCCATATCCAAGGTGGAAGAAGCCATTTTAAAGGCTCTGGAAATGACGCCGCCTGAATTATCTGCAGATATATATCGTACAGGAATCTATCTGACCGGCGGCGGCGCCCTGCTTCGCGGACTTGATCAGCGGATTTCCCTGAAGATAAAACTCCCTGTGCACGTCGCTGAAGATCCATTACGCGCTGTAGTCAGAGGTACGGGAATCGCTTTAAAAAATATTTCAAGATTTAAGTTCCTGATTCCATAAACGCTCTGCAATTAACGTTTGGCGTTAAACGTTGAAAGAATCGACGTTGTGAAGAAACAATAATACGATGCGAAATCTCTTTCTTTTATTATGGAAGTATAATTTTTTTATTCTATTTCTTCTGTTAGAGACTTTTTGCGGGTATCTGATTTTTCAAAACAATAATTTTCACCGATCCAGTTTTGTCAATTCAACGAATGCTTTGTCTACAAGGATAAATTCTTTTGTAAACAACATTACGGATTATATCGATCTCCGATCCACTAATGAGGCTTTGTCAAGAGAAAATGCCGCTTTGAAAATGTTATTACCGGATGTCTTTTACATAGACAGCGCTTTGCAAAAGATTAACAAGGACACCGTTCTGAAACAACAATACAGTTTTATTGCAGCGAAAGTCATTAACAATACTATAAACAGAAGAAATAATTATCTAACCTTAGACAAAGGCCTATTGCTCGGTGTGAAGCCGGAGATGGGAGTAATCTGCGGAGAAGGTATTGTCGGTATTGTAAAAGATGTTTCGGATCATTATTGTTCAGTTATGTCTTTTCTGCATAAAGATTCCCGGATTACGGCACGAATGAAGAAAAATAATTTTATAGGCTCACTGGTATGGGATGGATACGATGAAACGCATGCCTCCCTTAAGGATATTGCCAAACACGTTGTGGTTATAAAAGGAGACACCATAATTACCAGTTCGTATTCTTCTATTTTTCCGGAAGGAGTAATGCTTGGTATTGTTGATGAAGTAAGTTCCAGCGGAGGAAATAATTTCCAGGATATCAGGATAAAACTTTCAACTTCATTTGGCAAATTGTCTTATGTCTATATTGTGAATAATCTTTTAAAAGATGAACAACGGGCACTGGAGGAGCCATTGAAAAATGATCGTTAAAATTTTAAAAGAACTTTTTCGTTTTATCTTCATTATAGGTATTCAGGTGTTGTTTCTTAATCACATACAGTGGAATGGCTATGTTAATCCCTACGTATATGTATTGTTTGTATTATTATTGCCTGTTGAAATACCAAATTTGATTTTATTGTTAATTGCCCTGCTTACAGGTTTGACTATTGACATGTTTGGTAATTCAGGCGGAATACATGCTGCAGCAACTGTTTTTATGGCTTTTCTGCGGCCGGGAGTACTAAAATTAATTGCACCTCGAGACGGATATGAAACGGAAGCAAGGTTGTCACCACAAGTAATGGGTTTTACATGGTTCTTGTCGTATTTATTCATTATGGTTTTCATTCACCATCTGCTCTATTTTTATTTAGAGGTTTTCAGGCTGAGTGAGTTTTTCATCACATTTTTTAAATCATTCATTAATTCTTTGATTACAATTACCATTATTGTATTAGGAGAGTATTTATTCGGACAATCGAAGGGAAATGAGCGTTTCATCAAATAGGACTACGGTCATTTACTTTATTTTCTTTTCGGTAGTTCTTATCTACCTGTTCCGGTTGTTTTATATTCAGGTAATCGATGACCGGTATAAACTCTCTGCCAATAACAATGTAATCAGACCGGTAACAGACTATCCTTCGCGCGGACTTATTTACGATAGAAATGGAGACTTGCTGGTTTACAATGAACCGGTTTATGATCTTATGATTATTCCAAAGCAGGCAAAGCATATCGATACGCTTGAATTGTGTAATCTTATCGGAATTTCACCGGAAGAATATTCTGAAAAATTTGCAAAAGCAAAAGCGTTTTCAAATGTAAAGTCTTCAATTTTTGAAAAACAGTTATCCGTTGAAACGTATGCGACTTTTCAGGAAAAACTTTATAAGTTCCCCGGATTCTTTGTTCAGTTACGGACGTTAAGAAAGTATCCTGAGCCCATGGCAGCCCATTTGTTTGGTTACATTGGTGAGGTAGATACCAATATCACGAAAAAAAACTCTTATTACAAAGAGGGTGATTATATTGGTAAAAGTGGTATTGAGCAATCGTATGAAATTGTTTTACGCGGACGACGCGGTGTAAGACGTTTAATGGTCGATGTTTTTAACAGGGAAAAAGGAAGTTTCCAAAACGGACGCTACGATACAGCTTCTGTAGCAGGGGAAAATCTGACCTTGTCACTCGATGCTACACTACAAAAATATGGCGAACAACTTATGCAGAATAAAGTAGGTGCAGTTGTTGCTATTGAGCCTTCCACAGGCGAAATACTTGCCTGTGTCAGTTCACCCTCGTACGATCCCAATTTACTAGTTGGACGTGCACGAACAAAAAATTATTACAACTTGTTAATTGACCCGGTAAAGCCGCTCTTCAACAGAGCATTGATGGCTTATTATCCGCCCGGATCAACATTCAAACTTATTAACGACCTCATAGCAGAACAGGAAGGTGTTTTAAATGCCATGACCAGTTATTATTGCGACGGTGGATATCATATGGGCTCACAGACTGTAAAATGCGATGCCAGGCATGGTTTTCTCTGGCTTGAAGCAGCGATTGCTTATTCATGTAACACTTATCATTGCCATGTATTCAGAAGTATTATTGATCAGCGCAAATTCAGTTCAACGGAAGAAGGTTATAATGCCTGGAGAAATCACGTTCTGACTTTTGGAATAGGCAGGCGACTCTATAGCGACCTTCCCCAGGAGTTGAAAGGAAATGTTCCTACCGTTGAATATTATGACAAGTATTTCGGTAAAGGCCGCTGGAGATCTTCAACTGTAGTTTCACTTTCTCTCGGACAGGGAGAACTTGGTATCACTCCTTTGCAAATGGCCAATACCATGTGCATTATTGCTAATAAAGGATATTTTTACATTCCGCATATTGCCAAAAAAATTGATACTGATTCTTTGCCCGATAAAAAATTTATGCAAAAAAACTTTACCGATATCAATCCGTCTTATTTTGATGTAATAATCAACGGAATGGAAAGTGTGGTTGAGTCAGGTACTGCCGCTGCTTCAAGAATTAAAGGGGTTACTGTTTGTGGAAAGACAGGGACTGCACAGAATCCGCACGGCCGTGACCATTCTCTTTTTGTGGGTTTTGCTCCTAAAGAGAATCCAAAAATTGCTATTGGTATAATGGTAGAAAATGGAGGATGGGGATCCGACTGGGCTGCTCCTATTGCTACTTTAATGATTGAAAAGTATCTTACAGACTCCATATCAAGGCCGCTGGTAGAAAAAAGAATGTTGGATGGCATTGTAGCACCGAAGATTTATCAGGAAAAGAAAGCATTGCCGGAGGTTAATAAATCAGATTCAACAAGACGTTTAATTAAGAGGACAACCGTAATTAAGAAATGAGAGGACAAAAGGGAATATTGCAGAATACCGATTGGGTGCTGGTTAGCCTCTTTATTGTCATGGTATTGATAGGCTGGCTGAACATTTATGCTGCAGTATACAATGAAGACCATTCTAGCATTTTCGATTTTACCCAAAATTATGGAAAACAAACTTTCTGGATAGCGGGAGCCTTTTTTATCGCTTTGATGATAATGGTTATAGATGGAAAATTTTATGCTGCTTTTTCTTATCCGATATATGGTCTGGCCATTCTCTTGTGTCTTTCAACTTTTCTTTTTGCCCGTGATGTAAAGGGTTCTTTTGGATGGATTGATATTGGCTCTTTTAAACTTCAGCCGGCTGAATTTGTAAAGTTCGCAACCAATATGGCGCTTGCCAAGTATCTCAGTACACTCGACAGGCGCATGCAGGATTCAAAAACTAAAATCACTTCAGCCCTTATTGTAAGCTTTCCTGCTATAATAATTCTTTTACAAAACGATACCGGTTCCGCACTGGTGTTTTTATCATTTATTTTTGTTTTATACCGTGAAGGATTATCCGGTAATTTCCTTTTTCTGGGTTTAATAGCAATGGCATTATTTGTTCTCTCCCTGCTTGTGAAAAATCTAATATTATTCGGAGTTATTTTCTCCATTGCTATATTTTTTATTTTACTAATAAAGCGAACCCGAAAGAATATATTAATCGTACTCTCCGGAGCTTTAATTGCCAGCAGCATTGTGTTTTCTGTCGATTATGTTTACAACAATGTACTTCAGGATCATCAGCGTACCCGTATTGATGTATTATTGGGCAAAGACATCGATCTAAAAGGGGCCGGTTATAATGTCAACCAGAGTAAGATTGCCATCGGTTCAGGAGGTTTTTTCGGCAAAGGTTTTCTTGAAGGCACGCAAACAAAATTCGATTTCGTTCCTGAACAAAGCACCGATTTTATTTTCTTGGCCAGCCGCATTCAAAAAGAAATGAAATTTTTCCTGATTGGATCATTGGTGCTGAGTGCTTTGATATTGCTGTTGTTCTTCCGTTCCCTTAGTACGACGTTACTCTCTTTGCTGGTAGTTATTTTTGGTGTGCTATGGAGTTTGGGCATCATGTATTTATTTGGCTATAAGATTTCTTTGCTTACTGCATTAACACCTCCCTTGGTGGTGGTTATCGGGATACCGAATTGTATTTATTTCATCAATAAATATCATACTTCTTACATCCACCGGCATAAAGATCCTTCAGTGGAACACAGGAAAAGAAATGCACTGGTTGATATGGTAAGC
>JANOVM010000003.1:0-22225 GCA_031417395.1 Bacteroidota bacterium | reverse complement strand
GTCCACCGCTTCCGTATGCGCCGATCGGTACACGGATCACGCAGCTCACCGGCCACTTGCCATTGGTAAGGTAGCACGACCGGCTCACTTCGGTAAACAACTGGTTCAAACCCGGCCAGATGTAATCTGCAAATTGCACTTCTACGATTGGTTTCAATCCTGCAGCACTCATACCTACGGTACTTCCAATAATAAAAGCTTCCTGTATTGGAGTATTGAAAACTCTGTCATCACCGAACTTCTCTGCTAAGGTTGCTGCCTCGCGAAACACACCGCCAAGCCTGCGCCCAACATCCTGTCCGTATAAAAGACATTCTTTATGTTTTTTCATCAGCTCCTGCACTGCAAATAAAGCGCAGTCGACCATAACAGTTTTTTCTTTTCCTGCAGGTTCGCGTTCTCCTTTTTCTTCTGTAACCGTTGTCGGAGCATAGTCAAAATTGAAAAGATCTTCCGGACGAGGATCTTCTGCACGCAAGGCTCTTTCAAAATCGGCACGGACGGTTAGCAAAGCACGATCCCATGCAGAAGCCAGTGTTTTTTCTTCAAAGCCCAAGTCAGCCAATGCAGAACGAAATTTTGGAAGCGGATCGCGTGACATATGTTCTTCCAAATCGTCACGGTACCATTCTCTTCTCACGCCGCTTGTGTGGTGTGCAAGTAATGGAACTTTTGCGTGAATCATAAATGGTCTGCGCTCTGTCCGTATGAGGTGAAGTACTTCGCGAATAGTTTCATAAGAAGAAAAGAAATCTGTTCCATCAATAGATCTTACTTCTAGTCCTTTAAATCCTTTTGCATACTCCGCTGCATTCATGGCTCGTACTTCTCTTGAATGTGCAGAAATATCCCAATCATTATCCTGTATGAAATAGAGAATAGGCATTTGCTTCAGTACTGCCATTTGGAAAGCTTCTGAAACCTCTCCTTCAGTAACTGAACCATCACCTAATGAACATACAACAACTGTTTTGTCGTCTGTTTTATAATCTGCCAGTCCAAGCTTTTCTTTGTATTGAATTCCCATGGCAAGTCCTGTAGTAGGAATAGCCTGCATACCTGTTGCAGAAGATTGGTGTGGAATTTTAGTCATGTCATCCCGCTTCAATGCCGGGTGACAATAATAAGTTCTTCCACCTGAAAAAGGATCGTCACGTTTTGCAAGCAACTGTAACATGAGTTCATAAGGCGTCAGTCCAAGGCCAAGCAGAATGCTGTCGTCACGGTAATATGCAGAAAGATAATCCTGTGGTTTTAGTTGCAATCCTAAAGCAAGCTGCACCGCCTCATGTCCGCGTGATGTAGCATGAACATATTTTTGCGTGATAGCAGATTTTTCCTCAAACAAATCTGACATAGCCCGCGCCGTGCACATTAGTTCAAATGCCTTTGTAAGAATTTCTTTCGTGAGGGAATTGTTTTTTAGCGTATCTGTTTGCATGTAACAAAGCTAAGGAAAAATAATTTGAGAATTTGAGAATTTGGAAATTTGAAAATGCTCTAAATTAGCCTTCATTCTCAAATTCTCAAATTTTCAAATTTTCAAATTAATCAAGCCACCCCCTCCTTCATCCTCTCCGCATTCTCCGCTACCTGCAGGGCATCGATCATTTCACCAATGTCGCCATCAATAAAGTTTTGAAGGTTGTACATTGTAAGGCCTATGCGATGATCGGTAATACGGCTTTGTGGATAATTATAAGTTCTGATTTTTGCAGAACGATCTCCGCTGGAAACCATTGTTTTTATTTTCTTTGAACGTTCTTCCAATCGCTTGGCATGTTCTAGTTCGTAAACGCGAGATCTTAAAACTGACAATGCTTTATCATAGTTTTTTAATTGTGATTTTTGATCCTGGCACTGCGCTACTATACCTGTGGGTAAATGTGTAAGTCGTACTGCAGAATAAGTAGTATTCACTGACTGTCCACCGGGACCGGAAGAGCAGTAAAGATCTTTTCGAATATCATTAGTTTTTATGTCTACATCCAGTTCATCGGCTTCAGGCAAAACGACAACGGTAGCAGCAGAGGTGTGTACTCTTCCTTGTGTTTCTGTTTGCGGTACACGTTGAACGCGGTGAACTCCTCCTTCATATTTCATTATACCGTAAGCTCCATCGCCATTGACATTGAAAATAATTTCTTTGTATCCACCTGAAGTTCCATCCATAAAATCAACGACATCAATTTTTAAACCTTTTCTTTCGCAGAACTTAGCGTACATGCGGTACAATTCACCTGCGAAAAGGCTGGCTTCATCGCCGCCGGTTCCGGCACGTATTTCCATTATGGCATTTTTAGCATCTTCCGGATCAGATGGAACGAGAAGACGTTTAATTTCTTCTTCCAGTTTTTGATTTAGGTTATTGAGTTCGTCAACTTCTGTTTTGGCCATCTCGCGGAATTCTTCATCTTTCTCATTGGTCATTACACTCTTTGCATTTTCGAGATTGCTTTGAACCATTTTGTATTCATGGAATTTCTCGACAATAGCTTTCAAATCTTTGTATTCACGGTTCAATTGGGCATAACGTTTCATGTCTGTCATTACCGTAGGAGAGCTGAGTTGCATTTCAACATCTTCAAAACGTTGTTTGATATGCTGGAGTTTTTCAATAAGCATGATGGTGTTGTTTTTTTATTATGAATTAAGGTAATTGTATTATCTGATAATGTGTTTTTAATAATGCTATAGAATGATGCACTGTCACCTTTATGATTTGCAATTTCACTTTCAGAAATGTGAACTGCAAACACAAGGAGAAAGCCGGGTGATGGCGCTAATACGAGAAGGAATATTCGGAAGTGCTAATAGTTAACTTTTGGCCGGAGTATTTTTCGCAACGGCCAATAATTTTTGCTTCTATATTGAAAGATTCAGCTGTTTCAATCATGTAAGCAGCATCTTTTTCATTGCAGTAAATTTCAAAACGATGTCCCATATTAAAAACCTTGTACATTTCTTTCCATTCAGTATTACTTTCATCATGGATTAATTTAAACAACTCCGGCAAAGGGAATAAATTGTCCTTAACGATATGCATGTCCCTGACAAAATTTAAAATCTTTGTTTGACCGCCACCGCTGCAATGAATTAGCCCATGTATACTTTTCCTTTTCTCCGAAATAATTTTTTTAAGAATTGGTGCATAGGTACGTGTAGGAGAAAGGACAAGTTTTGCTGCATGAATTTCCTCTTGAACTTTTTTACCAAAAGAGGAATATGAAACCTTAATAGAATCGATAAGGTTTTTTGATCCGGAATAAACCAGCTCTTCTGCAAGAGAGGAATCAAATGTTTCAGGATATTTTTCTGCAACACTTTTATTGAAAACATCGTGACGGGCAGAAGTAAGACCATTGCTTCCCATCCCTGAATTAAATTCATCTTCGTAATTGGCTTTACCCGACGAAGAGAGGCCGACGATTACATCATCTGCTTGTATGTTATTATTGTCAATTACATCGCTTCTTTTCATCCTGCATGTAACGGTTGAATCAACGATTATAGTTTTTACCAAATCGCCGACATCTGCTGTTTCTCCGCCGGTAGAATGAATGTTAATTCCATATTCACGAAGCGTTTGAAGAAATTCTTCCGTGCCTTGAATAATTGCAGAAAGGACCTCACCGGGAATTAGGTTTTTATTTCTTCCAATGGTAGAAGAAAGAATAATGTTATCGATTGCACCAACACATAATAAATCATCTGTATTCATGACGATTGCATCTTTTGCAATTCCTTTCCAAACAGAAAGATCACCGGTTTCTTTCCAGTATGCATAAGCCAGTGATGATTTTGTACCGGCACCATCAGCATGCATTACAATGCAATGTTCATCGCTTCCGGAAAGGTAATCAGGTACAATTTTGCAAAAAGCATTCGGAAAAAGACCCTTATCAAGGTTTTTTATAGCCGAATGCACATCTTCCTTTGAAGAAGAAACGCCGCGTGATATATATTTTTCCCGGGTATTCATGCCTTAATAGTGCAAAGAACGGAGTAAAAAAGCTATAAAAAAAGCGTTCCATTGTAGTGGAACGCTTTAGTTTTGTTGAAAAGGAAGTTATTTAGCTATTCTAATCTTTTTTCCGATACGGAGATCTTTTTCATCGATCTCTCTATTCATTTTCTTTAGATCAGAAGCATTCATAGACATATTTTTTGCAAGTATTGACCAGCTGGTTTCGCCTTTTTCTACAATATGGAATTTCTTATCGTATTCGGTATAATCTCCATTGGGTGTTACTTTAAGTTCCATGCCTGTATATATTAATTCGCCCTTAAGACCATTTAGTGTTTTGAGATCTTTTACAGTCATTTCATATTGCTTAGCAATAGTATTATAGGTTTCATTTTTCTTCGCAACATAAATTTCCCCGGGACCGGTTACTTCAGTTTCAACAACTTTTGCAGCAGTTTGAGAAGGCATTGCCTCAGCAGTTTTAACTTCAGTTTTAACGGCCGCTACTGCATTTTCAACAGCCTTAGCCGGCGTAGAAGCTATACTAGCAGTAACAGTTGATTTTCCCTGATTGTTGTTATCTATTGCACCCTGGTCTTTGATGAAATTAGTCCTTAAAACTTTGAATTCTGTACGACGATTCATTTGGTGTGCTTCTTCTTTCGTTTTACTATTTTTCAATTTATCGATGAAGTTATCGTCCAAAATATCGCCCGCTTTAAAACTGCCCATATTTTTAAGTAAAATACGAGGTTCTCTTTGACCATAACCTACGGGCTTTAATCTTTCTTTGTCAATTCCTTTATCAACCAGGTAAGCAACAACGGATTCAGCACGACGTTGAGACAGCGTGTCGTTTGTCATTGGAATTGGCCGGGAATCGGTATGAGAACCAAGTTCGATTACAATGGTAGGATTTTCGTTTAGGATCTGAATTAAGCCATCAAGTGCTTTTCTGGATTCAGGGCGAAGGTCCCATTTAGCAAGATCGTAATATACTTCGGGAAGTTCAATTGCTTTCTTAGTTGAACGATTCGCTGCCAGAGCTTTTATTTTCTCTGCTTCTTTTTGATATTTTTCCTCAATTACTTTTTTCTGCTCATCGTTTAATTTTTTATCCTGTAATTCTTGTTCTTTTTGCTTCTCCAAAGAAGTAACCTGAGCATCAATTTCCTTTTGAATCCTTTGTGGTGAATTTTCATAACTTAAAAGAGCAAAATTGAAATCGCCTATAAAATCTTTTGATTGTTCTAAGCCAACAGTGGAAACTTCATAGTACTTATTCAAATAGTCAGACATAGAAGCAGAAATCTTATAGGAAGTTTCAGGCTTGAGATCGAATTTAAATGTTCCGGTTTTATCGGTTTTATAAGATACTGAAGTACCGTCGCTGCCAAACAATTCAATAGTTGTGCCTTCCATATTGACTTTCGTTTCAGCATCCTGAACTTTTCCTGAAACAGTAAAGACCAGTGGCGGCAAAAGCCATGAATAAATATCATCGCTGCCTTTTCCGCCTTCGCGATCGGAAGTAATATAACCTCTGTCGCCGGCATTCTCATCAATCATAAATGAAAAATCATCGTGTGAGCTGTTGATTGGGTACTTCATGTTTTCAGGCGCATCAAAAGTTCCATTGTTTAGTTTGGCCATGAATACATCCAAACCGCCCATACCAACATGTCCTTTAGAAGAGAAATAAAAAGTACCGTCTGATGCAACGTATGGGAACATTTCATCCCGGTCTGTATTGATTTTTTCGCCTGCATTCGCCGGCATTGACCATTTCTTATTCTCTTTGTCCCATTTACTTATCCAAATATCTTTTCCTCCATAGCCGCCTGCCATATCGGAAGAAAAATAGAGCGTTTGTGCATCAGGAGATAAAGCCGGATGACCTGCGGTAAAACTATCAGGAACTAAAATAACCGGCTTAGGTTCTTCCCAGGTTTCGCCTTTTCTTTTGGTATAAAGTATTTCACAAACGCCAATTTTACCTTTTTCTGTTTCGCAGCGGGTAAAATACATTTCATCGAATTTAGGATCCAGAATTAATCCTCCTTCACTTGAATTCGAATTAATGGGTTCTAACAAAGGTTTTGGAGTGCTCCATTTGCCTTTTTTGTCGACTGTAGCCTCGAAAAGATCCTGAAATTTTTCGCCTGTCCAACCGTCATTGTTTTTACCAATGGCTTCCTGACGCGCAGAACTGAAAATGATACGACGGTGCTCCTTATTGGAGTAAGCAGCACCAAAGTCAGAATATTTGGTATTAATGGCAGCTACGTTAGACAATCTGTAACGGGTTGGTTTGTCCTTCCACTTTTGAGCCGCCTCACACGCCTCAACGCCATTACCACCGCGAACATCAGACGGTTTAGCTTTTTGATAATTGGTGTACTGAACGATAGCTTCATCGTACTTGCCATTCATTTTCAAGGCATCGGCATAATGTAAAATAGCAGATGGATCCTTGTAGTTAGCCTTAATGGCTTTGGCATACCAAACTTCCTGGTTGTTGTAATCGTTAGTCATCCTGTATGATTCTGCAACCTTAAAGATGATCTCGGCTTTTTTAACTTTGTTTTTTTCTTTCGTAAATGCTTTCTTGTACAACGTTGCTGCATCGAAGAAGTCTCCTTTGTTGTAGGCCTGGTCAGCCTGATTCACGGCTTTACTTTGTCCAAATACAAAGGTCGTTGTAAACAGAAATACGAATGATAAAAAGAGGCGTTGAATAATTTTCATTTTATTCGATTTGTTTTTTTAAAGAAGGAATTTTTACTCCTTCCATCGCAAAGAAAAAAAGAATTTTGGTGATAACAAACACTGATATATCAACAAAAGATTTTTCAAAAAAAAAGGAAGGGGGTGGTAATTTATACTGTGTAATTTGGTATTTGTCAAATACAGGGTTACAAATGTAATGAATGAAAACTCATCCATTTAAAAATAGTTAACGAAAGAAACTTTAAAAATATTTTTTCAAAATAAAAAAATGCATCAAACCTTTGCCCCCATTGATGTTAAAGAGAAATAGCCGCGCAGAATATGTTAAAAATTTCCACACGGCTATTTTCAAAAAGTCATTTTATCGAATGGATACCAATTCTCGGTATTTTGCCAAAGGCCATATTTCATCATCGACAATCATTTCAAGATTATCAACATGGTCGCGTATTTGATCAAAAAAGGGCTTTACTTTGTCACAATAATTTATTGCTTTTTCTCTGACATTTTCGAGTTTGTTTGCTTTTCTTCTTGCATCGGTCATTTCTTCCGTTTTTTCCCTTATTGCTTTAACATGTGCTGATATAGATTTAACGATTTCAAGCTGATTATTATATGTTTCAGCGGGTAAACTGATGTCTTTTAGTGCAGATACGTTTTGAGCTAGCTGTGTTTGATAGCGTATGGCTGCAGGTACAACGTGATTCGTTACAAGATCTCCCATTATGCGCGCTTCAATCTGAATTTTTTTAATATAGGTTTCCAGCATAATCTCATGTCTGGCTTCTGCTTCCCTGTGACTTAAGATATTACTCTTTTCGAAAAGTTTAAGTGAGTTCTTGCTTACATAAGCATCCAGAGCCTGTGGTGTTGTTTGTATATTCGAAAGTCCGCGGCGGTGTGCTTCTTTAACCCATTCATCACTATAGCCATTCCCTTCAAAACGGATGTTGGCAGATTCGATAATGTATTGACGTAATACTTTAAGAATCGCTTCATCTTTTTTGGTGCCTTTATCGATGAGGGTATCCACTTCCTTTTTAAATTCAGCCAACTGGTCAGCAACTATGGAATTTAGTACCATCATTGCATTGGAACAATTAGCGGAAGAACCGACTGCCCTAAACTCAAACTTATTGCCTGTAAAAGCAAAGGGAGAAGTTCGGTTTCTGTCAGTATTGTCAAGAAGGATTTCGGGGATTTTACCTATGTTCAACTTCAGGGCCGTTTTTTCGTCAGCCGACATTTTTTTGTCATGAACCGATTGAACAATTTCATCCATAACTCTCGTAAGCTGAGCGCCAAGGAAAATAGACATAATTGCGGGAGGTGCTTCATTAGCTCCTAAACGATGATCGTTGCTGGCTGATGCAATACTTGCACGCAAGAGGTCGGCGTTTTTATAAACTGCCTGAATGGTGTTAATAAAGATTGTCAGGAACATCAGGTTGCTTTTTGGAGTGCTTCCCGGCGACAAAAGATTTTTTCCTGTATTGGTGCTCAAACTCCAGTTATTGTGTTTGCCGCTTCCATTTATACCTGCATAAGGTTTTTCATGAAGAAGCACTTTGAAATTATGACGACGGGCTACTTTTTCCATCAGATCCATCAACAGGGCATTATGATCTACTGCCAGATTGATTTCTTCAAAAACAGGAGCGCATTCAAACTGACTTGGTGCAACTTCATTATGACGTGTCTTTAATGGAATACCTAGTTTGTAAGCTTCAGTTTCGAAATCAAGCATAAAAGAATACACTCTTTCAGGTATAGAGCCGAAGTAATGATCTTCTAATTGCTGTCCTTTTGCAGGGGAGTGACCAAAAAGTGTTCTTCCTGTTACTAAAAGGTCAGGTCTTGAATTTAATAAGGCAGTATCTACCAGGAAATACTCCTGTTCAATTCCAAGTGTTGCAAAAACCTTGGTTATATCTTTGTCGAAGTACTGGCATACTTCAACTGCTGCTTTGTCAAGTGCATGTAGTGCCTTTAATAAAGGTGCCTTGTAGTCAAGTGTCTCACCTGTATAGGAAACAAATACCGTTGGTATACATAGGGTTTTACCGCCGGCTATTTCCATAATAAAAGCCGGTGAACTTGGATCCCATGCTGTATAACCTCTTGCTTCGAAAGTGTTTCTAATGCCTCCGCTAGGAAAACTGGAGGCATCCGGTTCTTGCTGCGCAAGAGCATTTCCTGAGAAATGTTCAATCGCTTTTCCATCCTGCAATTCGAAAAAAGAATCGTGCTTTTCGGCAGTGAGTCCTGTCAAAGGCTGAAACCAATGCGTATAGTGTGTAGCCCCTTTTGAGTTGGCCCATTCTTTCATTCCCAAAGCAACCTGGTCGGCTGTTTTTCTGTCAATTTTTTCTCCAAGCTCAATTGCAGCTATTACTGCTTTATAAGCGTCTCGCTGGAGAAACTTCAGCATGGTTTCTTTGTCGAAGACATTCATTCCAAAATAGTCGGATACCTTGCTTGAAGGCTGTGTTACTTTAACAGGTGGTCTGCTTAAAGCAATTTGAAGTGCTGTAAAACGAATATTGCTCATTTTTTTAATTTATGAATTTATTTTTATGTTTTTTTGCAAATGTATGTGAAAAAATAGGGGGGTGACTCAAAAAATTTATATTATTTTTGAACATATACCATAAAATGAATGGGTATGTTATGAAAAAATGTAATTTTTCTTACAAATCTTACAAAAAAATGAAAAATTTATAATTCAGCTTAAATTATTGCTTTTTTGGAAATAGACCTTAATTTTTTCAATTATTTTTAGAGGATGATAATATTTTCGACTCTAAATGCTAAAAAAATTATAAGGTTGACTAAATGTTTCCTTTTTTAATAAAATATATTGCATAAAAAAAAGGCAGAATAAACAGAATTTCAGTTTTTAATTTCTTCCAAGTCTATAAAGAAACCGCATGTGCGAAACAACTGCATGAAAGAAGGTTGGCTGCTCCAGGTAAACTAATCCATGTTGTTCACAGGTAGCTTTAACTATCGGACTCAGACTGGGATAATGAACATGTGAAATACGCGGAAATAGGTGATGCTCTACCTGTTGATTTAGTCCGCCGGTTAGAAAAGAAAGTAGTTTACTGCGTGAGCCGAAATTAGCCGTTGTCAGAACCTGATGCACTGCCCAATCATTTTCAAGAACCTCTTCAACCGGTTCAATGAAACTTGTTTCTTCAACAGCATGAGCAAGCTGGAAAACAACACTTGTAATTAAGCCTGTTGTATAAACCCATATTCCGAATCCAATCAGAAAGGTATACCACGGCATGAATTGAAGCGGCACAACAACAAAGGCACCAACGTAGAATATTTTAGTAAGCCAAAATCCAATATGCGTTTTAAGATCAAATTGAATGTCTGATTTAGCAGCTATGCTTCTGCGGAAGTATTTCATAATGTCAAGAATGAATATCCATCCGAAATACATAAAGCCGTATACAAGTACCCAATAGATATACTGATAACGGTGATAGAATCTTCTTTTTTGATTTTTAGAAAGACGCAGAAATGGTTCATTCTCTATGTCATCATCATAACCTTCTACATTGGTAAAAGTATGATGTATCATGTTGTGTTTAATATTCCACAGGTATGAACTTCCACCGAGGAAATTCAAGGTCATTGCAGCAACACGGTTTACACTTTTATTGGTGGAATAACTTCCGTGTCCACCATCGTGCATAATGTTGAAACCAATTCCTGCAGTCATCAGGCCGAAAATCACACAAAGCAGAATGGACCATATGGCAGGTGGTGTAAAGAATACCAGAGTAATATAACAGGCAATAAACGATAAGAGATAGAAGGCAGTCTTAAAGTATATAAAAGCACTTCCATGTGTTTCAATTTTGTGCTCCCTGAAATAATTATCGACACGGCTTTTTAGGTCGGTATAAAAAGCTGAACTGTTACCGTTAAATTTGATGCTTTTCATTTGTCTGAATAAATAGGTATTAAAGTTAGCAGTAAAAAATGGAATGTAGCAGCCGGGAAGGATATTTTTTCAAACATCTTTTCGGCTTGCAATCGTTTACCACTTCTTCTTTTTGCTGAATTTACTATCGGATTTAGGTTTTTCACTCCATCCGCCACGTGACGACCTTTCTCTTGGAGCACGAGAAGAAGATGGTTTATCATTCCAGGTCTTTTTTCCCGATGATCTTTTCTTTTCTCCCTGGCCTGAAATATCGACACGAACTTTTCTTCCCTGAAATACTTCACCTTCAAAAGATGTTATGGCTTTTGTAATGAGGTTTTCCGGAAGATCTAAAAATGAATAAACTCCTTTGATATCAATGCGTCCGAAATCTTCCGGCTTTACTCCTGAAATTTCACAAATGTATTCTTTCATGGAGCCTTCGTTCATGCCATCCATAGAACCCAGATTAATAAACATTCTAGGTCCCTGATTTCTGTAGCTTTGATTTCCTTTACCCTGATGGGCAATATCAACATTCAAATCCGGAGCTTGTCTGTAAGCATCCAAGAAGCGGTTGAATTCTATACTTACTATTCTTTTTATAAGTTCTTCTTTACTTAATTCTTCAAATTCTTCAAAAACAGGTTTCAGGTATTTATCGATTCCTGTTTCATTCACTTTTACATGGTGAATTTTTTTGACAAGGTGCATTAATTGTTTTTCGCAAATCTGCACTGCGTCCGGTATTCTGGAAAGGTGAATCTTTGCATTCATCTTTTTCTCGATGAAGCGGATTTTATCTACTTCTCTGACATTGACAAGAGCAATGGAAATACCCGATTTGCCTGCACGTCCTGTTCGTCCGCTCCGGTGAAGATAACTTTCCGGTTCATCGGGTAAATTATAATGGATTACGTGTGTAATGTCATTAACATCTATTCCTCGTGCTGCTACATCTGTTGCAACTAAAACTTCAAGATTATGGTTTCTGTAACGAGCCATAACCTTGTCGCGCTGAATCTGTGAAAGGTCTCCGTGAAGAGAATCAGCATTGTATCCGTCCTTGGCAAGATTTTCAGCAATTTTCTGTGTGTCGATTTTAGTACGGCAAAAGATTATTCCAAAAACTTCGGGAATGGAATCAAGCATTCTTTTTAATGCCTGATAACGGTCGCGTTCGTGCACTACATAATAGAAGTGTTCAATGTTAGTAGCTCCTTCATTCTTCTTTCCAATAGAAAGCTCATAAGGATTTTGCATGTATTTGCTTGCAATGCTTCTAACCTCTTGTGGCATGGTGGCAGAAAATAACCATACTCTTCGAACCTTTGGAAGGTGACTAAGGATTTCATCAATGTCTTCCTGAAAGCCCATGTTTAGCATTTCATCCGCTTCGTCGAGAACGACGAACTGAATGGCATTCATGTTAATCGCTCCACGCCCGATAAGGTCAAGTAACCTTCCCGGTGTTGCAACAACAATCTGTGTTCCTTTTTTTATCTGTCTTATTTGCGTGGAAATACTAGCACCTCCATAAACAGCTGTAATATTAGCGGAACGATTGAATTTGCTGTAGTTCAAAAGATCGTTTGTAATCTGAACACATAATTCGCGTGTAGGGGCTAATATCAGTGCCTGAGTGGTTGTGATGTTGAGATCAACAAGTTCAAGTAGAGGAAGTCCGAAAGCGGCTGTTTTACCGGTTCCGGTTTGAGCGAGGCCGATAAAATCACGCTCATTTTTAATTAGTATTGGAATAGCTTGTTGCTGAATTGGAGTTGGTTCTTTAAACCCTAACTCTTCTATAGCTCGTAAAACATTTGCACCAACACCCAACTCTGGGAAAGAAATCATATTTATTTTATAATTGACAAAGGTAACAAATAGATTGGCAATTTCAGGATTGACAGGAGACTGTTAATGAGTCATATAGATAAAATGAAGAATGTTTTATCTAAATTTTATATTATCAAAAAGCACATAAAACAATCAATAATCAATTCAAAAAAGAAGAAATGAGATAAAAGAGAAGATAAAAAAATGGAAAAAAGTAGTTTTCAAAAAGAAAAGTAAAATATTTTATTTTACCAGATACATGACTTCTTTTACTGCTTTAATGACTCTTGCAGGATTCGGCAGATATGCATCAATCAATGTTGGAGCATAAGGAAGTGGAACATCGCCGCCCATAACTCTTAAAATGGGAGCATCGAGATAATCGAAAGCATCTTTCTGTACTTTGAAAGCCACTTCTGTGGCAATAGCAGCAAGCGGCCAGGACTCTTCAACGATTACCAGACGGTTAGTTTTCTTTACTGAATTAATGACAGTTGTATAATCAATTGGACGAACAGAACGAAGGTCAATTACTTCAGCATTGATGTTTTCTTTAGCGAGTTCTTCGGCTGCTTTGAGGGCAACTTTCATAATTTTTCCGAAGGCAACAATAGTAACGTCTGTACCTACTTTCTTAATATCGGCAATACCAATTGGAATAATATATTCTCCGTCAGGAATGCTTCCTTTGTCGCCATACATTTGTTCACTTTCCATAAAAATTACCGGATCATTGTCTCGTATGGCAGACTTCAATAAACCTTTTGCATCGGCGGGATTGCTTGGGACAACAACCTTCAATCCCGGACAGTTTGCATACCAGTTTTCAAAAGCTTGTGAATGCTGTGAGCTTAACATACCGGCTGCTCCTGTAGGGCCTCTGAATACAATGGGTACAGAAAACTGACCGCCGCTCATGCTCATCATTTTGGCAGCAGAGTTTATTACCTGGTCAATGGCAACAAGAGAAAAATTAAAAGTCATGAATTCAACGATTGGACGCAAACCGTTCATGGCAGCACCAACGCTAATACCGGCAAAACCTAATTCAGAAATGGGAGTATCTATCACTCTTTTTTCTCCAAATTCATCCAGCATTCCCTGGCTTACTTTATAGGCTCCATTATATTGGGCTACTTCTTCTCCGATTAAAAATACGCGACCGTCATTGCGCATTTCTTCACTCATGGCTTCACGTAATGCTTCTCTGAATTGTACTTCTCTCATGTATCTATGTAGTAATAAGGTCTCAAATTTAGAAAATCCTTCTGTATTGTAATGATTTCCTGCTTATTCTTATATATTTTAATAAAATCTGCCGATATTGTCATAAGGAATAGCCTTTTTACTCAAGGTTTTCCAAAGCTGCCAAAAGTTCATTTAATGTGTGCATGTCTTTTTTCAAACGGGCCAGGTCAATTCCTTTTGAATACCATACTTTTGCTTTATCGAATTGTGTAAGAGCTTCGCATGTTTTTCCTGCCATATAGTATGCAGGTAAATACCCGGGATCTTTTAAAAGCAATCGTTCAAGTTCAATATATGCTTTTGAATGATCGTTTAAAGCTATGAATTCCAAAGCCAAAGCATACTGTAAAAAACTGTCATCAGGGTCTTCTATCAGGTATCTTTTTAATAATTCCAGTCTGGTACTCATGTTGACAAATCCGAATTAATTCGTTAAATATTTATGTATCTTCGCGCGAAAGAAAACGTATTTTAAACTGTTTTTCCACACACTTTAATTCGTGGTGAAAAAATTAACTTTCAAGTATAAAGATAAATGAAAATACTGGTTTGCATTTCCAGCGTTCCCGACACAACGGCGAAGATAAATTTCTCTGCGGACAATAAAGAATTTGTTTCAGCAGGCGTTACGTTTATTCTGAATCCTTACGATGAAATTGCTCTTTCAAAAGCAGTTGATTTAGCAGCTCAGAACAACGGTACTGTTACTGTAATAAATGTCGGCGATGCTTCTACAGAAGCAGTTATCCGTAAAGCGCTTGCCATAGGAGCCAATGACGGTGTTCGTGTTAATTCTATTCCAAAGGACTCTTATTTTGTTGCCCGCCAGATTGCTGATTATGTCAGTAAAAATCCTTTTGACATTATTCTTTGCGGAAGAGAATCGAGCGACTATAACGGTTCAGGCATGCCTGTTATGCTTGCCGAAATGCTGAATATTCCCTGCCTGTTATTTGCTAAAAGTTTAACTTTAAACGGCAATACTGCAACACTCGATTGTGAAATCGAAGGAGGAAAAGAAGTTGTTAGTACTCCATTCCCATTTGTTGCAGGAGCTTCTGAAGGTATGGCTGAATGGAAGATTCCAAATATGAGGGGTATTATGTCTGCACGGACAAAACCACTAACCGTTGTTGAGCCAATTGCTGTCGATCAAAAAATAAAAAATCTTTCATTCGATAAACCGGCGCAGCGCAGCAGCGTGAAGATGATTCCCGCAGAAAATGTTTCCAAATTATTCGAAATGATTCGGGAAGAGAAAAAAATTATTTAATAAAAAAATCATCCATGTCAGTACTTGTATATATTGAAAATACAGCAGGGAAATTTAAAAAGTCTTCTTTTGAAATCATTAGTTATGCTAATGCCATTTCAAAAAAACTAAATATGCCTCTGGTTGCTTTGTCCATCGGTAATGTAGCTGCAGACGAATTACAAAAAGCAGCGGAATACGGTGCTTCAAAAATTCTGAATGCTAACGATGCAAAGCTATCGGTAGCGAATCCTCAGGCATATGCAACTGCAATTGCTCAGGCTGCTAAAAGCGAAAATGCAAAAGTAATTGTAATGACTGCAGGTTTCTCCGGCAAATGTATTGCACCGCGAGTTGCAGTAAAACTCGATGCAGGACTGGCAGAAAATGTTGTAGACCTTCCTGTCATGGACGGATCTTTCGTCGTTAAGAAAGGTGCTTTTTCAGGAAAAGCTTTTGCAATGGTAGAAGTGATTTCTGACTGTAAAGTCGTTAGCGTTTTACCGAATTCCTATAAAGTAGTTTCTTCACCCGTGCAGGCGCAGGTTGTTCCATTTGCAACAACTTTTAATGATAAGGATTTTACTTCCAGCATTACTGAAGTAGTTCGTGCTACGGATAAAGTTTCTCTTCCTGATGCAGAATTAGTGGTTTCAGCAGGGCGCGGAATGAAAGGACCTGAAAATTGGGGAATGATAGAAGAGTTAGCCGAAGCAATTGGTGCTGCTACTGCCTGCAGTAAACCGGTATCCGATGCAGGCTGGCGACCACATTCAGAACACGTAGGACAAACAGGCATTGCCATAAGTCCTAACTTATACATAGCAGTTGGAATAAGCGGAGCCATACAGCATTTAGCAGGCGTAAGTTCATCAAAAGTTATTGTTGTAATAAATAAAGATCCCGAAGCTCCGTTTTTCAAAGCGGCCGATTATGGTATTTTAGGCGATGCTTTTGAAGTTGTCCCTGAATTAATAAAAGCAGCAAAAGCCTTTAAAGCCAGTCAGAACTAAAAAAATTAATCCATCAACATTGTTTTTTTTTAATTTCGTAAAGGATATGCAATTGGTGGTAATAGTGATAAAATGAAAAAAATAAAACTTGAAATTATAGGTCTGTCTTACAGCCAGACGCAATCAGGGGCTTATGCTCTGGTTCTTGGCGAAGATAAAGGCAAAAGACGACTGCCAATTATTATCGGTGCATTTGAAGCGCAGGCTATAGCCATTGAGCTTGAAAATATGACACCCACCAGGCCGCTTACGCACGATCTTTTTAAAAGCCTTGCACATTCTTTTGAAATTGAAGTGGAAGAAGTAATTATTTTTAACCTTCTCGAAGGAGTTTTTTATGCCAAATTGATTTGCAACAATGGAAACAAAAAAATGGAAATAGACGCACGTACGAGTGATGCTATTGCCATTGCCGTTAGATTTGGCTGTCCTATTTATACCTATGAATTCATTCTTTCCACTGCAGGCATTGTCCTCGACGAAAACGCTCCTCCGGAAAGCATAGAGGAGCACGTTGAAAGACCGCCAACAACAAAACTTTCCGAAAAAGAATTAGGCGCAGCCAGCACCGATGAATTAAAGGATATGCTTAAACGTGCTATTGATGATGAAGCATACGAGCGTGCAGGACGGATACGGGACGAATTGAATAAAAGAAAAACTAGTTAAGAATCCGATAGCTATCGGATCGTTAATTCGCTAATTCTTTTTCCTTACTGTGTTCGTATTTAAAAGCGAATGGGAAAATCAATCCAAGTACTAATGCATAGGCTGCGAAAGTGAACCAGATGTTATGCCAGTTTCTAATTCCATCTGTTGTAAAATAATCGACAACTAATCCACTGCAGTAGCCGCCAATCATAGCTCCCAAACCATTTGTCATAAACATAAATAATCCCTGAGCACTTGCACGCATGCTTGTAGGGGATTCTTTTTCTACAAAAAGGGATCCGGAAATATTAAAGAAGTCGAAAGCCATTCCGTAGATAATCATAGACAATACTAACAGAGGAAGTCCGGAACCGGGATCACCAATAGCAAACAATCCAAAACGGAAAACCCAGGCGAAAATACTAATGAGCATTACTTTTTTAATTCCCAGTCGTAACATGAAAAATGGTATGGTCAGAATGAAAAGAGTTTCTGACATTTGAGAGATGGACAATAAAAGTATGGGATGTTTTACGCCAAATGAATCCGGGTGAGTGGTTTGAAAACTTTCAAGAAATGATCCGCCGAAAGCATTTGTAATTTGTAAAGCTGCACCTAAGCCCATGGCGAATAAGAAAAAGATGAGCATTTTTTTCTGCTTTAATAAAACAAAAGCATCGAGTCCGAGGGAAGAGGCAAGTGAATTACTTTCTTTTGAATGTAACGGTTTGCATTGCGGAATGGTAAATGAATAAAGTCCCAATACAATGGCAGAACATCCGCTAAAAATTAGCTGCATATTATTCGACTTCCAACCGAAAAGATCTACTGTCCACATGGCAGCAATAAAGCCTATCGTTCCCCATACGCGAATAGGAGGGAAGTCTTTTACAATATTGAATTTTTTATTTTCAAGAACAATGTAGGATACTGTATTGTTCAATGCTATAGTTGGCATGTAGAACATGGAGTTCAAAAGCATAGCCCAGAAAAAGAGATTTGGATCCTGAATAGTGGACGACCAGAATAAAAGTCCGGCACCAATGAGATGGCATAAGCCTAAAACCCTTTCTGCATTCAGCCATTTATCGGCAATGATACCCATAATGGCAGGCATGAATAAGGAGGCTATTCCTAAAGTAGAAAAAACAGCACCAATCTGTGCGCCGGAGAAATGAAGGGTGCCCCCTAAATAACCGCCAATAGAAATTAACCAGGAGCCCCACACAAAAAACTGCAGGAAATTCATTATGATAAGACGAAATTTAATGCTCATAGGAAAGGTGTTTATAAATTTGGATCGAAAGATAGGGGAAAAGTCCAATAATTCTAAAATTTAAAATGTCGATAAAAAACCCCCTATTGTCAGCTATTTTGCCCCTATCTTTACATTAAACGCTGAAATTTTATTTTACATTTACCCCAATTGATATAATAGATTCATGAAACAATACCTCGATCTTCTCAGCCATGTAATGCAAAACGGAGTTGAGAAAAGCGACCGTACAGGAACAGGTACAAAAAGTGTATTTGGTTATCAGATGCATTTTGATTTACAAAAAGGTTTTCCGTTGCTTACAACAAAGAAGCTCCATACGAAATCAATCTTTATTGAATTACTCTGGTTTATTCGCGGTGAAACGAATACGAAATTTTTAAAAGAAAATGGTGTCTCAATATGGGATGAATGGGCCGATGAAAACGGCGAACTTGGACCTGTCTACGGTTCGCAATGGCGCGCCTGGAAAACTCCCGATGGCCGCACGATTGATCAATTGTCGAATGTAATTGATCAGATAAAAATGAATCCTGATTCGCGTCGATTAATTGTCAGTGCCTGGAATGTTGGAGAAATTGACAAGATGAAACTTCCGCCTTGTCATGCTTTTTTTCAATTTTATGTTGCTGATGGAAAATTATCGTGTCAGCTTTACCAACGCAGTGCCGATATTTTTCTGGGTGTGCCCTTTAACATTGCCAGTTATGCTGCTTTCACAATGATGGTTGCTCAGGTTTGCGGACTTAAGCCCGGCACCTTTGTTCATACACTTGGCGATGCTCACATTTACAGTAATCATTTTGAACAGGTAAATCTTCAGTTGACACGACAACCACGTCCGTTTCCTACACTTTCTCTCAATCCTGAAATTAAAGACATTTTCAGTTTTCGTTTTGAAGACATGAAAATTGAAAATTACGATCCACATCCACACATTAAAGGCGCTGTAGCCATATAATTATTTATGCGTTCAATCATCGTTGCCGTTTCAGAAAACAATGTCATAGGAAAAGATAATGGACTTCCCTGGAAATTATCTGCCGACCTGAAAAGGCTGAAAGCGCTTACCATGGGACATCACATTCTCATGGGAAGAAAAACGTGGGAGAGTCTGGGCAAGCCGCTTCCCGGTAGGACGAATGTTGTTATTACAACACAGAAAGATTATTCAGCTCCGGGAGCAACTGTTGTAAATTCTTTAGAGGAAGCGCTTACTGTTTCCGGAGGCGATAATGAAATATTTATTTTTGGCGGTGCTGAGATTTTTAAAAAAGCTTTACCCTGGGTAAATAAAGTTTATCTCACACGTGTTCATGCTAAAATCGACGGTGATGCTTTTTTTCCTAAGCTGGATTTACTCGAGTGGAAGATTGTAGACATACACGACTATAAAGCCGATGAGAAAAATGAATATGATTATTCATTTATTACAATGGAGAGGATTCGGAAATAAGATTAATATTTTAATATCATCTTTAAAGTAATTTTTAGTAGTTTTAATTCTTAACGATTTTCCCATTGAAAAATTTCCCGTCCGTTTCTATGGTGCAGATATAAACTCCTTTGCTCCATGTCATAATGTCAACCTCAATATTTTTACTTCCTGTAGGCAAATAACTATTAATCATTTTCTTACCCAGAATATTGAATATGGTGAGCTGGCCGTTATTTCCGGGACATAAATTGTAGTGAATTGAAATGTTTTTTGAAGCCGGATTTGGGAAAATCAATAATGAGTTATCTATTGCTGAATCTGTTTTTATTATTGATTCATCTTTTATTTTCATTAAAAAATAATCTCCCGAGGAAGACGAAGTTAAAACAGGCGATAGAAATAATGAGTCAGTATAACTGCCGAATAAATAAACATCACCTTTTTGATTAATTGACAGTTTGAGTGGCATAACTGTGTTGGAAGATGGCCATGAAACAATCCATTTTTCAGTACCATCAAAATCATAAGCAGCAAGGAATAAACTGGAATGTCCGGTACCATAATCATACGACCCCATTACTTTATTATTGGATATTAATGAATCAGTATAATTTCCTGAAATATAGATGCGATTATTTATTGGATCAATATTAATTGCTTCATTTTTTAAAAAGGAAATACGACCGGTGCTATTGATTGATTTCGCCCATGTAAATATTTTATTGGTATCCATTTTAACGAGCAGAAAATTATTTACGTTATTATAAACGCTCAATGGAAAGGATCCAATTTGGACTTTGTTATTGTAATTTCCGCTTAAATATACATTGTCGGAATTGTCAGCGACAATTTGCATGTCAAAGGCAGATTGTGGGAATGGAAAAATCGAAATAAGGTTGCATGAAGAATCAAATAAATTAAGATAATTTATCGGGTCATTAGTCCATTGATATCCATACCAATTTCCATTAGATAATGTTTGGGTTGTTACACCTAATCGTTCAGAAAGATGGTGGCAAATGGAATTTCCTTTTTTATCATACTTTAGGAAAATACATCTGTTGTGGGGGGTATCATCGAATTCAGCAGAAATAAAACAATTTCCATTATCATCAAATTTATAATGAATAGAGCCAACAATACTTTGTGTTCTTTGATTAAAATCTGAATTGGAATTTGTAATATTTTGCCAGGAGTTACTATAATTCATTTCAGCAATAAAATACCCAAACGTTGAATATCCACTTAAATTAATTGTGCTGTCATAGGAAGCACCGGCAATAAAATATGTTGAATGATCTGAACGATGAATGTCAAATAAACGCAATAGGCTTGGCAGCGTGTCTGTACTTAACAAAATTCCAGATTGATCAAATTTCTTAAGCAAGTTGTAAGAATGTTGCCCTAATGAATCCGAAATGGCTGAATAGAAAAGCCAAATTTTATTCATATCATCCAATTCTAAAAAAGGTTTTCTACCCTCGTAGAAACTAATAATATAATGATCACCTAATTTCTTCGCCCATTCAATTTTTTGAGCATTTACAAATAGATTAATTAATAATAAAAATATCAATAGATAACAAGTTTTCATATATCGAATTCTTATAAATAAAAATTTCCTTATTTAAAATACATCTTTCGTTTTTAAATTTATTCTCTTAGGATCTTTCCATAATAAATCACTCCCCCCGTTTCCACAACACACAGATAAATCCCTTTTGCCCAGTGGCTGATATTAATTTCAACTTGCTTACTGCCTTGCTGAAGCATTCGATCTTTCATTTTTTCTCCCAACATGTTAAAGAAAGAAAGTGTTCCTGTTTTCCCCTGGGGTAAGTAATAATTGATGGTTACCTTATCCGTTGAAGGATTGGGAAATATTTCAAGTGAAGTGTTCGGATAAAAGACTTCTACAGTTCCCGTATTAAAACCGCAGGTTGTATCCAGGCATCCATTACTATCCAGTTTAACAATCCAGGAATCCTGCGATTGGCCTCCCCATGTTGTACCGCAAACAATAAAACCATGATCAAAAGTTTCCTGAAAATCGGAAAAATAATTATATGTATTTGTGTTATTGTCGTGCGTATAAAAATGTTCCCAAAGTTTATTACCGCTGCTGTCAATTTTTGCAATCCAACCAGCCGGAAAATTAGTGTTGTTATCATGTTTAAATCCTACAAGTACAATTCCATAATCGGATATTCTTTTAGGTATATAAATATCTTTAAGTTCAGGTGCATTAAAAACAGTCATCCATTTGAAATTAAAATTGCTATCCATTCTTGCAATAAATCTGGGATTAACAGCATCGTTCATATTAATTATCGAATCCAAATAACCAATAAAAATATACTCATTATCAAAATAATTATGAATAAGTGCCCCATCGTGAAAAGGACTATAATTTAACGATTTTGTAAAAATAAGTGACCCCTGCAAATCATAAACCGCCCAATAAGGATAATAAGAGCCGCCTGTAACACCCTGCCATCCACTTACTACTATTTGATGACTGCTATTTTCAATAACACAGTAAGCGCGTTCGTCAT
This sequence comes from Bacteroidota bacterium, assembly GCA_031417395.1. Taxonomy (GTDB): domain Bacteria; phylum Bacteroidota; class Bacteroidia; order AKYH767-A; family 2013-40CM-41-45; genus JADKIH01. The sequence goes on along the minus strand of JANOVM010000003.1, from coordinate 313 downwards.
CCGTAGTACCTAATGTACGTTCCCAAATAATGTTTCCGATGCTATCTGTTTTTACAATCCAGAAATTAGCGTCAGAATAAGGTGAAAATATTCTTTTAAGTCCAGCTACAACAAAGCCGCTATCGCTTGTCTGAATGCAATCGTATATTGTCTCCCATGTTGTATCTCCAAGTACTTTAACAAATTCTGTATCGCCGTTTGAATTATATTTTACAAGCATACCATCATCCGTATTAACACTTGAAGATGAGTATCGCACTCCTCCTCCAAATGCATAACCACCATCAAACGTTTTCTTTAAAGAATTCGAAAG
>JANOVM010000002.1:0-23719 GCA_031417395.1 Bacteroidota bacterium | reverse complement strand
TTGGTAAAAATATCCTGGGTAGCGGGTTTGATTGCGAAATTTATATACAACGGGGTGCTGGTGCTTATATCTGCGGCGAGGAAACTGCATTACTGGAATCATTGGAAGGAAAAAGAGGTAATCCAAGAATCAAACCTCCGTTTCCTGCGGTAAAAGGATTATGGGATTGCCCTACTGTAGTAAATAATGTAGAAACAATTGCAGCTGTAGTACCCATTATAAATGAAGGTGGTGATGAATATGCAAAAATTGGAATCTTAAAAAGTACATGCACTAAATTTATTTATGATTGTGGTAATATTAAAAATCAGTGTGTATATGAAATTGACATGAAAATCAGTGTAGAAGAATTTATTTACAGCGATGAATATTGTGGTGGTATTGCAAATAGTAGAAAATTGAAAGCATGTATTCCCGGTGGTTCTTCCGTTCCTATTTTACCAGCAAATCTTTTATTGAAAACAGCAAAAGGTGAAACTAGAATGATGACTTATGAAAGTCTTGCAGATGGAGGTTTTGCTACAGGCAGTATGATGGGTAGTGGTGGTTTTATTGTTTTAGATGATAACCAGTGTGTGGTTAAGCATACCTATACTTTAGCTAGATTTTACCGTCATGAAAGTTGCGGTCAATGTTCACCATGCCGTGAAGGAACGGGCTGGATGGAAAAAATATTATTGAATATTGAGAATGGAAAAGGGAAGATGAGTGATATTGATTTGCTTTGGGATATACAACGGAAAATTGAGGGCAATACAATTTGTCCTTTAGGTGATGCAGCCGCATGGCCCGTGGCAGCAGCTATCCGGCATTTCAGGGATGAGTTTGAATGGCATGTTGAAAATCCAGAAGAGTGTTTGAGAAAAAATTACGGGTTAGCAAATTATGCGAAACCTTTAGCAGCAGCTGTTTAAGGTTTCCCGCAGCGAACGCAAAGAAACAGAGTACGCAGCGATGAAGAAAACATATGACTGAAAACGATATAGCAACATTGGCATTAGACATTTGTTTTAAAATTCATAAGCAGTATGGACCGGGATTATTTGAGAGTGTTTATGAAGAAGTTTTTTGTCATGAATGGGCTAAGACTGGAATTCCTTTCAAAAGACAACAAGGAGTTTCATTGATTCATGAAGAGATAAAAATGGATATTGGTTTGAGAGCTGATGTGATTTTGGATGATAAGGTAATTTTGGAATTTAAAAGCGTTGAAGGTTTTAGTGAATTACATTTTAAACAAGTTCTTACTTATGTAAAATTGACAAATTTGAAGTTAGGATTACTTGTCAACTTCAACGTAGTGTTATTAAAAGATGGGATAAAAAGAATTGCAAATAAATTGTAAACCCTCCGCGTCTGCCGCACCTTGGCGTTCGCTGCGGGAAACAAGAAGTTGGAAGAAAATAAATGATTAAAAATTTTAAAATAATATTCCTCTTGTTTTATACAACTGCTTCATTTGCTCAAAGCAGTCGGGTATATAACGATAAAAAAAAGGGACAGCTTTCCATTTCCTGGGGATGGAACAGGGATGCTTATACAAAAAGCAATATCAGTTTTAAAGGAGCCGATTATGATTTTAAATTGTATAAAGTGGTGGCGCATGACAGACAATCGCCGTTTAGTTTTCATGATTATCTTACATTCAGCAGGCTCACTATTCCGCAAACAATTCTCCGCATCAGTTATTTTATAAAAGATAACCTGGCTGTTTCATTTGGTGATGATCATATGAAATATGTAATGGACAATGGACAAACAGTTCGGATGGAAGGAACAATTTCCCGTACAGGAAATTATAAAGGCATTTATGACGGTGATAAAACGATTACTGAAGATTTTCTCACATTTGAACATACGGATGGCTTGAATTATTTAAATTTTGAATTAGAAAAATATTTTACCTGGTATCATTCCAAATCAAGCCGGTTAATTATTTCCGGATTGATTGGAGGCGGAACAGGAGTTTTATTTCCAAAATCAAATGTTAAGCTGCTGGATTATGAACGTAACGACCGGTTTCATGTTTCAGGTTTTGGTATATCGGCAAAAGCAGGATTGCAGGCAACATTTTTAAAACATATTATTATAAAATTTGAAAACAAATACGGCTATATCAATATGCCCAATATTATTCTGCATAAAAAAGGAATTGAAGGAAGAGCAAAGCAGTCATTTATATTTGCAGAATTGTATGGAACAATTGGAGCAAACTTTTCTTTGCGCAGAAAAAAACAAAAATAAAATTTGATATTAACAGCATAAGAAATTAAAATGCCTGAAGCACCGAAATTATTTAAAGTTACTATTGATAATATCTCCATCGAAGTGGAGCCGGGAACGACTGTACTGAATGCTGCACGAAAAATTGGTGGTGATGTAACACCACCTGCCATGTGTTATTATAGCAAACTGCAGGGCAGCGGTGGTAAATGCCGTACTTGTTTGGTGGAAGTAGAATCAGGTTCCACTGCCGACCCTCGACCTATGCCTAAATTGGTTGCAAGCTGCCGCACCAATGTAATGGATGGTATGGTTGTAAAAAATATTACAAGTGAAAGAGTATTGGATGCAAGAGCAGGAGTGGTGGAGTTTTTATTAATCAATCATCCGCTCGATTGCCCGATATGCGATCAGGCAGGCGAATGTCATTTGCAGGATCTGGGATATGAGCATGGCAAAGAAGGAACCCGTTATGAATTTAAAAGAAGAACTTTTGATAAAGAAGATATTGGTCCGTATATACAATTGCACATGACACGTTGTATTCTTTGCTATCGGTGTACTTATATCGCTGATCAAATTACAAATAGCAGGGTGCATGGAATTTTAGATCGGGGCGACCATTCAGAAATTTCCACTTATATCTCCAAAGCAATTGATAACGACTTTAGCGGTAATATGATTGATGTTTGTCCTGTTGGCGCCCTCACCGACCGCACTTTCCGTTTTAAAAGCAGGGTGTGGTTTGTTAATCCTGTTAATGCACATCGCAATTGCAGTAAGTGTTCCGGCCAGACAATGTTATGGATGAAAGGAAATGAAGTTTTCCGTGTTACAGGAAGAAAAGATACTTACGGAGAAGTAATAGAATGGATTTGCAATGAATGCCGGTTTGATAAAAAACAAACTAGTGATTGGACAATAGAAGGTTCCGCTAATATCACCAGACATTCCGTTATCTCTCAAAACCATTATACATTAAGGGAGCCTGATCATAAACCACTTCTTAATAGTGTGAATGTTGTTCCTTCAGGTCGTCAAATTTTATCTAATAATAGCAAGGATCAATGATATCAACTTTTATACTTGTTAAAATCATAATCATTGTTTCAGTATTCCTGATATCACTTGTTGTTGCTATGTATTCTACCTATGCTGAGCGAAAAGTAGCAGCCTTTATGCAGGACAGACTTGGCCCTAACCGAGCAGGACCATTCGGTTTACTTCAGCCACTTGCTGATGGTGTGAAAATGTTCATGAAGGAAGAGATCATTCCGAATGTATCCAATAAATTTCTTTTTATTCTCGGTCCTTCGCTTTCCATGATGACTGCCTGCATGACGAGTGCAGTTATTCCCTGGGGAAAAGGACTTACCATTAACGGTGAGTTTTATCCATTGCAGGCTACAGATGTGAATATTGGAATTCTGTATATTCTGGGTGTCGTTTCCATAGGTGTTTATGGTATTATGATTGGCGGCTGGGCATCGAATAATAAATACTCTTTGCTTGGTGCTTTGCGTGCTTCTTCGCAGATGATCAGTTATGAAATTGCAATGGGCCTTTCCATTATAGCTTTGGTTATGATGACCGGTACACTGAGCATACGCGAAATCTCAGAACAGCAAGCAGGCGGAAACTGGAATATTTTTTATCAACCTCTCGGTTTTATTATTTTCCTTATTTGTGCTTTCGCAGAAACAAATCGTGCACCCTTTGATCTTCCCGAATGTGAAACAGAACTGGTAGGCGGGTATCATACAGAATACAGTTCAATGAAGCTCGGCTTCTACCTTTTTGCCGAATATATTAATATGTTCATTTCGTCAACGATTATCAGTACCCTGTATTTCGGCGGTTACAATATGCCTTTCATCGACAGGTTCATAACAGATCCCAATATACTCAGCATGGTAGGAACGTTATTCTTATTCGGAAAAATATTCTTCTTTATATTTTTCTTTATGTGGATACGCTGGACCTTGCCTCGCTTTCGTTACGATCAGCTTATGAACCTCGGCTGGAAAAAATTAATTCCTCTTTCAATTGCAAATATATTCTTAACAGGGATTGTTATGTGGTTAATAGGGAAGCTTAAGTAGTACTGAGTAAATTGCATTAATTAATAAAAACCTAAAATCGTTAATCTTAAATATTTCACCACTAAGTACTAAGTACCAATCAACCACCCATGCAGCCTCTAACCAACCGCAGTAAAATAGTCGTAAACAAGAAGCAGTCGTTTCTTGAGCAACTTTATTTTCCGGCTATATTAGGAGGATTGAGAATAACGCTTAAGCATTTTTTTAAGAAGAAGGTTACAATATCTTATCCTGAAGTTCAACGTGATTTTGCTCCTGTCTACCGTGGACTTCATGTTTTAAAGCGTGATGAGAATGGCGCAGAAAGATGTACAGCTTGTGGATTGTGTGCTCTTGCTTGTCCGGCAGAGGCAATTACTATGGAAGCTGCTGAAAGAAAATCCGGTGACGAAAAATTATTCAGAGAAGAAAAATACGCAGCAGTATACGAAATAAATATGCTTCGCTGTATATTCTGCGGTTTGTGCGAAGAGGCTTGTCCAAAGGAAGCTATTTTCCTTACCGACAGACTTGTTCCATCTTCTTTTGAAAGAAATGAATTTATTTACGGCAAAGACAAACTCGTCGAATCAAAAGATCAGCCAATTGATGTAAGTGTTCGCCAGACTACTGAAGTAATAAATTTTAAAAAGGATAAATCACTTCAGCATAATATATTGAAATAACCAGAGCTTTTAAAGCCAATACAAACAAAATGCTTCTTTCTCTTTTTTATCTTCTTTCATTCCTCTCCATACTGTTCGCTTTATTGGTAGTTGTTTCCAAAAACCCAATGCATAGCGTACTCTATCTTATCCTTACATTTTTTACCATTGCAGGACATTATGTTTTGCTCAATGCACAGTTTCTCGCGGCTGTTCATGTTATAGTGTATGCAGGAGCAATTATGGTTTTATTTCTCTATGTCATCATGCTTCTAAACCTCAATGCAGAGACAGAACCGCATAAAAACAAATGGCTGAAAGTAGCAGCAACCGTATCCGGAGGATTGCTGATGGTAATATTGGTCGGAGCATTGCGGTCGTATTCTGTTTCATTTAGCAGGCCGGCAGCGGATATAGGAATGATTAAATCTCTTGGCAAGGTTCTGTACAATGAATTCATGCTTCCCTTTGAAATATCATCAATTTTATTTCTTGCAGCAATGGTAGGTGTAGTTATGCTTGGTCAAAAAGAAGTTCAATAATGGAAAACTTAACACATATCTTTAAGGTAGTACCGATCGATTACTACATATTTTTAAGTTCCGTACTTTTTTGCATTGGTGTAATGGGCGTACTGTTTCGCAGAAATGCCATAATCGTTTTTATGTGCATTGAATTAATGCTAAATGCAGTAAACCTTTTGCTTGCTTCTTTTTCAACCTACCTTTCCGACCCGGCCGGACAAGTTTTCGTATTTTTCATTATGGCTGTTGCTGCTGCAGAAGTGGCTGTGGGGCTTGCTATTTTGACTATGATTTATAGGAATACAGGGTCGGTGGATATTGATTTTTTGAATAGGTTGAAGCATTGAAATTGTTCAATTATTTTTTTTCTAATTCTTCAATTAGACCATAATACGAAGATCGTTCAACTTTTTGTTTCTCAAATACTTCTTTGAAATTTTCATTTTTTAGGTAATAGTCCATACCTTCTCTCCAAGCTTTCCAAACTTTATAATCAATTCTACCTTTTGAAAACCATAAATATTCTTCTGAACATAAATTTAAATAATCTAGTATTATTGAATCCTTTGTTTTATTAGAATTTTTATCCTTTTCGATTATATCAATGCCTAAGCGAATTTTATTTAGATTCTCGTTCATTGAGTCAAACCTTTTATTGAAATCGATAAATAGTTGTTGAAAGAATTGCTCATGTGCAATTTTATAATTGATCATGTTATAAGCAATTGTTCCCAAAAGTAATGCAGTCGCAATTATTAATTCTGGTAGTTTGTCTTCATGAAGGAATCCCCAATATTTACAAAAGATTAGTGATATGAAAATACTGAATATTAAAAGTATCAATAGAGTATTTGTAAGGCAAAGCTCTTTGAGTCTTAACCAGAAAGTTTTCATGCTTCTTTTTATTATTTAAATATTGATAATGATTCAGTTGTTGTTGGGTATTGTTAATTCAAAAATATTATAATTATTTTTCTAAATATTTTCTTTTTTTTATTTCAAATTTATTTATTCTTTTTTTCAAATAACTCCTATAATAGTTTTAGCTGAAAAATAAATTTTATTTTTTAAATTCAAAGACTGTAAAATACATGGGTTGGGTTCCAATATTTTCAAAACAAGTACCCTCCTCAAAATAATAAGGTAGGGATCCATTCAAATGGTCGTTTCCAAAAAGAGTAGTAAATAATATGTTTGGTAAATAGTTTGGAATTGAAATAATAAAATTATTTGTATTTAAAGAAACTAATTTCCATATTTTATTCAATGGTACACAAACAGAAAGTTGTTGTCCAGGAGATTTAAAGGTTTTTACATTGACGCTACAAGTATCGAATTGCATTATATTAATAAAATATGGAAGACTTCCATTTATATTTCCAGAAAATATGGTATCGCCAGGCTTTATCCACCATTCACCATAAATCACAGTAGGACTCAAGAAAACACTAGGGGAAATATTCGTTGATTTCAAAGTAATCCGCCAAATTTTATTATTAGGGACAACTGCAATTGGTGAATTTGGAGTTGTAAAAACACCAGTTAAAAATAACAAATCGAAAGAACCAAATGGATCATTTGAGTATTTTTCATTTAATTTATTCGTCTTGCCAGAAAATAATGCGTATGGTACACTCAAAAATTTTGTAGTTCCAATAAGTTGATAATTATTCCCTCCAATAACATCCATTTCCACCTTCAACCATTTACTCCCTTGTCCCCAAGGAACAGTAGAGAAATTTCCAGCAGTAACATTTCCATTCCCTATGTAAATATCAAAAAGCCCCGAACCGCTCGTAAGTGTCGAGTGCGTCTCAACATAAATAGCATTTCCAGTTGCAGAACTATCAAGAATACTCAACTGCAAAGAAATATTTTTACTAACTAATGGATGTCCCAACGAGTCACGAGCAACTCCTTGATAATTTATTGCTTGTGGAGGTTGTGAAAATGCCATATAGCCGAGAAGAGCAAATATGAAGATTAATAAATTTGTTTTCATAAGTGTTAAATATTTTTTGTGATTTTACTTAATAATAACTTCAAGGGTGAATAACAACAGCGGTATAGAATTGATTATTTTCCATAAGTACATAATCTGCAGATTCTACGATTCCATCACCTGTAATATCTGCTTGAGCATATCCGGTCAAGGTATAATAAAGTGCATTTTCAAGTTCAAGGTAATCTGAAGTCCCAACAAAACCATCTTGTAAACCGACAATACCACCTAATACAGATCCCGTATTAACAATATCACCGCTATAAAATGCCCAGCCCATTTGATCGAAGGTTTCTGTCATATTATTTCCATAGGCTTTGTTTGCTGATAACGTAAAATCATATTCGCCATCGTTTGTTAATAGAACAGGATTGGCACTCCAGGTTTCAATTGTATTTCGATGGTTTAGTTTAAGATAATAACTTCCTTCTGTTGCACCGTGAAAATAAAAGTCAGCCATGCCATTTGTTTGCAGAATTGCAAAAGAAGTTTCAACCGGTTCATGGCTTGTTTTATCAATTAAAGTTAAACGAACGGAATCCACATTATCGGGATTTGTTGATGCTCCGACTTTATAAAGGCAACCACCTAAACCACTATTGTCCATAAAACCATTTCCTGTATAGAAACCTTCAAGGTAAAATTTCACGTCAAGAGTTAAGTTGTTTGGTTGAAGAAGGCCTTGAGTGATTTGAGAGTTGAGGTTGGAGATTGGGCCGGTGATAGGTTCGCCGATATTTATATCGATTCCAGCGTAGGAGGTTTGGAATATTGTTCCAATTGAATTACAAACGGAGGGTGAAATCGATTGTGCAAAGGACAATAAGGGAATATAGAAAAAGAAAATGAAGATATGTTTCATGATTTATTTTATTTATTGTCTCGGTAATAAAGTTCTAATTGGCCATTTATAAAATTATCTGGTTGAATTTGAATGCTATTTAAATTTTGATTGTCATTAACTAAACGAGCATTTTTTAAAATTGCAGAAAACCCTTCACCTCCTCCTTTAAAATTATTATTTTCTATTAATTTTAAACCACTAGAATGTTTTCCATCCAATATTATTGAGCCAAAGCAGCGATAGACAGGACTGTATCCAAGAAATAAAATTACATTATTACGGTTCATTGCAGGGTTACCATTGTCAAGCCATTCAGTATACATGTTTAGATTATTATTGTTTAAAGTCAAATGCATTACACATAAATCGTTTAGTAAGGAACTTTCAAATCGAAGATTGAATAACAACATCCAAAAATCATGAATAGGTAAATTTGAAATATCTTTTGTTAAACTTGAATTAACCCAATTCTCCTTTCCATAATATTGCCAGTTTTCTGAATTTGTTTGATTTGTATGTTCAGAATTTAATGCATACGGTACACTCAAAAACTCCGTCGTACCAATCAGTTGAAAATTACTGCCACCAGTAGTATCCATTTCTGTCTTCAACCATTTATCACCTTGTCCCCAGGGAATAGAAGAAAATGTTCCACTGACGACAGTCCCTAATCCAATTCCAATATTAAATAATCCGGAACTACTTGTTGTTGCATTTTGAGTCTCAACAAAAATGGCTTGTCCTATTGCAGAACTATCAAGAAGACTTAGACGAAGACTTATGTTTCGATTTAAGAGTGGAAGTCCTTGAGCATTTCGAGCAACACCTTGATAATTGATAGCTTGAGGTTGTGAATAAACATTAAATATTATAACAGTGGCTGTAATTAATAAAAACAGATTTTTCATTATGGAATAATATTAAATTCGATTAAACTAATTAATCCATTGGCAGAAAATAACGTTGTGCCTTCAGGTAACCAAAAAGGCAATTTGGTTGGATGGATATCTTGCATTGCTATCCCGCCAATTGTTCCAGATGGGCTGGATGCAGTTTGGCTCATAAAAGAATTAATTGTTACTAGTTGTCCATTTATATTAACTGAAACAGAAAGCTGACCACCTACTGGCATTACACTTTCAATTTTCCAAACTTTACCTGTTGGGACCGAATCAATTTGAGCCCCGATAAGTTTTGCCTTATTAAATTGTAGGTTACCTTGAGCATTTATAAACAGGGATAGAAATAGCAAGGGTAAAGTAAATAGTAATGTTTTTTTCATTTTATATTTATTAAAATCCATCAGTTAAATAAATTAATGTTTTAATATTATCTGGTTTAGTTTGATTGTTGTCAAGAGAACTAGCCTTTCCAGAAAACAAAGAATACGGGACACTCAAAAACTGCGTCGTCCCAATCAACTGAAAATTATTACCTCCCGCAGTATCCAATTCTGTTTTCAACCATTTATCCCCTTGTCCCCACGGAACAGAACTAAAAGTTCCACTAACGACAGTCCCCAATCCAATTCCAATATTAAATAATCCGGAACTACTCGTAGTTGCATTTTGTGTTTCAACATAAACTGCTTGTCCTGAAGCAGAACTATCAAGAATACTTAATCGAAGACTTATGTTTCGATTAACAAGTGGAAGGCCGTGAGAATTTCGAGCAACCCCTTGGTAATTGATAGCCTGAGGTTGAGCAAATGATTGTAAATAACAAATAGCTAACGCTATTAATAGTGTGTGTTTCATGTAGGATAAATAAAAAACTAAAAGGGTAATATGTGTTTCGTTGTCTAAAATAGAAAAATAAATCAACAATATAAAATCAAATTGAATATGAGAAAAATTCGTTAAAAATTGCTCAATTTAGTTAGAAATATCCTGAATTGGCCTAAATATAGGTGTTTCGGAATAGAGTTTATTTCAGTAATCAAATTCAAAAATAGGAATGTGGACACGTCTTCTCGGATTTTAAGATTACTACTAACGGATATATTGTTTTACTGTGGCAATGTAGCGACTCAGAACGGTTGCGAGGCGCAACCAAAACATCGTTGCGTTTTATTCATTGACTTGAAATAAAGTACCAATAAAACAACAAAGCGTGCCCTAAAATATTAAACGAAAAAAAAGGATGTTTTGTAAGCCTTGCGATTCAAATAAGTTTTCATTTTTAAAATCAAATTTATTATCTTTGAGTTTTGACATCTAAACTATTAAAACAGGAGCTTATTTTCTGGTTGACAAGATTAAGGACAAAAAATTATTAAATTCACTTGCTTCTTTTAAGGATTCAGTTGAAGTAGCTGATTTTTATTCCAGAATATCAGCAAAACAAAAAAAACCTCTTGAAAGCGGGATTCAAGATCATAAAAAAGGAATTATATTGACCAGCCAGCAATTTTGGCAACAGGATCAGAAATAATAGTGAGGTAATATGTTCAGCCGAATCAATTTGCAGGTCTGATCAAATAATATTGTTTCTTTCAGAAAGTGGGACAATGTTCGCAATTATATTGCAACTAACAAACTGATCAATTAATTAAATAGAAATCCTTTTATGAAAAAGAAAACTGCCAAGACGACTGCCAAAAAGGTTAACAAGAAAACGGAAGTTGAGGCAAAAATTGAATATCAAAAAGTAATTGGTGATGCGAATCCTGGAGGTTATCAACCTATTCGTTTTACAAGAATAAAATATAAGGCAAGCGACACAACCCATATTGATATTCGCAAGTATCAACGAGCTTATGATGCTGAAGGAGAAGATATTTACTACCCAACTAAATTCGGTTTCCGATTTCCGGAACGGGAGTTTAGTAGAGTGATAAGAGAATATACTCTTGTGCCTAAGACATATGTTCACCCTACGATTATTAAGAGAAGTTTTTCTCTTTTAGAGAACGGTGAATTTGAAAGTGCAGTTTTGCAGGCATTCAAATGTATTGAGACAAGTATTCGAAAGAAAGTAAAGGCGGATGCTGACGAAGTTGGAATAAAACTAATTCGGAAAGCATTTAATCCTGACAACGGAAGTTTGACCGATTATAATCTACCACAAGCGGAACGAGAGGCATTCGCAAATTATATCGCCGGAGCATTTGGCTTTTATAAAAATCCTTGCTCACATCGCGACATAGAATTAGAATTCATTTCTACATTTGACAGAATTGTTGTTGCAAGCGACTTACTAAAAATTGTGGAGAAATCGGAAGTGAAGAAATAATTTCGCATAAAATTAAGATCCTTCTTTGGAAAAAGAAAAATTAAATAAATTTATTGACTTAAAAACATTTGAAGAAATAGTTTCAAATTTTCAGGAAATATATCCTTAAGCACAGATTAAGGAAGGGTAGCTTTGTTCTATGATTAGTAAACAAACAACAGATGCTGAAGAATTCGCTTTTTACAATTCGCATTAAACGGGAAGATTTGGTAAAAAAAATCTACTTTTATGCTGTTTAATGTTTTAAAATATTTACCTGAATTAATAAATAAAGTACAGATTGTCAATATAATATAAAATTATTAAATAAATATTGCTATTTTTAAATAACAGTATTATTTTTGTATCGTTAACATGAATAAACAAACTCCTTAAATGGAGGGATTACTCTGAGCTCAAAAGCTCGATATAGAAGGCCGCAAATGCGGCCTTCATTTTTATAAATATTTTCATTTAAAATTATGTAGTATGAAAAAAGCAATTATTTTGATTGATGGCGCCAACCTATTTTATGGGTTAAGAAGTATGAACCTTCTTGAAAAGGATATTAATTGGAATTATTTATTCAACTCTATTATTTCAACAGATCATGAATTAATAAGAACGTATTGGTTCAGGCCGCAAAAAATTCTTGATTCAAATTACACAGCTGCAAATATCAGAAATCAAATTGTCAACAAAAAACACCATGCTCATTTAAATAATTATAAAAATGATAAAACCAAGATACCAGCTGCAATACTAAATCAAATAGAGGCAGATGCAATTTTAGCTGAAAATTGGCTTAAGGGTGAAAAAATAAAGTTTTCGCAAATAGAATATAACTATGACCAACTTGGGCTTGAATTTGGAGATATTGAATTTGTTAAAATTGGTATTGTAAAGGTAAATCCATATTCTCAGGAATATGTTGGTGAAAAAGGTGTGGATATTGCATTGGCTGTAAAAATGATTGCTTTAAGCGTAGAAAAAAGATGCGATAAAATAATATTAATCAGCGGAGATTATGATTATGCTGAAGCAATAAAATTCGTAAAAAATAATATGACAAAGGTTCATTTAGTAAAGCTTCATACAGGTCAGCCTCCCAAAAATAAAAGTGTGTCGAGAGACCTGGCTATACTAGCAGATCAAGTTATTGATATTTATGAAAGTGAACTTAAATCAAAGTTTGCCAAGGGAGTTGTATTACAGCAGTAACATTGAAATACTTCGAAACTAAATGACGATTTTGGTTTGAACCTTTAACGGATACTGAATAGCTAAGCACATGTATTCTTGGATATTAAGATGACTACTAAATTATATATTGTTTTTAACCGCAGCTAAACAGCGGTCCGCAACGGTTACGCGGCGAGTCGTGGCGTCTCCACGGTTATGATTCACCGACTTTAAATTAAGCACCAATAAAACTACAAAGAACATTCCTAGAGATCTATCAAAACAAAAAGCCGAATGAAATTCTCACCCGGCTCATTTAAACATTTATGCATTCAACAAATTCTCAATCCGATAACTATCGGATTAACTAATTAACTAATTAACTAATTACCTTAATCTTCCCACTCCCCACATACTTCCCAAATATTGACTCCGGCTCCTTTACAATATATAAATTCCCGCTTCCCGAAAGATCTGCATTCAACGTGTTGGTAACATCAATAGTACAATCACCACTACCCGATAGTTTAATCTTGCTGTTAAAAACGGTAAGCTCTTTTCCTTTTACTTTTCCGCTGCCGTTAATATTAATATCTGATTCCTTTGCATTGCCTGATAATCCTATATTTCCTGAACCGGATATTTGTATATCTAAATCATCAATATCAATGGATGCTGTAATATTTCCTGATCCTATATTTTTCAATTTTAAGGACTGGCTTTTCAACATATTTTCTGCTGATATGTTTCCTGACCCGGTCAATTCTAGGTATGTAATTTCTTTAACAGTAATATAAATATTTATTGCTTTAGTCGGATAAATATTATTTTCTGAAGAAACAGAAAGTTTATTTTTACTTACCGTTGTTATGATGTATTGTTGAATATTGTCCTCAGCTTCAATTTTAATTTTCTGATCGTCGCCTAAAGTCAAAATGATATTTGCTGAACAGGTTGAAAAGATTCCTGTGAAAACAGACAGTGACCTTTCTTCCGTTGTTACTTTCCCCGAACCTTTAACAGTTTCGCCATGTGTAAATTTAAAACCGAATAAGATTAATGCAAGGGTTATGATTTTTGTTTTCATGATTTTTGTTTTTAAAATGAATTAATAAATTAAATAGTTTTTAGAAGCCAATAAATGTAATCCCTGCATTTACAGGATAAAGAACCGGTCCCTTATTGTTCTTAAATAAAGTAGAAGCGTAATAATCAGCAAAAAGATTAAATTTCCCATAACCCATTGCAACACGGAATCCATAGCGGAATGGGCTCAGGTTATAATCGTCGTGGTCTTTAATTTTAGTAACATTTCCATCTTCTTCAATTTTTCTTTTTGTATGCGAGCCTATGCGAAAGCCAAAAATACCACCGGCGCCAATATGAAATGCTTTTTTAATATCCCTGCTTGTAAATACTTCTAACATTAGGGGAGCTGTAAGATAGCTGGTAGTTAGTTTTGATTTTAAATACTTCACATTGGAATTTGTGTCGACTATAGCATTAATATACGAACCATTTTTAAGAACAACATTATTTTCAAACCTGTAATTATTCCATGTAATACCAAGTCCAGTAAACAGCCATACGTTGCTTTTACCAAGTTCTAAGTTTTTTTGAATTAAATTCAGTGCAACTGAAACAGATTTTTCAGTACGTAATTCAAAATTACTTTTACCCTTTTCTAATGTAAATGAACCGCCATTATCTATGAATGAATTTATTCCCATTTCGAATCCTACCCAAATTGGTTTTATTTTAGCTTTTTTGGTATGTAATGTGTCTTTATCGCCTATAAACCAGATTTGTTTTTTCCCAAATACGAGACGGGTTGTATCGCAGCCAGCACAGGGTTCACTATCGGAACTCTTGAGTTTAACTTTTCCGGCACCGGTGATATTTTCATTAATTTTTTTAGGTTCTTTGTTATACAATACGGTGCCGTTTCCTGAAATGTTTATTGTTAGCTCATCTTCAACATCCACTAAACATTTTCCCAAACCGGAGATGTTAACTTCCGATCGTATTGTTTTCAATTCTGAAGCATCAATTTTCCCCGAACCGGAAATTGAATAGTCTGCATCCTGCGACATTCCTTTCAAAACGACTTTGCCTACTCCTGCAATACTAACATCAACTTTTTTTGCATCGAGGGTTAAATCTATTTTGCCATCACCCGCAATAGCAATCTTTAATTGATCAACCTTAAGGGGACTTTCGGTTACAACATTTCCTATTCCGCTAATTGTAATTTCTTCCAATAAAGGGAGGCTTACAATTAAGTCATTACCACCTGTCCAGGATACATTCAGGGTGCCGTTTTTTACAGATACAGGTGAGTTATAGAGTTTGCTCTTTTCCTCTGAATATTCAACCAGGCAGGCTGAATCCTGTTTTATGATAACTTTGGCCGAACTTTCAATATTGATTTTAGTAAACGTCTCGCTCGAAAGTCGTTTTTGTGCTTGTACATTAAGGAGTACAATTAATAATAGTGCCGTTAATTGAATTGTTTTCATAGTGTTTTGTTTTACTTTATATTAATGGGACGCCGCAGGTACTTTATTTGTTACAGGTAAAAAAATATTTTATAATGATTTTAAAAAATCTTAGGTTAAACTATTTAGCCCGCGTATGTGAAATAGAAAAGTTTTTCCCAACATCCAAAGCATAAGTTATAACGTTTCCGGATGGATCATTCTCTTTGCGTACTTTTACTTCTGTATTTTCTGTAATTTTCTTAACTCTGTCTTCAACAAAATTTAATAAAGAATTGCTATTATTCTTTATTTCAGAAAGGTCTTTCCGGTTTTCGCTAAATTCTTGTAATTCTTCTTTGCTGAAAATCTCTTTGGCTGCAAGTGTATTTAACAGGATGGGATTTATTACTAAAATTGGATGGAATGTATTAAGCTTGAAAGTCAGCGTGTCTTTGTCAGTATTTTCTGCAGTAGGAGTGTTTTTGATTTCAGATTTATTATCATCCGCAGTGGGAATATTTTCGATTTCAGATTTGTGAGAATCAGAAGTATCGTTTTTTTCTTTTATATTTTTGTTTATTTCAGCAACAGGCAATTCCTGCTTAATAATTTTATTTACCGGTGAGTTATTTATTTCTTTATGTTCAGGAACTTTTGTTTTATTATTAACCGGAATTTCCTTGGTTTTAATAGTTGTATCATTGGTTTTGTTTTTTTCATAAGAAGAGGAATCAATACTTGGTTCTATTGGTATTTCCGAGGCAGGTTTTTCAGCAACTTCTTTTTGTTTACGGTTTTGATTTTGAATGATAAAATAGCTAATAATAAATAAAGCCGTTATAGCAGCAGCAACGGCCAATGGTTTTACTGCTGCTGAAAATGAAATAACCTTATTTATTTTCTTTAAAATATTTTTTTTAGGAAAAAAAATATTTTCATCGGGTACAAGCCGAATTTGTTTTAGTATTTCTAATTCAGGTTTGATTGAATTGTTTTTAGAATGAAAAGTTTCGACCTCTTTTATTTGACTATCGGTTAGATCATTTTCTACATAAGCAACCAGCCATGTTTTGTAATTAAACAGTGTTATGACATCTTTTTTTAATCGGTCTTTTCCTCCAAATGCAATCAATGGATTTGCCTCTACGGATACATTGCCAAATCTGTCAAATTCATCTTTTAAGTCAGCATTCTCTTTAAGGAAAGCAAAAAGTTCCTTCTGACTTTTTTCATCCAGCCTGCCATCGAAATAATCGATGAAATAAATTTCGTAATTTGAACGATTGATCATGGCTGTTATATTACTCTTTCCGGTGAACCTATATACTCTTTCAAAAACAAACGCGCACGATATATATACACTTTAACTTGCGATTCATTCAATCCTGTAATATTTCCGATTTCTTCATAGCTATATCCTTCATAATCACGCAAAAGAATTACTGCTTTTTGAGTATCAGGAAGTAAGTTGATTGCATTATTCAGTATCTCTTTTAAATCGGTGTATTGCTTTGTATGAAAAAGGCTTTCTTCATTAACTTCTGTATAACTGCTAACATGTTTTTGTTTTCTTATTCTGTCAATCATGGTATGATAGCCTGTTGTAAACAAGTAGCTTTTTGCTTTAGTTCCTTCCACATTATCTTTATTCCGCCACATCTTTTCAAATGCATCCTGCACGACATCCCTGGCTTCTTCTTCATCCTTTATATTTTTCAGGATAAAACGATAAAGCCCATCAGCATGCTCGTCAACACATTTATTATACTCTGAGGTAGTCATCTATGCAAAAATACCACGATTTAATTATAGGACGCCTAACAATATAGCAATGTTACAGCCTTTATTAATTCCCTGTAGTTCAATAATTTGCGAATCTATTTGTATAGATTATAAGTACCACGAACCTTGTGTCTGGCATTTTTCCCTTTGCTTTGTCCTTTTCAGCTGTAACTAAGTACCAAGTGCTAAGTACTAAGTACTATTCCCTACCTTAGCCCTCCATGACCCAGCAAGAACAAATTTCCGTCTTCGACATGTTTAAAATAGGCGTTGGACCTTCGAGTTCTCATACACTTGGACCGTGGAGAGCAGCGCATCTTTTTCTTCAATCGCTTGAAGAAAATAAATTATTTAATAAAGTACAGCATATCAGAATCAAACTATATGGTTCGCTTGCTAAAACAGGAAAAGGACACGGTACAGACATTGCCGTTCAGCTTGGATTGAATGGATACGATCCTGTTACCTTTGATGTTAACACCATAAAAAAAGTTGTTGATGAGATTCAGTTGCATAAGCGATTAAATCTGGCGGGTAAGAAGACGATAGACTTCATTCCTGATAACGACATAATTTTTCTCTTTTCTGAATCTCTTCCTTTCCATCCGAATGCTTTAACATTTATTGCTGAATTAAATGATGCAAAGTTATTTTCCGAAACATATTATTCAGTAGGTGGAGGATTTGTAGTAAAGGAAGGAGAGGGGCCATCTTCAGAAGGGAATAAAATAAATTTAAAATTCCCTATTGACACTTCTGCAGAGCTGCTTGCTTATTGCGATAATAATAAATTGACCGTTTCCGAAGTTGTTATGGAAAATGAGAAATGCTGGAAAAATCGCAAAGAAGTTGAAAAGGGAGTTTTGAACATTTGGAAGGTCATGACAGAATGTATTTTTCGCGGTTGTCATGCTCAGGGCGAGCTTCCGGGAGGATTAAGGGTAATAAGACGCGCTGCTGATCTAAACAAAAAATTTCTGAACGGTAAGTCCTATAATCGATTTGAAGATTGGGTAAAAGATATTCGCGAGGGCGGAAACGATTTTAAATATACGCTTGACTGGGTAACTTGTTTTGCTTTGGCAGTGAATGAAGAAAATGCTTCTTTCGGCAGAGTAGTAACAGCACCAACAAACGGAGCTGCAGGTGTAATACCGGCCGTGCTTTTATATTTTGTTATTTTCTTTAATAAAGTTACCGAGCAAGAGATTATACAATTCTTGCTGACTGCTTCAGAGATAGGAAGCATTTTCAAAAAAGGCGCAACCATATCTGCAGCAATGGGAGGTTGTCAGGCAGAGATTGGCGTATCATCAGCAATGGCTGCCGGTGCACTTACTGAATGTATGGGTGGAAGTCCTCGCCAGGTATTAATGGCTGCCGAAATTGCAATGGAGCATCACCTCGGACTCACGTGTGATCCCATCAGAGGACTCGTTCAAATCCCCTGCATTGAAAGAAATACCATGGGTGCAATTAAAGCCATTACTGCAGCGCAACTTGCACTGAACAGTGATCCTTCAAAAGCCCGCGTAACTTTAGATGACGTTGTAAAAACCATGTGGAATACTGCTCTCGACATGAATACAAAATTCAAAGAAACAGCCGAAGGCGGACTAGCGACGAATGTACCGATTAGTCTTAGTGAGTGTTGATTAATTTGAGAATTTGGGAATTTGAAAATTTGAGAATGGGAATGCAAATCATTTTCATTGTTAACTCCTTTTCAAATTCTAATTGTATTTAATCTTTAAATTTTTCAATACACCTTAGCCCTGAATGGGTGGAATCCCTCAACCTAGAGCACAGCTCTAGGTATCCATGCGTATCCATGCGTGTCAATGTGTGTCCATAAGTATCTATATGTATCTATGTGCGCCTAACTTTCTAAAGGTGTTTAACCATACCCTTATAGTGCCACTTTTAATATTGCTACTGCAAAATAATTTTATGTGTTGCACTCAATTTATTTTTAAACTCCACAGACAATAAATACGTCCCTTTGCCAAAAGTTGATATGTCAATTATGGAAACAGGTTTTTCCATTTCCAGGATTAATTGCCCCTTTAGATCATAAATTTTTACGGATGCTAAATCATCAATAGAATAAAAATGAATTTTATTTTCATGTTGATTTAAATAATAGCCAGGCAATTCATTCTGAACATTTGGGACTTCTGACGGAAAAGTATAATCAAAACCCAAACTATCAACCCATAAAGTTGATGCAGCTCCTAACGGCGGCGAAAAAAAAGCAACGACGATTGAATCCGGGACCTGATTGCTTAAATAGTTAATTGGCATTTCAAATGGAAGCCATGAACTTGTCGGATACAGTAGCATGGCAGCTGTTGCATAACCAATCGTATCAGAAGTTTGTGTAAGGGGATTATACTTCTTAAGCAAGACATATGCTTCAGGGTAGTTATTTAACGAAGGCGAATTATCTACTAGTTTATAATGGCCCATAAGTTTAAAAGGCCTGTAAGGAAAAGGAGTGCCTCCTTTAGAAAGATCGACGTAGCCGTTATTGTCTGTATAAAAATGATTGCCATTTAAAATAAAACTGGCAAAAGGGTTTCCGAATACATCTACACGGCCTGAATCCGATAATAATTTAATTGAATAAGGACCATGAAAAGCGGAGTTGTATTCTACCTGAACAGAATATAGTAGTTCATGGTATTGAAGACCGGTTGAAACATAATGATCATATGGATTCAATGGAAAGACCGTATCCCCTGGAACAACAGGCCAGGCATCAGAAGTTATCCATGAATGAATGCGGTCTATTCCGCCAATGTAAACACTGTCAAAAGATGGGTTGTCGATGTTTTGTGAAAAGGCGAGATGAGTTTGAAAAAACATCAATAAAATTAGAATTGATTTTTTCATTGGTCAGTATTTTGAAAATTATTACTCTAAAGTAATAAAAGATTACCAAATCTAAAAAGTGCCCCATTAGCTAATTAACTAATTAGCTATCCGACAGCTATCGGATTAATTAATCCAGCTTAAGCACAGCCATAAACGCCTGCTGCGGAATCTCCACATTTCCCACCTGTCTCATCCGTTTCTTGCCTTCTTTCTGCTTTTCCAAAAGTTTACGCTTACGGGAAATATCGCCGCCATAACATTTAGCTGTAACATCTTTACGTAAGGCTTTTACAGTTTCGCGGGAAACAATTTTTGAACCAATACTTGCCTGAATGATAATTTCAAACTGCTGACG
This sequence comes from Bacteroidota bacterium, assembly GCA_031417395.1. Lineage (GTDB taxonomy): Bacteria > Bacteroidota > Bacteroidia > AKYH767-A > 2013-40CM-41-45 > JADKIH01. Next base: position 3,491 of record JANOVM010000002.1, on the reverse strand, counting down.
TGTGATTAACTCTTTAAGTTTTTCACACATCTTTCTGCCAAAATCTTGTGCATGACTGCGGTGAACAAGAGCAGATAAAGCATCGACAGGTTCTGTGTTAAGACGTATATCCAATTTGACAAGATCACTTACCTGATAACCGACAGGATGATAATCAAAAGAGGCATAGCCTTTGGAAATGGATTTCAGTTTGTCGTAAAAATCAAAAACGATTTCTGCCAGAGGCATACTGAAGGTAAGTTCAACACGGTCTGTAGTTAGATAATGTTGTCCGGTAATTACTCCGCGCTTGCCAATACAAAGTGTCATAATAGCGCCGATAAATTCAGCTTTAGTAATGACTTGCGCTTTTATATAAGGTTCTTCAATACGTTCCAGGTAATTGGGCTCGGGCATTTCACTTGGATTGTGAATTTGCTTCACGTCTCCATTGGTAAGATAAGCTGTATAAGAAACGTTGGGAACAGTAGTAATTACCGTCATGTTAAACTCTCTTTCGAGTCGTTCCTGAATAATCTCCATGTGCAGCATTCCCAAAAATCCACAACGGAAACCGAAACCAAGCGCTACAGAAGCTTCCGGCTGGAATACAAGAGAAGCATCGTTTAACTGAAGCTTCTCCATTGATTTTCTCAACTCTTCGTATTCATCGGTATCTACTGGGTAAATACCGGCAAATACCATTGGCTTTACATCTTCAAATCCTTTAATCGCTTCTTCGCAGGGACGATGAACATGGGTAAGTGTATCACCAACCTTTACTTCACTTGCTTCTTTTATTCCGGAAATAATATATCCAACATCACCGGTCTTTACAACGGGACGAGGATCTTTTAATAATTTCAAGATGCCGATTTCCTCAGCATGATATTCTTTTCCCGTTGCAGCAAACTTCACAAGATCGCCTTTACGGATTTCACCATCCATGACGCGGAAGTAAGCAATGATGCCTCGGAACGAATTAAAAACAGAATCGAAAATTAAAGCTTTCAAAGGAGCTTCCGGATTTCCTTTTGGTGCATGAATACGTTCGATGATTGCAGTAAGAATTTCTTCAATACCTATTCCTGTTTTTGCTGAAGCAGGAATAATTTCTGCTCTGTCACAGCCGACAAGATCAACAATCTGATCCTTTACAGTTTCAGGATCTGCACTGGGCAAATCAATTTTATTCAGAATTGGAATAATTTCAAGTCCATGTTCGAGAGCGAGGTACAAATTTGAAATCGTTTGTGCCTGTATGCCCTGAGCCGCATCAACAATTAACAATGCGCCTTCACAAGCAGCAATGGAACGTGATACTTCGTATGAAAAATCAACGTGTCCGGGAGTGTCAATCAGATTAAGAGTGTATTGTTCGCCTTTCCAGTTATACTGCATTTGAATGGCATGACTCTTTATCGTAATTCCTCTTTCTCTTTCCAGATCCATGTCATCTAATACCTGGGCCTGCTGGTCTCTCTTGCTAATCGTTTTCGTAAATTCAAGTAAACGGTCAGCCAAGGTACTTTTACCATGGTCAATATGGGCGATTATGCAGAAATTTCGGATATTTTTCACTAAATTGGCTGGTAAAGGGGATAGATTTACGCAGGATTGCGAAGGTAGTGTTTTTTTGTGAGTTTTTGAAATGCGTATAATTGTAATGCAATGGTTTGCATCGTAGTTGAATGGTATGTTATTGTTTAACAATGTATATTGAAGTACTATTTGTTCGTAATTATATTCTCGCATAATTTATTACAGAGTTACACAAAGATTGATAAGACAAGCAACAGGACATAAATTGAAAATCATATTGCACATCACATTGCTGAGAAAAGATTTTATATTTTCACCCCCACAATGACAACAAAAAAGAAACAGGATATTCCTTCAAACCCCATAGGCATCTTTGACTCCGGTATTGGCGGACTTACCGTTGCTAATGCCATTCAGAAAGTACTTCCCAACGAAGAGCTCATCTATTTTGGCGATACAGCCCATCTACCGTATGGCGATAAATCATCGGATTCAATTAAGTATTATGCTATTCGGATTTGTCAGTTTTTGATGGAGAGAAAATGTAAGATGATAGTCATTGCCTGCAATACTGCCTCATCACTCGCTTATGAAACAGTTAAGGATTTTGTAGGAGGGAAGGTTCCTGTTATCAACGTTATCGACCCTGTTGTAGAGTACGTAACTGCAAAAAAGAATCTTAAACGTATTGGTGTAATAGGCACTAAAGGCACAATCAAAAGCGATATCTATGCAAAAAAATTAAAAGCAAAAAACAAAAAGATAGACGTTTCATCCCTTGCAACGCCGCTTCTTGCGCCTATGATAGAAGAAGGTTTTTTCGATAATAAAATCAGCCGCAGCATCATTGGTTCTTATTTGGCCAGCCGCAAACTCGCCAAAATAGATTCGCTCATACTCGCTTGCACGCACTACCCTTTAATCCGTTCAGAAGTTGAAGATTATTATAAAGATAAAGTCGATATCGTCGACACCGCCGGTGTAGTTGCAAATCATGTCAAAAATGTCCTTCAAAAAGAAAATCTCCTAAGCAAAAAGAAAACCCCCAAACACCATTTCTACGTCTCTGATTTCACAAAATCATTCGAAGACAGTACTCGTTTTTTCTTTAGAAATAAAATTCATTTGGAGAAAGTGAATTTTTGGAAATAGAAATTAATTAGTTAATTCTACTTTAAATGTTCTAATCATTATTGTTAATTCTTTTTGGTAGTGCTTTGGAACCGTCCTTCGACGAGGCTCTGGAACCGCCCTTCGGCTGTGCTCTTGAACCACCCTTTGGCAGTACTTTGTAACGGCCCTTCGGCTGCGCTCAGGGAACGGGGATCAATTTTAATTTTGGCTTCGACTTCGCTCAGCCGCGCGATGATTTAATTGTATTCATCATTCGAGGAGTTACTTTGTTCTGATGTATTGTAATTCTTATGATGTGAAATATTTTGACATTCAGATAATAGTTTTAGCTCCTTGATATTTTTTTTTATGAGCGCTATCTTTTTTTGTCTACTCTATCCCTGAATTTGTTTTTCTCTTCGAAATGCTTCGCCAACGTTTTCAAATTCCTCATAATAAATAAGCTTAACAGGTAACCGTTTCATTGTATAGTGCGCCCCTTCACCTTTTTGATGTTGATCAAGTCTTTTAATTAAATCATTAGTGCTTCCGACATAAAATGTTTGATCGACACATTCTAAAATATACATGTATCCTTTCATTTTGCAAAGCTAGGGTCATAATATTTTATTTAAAACCAATATATGAGTGAAAATGATATATGCATTATAGAAGCTCGGCTGAGCGCAGTCGAAGCCAAATAAAGATTTGAAAAACGGTCCCTGAGCGCAGCCGAAGGGCTGACTCGTCCTGAAAAAAGTTTACAGTTTAGTTAGATAATCCTGTAATAGATTTACAGTTGTCCTTTAGTCCTGAAACCGGTTTACAAATGTAGTTTGTTTCCGGTAATAATTCTT
>JANOVM010000001.1:0-30912 GCA_031417395.1 Bacteroidota bacterium | reverse complement strand
GAGAAAATAAAGTATATTTTAATATATATTTAAAATGAGGTCTGATGAGTGTTATAAATTTAGAAATGGAAAAAATTTCATGTCCTGAAGAATGGGAGGGAACTTTCTCGGAGATTAACAATTTGTTAAATGGGTTTGAATTCGACCAGATGCAACCCATTTTAATAAATAAGGACAATGTTATAATTGACGGAGTTAAACGGTATTTGGCTTGTGTTAGATTGGGAATAGAACAAATTCCGGTGGAATATCAAAGAAAAACAAGTAGGATCAATATTGGGACAAGCAATTATGTTTCAAATTTAAGGGTTGCTTAAGGGATTAGGAGTAATGGCGAATAATATCACTTTTATCTTAATGAAAACGGCAGACCCCAATGTTGGAATGCTATATGAAATGATATACAATGGCGGGGAGGTTCTCTCCCGTAAATCCCTGCGCAAGAAAGTACCTTATGCAAAGTGGAATGAAGATGAAAAAGAAGTTAAGAGTTCTCACCCTGAAGCATCTGTTATTAATAAGATAATTCAGGAAAGTAAAAATAAATTTAATAGTTCAGGTGGAGTTAATTTTAAGGGGGTTGATGAGGATTGTTTCCTTGAATTTATGGAACACAAATTAAAAAAGGATAGGGACGATCAAACAATGAATACATCAACACTTAAAAAGTACAACACGATATATAAAAATCTAAAAAATGTACTTAAAAGTGAAAAAGGCATTGAATGTCTACCATTCAAAATGTTACGTGATAGGAAGTTTGTTGAAGAATTACGGGGTCTTATAAGAATTTCACAAAAGAGAAATAGTGAATTTAAAAGTAATAGTGCATGGCGGGAATATATGTCTGTAATTTCAACATTTGTAGAATTTTGGAATCAAGAGAGTAAGACACCTACTCCTGTAGAAACTTATTATTTTACTAAAAGAATTGGCAAGAGCTCGAAGAAGAAAGCAGCCGTACTTAACTATGAAGAATTGGATCGACTAATTCAATATGAACCAAAGGGTAAAATGAAAAGGGATGAATTTCCACAAAGACATGCAAAGAATGTATTTTTATTCCAATACTTTACCGGAGGAATAAGAATTCAAGATGCACTACTTCTTACCAACAAACAGTTTCTAAGCAACGGCGTCGAGATCAGAATAAAAAAAACAGGTGAAGCAAGGGTTTTTGAATATTATTACGAGATGGTTCAATCCCTAAAAACATACTTTCCTGATCCATATAAAAAGTCCATTGAAAAATTCAGAGTCAAAGACCTTTTACTTAACGGGAATGTAATGAGGGATATTTGTTGCATTGATGACTACGAGAACATTGTTGAAATGAGTATCTCAGAATTCATTGAAATGGTAAAAACATTAGAAAAGAGTACCGATTTAAATGTCAAAAGGGTAATGGATTCACTTTACCAAATTCTAAAACAAATAAAGGAAGTAGTTATGAAGGACTTTTTTGAGTCAATAAGATCATTTCCCATTCAGTTCGTTTTCCCATACCTGAACTGGGAATTATTTAAAGATAACTACAAGACACCGGATCGTTTTACCGATAACCAACTATATCAGATTCACCTTGCAACTTCACGACATAACAGTAACCTGAAAAGGATTGCTAAAAATTTAAATATTACAAAGATTACAAGTCATACTCCAAGACATACACTAGCTAACAACATGAACCTTCAGGGGGCACCGATCACTGATATTCAAAATGTACTGGCTCATAGCAGTGTTTTGATTACTCAGAAATATGTTCAAGACAGGTTGATAAATACACAAGCAACTAAAGCTGTACGTACTTCACATGAGGAATTAAATAAAGGAAAGAAACCCGATCTTTCATTATGATCACAACTCTGCAGTAAACCCTGCAGTAAACCTGTTAAAATAACCCACTTTTAGAGATGTAAAAACTGATAATCTTTGATTAAACAAAGAAAATAAGGAGAGCGTTAAATTAGAAGTTTCCTAAACTTTTGATGGCAGTTCGATTCTGCCCGGGACTACAAACACAGTGTGAGTGAACAGAGCGGAGTGAAAAGTAGCATTCTGTTCACTCGCACTGTTACTCAAACTCAGTCTGCGACTCACACTTGCGCTAATTCTAATTTTCTGTTCACACACACTCAGACTGAGTCTCACACTTTAACCAGTAGTCTCATTTTTTCTCTGATTTATTTTCAAAAAATAATTCCAATTGATGAGCTTTAAATTGTGGATTAAAATCGCACAGCACAAAAACAATCCGCCAGCTGGCAGAAATATCCGTCGAAGCTCGTTAGTTTTTTATAGGTAGGTGATGAGCAAGACCGACGTAGCGATGAATCAAACTTTCTCAGCTCAGCTCATAATTATTATGGGCTACCCTATGTTCTGGAAATAGATTGCCTGAGACCTCCTGTTACTACTATGTCAAGCAGGACTTTTTTTAATCTTTGATTGCTTCCTGGATAATTTGGTTCAAATTTGAAAGACGAAAAGCTTCTAACGTGGATGAATATCACACAACTTTCCGAAGGAATCCTTTGGGAAAAACAATCCACCAACTGGCGGAAATGTCCGTCGAAGCAGTATGGGTTTTATTTTATTGGCGAAAGGGAAGATTAGAGTGAGGTCCTTTGCAGCACGAGCCTCTCCCTGCGGAATCCTTCAAAGCAGATTTCTGCCTTTTAAGATTCCGCAGGGCGGGTTCTTGTCATTAAATGATTTTATTGCCTGACAATTTTAGTCAGCCATTGCTTTTTTCCTGATGTAATTTTTGCAATGTAAATTCCCTCCGGAAGTTCAGCAACAGAAAATTTTTGCTCGAAACTCGCACCGGTATTCGTGAAGGAAGAAATTTTCTTCACCGGTTTTCCCAATAAATCATATACCACAATATCGGAATTACCGCCCGGAACATCAGCGATTTTTATGGTTACGAAATCCTTTGAAGGGTTTGGATAAGCCACTGCCAAAGAACGGACCGGCAAAAACTCATTAACACTCGATAAGCCCGACAACGACACATCATCAACCAAAAAAGAAGAAGCAGGATTCGGATATCCCTGGCCGTTATTTGGATCAGGCAATAAATTAAACAAGATCGTTGCTGATGTTGCAGTACCGCCACCAATATAATTTATTGCCAGAGTATAGTAAGTCCAGCTCCCGGCATTGGCAGAAATATCCACATTGGATGCGGCTATGACATTGTTGCCTGCATCATTGATATAAATAACAACGGAAAACAGGTCGCCTCCGGTAAGATTACATTGGTAGTAAAATTCAAGCGTAGCATACGCTTGTGAAATTGGAATACCTGTTCCGGGAGTTCCCGATACAATGGAAGGCCCCAGTGTATCGCCTGTGGTAAGTACAATAACAGGTTGCCCCTTGACTGCGGAACTACCGCTGTGTCCGGGAGAAAATTGTGTAACAGGAACGCCCCAACCCGGAATGTTGGTAACATACCAACCGTCAGGATTGCCTGATGTCCAGGTTTCGAAACCGCTATTGGGCACCTGGGCAGAAAGGTGCAATGATGTAATTACAATTAGAACCAGAAATGATAGAGTAGATTTAATTTTCATTTTTAAGGTGTCAGTTTTTAATGTGCTGACGCTGCACGCATTTAAGTTAGACACTACAAGAAAAGACCCTCTAAGGTAAATAATTTTTCTAAATCATTCACCCCCTACTATGCAGGATTTCCTTAATCATTTACTAATAAAACACAAAAAAAAATTTCGAAGGAGTTCCAAGTTCTTCAAAGTATCCTGTTTTTTATGGTTTTGTGATGAGGAAATACTTATTACCCGGCGATTTCTATACCAGTAATATAACTAATCAACTGCCTCTTTGTTTTCTCCAGTTGAATTGGATATGCTAACTCATTCCTTTATTCCACCACGTTGCTTCCGGCGAATGTCAGAAGCGTCGCCGGCTTTGCCATAATTGTGAGATTATGTGATGCGAAATTGAGGTTCTAAGTCCGTCACAGCTTGGTAACATAGTTTTTTACCCACTTAGGGCTGATTTGGAATAAATTAATTTTGGCTAAATCAATGATTTTAAACATAGATTTAGCCACAAACTAAATGTTAGTTATTGGCTAAATCTATACACTTTTATATACATTTAGCCAAAAACAGATACTTGGCTACCGGCTAAATAAGTATTTTCATTACAAGAACAGCTAACTAATTTTAATGATGCGCTACAAGAGCAATATCCACAGCCTGATCTGAAAAAAGCAGAGAGCTGGAAGGAAGCCTTCAAGCAAATCGGGCAAATTGCTGAAAGATCAAAGCAAAAGAAAAAAGTTATCTTTATTGATGAGCTTCCCTGGCTCGATACCACTCACTCCGGCTTTATTCCTGCTTTGGAACATTTTTGGAATAGCTGGGCATCTGCAAGGAAAGATATTTTACTGATTGTATGTGGATCTGCTGCTTCCTGGATGATAAATAAGCTCATTAATAATAAAGGTGGCCTTCACAACCGGGTAACCCAAAAAATAAAAATAGAACCATTCACCTTAAAAGAATGTAGCGAACTGCTGTTAAAAAAGAAAATCACTTTAGATTATTACCAACTTATACAACTGTATATGGTTTTGGGTGGTATTCCATTTTATTGGGATTCCGTAGAAAAAGGTCTTAGCGCATCTCAAAATATTGACAAGTTATGTTTTGCAAGAAACGGATTACTTACAGGAGAGTTTAATAACTTATTTAAATCCTTATTTGTTAAAGCTGAACGCCATGAGGCTATTGTGTCCACACTGGCTAAGAAAAGTAAAGGTCTTACCCGCGATGAAATAAGCAGAGACAGTAAACTTGCAAATGGGGGTGGCTTAACACGACTACTGGATGAACTGTAGGAAAGCGGATTCATCAGACGATATATGCCTTTTGGCAAAAGGGCCAAGAGTAGTTTATACCAGTTATAGGAACAGAAATATCTGCATGGAAAAGCACTCAATCGAAAGATGGAGCACAAATTGACCTTGTTATTGATCGTAGAGATGGTGTTATTAATTTATGTGAAATGAAATTTTCCGTTGAACAATTTAGTATTGATAAAAAGTACGATGCTGAACTGCGAAACAAAATTGGAACTTTTAGAACTGAAACTCATACTAAGAAAACTATATTTTTTACTATGATTACTACTTTTGGTTTACGCATAAATGCTTATTCGGGTAACGTGCAGAACGATTTTAAAATGAATGTTTTATTTGAATCAATATAATTATGCTTGTTGGTACGATAGTAAAATTTTAATTTGATTTTAAAAAGGAAGCTTTATGATGGATGAGAAGTCCATTGCAGCATGATAATTTTGCGAAATTTCAATGATATCAGAATTTCAAAAGTTTAATATTAGAAGTTCTATTTCCATCCGAGTAATTGAGCAGATAAAACCCGGGAGAAAGTTTTTCCGTATTTATTATTGTTTCTGCGTGAGTAATTTTTTCTCTTAAAATTTCTTTTCCCAGTGCATCAAATAAAACTGCATCTCCTATTTTATCCATGTTATAATTAACTATTATTTTTATTTCATTAGCGAAAGGATTAGGATAGGCTTTTATGCTTTCATTAAGAGCCTTGAGTTCATTAACACCAATAACTGTATGGAAATAATAATGAGTACTATCTGCTTGAGTAATCTGGCCCAAACTATTAAAATATTCACTGACATCAGATAATTTAAAATTGTTGGCATCAAAGGTATAGGTGAATAGATAGTAATTTACCCATGCACCGCCATACCATTTTTGATCTAACCGACTTGTCAGGTTATCGTTGGCATCATAGGTAAAGGAGATTAGACTGATATTTTCCCATACAATGCCAGTCCAAATTTGATACAACAGACTTGTTTTGTTATTGTTGGCATCATAGGTATAGGTGTATAGATAGTTATTTTCCCATGCACTACCATACCAAGTTTGATCTAACTGACTTGTTTGGTTATCTTTGGCATCATAGGTAAAGGAGATTAGACTGTCATTTACCCAAGCACTACCAAACCAAGTTTGATTTAACTGACTTGTTAGGTTATTGTTGGCATCATAGGTATAAGAGTATTGATAGGAATTTTCCCAAGCACTGCCATACCAAGTTTGAGTTAACATACTTGTCAGGTTATTGTTGGCATCATAGGTATGGGAGTATTTGGAGCCAATGTTTACCCATGCACTACCATTCCAAGTTTGATATAAATAACTTGTTATGTTATTGTTGGCATCACAGGTAAAAGTATAAAGAGCGTCATTTACCCATGTACTGCTAATCCATGTTTGATTTAACAAACTTGTCAGGTTATTATTCGCATCATAGGTATAGGAGATTAGACTTCTATTTTCCCATGCGCTGCCATTCCAAGTTTGATATAAATAACTTGTCATGTTATTGTTGGCATCATAGGTATAAGTATAAAGAGCGCCAATTACCCATGCATTGCCATTCCAAACTTGATATAAATAACTTGTCCGGTTATTGTTGATATCATAGGTATAGGAGTCTCTTCGAAGTAAGATCCAGGTATTGCCCATTAAAGGCAACCTCCAATAATAAATACTATCAACTAAAGCAATTAATGAAAAAGAAGTACTTTTAGCATTGGCATTGGTTTTTGAAAGTATTGCCGGCTGGATTTTTCTATTAACCATCCTACCATTTGGATTTTTTTGTAATTCATTTTCTGAAAAGTTATTCCTGCCGGAATTAACGTTTAATGTTGCTCTAAATGGAAGCAACTGTGCAGTTTGTCCGTTTAAAAACTGAGCAATACAAATGAATGCAAGTAGTATAAGTTTTTTCATGTTGAAATGGTTAATTGACTTTAAACTTATACCAAGGTACAAATAATTTTAAGGCAGTAAAATTTCAGAATATTATCTCTTGTTAGATTTTTCTAGAACTTCACTTCATTATTCAATTGTTATATATTTGTCGGCAAATCTCTATACTGCCCCCAATGTTACTTTTGTCCGGATTATCACTTATAATAGTTTGCAGCAGTTTGTTTATCTATGCTTTCTATCTGGCCCGGAATGCGAACTGGAAATTGGCAGTCCTAACCCTCGTCCTTGCAGGCTTCATACTCCGGGTTTATATCTCACTCGATCCGAATCTTCATAAGTGGGACGAACGATATCACGCCCTTGTGGCAAAGAACATGGTAGGGGACTTATTGAAGCCGACTCTGTATAAAGATCCCGTGCTTCCGTTTGATCCAAAGAATTGGAGTGCTAATCATATTTGGTTGCATAAACAACCTTTGCCGCTGTGGCTAATGTCTCTCAGTATTTTTCTGTTTGGGAATTTGGCATTTGTAGTGCGTATTCCCTCTATAATACTTTCGACGATTGGGATCTTGTTAATTTATCAGATCGGAAAAAAGACATTTGATCAACGTACAGGATTTTTGGCGGCCTTCCTGTATTCGATAAACGGACTGATCTTAGAATTGACTGGCGGTCGTGTTGCCACCGATCATATTGATGTTGCATTCATGTTCTTTGTTCTGCTTTCAGTATTCCTTGTCTGTAATAACCCAAAGAATTCAATTTTAAAATATTTTTTTGTAGGACTAAGTATTGGAGTAGCCATGTTGTGTAAATGGTTACCTGCACTTATTGTACTTCCTGTTTGGTTTGTCTTGCGTACCAATAAACGATCTAAAAAAGATGAATTTGTATCGCTCATAAAGGAGACATTAGTAATGATCTCAGGTATACTATTGGTTTTCCTGCCTTGGCAGATATATATGTTCCTGCATTTCCCTGAAGAAATGAAGCTGGAGTTACAATTCAATCTCATGCATTATTCGCAAACCCTTGAGAACCATTCCGGAAATGTTTTTTATTTCATCGACAAGATTCGTATTAACTACGGTGAACTAATTTATCTTCCCCTTATTTGGGGTATTTATCAATTGATAAAGAAATACAATGCTCAAATACTTGCTATGTTAATCTGGTTCATTCTTCCCTTATTGTTCTTTTCCTTCGCGATGACAAAAATGCAAGGCTATATTGTATTTGCCTCCGCACCTTTGTTCTTATTTACAGCAAGCTTCTATTATTGGTTATTGGAATTCAAGAATAGAAAAGTCAAATGGCTTTGCATTTTCTTATGTATTCTTCTTATTGGACTACCCATACGATACAGTTTGGAACGGCTAAAACCGTTCATCGAAAGAGAAGATGCGGAATTCATCAAGCCGTTAAAGCATTTTCATGCAGACAATGGAGTTCTTTTTAATTACCCAATGCCTATCGAGGCTATGTATTTTACTAATATAGTTGCTGCTTATAGTAGAATTCCTACAAAAGAAGATATTGATCTCTTGAAGAAAAAAGGATACACAATTTATGTGAATTCAATTAAGGATGTTGATTTCCAAGGGAAGGAGCAAGTAAATTTAATCAACCTTGGAACGATTAAATGATGATACATTTAGTTTTAACCTCATTATAACGATAGATCATTCTGATGAAATAAATACCTTTATTTAAGAAAGAAAGGTCTAAGTCAATTTCATTTTTAAATTCACTCGCTATAGTCTTCATCAATCTGCCATTCACATCAAATACCTGAATGGTTTTCTCTTCATTGTTTCCCGGAATAAGACTTATTTTCATTCGCCCATTACTAGGATCCGGTGCCACTTTTAAGAAAACCTTTGTTGGAGACTGTTGATATACTCTTACATAATCGATGTCATAACTTGCAGGAAAAATTGTTTGGGCGTTAACCGGACCTACGGGACTAGTAGCTGAACCGACCTGTAAATTCAGATAAAGATTCATAGCTTCCAAGGGTATATTCTTACGCATGAGAAATTGAGACCCTTTTTCAATATCATCACCACAAGAAATATAATTTCCACTCAGGGTTTGAAATCGAAGTTGGGTATGCACAACCCTATCATCAAGTAACCATGTTATGCTGTATTGATTGAAAACGCAAGAGATCGTGTGCCAACTAGAAAGATCAGGCGAAATTCCGGAAACAAGGTCACCACAAGATTCACCTTCGTGTGCATAGCATCCGTTTCCGTTTTGATCATAAATTGCTCCAACAGAATAACTGTTAATTCCAGTATATCCATCCAGGAAATCGATCTCATTCCATCTTTTACCGCCAAACGTCCAGAATGCCGGCCATAATCCAGCTCCATCCGGCATACGTATGCGAGCTTCGTATCTGCCGTAGAGAAATTTTTTCGTTGATACCAAGGTTCCTGAAGTATAATCGAATTCCCGAAAATTTGGTTTTCCGTCGGAAAGGATTTGTTGATCAGAAATAGAAGGATCATCAATCACTCTTTTTGTAACATGTTCCTTCTTAGCTAAAATGTGGCAAAATCCGTTTGAGACGGAAATATTCTCGAAACTATTATATTCAAGTTTGGCTCCATCGAATGCACATCGGATCCATGGTTCAATCCAATTTTCCTTATTCAAAGAATCACCGTCAAATTCATCATGGAATATCAACGAATCGTCATAGTTGCACTCCGGCGTATGCCATAATATTATTGGAACATATCCACAATTGTCAGGTAAGATCCAGGGAAAGTGACTTTGACAGTCTTGTGCTGATACCCTTAACTGTAAAATACAGGATAATATAATAAGATAGGTTATCCTTAAATTCGATACTGTTAGAATACATTTCATCATTTAAACCATAATTATTATTCGGTACTAAAGAGGAAAACCAATAACTTACTTCATGTCCTGTTAACCAAATATGTTCTTTGAACAAAACATAAATTTTAGCTAGTAAGTTCCTAAGGTAATGATTTTCGCCAAGGATGATAAATTCTTCTGCAGAGATAATAATTATACTCTGTACTTAAATCGGTTTCTTATTTTCAAATGAGAACAAGTGAACTTTTAACTGTAAGAAATTGATCATTTCTATTCGATATTTTTCAATTCTTTATGTAGTCAACATGGGCTGGGAACATCAAAGAATCTAAGCCTGATCGGTTAATTTTAATGAGCTCCACCCACCATTTCCGTTATTTGGCGAATATCTAAGACATTATTCACCCAATATGAAGGCCGTTAGCCAAAATTCTGATTTTTCGAAACATTTTTTCCTTTATCTTCATAGAATAAAATTATTAAGCCCTTGTACCAACATTAAATACCCCTTTCTCATGAAACGAATTTTCCTGGTCCTTCTAATTTGTGCAAGTTCTTCTGCTCTTTTCGCACAAAGAACTGCTAACATTTCTTATTCCGGTGGCGTAGTCAATTACGTTGGCGATCTTGGTAACGAAAAGAATATTCCTTATTCTTCTGCAAACCTTGGTTCAGCTATTACCATCAGGGATTTCCTGAATAATCCTAAACGATCCGGTACACGTTATTCTGTGTTTGATCTTCAAATGCGTTTTAGCTGGCATCGTTTACAATACGATGAAACAGAAGCAATGGGCGGTAAAGAAGGTTTGGATCTAAGAAATTACAGACGCGGCATAGGTTTCCGTAACGACCTATTTGGTGTTGAAACGGATTTCACCTACAATTTTTTTCCTAACCTTTTTGCTCCATTGAGTAAACCTAAATTCAGTTTCTTTTTCTTGGCTGGTGTTGGTGTTTTCTATGGTCAGCCTAAAGCGGATTTGTTTAATGGAAATCAATCGTTAGATAATCGTTATCATAACTGGAGCGACGGCTCCATTCATACTGTTGCTGAAAATTCAGGTAGAGGTGAAGGAGAAGTTATTCAAAAAGATGGTGTGTATGAGACAAACCTGAGAGACTGGCGCACGGAAGGTCAAGGTACCAATAATCCTGAGATAAAAAGTTCGAAAATATATAGCAATATTAATGTGGGTTTCCCTTTTGGTGGCGGCGTTCGCTACTACTTCAGTAAGCTGCTTACATTTTCTGCTGAATTTAATTACTATTACTTCCTCACCGATTATCTGGATGATGTAAGTGACCGCTATGCAACGTATGAAGAGCTCCGTGCTTCTTTCCCTGATGAGGCTTCTTTTGAAATGGCTAAGTATATTTCAGATCCAACAGGACAGGGAACCTATGGTTTTCAAAAAACAGCTAGCAGAAGAGGTAATCCTGATGTAAACGATTCTTTTACTTTTTTAAGTTTAGAAGCTTCTTATAAAATCACCTGGAAAAAAAGAGGTATTTATGGGCAGTAATCTTTGCATAAAATAAAACTGATTATAAATGGAGGTCTTTGGGACCTCTTTTTTTTTGCGTACAATTTTCTCTTGCGGGAAAGGGGTAGTTGAAAATTAACCACAAAGTGCACAAAGGTTTAAACACTAAGTGCGCAAAGGCTTTGTGAACTTGGTGGTTAGACTTTTGTGATTGAGTTAAGATTTTTTTTAACGCAAAGGCACCACGAAACGCAACGGTTCGCAACGTATGGCCATCGTTGCGAACCGTTGCGCATCTTTGCACCGTTGCGTTTAAAATCCTACCTTAAATGTTGTTCGACTATTTCTTCCCGAACTGATCAAGCAGTTTTGCAAGTTCATCTAATTTCGGAGAGAGGATAATTTCTGTACGTCTGTTTTTCTTTCTGGCTTCTGAAGTACTGGCGGGGTCAATGGGTTTGTATGAGCCTCGGCCAGAAGCAGTAATTCTTTCGGGTTCAATGGAATTGTTGCTTAAGATAATTTTGGCAACAGAGGTAGCCCGCAAAACACTTAACTCCCAATTGTCCTTCGCACCGCTGGGTAAGGTTCCGCTAATAGGTACATTGTCGGTATGACCTTCAACAAGAATATTAATATTCTTATTTCCTGCCAATATTTTTGACAAGTCTTTTAATGCGCTTGCACCCTCTTTCTCAATGATGGTGCTTCCGGAAGCGAAGAGAAGCCTTTCTTCCATAGAAACATATACTCGACCTTCTTTCTGATAAACGGAAAGTCCGTTATTCTCATAGCCCATTAAAGCATCACTTACTGCAGTCTTCAAACGGTTGACTGTACTATCGGCACTTTTGAGAACTGCTTCCAGTTCATCTACACGACTTTGTTTCGATTTCAGGCTTTCTCTCAATTCTTCAAGTTTATTTTCTCTGTCATTAAGAGCCACCGAATCCTTTTTCATCTGATCTTCTCTTCGTTGAAGATCTTCGCGGGCATTGTTTAACTGCACAATTAATTTTTTTGTTTCTTCTGTATTTCCGGCAAGTAATTTCTCATTGTTGGAAAGAAGTTTATCGTAGGATTTTGTGAGCTCACTATATAATCCTGTCAGGCGTTGATAAGACGTCCCCATTTCAGCTGTATCATTAGAAAGCTTGCTGATATTTTTCTGCATTTCTGATGATGAAGACTTAAGTTCCGTGTTTTCAGTCTTCAGATTCTGATTTTCATTTCTCAATCGCAGCGCTTCATCCTGACAGTTTTTTTCTTTGGTCTGAAGATCTTCGAACTGCCTGGCAGGAACACAACCCTGAAAACCACCGGCAATTGTTAAAAATGAAAGAAATACGATGAGATTTTTTGCGTTTAATAACATAGTTTTGTATCTTACTGATTAATATTCATGGTAAAGTTACCCGGGCTTATAACATTATCGACACGGAACTCTCTAAATTTTCAACAATTTTAAAAGAAACATTTTAGCTCCTAAATCGTTTATTTATAAATATTAATATGGAATTCCTCAATAAAAACTGGATCACTGAAAATCGAATAGATTTTGAATACAAGAAATATGTATTGCTGGCTTACCTGCAGCATGTGAGTGAGAATTTTACGGAGTATCGATTGTATCCGTATCTCAGCGACCTTGTTGAGCATTACCGCAATCTTAAATCATTAAAAGATAATAAGAATCAACTCTATAACCTTTTCCCCGGCCGTTTTAAATCAGCCGATATGGAACAGTTTAAAATCATCTATGAAAAAATGGTTCAGGATGATATTCTGATGCAGGAAATAGAAAGCATTCTTGAATATTCTATACCACAAATGGAAGTCTATCTGCGAGAAGGAAAAAAAATCTACGATTATGTTGAAGAGCGATTAAAGATTTATCCCATTGGTGTAATCCCCTTGAATTCTGAAAGCGGTTATGTTTTCCTTAAAGAAGGAACCAGCACAGACACGTTTGTTTATGAATATCATGTAAGCATTTTTGAAAATCCTATTGAGAAATTCAGGGGAATTCATTTATCTTATTTGAGCACTTACGAAAAGAGCATCATGAATACCTTTGAAGCAATAAAGTCGGATTTGCTGCGATTCAATAAAAACCTTCCCAATCCTGCAACCTACGTTATTGAAACAGAAATGAGCATTCCATTTGAAGAGACCTTTCTTCCCCTTGCCAAACGCACTCTTGTCAAAAGAATTGCCGGAAATGCCTGAGGAATATTATTTTTCTCCCTCTGCATTGCCTGCTAATAAAGCTGATAATACAAAAAACGTCTTGACTATACGGTAAGAAAACCACAACTTCAGTTTATAAAAAACAGTTGACTTTTTTTGAAAATCCTCCCGGGTTATTTTTTTACACTCTTTTTCCCGAATAGAATGAATATGGTTGGCCAGGTTTGCCGAAAACAATTCGTCTTTTATATCCACATTTAACTCTATGTTGCTGTAGGTACTAAGATTATTCATGTCGTACGAGCCAATGGATGTCCATTTATTATCCGTTATCAAAACCTTACCGTGCACATTGGAGGGTTGGTATTCATGAACGTTAATTTTATTTCTCAATAGCCATTGGTACAGATAGCGCCGGGCATTTACGACCAGGGTTACATCCGATTGTTCGGACACAATTACACAAATGTCAACACCCCGTTCAATGGCTTTTTTCAATAGCCTTCTTGTTCTTCCTCCGGGCAGGAAATATCCACCCACCAGCAAAATCGAATTTTTAGAAAATCGTATTGCTTCCCTGTAGCTTATTGAAATTTCAAATTTGTTTAATGTAAAATCATTTCTCCGCACACGTACAGGACTACTTCCTTTAGTCGTTAATAATGTGGGAAACAATAAAAATTCTCTTTTATCATGAACGGTTTTAATCTTGTTTTTCCATCGTTTAAGGCAAATGAAACGAATGCGGCTGCTAATATTTCCTTTCAGTATTACAGCAAAATCCAGCCACGGTATAGTGCCTTGAATGGCATTGTAGTTATTGGAAATATTAATACCTCCAACAACAGAAATCTGACCATCGATAACAGTAATTTTATGATGCATCCGTCGTCCGATATGCATGGTTCCGTGAGAGAAAAACCTTCCGAATTCACGGTAATGAATACCGACATTTTTGAACCTTTGGATCGTTTGGGCAGAAAGATCTTTAGATCCAAAAGCATCAACAAGGAGAAATACCTGTATTTTGCGTTTTGCAGCCCTGATAAGAGCATCAGCAATTTTATTTCCTGTTTCATCGGAAGCGAAAATGTAGGTCTGCAGATGAATTTCTTGTCTGGCAGCGTCAATAAGTTTTTCAAGATGGTCAAAATACTCTTCCCCGCTCTGAATCCAGGCGACAGTGTTGCCCCGATTATAAGGGCTTTTAAAAATATACTTACTACTTCTGTTCAAAAGCGGTTTCATCCTCTTCAATATGAAAATTTAGCCATTTATTGACCGGGAATTGTATAAATTAAGCTTTCCATGTATGTGTAAATAATTTATTAACTTTAAAAAAATATTACATTTGTATTCTCTTGAAGGTTATAAGATTTTATGAATAACGAAGATCAATTATTTACTCAACTACTTTACATTTTTTATTCAACAGCCATGGTGGCAATGGGAAAGTTAAAGAACCCTGCCACCGATAAAATAGAGCGCAATTTAGAACAAGCCGGTCAATCTATTGACATGCTTGAATTAATAAAGATAAAGACTCTCAATAACCTGACAGATGAACAGCGCCGTTTATTGGATGGTATGTTAACTGACTTGCGCCTGAATTATGTTGACGAGAGTAAAAAAGATACAATTTCATCCTGAAAATTATCCCAACACCATCCTATGGATTTAACTGAAACAAATAAGAACGATTACCAGGAACAGGGACCTAAAAAGGGTGTGGTTATCATTGTAATCACTATTCTTTTGGGAACGAATGGTTTACTGCTTTGGCAATTTTTTGATAAAAAAAATAGCTTGGATCTTGCAAATCAGACCATTGTGACTACAACTGCAGAAAAGGATGCTTTACAAATGCAGTTAAACCAGTTCAAGGCCGAATATGAAAAATTAAAATCCGATAATGTAAATCTTCAAAACCAGCTTTCTGAAAAAGACGAAGAAATAAAAGCAAAGGTTGTTGAAATCCAGAAGTTGATACAGGCAGGAGGGCCTGCACAGATTGCTAGAGCTAAAGCGGAGCTGGCCAAGCTCAAAGAAATGAATGACATCTATGTCTCTAACATTGATTCACTCAATAAAATTACCGCGCAATTAAAAATTGAAAATTTGAATCTCTCCACTAATCTTAGTAAAGAGATGTCAAAAAACGAAAATCTCTCTGCTGAAAATTCACGTCTTTTTTCAAAGGTTTCCGCCGGGTCGATTTTGAAAGCAGTTAATATTACAACAGAGGGCTTACGTTACAGAAATAGCGGTAAAGAAGTGATTACAAACAAAGCGAAACAGGTTCAAAAAATACGTACCACTTTCACTTTGGGAGAGAACAATGTAATCGATGAAGGTCCCATTGATTTATATGTCCGTGTTCTTAATCCTGATGGATCCGTAATGGCTAATATTAATAAGGAGACTTTTAAATCGCAAGGTCTTGATGTTACGTTTACCATAAAGGAAAACGTAGAATATAAAAATGCCGGAACACCTGTAGTAGTTATGTGGGCAAAAGGATCGCAATTCATTTCGGGGAAATACAGCGTTGAAATTTACCACGCAGGTGTTTTAATTGGCAAATCAGAAATAGATCTTAAGTAATTTGCTTTTCAAAAATAAGCCCTGAACTGAACGCCTCCTGTATGTACAACAGGTGAATCTTTTAGTTTTCTTCCGTCATAAGTAAGACTTAACTGCATTGAATTGTTTAAATTTCTCTGCATAGACAAACCCCACGTTGAATTTTTGCCATTTTTAAAGCCATCAAGCATTTCATACGATAAAAAGCTTGCATCGGAAGCATTGTAATTGATGTTTATTAAAGAAACTTTCGCCAAAAAATTTCCTGAATTGACACTCGTATATTTTACTTCAAAATTAATTTTACTGCTGATAGCCCTTTCATTGATTAATCCTTCTGCATTTCTTTTATCGCCATATTTGTAAGAAGCTGAGATGCGGAAATTCGTATTCGGCTGTATACTTATTTTTGGTTCAATGTTGTTTGAAAAAATCGTGTAGTCGCGGCCTGAAAAGAATTCAGATTGATTTATTCTATCACCATTTTCATAGTTTATGGTAGCCAGTAAAAGCCTGTTTATATTCCATCGGACATTTACTATCCTTGATCTCTGAATACGGGTTTCAAATCCATTGGAAAGAAATGCTTTATTTCTATTTTCCTGCCATGTAAGGTCGAGGCCGAAAACGGAATGGGTACGGTTAAAATAAAGGGTGTTTCTAATTCCTGTAGCAGATGAAATTAGTAAGGTATCGGATAGGTCGCTCTTAAAAGGATTCAGCGAGGAAACAAGCGATTCGTTTTTAGTCTTTCTTTCGAGTCGTGCCGACAACTGATTAGAAAAGCGATGGATGAAAGGTTCTTTTCCCTGATAAGAACTTTGATTTCCTGCCGGTGAAATTACCAGTACTTCATTAAACTGATTGCTGCGTGTGCTTATATACTCATTGGTTGGTACATAAATTCGAATGTAATTCGCTTTATCCTGGAAAGCTGAAATGGCAAATTCATTGAGGTCCTCTACACCATTGTTGTTTTCATCACCTATATAGGCATATACTCCCTGTCCGTCGTTGACGCGGAGGTAATAATATTCCTGCCTGCGTTCCTGTCCTTTTCCAACCTCATAATAGGTGTTGAAGGACAAAATTCCCCTCCAGATATTCAATGTATGATCGATTCTGTTGAGCAAAATTTTATCAGGTTCTTGACGGGACAAAATGGAATCCTTAACGGTTAAAACCCTGTACGTCGTTATTGTACGAAATGTATTGTTACGATTTTTTGAGAACTCTGTAGTTAGCCTGGCTTCTTCTGATTGTGTTACAGGAATCAATTTATTAGCCGAAGCGAGTCTGTCCTCTCTCCGTTTATAGCTAATTGACGCTTTAGATTTCGCAGTATCAAGTGTATTTATATAACCCTGGAATTCATTAAAAGCGAAACTGTTTCCCAGAAGTGAATCGCCTGACCTGTTGAGGAACCTGTTCTTTTCACTAATCTCCCGAAGGCCAAGCAATAGTATCCATAGAGGCCGGGAAATGTTTACAGAATGTCTGAGGTAACGAGTCTCTGTATTTAAACCCTGTGTTGATAGGAAACTTCCGTCGCCGGTAATGGAGAATTTATTCCATTTAAAATCCGAATTTACAGCGTTTAACAATCCTTTGTAAGCGCTTCCTTTATTAAACGATTTAAGCTGATAACTGAAAGTTGCCAATGATGGTTTCAAAAAACTTACCTGATAAGAACCGATATGTTCGTCGTTTAATATTGAAGTAGTTCCCAGGTTCCAGTCGCGTTCAAATTCAACATTTCTGAATCTTTCAATGGGACGAAAAAATTTTCCTGAGTATTCATATTCAAAACGATTCAATAATTTCCAGCCTTTAATGGTATCGCCGGAAAGAGGAACTTCATTTTTATAGAGAACCCGTGCGGCATAACCGACATTATCTGCTTTGTCTTTTTTGGAAAATAGATTTATGTCGTAATTACTGTAAGCGCCTTCTACTTTAATGCTGTTGCGATTATTAAATGTATAATCAAAACCGGAAACAATGAGTTGTTGTTTCTTCGGAGTAATCAGAAGGGCTACAGGTGCATAATTTCCCTGAGGAATGCCTCCAACTGGTTCTAACCATTTAAACACCCTACCGTTTGCTGAGCTTAAATCAACAACATAATCACCCCGATTGTATCCTACAACACTGAACGAAACCTGCCAATAGGCACTGTCTTTATTGGTAGAATATTGATAAATGGAAAATGTTCCTGAAGATGTTGTCGTGTCCTTCTTTTGATATAGAACGATATTTGCATTGAAAGCAATACTGTCGGCAGTCGGGAAGACGGCATTTTGCAAACTGTCGCCTGCATTTGCCATAACTGCTTTTCTGCTGCTGTCAAGATCTAAAGAAAGGGGCTGATTTTTGCTGTCTTGTTCCGAGTAAAGATTGAATTTAATTTTAAGTTTGTTACTCTCAAATTCATTGTTTAAGAAAATCAGAGAACGAGCATAATTTTTATCGGAATACTCAAATTCTGCTGTGATACGAGAATCTTTTGTAATGAGGCGCTTAGCCATAAAGGTTACCTCAGCAGTATTATAATCGATGACATAATCATTTTGAGAACCGCGAAGCAGGAGTTCTCCGTCGAGATAAATTTTTTCCGTTCCGGAGAGCACTACTATAAATATTTCTCCATTGTTACCGGGAAGCTTATAAGGGCCCTGATTTCCTTCTTTTACCGGCAAGGTATATTTGGAGAATTTTCCTTTCGAAACAGCCAGACTTATGCCTGAACGCAAGAGCCTCCTTTTCCCGACAGTATCATTACCAAGCAATGGAATTTCAGTTGTAAATAAGCCGCCTTGTCCTTTTTTATAAAAGTTCATGAAGTAACTGTCCGGTCTTTTCAATTCAAAATCACCGGCAATTAATTTATTTCTTTTATTGGAGAGTTGAATAAAAACTTTGTCGAAATCCTGCAATTGCTGCGTATTTCCTTCGGGCTGAATAGGAATATTTTCATCCGTTATTGCTGCAAGAATTTCTACGTTATCACTTAATTTACCGGCGAGTTGTAAGTTGAGGCTTGAGTTTACAAAAACGTCCTGATTGTTTCCGAACGTTATTCCCCGGGAAATACTTCCGCTTCTGCTAAGTCCTTGCATTTTGAATAATTCAGGGAGCCCCGATCCCGCTTCGTAATAAGTAGGCAGGGTGCCGCCACCGCGGCTAATAAGGTCTGTGCTTTTGTGTTTAAACTCTTTACCGAACAGGAAAGAAAAAACCCTGTAAGTGGCACGAACGGAATCACTGTTTAATTGATTGTATGAAACAGAATTCTTTTTCCAGATGATTTTAGCATTTGCAAAATCCAGACTGAAAGCAGATGTGTCAAGTAAATTTTCTCCTGCTCTGATGAACAACGTCCCGGGGGCAATGCTAAGGGAATCGAGTATAACAGTGTCTTGTTTGAGTGAAATAGATTTACTGCGGAGGCTGCTGAGTGTCTGCCCCGCGGAAATTTTTGAAAAAGAAACCAATACAAAGATGAATAAAAGAGATCGCATGAAGGAAATCGCAGAAGATTTAACGTAAATGTACTTGAATCGGCAAATGTTGTATAAAGGTGCAGCCGGAGATATTAACGATTCAATAGTAATTCTATTCGATACCGGTTTTAGTGAAATAAAAAAAGCCATTCACCGGATGATGAATGGCCTTAAAAAAACAGGATGGAATTATTTTATTCCAAGTTTAGCTTTTACAAGGGGCATGATGTTATCAGACTCCTGAGCAAATATTACCGAACCGAGGCTAGTATCAAAAATATAAGAATATGCTTTTTCTTTAGCGATTTCTTTTATGGCACTTTCAGCTTTTTTCAGGATAGGTCCATAAATCTCTTCTTTTTTCTTTTGAATGGATTCCTGTGCTGTTTGCTGAAAATCCTGGATGCGTTGACCCAGATCGCCTAATTCTTTTTCTTTTGTTGAGCGAATCAAATCGGGCATTGAATCAGCTTTAGACTGATAAGCCTGAAGTTTGCTTTGATATTCAGCAGTCATACCTTTCAATTGTGTATCGAGTGATTCGCCAAATTTTTTCAATGTGCTGTCTGCTTGTTTTGTTTGAGGTAGCATTTGAATAAGAGCTCCTGAATCAATATGACCAAATTTTAGGGTTTGGGCAAAAGCAGAACTAATTATTGTTAAGCTAAACAGGGCAATAAAGATTGATCTTTTCATAAGTGGTTGTTGGTTATAATATAAATTATTTTTTAGGGTTTGTTTCATCTCTTATTGGTTCCGGACTCGGACTTGTTTTTTCCTGGTCGGTTTTTCCTGAACCTCCGGTGGTTCCTTTTCCTGTTCCAGTTGTTTTACCGGCAGGCTTATATCCTAAAGCAA
The DNA here is from genome assembly GCA_031417395.1 of Bacteroidota bacterium. Taxonomy (GTDB): domain Bacteria; phylum Bacteroidota; class Bacteroidia; order AKYH767-A; family 2013-40CM-41-45; genus JADKIH01. The sequence goes on along the minus strand of JANOVM010000001.1, from coordinate 10,633 downwards.
GCAGGATATCATCAGACTTATCATATTTAGGATTGGTATAGAGCATAATCAGATCGCCTGACTTATCAAAGATGACTGCATAACTTTGATCTGTTGCCATTTTTTTAACGGCATTATAAATTTTGTCCTGAATAGGTTTTATGAGTTCTTGTTTTTTCTTGAAGAGGTCGCCTTCATAACCAAATCGCTGTTTCTGAAGATCTTTTACATCCTTTTCTTTCTGGCCGATTTCATCCTGGCGGCGTTTTTTCATTTCTTCTGTCAGGAGAACCTGTTCAGCCTGGTATGCTTTATAGAGTTTATCAATGATGGCATATTTATCTTCGATTTCTTTTTGCCAGGTTATTGATTGATTATCGAGCGATTGTTGTGCTGCTTTATAATCAGGAATATTCTCAAGGATGTATTGTGTATTTACATAACAATATTTCTGAGCAGAAGCATTTGAAACACATATAAAAAGGAATCCTGCCAAAACAAGAATGTTCTTTTTTACAAATCGGGTAAGCCAATTATTTTTCATATTCGATTTTTTTTGAGGGTTGCAAATTTATTAATTTAAAATTGTTGACCAATTGAGAAGTGAAAATGGCCTTTATTCGCATCAGAATAATTCAAAATAGGGTCGAAACCATAACCATAATCAAGTCCTAAAATACCGAAAACAGGAAGGAAAATTCGAATTCCGCTTCCAATGGATCTTTTTGAGCTAAACGGATTAAATTCTTTAAACTTCAGCCAGGAGTTTCCGGCTTCAGCAAAACAAAGAAAATAAATAGTGGCACTAGGGTTCAAAGAAACAGGGTATCTTAATTCGAGGGTGTATTTGTCAAAGATTGTGCCGCCAATTTGCGATCCGCTTGAATTTTGTGGAGTAACAGAATTATTTTCATAACCGCGAAGGGCAATAATTTCTCTACCATCCAAAGAAAAGCCGCTTAATCCATCGCCGCCAAGATAAAAGCGTTCAAAAGGTGAAGCGCCCAGACTCCTGTTATATAATCCAAGAAAACCGTATTGGATCTTTGTGTTTAAAACCAGATTACCTGCCAGCTTGGTAAACCAGCTGGATGAAAACTTCCATTTGTGATATTCAATAAACTTATATTTTACAGCATCCGATGCAGTAGAATAATTCACATTGTTAAAAAGTGAATATGGAGGGGTAAGCTGTAAGGTCAGAGAAAGCTGTGATCCTGTACGCGGATAAATTGGTGCATCGATTGAATTTCTGGAAATGCTCTCCTGAAAGCTCAGGTTATTGGAAACACCGTTACTGAAAAGAAAGGTTCCTCCGTAATTTTGAAGCGTATAATACTGATAACTTACTTCATGAAAAATGCTGAAATAATCATCCGGTTTTTTTAATCTTTTGCCAAGACCAACAGAAATACCACTTATTTTAATCTGTTGTTGGCTGCTTTCGCTGGAAGATGAGCCGCTTGTTTGAATGGAATGAAAAATGGATACACTAAATGAATTCGGTTTTTTGCCTCCAAGCCATGGCTCAGTAAAAGACGCGCTGTAGGACTGGTAATATTTACCGTTGGTCTGCGCACGCAAACTAAGTTTTTGTCCGCCACCGGAAGGTAATGGCCTCCAGGCGCCTTTTTTAAATATGTTGCCTGCAGAGAAATTATTGAAGGAAAGTCCGAGTGTTCCCACAAGCTGATTGGCTCCATAACCACCGGATAATTCCAGCTGATCAGAAGGTTTTTCTTCGACAGTATATTCTATGTCAACAGTTCCATTGGCAGGATTAGGTATTGGATTAACGCCAAGTTTCTCCTGGTCGAAATACCCTAATTGAGCAAGTTCACGCTGGGTTCTGATTATGTCTGCACGACTGAAAAGTTGTCCGGGCAGGGTTCGTATTTCGCGCATGATTACCCTGTCATTTGTCTTAACATTTCCGGTAACAGTCACTTTGTTAATACGAGCCTGTTTTCCTTCGTAGATGCGCATTTCAAAATCGATACTGTCGTTTTCTACATTCACTTCGACGGGAGTTACGGAGAAAAATAAATAACCATCATCCATATAAAGTGAACTTACGTCTCTTCCGTTTTGACTCATGAATAAGCGCTGGTCGAGAACGGACTGGTCGTATATGTCGCCTTTCTTAATGCCGAGTATGGTGCTTAATTCCTGGGATGTATGTTTGGTATTTCCCAGCCATGAAATGTTTCTGAAAAAATACTGATGACCTTCCTCAACCTTAACGACAATATTAACACGGGCCGGGCTCGATTGATAAACAGAATCGAAAGCTATATGAGCATCCCTGTAGCCTTTGTCCGCATAAGCAGCAACGATTTTAATTTTATCCTCCTGATATTTTTCATCGAGAAATTTCGAAGAAGTAAAGATCTTCCACCACTTTTTTTCTTTAGTGTCCTTCATGGCACGCTTCAGCTTATTGTCGCTGAAGAAAGTGTTTCCGGAAAATTCAATTTTCTCAACTTTTACTCTTGATTTTTTATCAACGATTATGGTAAGTTTTTCGCGGTTGACAAATAATGTATCTCTAACGTTTACAATAGTTACTTCTGCATTCATGTAGCCTTTCTCCACATAAAAATTGCGCACAGTATTTTTTGTAGTTGAGAGAAGGTTGTCGGTAACGACTTTATCGCCGAGGTTTATTTTTTCACGGATCTTATCTGCTTCTGATTTGCTTACCCCTTTGAAATTAAACGTTGAAAGTCTGGGACGTTCAAGCAAACGGATTTCGAAAAATATTCTTTTTCCAAAAACACGGGAAGCGATTATTTTTACATCGGTAAACAGTCCCTGTTTCCATAGGTTTTCAATGGCTTTTGAAATTTTATCACCGGGTACATCAATGGTATCGCCAACTGACAAACCTGAAATATTAATAAGTACCGCTTCGTCGAGAAATTTTGTACCAACGATAACTACGCCACCAATTTCATAGGACTGTGGGTTTCCGTAGTCAATACTCAGACTGTCATTACCTACCTGAATTTGAGCCTTCAAAGAAGTAGAAGAAGCAAGTATTAATAAAAATAAAAGAAAACGTTTCATATAGTATATCAGATGATTTGGTCACTTATTAGCCCAAACCGTCTTTCCCGGTTTTGGAAATCAATTATTGCGGTATAAAAATCTTCTTTTGTAAATTCAGGCCACAGTTTATCACTGAAGTACAGTTCTGTATAAGCTATTTGCCACAATAAAAAATTACTTATTCGGTTTTCTCCACTTGTTCGGATAAGCATTTCAGGGTCGGGGATGCCTGATGTAGTCAGGTAAGAAGAAACTAAACTGTCATCAATGTTTTCCGGATTAAGTTTACCCCTCTCTACGTCACATGTAATTTTTTTTACGGCTTCTACTATTTCCCAACGCGCACTATAGCTAAGTGCAAGGATAAGCGTCATTCTTGAATTTCCGGAAGTTTCATCGATAGCCTCCATCAGTTCTTTATAGCATTTAGAGGGCAATGATTCAAGATTTCCGATTGCCTGAAGACGAATATTGTTTTTGTTTAAGGTCTCCTTTTCTGCGTGTATGGTATATACGAGAAGTTCCATCAGCGCATTTACCTCTTCAATAGGTCTTTTCCAGTTTTCTGTTGAGAAAGCATACAATGTCAAAAATTGAACTCCTAGTTCAGCGGCGGCTTCAGTTGTTTCCCTTACTGCCGTAACACCGTTCTGATGTCCAAAAACACGCTCTGCACCCTGGCGCTGTGCCCATCGTCCATTGCCATCCATAATGATAGCAACGTGCCGGGGGAGTTTAGAGATGTTTATTTTATCTTTTAGTAGCGACAACGGTAACTTATTGGCGGCGCAAGTTAGTAAATTAGGACTTGGAAAAAGCTTTGTGGTTAGAGGAAATGATAATGTTTTGTTAAAATGAGAGAAGTGTATTCATGGTTTTTTGATAATTTATTAGTTGAATTTAAGCTAAAAACAACAATTATATACAATCAAAAACGATAATTGATAATATAAAAATTGGTGTTGATTAGATTAATTCTCAGTATCTCCTGAATTTAAACGGTTTGCAAATATCCTTCAATACACTTGTAAGTCGCCAGAAAACAGTTACCCCGGCAAAGACATACCAATCATTATCACTTGCATTTCCTCTTTGTTTTCCAAAAGCAATGGGAACAGCTGCTGAGGTATCGAGTCTGGAGAATGATCTGTCAGATAATGCAACGGCCACAGGACCATTTTCAGCAAGAAGCGTATTCATATCCGGATACAAGGTACTGACATCGTCCAGGTAATCTGTATACGTTCTTCTGGCACCAACTTCTATACCTATTCCAATACTTCCAAGGGATATTTTAATACCACCACCAATAGGAATAGCAACCTGCAGGCGTTTATAGGGTTTTAATCCATTACTTCCCTGGCCTTCCGTTCCAAGGGGTTGAAGATCATATGTACTATTTCCAATTTTTGCTTTTGGGTTGAATTTAAAGAAAGAAATTCCGGTAAAAAGATACGGTGTAAAAGGATAGTCGTTTCTACCTGTTTCAAAGGGTAGAAAATTAAATTCGAATTGTGGAGAAATCTCCAGAATACTAGAGTAAAACGAAAGATTTCTATCTAATTCGAAAGGAGTACTGGCTTTTGCATCGTCTCCTGAAATTTTACCATACATTAATTCTATTTTCAAACTTCTGCGGCGGTCATAATTATGCCTGTAAAAAACTCCGGCAGCAGGGTGAATAAATTTATCGTTGAATAGATGCCTTGAAAGCTCTCCTTTATAGTTCGAGCCCCCTACCAAAAAACCTACTTCATTGTACTGAGCTTCAGAGCTATAGGCTAAAACAAAGATGAAAAAAAGAAGGCAGTATTTTATTTTATTAACCGGCATAGGGGAGTTAAGCAAACGTGAATGATAGAAATAAATTGTGGCTTAGAAAACCGGTTAGAATCGTGGTAAAAACCCACGGCCTGATGAAAGCTTATAGTTAATACTGAAAATAGCAAACATATAAGAATCGTTTTCACGGGGGTCACCTCTTTGGGCTCCGGCAGCAGTAATCTGAGGTTTGGTTCCATTGGAGCGATCAGCTACAATAGCAGCTAATGGGTCAGAACCCGGGTAACTTGCAAAATCAAAAAAGGTCGTGCTAACATCGTCAATGTAATCCGTAAATGTCTTTCTTAAACCAAGTTCAAGACCTATTCCCCATTGGCGATCGATGGTATATTTAAATCCAATACCAACAGGTATGCAAAATTGAAACAAAGAATATTTAGAACGGGAAGCAACTAATCCCTGTCCTTCAGTACCGAGTGGCTGAAGGCGGATGGAAGTGCCTTTAAAATCTGCTTTCGGATCCATATGAAATACTCCTGCTCCGATAAAAGCATACGTATATAATTCATAACCGCGTATACCTCTTACTTTTCTTAAACGGTAACGATGTCCAACTTGTTCCTGTTGAAATGCTCCTTCAAAATTTATATTGAATTCATAAATATCAGAGAAAAAGCTTAAATTTCTGTAATTCCTAAAAAACTCCTGCGTAAGTTTATCATCTCCTGAAACGCGACCATAAGTAAGATGCGATTTTAAAGCGAAATAATTACTGAGTTTGTAGCGAAGTCCAACAGCAAGAGCAAGTCGTGTTTGCGACCATTCCAAATCTTTAAAATAATGTGTACCAATTTGGTTTGCTCCGCCTAATTCACCGAGGAAGTTACTAATTCCAATTCCGGCACTAAATTCATAGCGCTGGCGTTTCCAGCGCTGTGCAGAGGAACTTTCAGGTAAAAGTATGATTATAGCAAGCAGGGCAAGTAATGCTTTCTTCATCTTGATTTTTGGGGATGGGCAAATATAGTAAAATTACTATACGGGCAAATTATTAGCAATTTCAATTTTGGAAAAAAAATTGAAATTATTTGTTGAAATTAACTAATTTCTTGTATCCAACCCCCAATTAAGTTTTTTTCTAAGTGTATTCAGGAAATTTTCATTCGCCAAACGAACGAGGTTGATCGAATAACTTTCTTTTTTTACTGCCAGTTGAAAGCCTGAATTGATTGTAACAGACCGTGAATCAAGGGTTGCCATAAAATACTGGCTCCGTCCTTCAACTTCTAACGAAATCACATTTTTATCAGAAACTACTATTGGTCTGACATTCAGATTATGAGGAGCAATTGGGGTAATAACAAAGGTTTCTGTTTGTGGAATAATGATGGGTCCTCCACAACTTAAAGAGTACCCTGTGGATCCGGTTGGAGTTGAAATCATGATTCCATCTGCCCAATAAGAGTTAAGATATTCACCATTTAGATAGGTGTGAATGGTAATCATGCTTGATGTTTCCTTTTTATGGAGGGTAAATTCATTTAAAGCTATGTTTTCTCCTTCAAAAATGGGGAAATTTGACTCTAACTTAAGAAGGCTTCTGGCATCTATTGAATAGTGGCCAAGCGACAAACTGGAAATGGCATCTTCGAGATTTTCGCGCGATATGCCGGAAAGAAAACCAAGTCGCCCTGCATTTATACCTACCACAGGAATATTCGAATCTTTAACCAGTAGAACTGTATCCAGCAAAGTTCCATCACCTCCAATACTAATCAGGAAATCTGTTCCTGAATTTAGATCTTCATAGGTATCGAAAGTGGGAATGTCAAGCGCTTTTTTAAGATTACTATTAAGGAATTTCAGATAAGCGGAATGAATAAGCATGTTGCAATCCTTTTGCTTAAGCAACTGTATAACCATTTCCGCCAGGGGGAGTTGGTTTAGATTGACAGGACGACCATAGATGGCAATTTTCATTTGTATTTTTTTTATCTGCTCAGATCGGCGAGCTAAAGTGAAGAAAAAATCCCGATTCTCCCAACTTATTAAATGAGTATTCGAAGCGAAAAACCATATCGTAGTAAGTTACAAAGTCAATTCCGCCCCCATAACTTATTTGCCAGGAGTTTGTCAATGGATTATTGGCGCTAAACCTGTAATCCTTTACATAACCGAAGTCAGAGTACAGATTCATATAGAAAGCATAGGGAATGGTTGAAAACTTATTTAAAGGAATAAAGCCTAAGTAAATTTCTTTTTTGGGAATTAATTCAAATTTTAGATTTGTTTTTAGAAGTGCATAATTTTGTCCGTCAATTACGTAGTATTCATAACCTCGAAGATAATCTCTTCCATATCCCAATCCTCTGGAAAGATAGTAAGGGAGTTCTGTTCCCGTTGTGTATTTGGCACTAATTCCGGTTCCTAAATAAATACGCTTTACCAGTGGCCAGAATTTTTTTCCTTCTGCAGTAATGTAAGCAAGGTCAATGTCGTCTTTCAGAAAACTAAAACCATTTTTTACAATTTCAAAATCAATGTAATGTCCTTTAAGCGGATAAATTGCAATATCTCTGTGATCGCTTTTGAAAAAGTAGCGTAAAACCGAATAATTAATTTTTGATTGTCCGGTAGTAAAATAATCTGCATTTAATGAAACAATTGTATCCAGTACTTGTGAATGTTTATACCCGGTTTCAATAATGTGCGTATGATACAAATCGGGACGGTAAGAATAAGAAACAGAAGCTCCGTATTCTTTTTTAGTATAACGCTCCGTGTCTTTGTAATAAACCACTTTGTTATCAACTGACTTTACGCTGGATTGACGATTTCTTGAATAAGCAAATCCAAATGTTAGTCCTGATCGTTGTCCGCGATTAATATAAGGAATGCTGTAATAAAAACTCAGCCTTTGTGTATAACCCAGCCGTGCAGTAATCGAAAGAGTTTCGTTTCTTCCTCTGAAATTGTTCCAGTTTAAAACTCCGCCATAAACTATTCTTGAAAAATCCTTGGTCTGCCACCATACATTAAAATTTCGATCAGCAATTTCAAATATTGGAAGAGGAAAAATATACCAGCGTTCCGTTACGATAATAAAAACATTTATGAATTCACCTTCAGCAACCCAGTTTATGTGAACGGCATTGAAAAGGGAAGTGTTGTAAAGATTTTCTTCGCACCGTTTAAACATGGGGCCGGTCATAACAGTATCTACCGTATCGCCTTTGTGAAAAGAAAGTTCGCGAAAAAGAATGCGGTCTTTGGTGATTTTATTACCAATCAGGGTAATGTTTCCGATGATGTATTTTTTAAATACCGTATCGGATATTGCAAGACCGGATGGTCTTTGAGCTAATAAATCCGACGTAAAAAGGAAAAAACAAAAGCAGCATGATAATTTTAGTCCGACTGCTTTCATGGATAAAAAATTATATCCCAAGATAATTCATTAATGAATCATACCGCGTTTTCATGTCGTCGACGAATTCATTTTGATGATAATGTTCTTTGACAATATAGCCGTGTCGTGTAAAGGAGGCGAGTATACGGGAAAGTTCCGGCTGGTTAACTTTTATGGTTAGGTCAATGGTTTCATTCTCTGCATTAGGAGTCATGTATAGGCTAAGAATGCGGGCATTTTCTTCTTCAATAAAATGAGCAATTTCGCTGATAGAATAATTCTTTACTCCCACCTCTAAAACAATTACTCCTGCTGTGTCATCAAAGAGACCGCTTTCGGAATAATGCTTCAAGACATCGTTCAGGGTAATCAGCCCAAGGTAATGTCCCGCAGCATCGATTACAGGCACAACAGTAAGTTTATCGTGAGAAATTACTTTTACAATTTCAAATACAGGCTGGTTAAATTTAACGAATGGTTTAATCAGGGGCAATTTATGATTGGCAAGAGGCTGATCAAGAGAACTTAGCTTTAAAATATCTTCTTCAGAAACAAGTCCAATATAATTTAGACCATCCACAACAGGCAAATGTTCCAGGCGGAATTCTTCCATCCAGTTTAAAGCCTTTAAACCGGAATCCCTAAGCTTGAGCGGAGGGAAGGAGTCGTTAATAAGTTCTTTTGCTATCATTATCAAGGGTGTTTACGAACACTTCCTTATAAGGTTTATTTGTGCAAAAGTAAGAAAAAATGAGTACTTAGTACTTAGTACTTAGTACTTAACATGGGGTAAATTTTAATTGTCGGAAATGGTTAACTTTTTTGATGCTAAGTACTAAGTACTAAGTACTAAGTACTATTTTTACGCTTCAAACTTCACCCATGACCAAACTCAGTGTCAACATAAATAAAATTGCTACCCTTAGAAATGCCCGAGGAGGAAATGTTCCGGATTTGTTAAAGGTTGCTTCTGACATACAACGTTTCGGTGCTGAAGGAATTACAGTTCATCCTCGTCAAGACGAGCGTCATATACGGAGAGCAGATGTTTATGACCTTAAAAAAATCGTGTCTACTGAATTTAACATTGAAGGATATCCGTCGGAATCTTTTTTAAAGCTTATTGAAGAAATTCGTCCGACGCAGGTTACGCTTGTCCCCGATGCTCCCGATGTTTTAACTTCTAATGCCGGTTGGGATACTAAAAAAAACAAATCATTTTTAAAGGATTATATTTCTAAACTGCATGGATTTAATGCCCGCGTTTCTATTTTCATTGCACCCGAAAAGGAAATGATTTTACATGCCAAAGAAACCGGAACCGACAGGATTGAATTGTATACAGAAGCATATGCAAGTCATTTTTCCGCCGATCCACAGAAAGCAGTAGCTCCCTATTCTGAAGCTGCAACAAAAGCAATGGAATTAGGTATAGGCATAAATGCCGGTCACGATTTAAATCTGATGAACCTGAAATATTTTAAAGAAAATGTACCCGGATTACTCGAAGTTTCAATCGGGCATGCTCTTATTTCAGATGCGCTTTATTTTGGCTTGGAAAATACGGTTCAATTATATCTCCGACAACTTAAATAATAAATGAAATTATTTTTTAAAAAAACCGGTGAAGGTAAACCGCTGGTAATCTTGCATGGTTTGTTTGGTTTGGGAGATAACTGGTCGTCGCTGGCTAAAGCGTATACTGAAAATGGTTTTGCAGTATATCTTGTCGACTTGCGCAATCATGGCAGGAGTCCGCACAACGATGCTTTCAGTTACGAATTAATGGCGGAGGATGTGCTTACATTGTTAAACGAAGAGGGCATTGAAAAGGCTGATTTTATCGGACATTCCATGGGAGGAAAGGTGTTAATGTTTTTTTCAGAAAAATATTTTTCCAGAATAAATACAATGATCATTGTCGACATTGCGCCCAGGTACTACCCGTCGCATCATCAATCGATACTATTGGCTTTGCAATCGATTGATATGAATACCATTAAAACGAGGAAAGAAGCGGAGGAGCAATTAAGAACTGCTATGCACGATGAAGCAATGATACAGTTCCTCATGAAAAACCTTTATTGGAAGGAGGACAACCAACTTGACTGGCGTTTTTATCTGAAAGGAATAGTGGATAACATTGATGAAGTAGGAAAGCCTTTTAGTCCCGATAAACCAATAAACGTTCCTGTATTATTTATTAAAGGAAGCAACTCCGGGTATATCAATGAAACGGATGAAAAAGAGATCAAAAGAATTTTCCCTTTGGCAAATATTGTAACCGTTCAGAATGCCGGTCATTGGGTTCATGCGGAAAAGTCGAAAGAGTTTTTTGAAACGACATTAATGGCATTAAAATAAAAATGGATTCTATTGTAGGGGCGCCATGCATGGCGCCCCTACAATAGA